>JARGNI010000002.1 GCA_029213195.1 Verrucomicrobiales bacterium
TCGCTGGCGACCTCAAGCCCCTACCTGCTACCCACACGATTTAGCGAAGAGCCTTACTTTTTTCATGAGTGGTGTTTTTTTGCCAAAACGGGCAGTTGTCATTGCGACGTCACGAGATTCTGAATGAACCGTTCCGCCATTAACCCTTTTCTAGATAGGAAGGCGCAGTGCGCAACCAAAAAATCGCCCTAAATGCCTGATTTCCAGCAGCTTCCTGTGCAGATATTGCGAAACTGCGCATTTTTTGCACTGTAGGAGGAAAGTGATTGGAAATTCCGGAATGCCAAGAAGAGCACGGATCCGCCGGTCTTGCCCAAGGCATTGAGCGTCAAGGAATCAAAAGATCGGTCAGGCAAAAATCTCTTTCACCACTCTTCCGTGGACGTCGGTGAGACGGAAATCGCGACCAGCGTAACGATAGGTGAGCTTTTCATGGTCGAGTCCGAGCGCATGGAGGACCGTGGCATGCAGGTCATGCATGTGGACCTTGTTCTCGACGGCCTGGAATCCCAGTTCATCGGTGGCGCCGTAGGCGAAGCCGGGTTTCACCCCTCCCCCTGCCAGCCAGACCGTGAAGCCCTTGGGATTGTGATCCCGCCCGTTGCCGTTTTGAGAAAA
This sequence comes from Verrucomicrobiales bacterium, assembly GCA_029213195.1. Taxonomy (GTDB): domain Bacteria; phylum Verrucomicrobiota; class Verrucomicrobiia; order Verrucomicrobiales; family DEV007; genus Arctic95D-9. The sequence goes on from JARGNI010000002.1 coordinate 619, forward strand.
CGGAGTGCGTCCGAACTCCGATCCCCACCAGACGAGGGTGTCCTCAAGAAGCCCACGGCGTTTCAGATCGGTGAGAAGACCGGCAATGGGCTTATCGACCTGGCCTGCCAACTTTTCATGCTTGGGCATGTTGCTGTGTTGGTCCCAGACCGGATTCGACGAGTTGTCGCAATGGCTGATCTGCACAAATCGCACCCCCGACTCGGCCAATTGCCGTGCCGCGAGACACTGCCTTCCGAACCCATCCGTCTCATCACCCCCGATACCGTAAAGCTCCTGCGTGCTTCGAGATTCCCGATCCACATCGACCAACTCGGACGCATGAGTCTGCATCCGCCAGGCAAGCTCATGCGAGCGGATCACCCCGTCGAGCACGGTATCCGTCGAGTCACCCACCTGGGCGCGGTTCAATTGATCGAGAAACTCATGCTCTCGCAGGATTTCTTTTTCGGAAAGTCGGCTCGCAAGATTCCGGATCTCGGGACGGGCATTCGAATTCCCTGGCTGACCGAGAACGGTCCCCTGGTGAAAGGCGGGGAGAAAAGCGTTCCCATAGTTGCGAGGGCCACCCTTGTTGGCTGGCGGATTGACCACGACGAAACCTGGAAGATTCTCATTCTCGGTCCCCAGGCCATAGCTGATCCAGGATCCCACCGAGGGGCGAATGAGGTTGGTCGCTCCGGTATGGAGAAATAGAGTCGCGGGTCCGTGGGCAACCCCCTCGGTGTGCATGGAGTGGATGAAACACAAATCATCGACATGTTTCGCCACCTCGGGAAACAGACTGGAAGACCAGCGCCCCGACTCTCCGTATTGCTGGAACTCCCACATCGGTTTCATCACCTTCCGCTGTTCCTTAGACCGGCTCCGAGGCACCAGGAACTCGACCTCTTTCTCGTGTGCCGGAAAGAGGTCCGGCTTGTAGTCATAGGTATCGACATGACTCGGCCCACCCTGCATGAAGATGAAGATGACCCGCTTCGCCTTGGGAGGAATCATGGGGGCCTGTTTGCCCATTGCCGCGAGAGCAAGGCTTCCAAATCCGCAGGCTCCCGTCTTGAGAAGCTGTCGGCGGCTCACCGGAGAAGAGTTGCTGGCAAAGGCTGAATCAAACAGGGTTGAGTCCATGATCAGATAGGGTTGAGTCAGATGGTTTAGCGAAGAAATCGAAAGTCTACCGTTCCAAAAAGAGATCGTTGCAGCGCGGTCCAGGCGTGGAGATCGTCCCCGTCCTCCGGATCTCCAGTCTCGCGAAGAAACTGGACCGCCAGGGAAGCCTCGGTTTCGCTGGGCTCTCGTCCCAGGCTACGCCGAAAGGCGAGATCGACCCGCTCGCGATCGGACTTCACAGGAGCCTGCAACAATTGCTCGGCAGCGACAGCGGCACGCTTGTGAACAAAGGGATGATTCGTCAGGAAGAGCGCTTGCGTCGGGATCGTGCTTTTGGAGCGTTTTCCCACCGAGAAATTCGGATTGGCAAAATCGAAAACGGAAAACAACTCGTATCCGGAATTGCGGAAGACAGGCACGTAGACACTCCTTCGCATCGAGGTGAACTGATATCCAAACTCGCTGCGAAATCCTTTGGGAAGGGAAGCCCCTCCCCCACTCTCATCCAACTCCCCGGAAAGGGTGAGCATGGCATCCCGAAGTGCTTCCGCTCCGACAGGACGAAGGTGAGCCCGCCAGTAGAGCTTGTTCTCGGGATCGATCTCGGCAGCAGGAGATCGGCCATTGCCGGTCGAGCGCCGATAGACCTCGGAAAGAACGATCTTTCGGACCAGCGTCTTCGTCGACCATCCGCTGGCGATCAACTCACCGGCGAGGAAATCCAGGAGTTCCGGATGGGTCGGCTTTTCTCCGGTAACACCAAAGTTATCGACGGTCCGAACGATCCCCTCTCCCATGAGATGCAGCCAAATCCGGTTGGCCAGGACTCTTGCCGTAAGCGGATTGCGCTCATCGGTGATCCAGCGAGCCATTTCCAATCGACCGCTTGAGTCCTCTGGAATCTCGGCCTCTTCCCACATCGCAACCTCCAGAAAGCCTCGAGGAATATAATCGCCTCGATTCGACTCCACGCCCCGGATCCGCAGTTCGGTGCCGGAAATCTTGTCCTGACTCCGGTCCACAACCGCCATCGCCTGGGGGATCGAAGGTGCGTTCGATCTTGCCTTCTTCAGGGCTCCTTCCGCCTTCGCGAGTTGTTTCTGCAGTCCCCTAATTCTCTCTTTCTTCTCCTTCTCCTCGGCTTCATCCCTTTTCGTCAGCGATTCCACGGCCTGATCGAGGGGCAGCCACTGGATTGCATCGGCAATGATGTGTCCATTTTCCTCCGTTTTGTTAGAAAGTGTCACCGTGACCTCTTCCCCCTCATGGAGAACATATTCGCCCAGGGTTTGAAAGAGCCCATCATGCTCGGGTCTGAGCTTCTGATTGATGTAGACGGTCTCTTCCCGGTCCCGGGTTTGAATCGAGTAGGGCGCTCTCGAATTCCGGTTGGTTCCTGTCGAATACGAGGCTCGCAGCTCATATTTTCCCGATCGAGGAACCCGGATCGTATACTCGACCGATTTCTGACCTTTCTCGGCGTTGAGATCGTGAAGATAATTTCCGCCGACCCAGCGAGGGGTGCTCGTCGAAGACTGCCACTCTCCAGTCTTTTTCGCCTCGACATCGTCGACGACAAGACCGGGAAGATTCTTCGCGAGGATGCCTGGCATGCCTCCCCCGGCTCCACTCCCCAGGTCGGCGAGTTGCTTCTTGAGCTCGTCAACCTCGCTCTTGAGCTCCGTTTCGCGCTGCTTGAACTTCATCATCGCGTCGGAGGCGCCCTCCGTTGGCGGGATCGGCTCCGTGTGCCACTTCGAAACATTGGCATGGGTCACCGAGTTCGAACTCAGGAAAATCCCGGCCATCGCATAATAGTCGGTCGCCGGAACAGGATCGAACTTGTGATCGTGGCATCGAGCGCAGCCAAAGGTCTGCCCCATGAAAGCTCTCCCCAGCGTATCAAGTTGTTCATCGACAATCTCAAAATCGAGCTCAGCCTTGTTCTGATTCTCGTAGTTGTGAGGTCCCAGAACGAGGAACCCGGTGGATACCAACTGCTCGATCCGCTCTTCCTCGGTCTCGTAGGGGAGAAGGTCTCCCGCCAGGTGCATGGTGATCAACTCGTCGAGCGGACGATCCTGGTGAAAGGAATCAATAACATGATCCCGAAATCGCCATGCCTCCGGGAAAGGCATCGCGCGACCTCCTCCACTGGAATCTGCATAACGCGCGATATCGAGCCAGTGACGCCCCCACCGCTCTCCGAATGCCTTCGACGCAAGCCAACCATCGATCAGTTCCTCCCACTTCTCGGGGGAGTTGTCTTTTTGAATCGCTTCCTGCTCCTCCTCGGTCGGGATGAGGCCGGTCAGGTCAATCTTGGTCCTGCGTAGACGCTGCAAAGGAGAGGCGGAGGCTTCCCGCACGATTCCAGCCTCGGCGAGACGATGATGGATGAAATCATCGATTTCCTTCTTTTCCCCAAACTCGGTCTGGCGAGGGCGAAAGGACCAGAACTCCCGGCCGTCTTCCAGTGACATCCCATCCGGCTTGATGTCGATTCCCTCCTCCGTCCTGGGATCGGGAAGCCCTCGGCGCACCCATTCCTCAAAATCAGCGATGACATCAGGGGGCAGTTTCCCATCGGGCGGCATCTCGAGATCTGGATCGTCGTAGCGAATCGTTTCGATGAGAAGACTCCCGTCGAGATCCCCGGCAATCGCCGCCGGACCGGAATCTCCACCGAGAGCCCAACCCGCCTTGCGATCGAGCCAAAGCCCCCCCTTCCTCTTGTCCGCTTCTTCCGAGTGACACTCGTAGCAGTGGGCAATGAGAGCGGGACGAATCTTGGATTCAAAGAAGGCGAGATCTTCGGGTGACAAATCCGATGCCGTCGCAAAACTCGGTACAGTCAGGAGAAGCGCTCCCGCAAAGAGGTTGGACCAAGTCAGTTTCATCGACTTACAGATTACCTTGAGAAACGGCTTTCTGTAGACCCGTCATTACGGTCTCCTTTTTGGTGTCCAAAAGTGCGCCGCAGCTGATCCGTCTACCCCCCCGGATTTCCCGGTGAACCGGTTCCCCCGGGACCAGCATTGCAATCCTTTTTCCAACTGGTTAGGTTTACCCCATGGGTAGACACATTCTCTCGCTGGATCAGGGGACCACGAGTTCCCGAGCCATCATCTTCAACGAACAAGGAGAAATCATCTCCAAAGTCCAGAAGGAGTTCGAACAGATCTTCCCTCAACCTGGCTGGGTTGAGCACGATGCCACGGAAATCTGGATGTCGCAGCTGACCGTCGCGCGAGAAGCTTTGGAAAAAGCCGATCTCACTGCGGAAAAAATCGCCGCTGTAGGCATCACGAATCAAAGAGAGACCGTCGTTCTCTGGGATCGAGAGACTGGCGAGCCGGTAGCCAACGCCATCGTCTGGCAGGATCGGAGAACGGCGGACTTCTGCGATGAGATGGTCGAAAGGGGGCACGCCGACCAAATCCAGAAAACAACCGGGCTGGTCATCGATGCCTATTTCTCCGGGTCGAAAGTTCGCTGGATGCTGGATCATGTCGATGGTCTTCGCGATCGTGCGGAAAAGGGAGAAATCGCCTTTGGAACGATCGACTCCTGGCTGGTCTGGAACCTGACGGAAGGAGCCCTGCACATCACCGATGTCACCAACGCCTCTCGCACCATGCTCTTCGATATCCACGTAATGGACTGGAGCGACGAAATGCTCGAACTGCTCGAGATCCCCCGCGAGATCCTCCCGGAAGTCCGGGAAAGCAGCGAAGTCTACGGCTCCACCTGCGACTCTCTCTTCGGAGCGCCCATTCCGATCTCGGGGATTGCCGGGGACCAGCACGCGGCTTTGTTTGGCCAGGCCTGTCACTCCCCGGGGATGGCCAAAAACACCTACGGGACCGGCTGCTTCCTGCTCATGAATACCGGAAACGAACCCGTCCCCTCGGAGCACCGTCTTCTCACCACTGTCGCCTGGAAGATCAATGGAAAAACGGAATATGCTCTGGAGGGCAGCATTTTCATCGCCGGGGCCGTCGTGCAATGGCTCCGAGATCAGCTTGGGATCATTTCCGAAGCCTCGGAGATCGAGGATCTCGCTCGGCAGGTCGAGGACCATGGGGGCGTCTACTTTGTCCCTGCCTTTGCCGGTCTCGGGGCTCCGCACTGGGATGGTCATGCGCGGGGAACGATCTCGGGCCTGACCCGAGGTGCCAACAAGTCCCATCTTGCACGCGCGGCGCTCGAGGGAATCGCGTTTCAAACCTACGATGTCCTCTCGGCGATGGTGAAGGATTCGGGAATCGCGATCGAGGAACTGCGAGTCGATGGCGGAGCCACCGAAAATGCCCTGCTCATGCAGATTCAGTCCGATGTGCTCGACGTCCCCGTGATCCGCTCGGCCATTGCCGAAACCACCGCCCTGGGAGCAGCCTACCTGGCGGGGCTGGCCGTGGGGGTTTGGAAAGACAAGGACGAGATTGCAGCGAAATGGCAGGAGACCGCCCGCTACGAGCCAAGTGAGCAGAAAAAGGATCTGCAGGACCGCATCCCGGAATGGCAACTGGCAGTAAAGCGAACCCTCCTCCATTGATTCGGTCTGCCTCCTCTCGATGAGGAATTCGGAGCAACGCATTCGCTCCCTCGAAGGCACTCGGCTGTGGATTGTCAGGCCATCAACGACGAGACTTCTCCACGACGACCTTGCAATCGCCCGGAAACGGGGAAACCTTCTTTCCTTTTTCCTTTCAGAAAATGCGTAGTCTCCTGCGATCCAAAATTCACCTGGCCACGGTCACCGAGGCCAATGTCGATTACATCGGCAGTATCACGATCGATCGTGACCTGATCGATGCGGTGGGACTCTGGGTGGGGGAAAAGGTTCTCGTCGTCAGCGCGACCACGGGAGCCCGGCTCGAGACCTATGTCATCGAAGGAGCACCTGGTAGCGGTGCCATCGAGATCAATGGTGCCGCAGCGCACCTCATCAATGCAGGCGAAAAAGTGATCATCATGGGATTCGAGCTGACCGAAAAACCGGTCGAGCCCAGGGTCGTCCTCTGCGATCGCGAGAATGGGATTGCCCAGTTTCTCTCCGAGGAGCAGGGGCAGACGGTTTGAATCGACTTGCCCACGCCGATCTCCTTGCTCAAGGATTCGCCCAGACTCGGATCACTGCTTCGATCCCCTCCACCGACTTGGTGAACCTCGAGAAATCGATCTTATCGATCGTGTCGGTGGGCTTGTGATAGTCCGGATATCGATACGGCGCCGTATCGGTCACCATCACCCCGGGATACCCGAACTTCCAGAAGGACCAGTGATCGGACCAACTCACTCCCGGCGTGCCCTCGAGAAAACCACCTCCGATCGCGGGAATCCCGCTACTGAAGGTGAAGGCGGTTTTTGCCGAGTCGGCGAGAAAGCGTGATCCCTGGTTTCCGACAAAGGCGAGAAAGTTTCCTGTCGTAGGGAAATCTCCCTCAAGGCCCTCGGGAACTCTCTGGCTTCCTTCCTCATCCGCAAAATACCCGATCGTCTCCAGGGACAACATCGAGACGATATTGTCGCGTCGCGCACTGCAGCGCTCCGCATACTGGTGACTTCCCATATTCTCAGTCTGAAAGTAGGGAGGCTCTTCGTTCACAAAAGCGACGAAGCGCACCGTTCTTTCCTGGGGATCTCCCGCGAAGGCCTTGGCCAGGGAAAGCAGTGCAACCACGCCGGTACCGTTGTCATTGGCTCCCGGACATCCCGGCACCGTGTCATAGTGCGCGCCAATCACGACGATCTCATCTCTCCGACTTTTCCCGGGAAGTTCGGCAATAAGATTCCGAACCTCCTGATCTCCAACTGAATAAGCATGCCGATCAATCTGATATACCAGGTTGGCACCGCCCATGGTCGACTCGATCCAGATCGCCGCCTGCTCAAGCGCGTCGGGCTTGCCGAGATGACGCTCTCCGATCTGCTCCGTCAGGATTGCCAGATTCTTCTCGAGATCCGCCTGGGTAATGGGCCGACGGTTCAAGGAAGCGGCCTCCAATCGCACTTTCTCATTGGGATCGGCCTCTTTCTCTTTCGGATTCATGTGGGTAAAGACCATGGCCCCTACCCCCAGCACAAGCAAACCGGTAGGCAGAGCGACGATCAGAGATCGGATGAGGGCACCTTCTTTCATTCCTTAGGAAGCATATACGTCAGTCTGTCGGGCTCGATACTCGAAAAACATCGGAGATGGCGGCAGCCGCGTTCTCATCGCACCCCCCATCACCCAGCGTCGCGACCACCTCGGCGAGAGATTCCTGGAGTTGCGTTCGCTTCGTCACATCGGTCAGAAGCGAAAAGATCTCTTCCGCTAGGACCTCTCCCCTCGCTTCTCCCTGGAGGATTTCTCGAACCACTTCCCTCCCCGCGAGCACGTTCACGATTCCGAGATAGTCGACCGACATGACCCGGCGCGCTACCGCAGCCGTCAGCCAGGCCACTTTGTATGTCAGGCAATAGGGTAATCCGAGGCAGGCCGCCTCAAGGGTTGCTGTTCCCGAAGCGACGACACCCGTCCAGGCACACTGCATGATCTCGTAACTCGATTCCTCCCCTACCCTGAAATGATCCTCTAGACCACGGGCTCGCACCATCTCTCGCAGGACACCCGTGAGCTTCTCGGTGGCGCCTGTCGTCGTGAATCGAAGTTCCGGATCCTTGCCCAAGAGAATCTCCGCGGCATCGAGCATGGGCGGAAAGAGCTTCGCAATTTCCCGCTCTCTTGAACCCGGCAGGAGCGCCACCAGCTTGGGGTCGCGCGTCAGCTCGGCATCCCGAATCTGCTCCATCGAGTCGACGAGAGGATGACCTGCAAAGACGGTGGGAAGTCCGCTATTTTCATAGAGGTCCTTCTCGAACGGAAAGATACAGATCATGAGGTCGAGAAGCTGGGCCATCGTACGCACTCGTCCCTTCTTCCAGGCCCAGACCTGTGGGCTGATGTAGTAGATCAGCTTGCCCTCATAGCCTTCTTCGCGGAGTCGCTTCGCCAGTCGCAGGTTGAATCCCGGATAGTCAATGAAGACGATCCCATTCGGTTGACTCTCGTGGATACGCGCCACAGCCTCCTCCATCTTCTCACGAAAGTAGGAGTATTTCTTGAGCACCTCCCACAACCCGAGAACGGCAGCATCTTCGAGCCAATTCTCGATCGCTTCGGACTGCGCAGCGAGCAGAGGACCTCCCAACCCGGCGATCTTCCAGTCCCCTGAGCGCTGCAGGGCGGACACGAGCGCCGCTCCGTGGGTGTCACCACTGATTTCGCCGGCTACGAGAAAGAGAGTTTTCAAGGGGAGTGTCTGGTTCGGAGAGAAGCATTCGACCCTACTCATACAAGAGGCAATCTGCGAATCGAAATCGCCCTTCTTGAAATAGGTTTCAAATGAACACTTGATTTTCTTTCTCGGATCTCGTATCCGAAAAGAGTCATGACCTCGAAGGAAGCGTTCCTAGCTCTGAACCTGCTACCAGGAATCGGCCCCGTGCGAGTTCGAAAGCTACTTGAAGAACTCGGCGAACCCGAAGACATCCTTGCGGCTTCTCCCACTCTTCTTCAGAAAGTCCCCGGGATCGGGAAGGAAATGGCCACACTGATCGCGAGTTGGGAGGAACATGTCGACCTGGAAGAGGAGAAACGTCGCATGAAGGACCACGGGATCGTCGCATTGACGCTTCACGACGAGGAGTATCCCCCGGCCCTGCGAGAAATTCATGATCCCCCCTTTCTTCTCTACGTGAAGGGAGAAATCCGAAAATCCGATGCGGCTGGCATCGGAGTGGTCGGTTCCCGGCGGATGACTCACTATGGAAAAGAACAGGCGACCAAGCTCAGCTATCAGCTCGCCAAGGCGGGATTCTGCATCCTTTCCGGTCTCGCTCGCGGAATCGATACCGCCGCACACGAGGCCGCCCTCGCTGCGGGCGGGCGGACCATCGCCGTACTGGGTTCCGGGATCGGGCATCTCTATCCGCCAGAAAATGCAGCCTTGGCGGAACGGATTGCGGAGAATGGTGCGGTCATCTCCGAGTTCCCGGTGCTCTATGTCCCCGACAAGCAGTCTTTTCCTCTTCGCAACCGAATCGTCGCCGGTATGTCACAGGGCTTGCTGGTTGTCGAGGCGCCCGCAAGAAGCGGTTCCCTGATTACCGCGAATCAGGCGCTCGAGCAGGGACGCTCCGTTTTCGCCGTCCCCGGTCCCATCAATCGCCCGAACTCGGAAGGCTGCCATCGCCTGATTCGTTCCGGCGCGACACTGGTCTGCCAGGCACAGGATGTGATCGATGAACTGGAGGCCGAGATTCACTCCTTGGGGCTTCAGTTTCATGAGGAAACAACAGCCGAGGAGGCTGCCCGTCCCGGACTCGTTCTCGCAGAAGGAGAGCGGATCATCCTTTCGAAAATGGAGGGAATCGAGAACACCATCGATGGCTTGGCCGAGGCCACCGGGCTGCCCGCCGGGGTCGTCAGTGCGCACCTTCTTCACCTCGAAATGAAGGCCCTCGTGAAGCAACTTCCGGGAAAATACTTCGCGAAACTGATTTGACGGATTACAGATCTCGGGGCAATCCATTCTCCCGGAATCGCTCTTTTTTCGTTCTTTCGAGTTTCCAACCGTCCTCTTTCCCCATGTCAAAATCCCTCATCATCGCCGAGAAACCCAGTGTCGCCAACGACCTCGCTCGCGTTCTCGGCAAGGATCCCGCCATCGGGAAATTCGACAAGAAAGACGATTTCTTCGAGAACGATCGATACGTCATCTCCTCCGCCGTAGGCCACCTCGTCCAACAGGCTCTTCCCACAACGAGCGAGGGAAAAACGCTCCCATGGAAATTCGACTGTCTCCCCGTCATCCCCGAGCAGTTTGCGCTCGAGCCGAGTGAGCAGAAAGGATCCAAGTCCCGGCTCAACGTTCTCAAGCGTCTCATGAAACGCAAAGATGTTACCGAGCTGATCAATGCTTGTGACGCCGGTCGCGAGGGGGAACTGATTTTTCGCTACATCGTGCAATTCGCCGGAATTGAAAAACCGACGCGACGTCTCTGGATGCAATCGATGACCGATGGGGCGATTCGAGAAGCCTTTGCCGATCTGCGAAGCGACGAAGAGATGCGCCCGCTCGCCGACGCCGCCTATTGCCGATCCGAGTCCGACTGGCTGGTCGGAATCAACTCGACTCGAGCGATGACGGCCTTCAACTCCAAGTTTGGCGGATTCAACAAGACCCCGGTCGGGCGAGTCCAGACCCCCACCCTGGCCCTCCTCGCCGAGCGCGAGTCGGAGATTGACCAGTTTGTCAGTGAAGACTACTTCGAGGTTCACGGCACATTCGGCGTCTCGGCCGGAGATTACCTCGGACGCTGGTTCAACGAGTCTTTCAAGAAATCGGAAGACAAGCCCCACGCCCGCCCCGAGCGGATCTGGGATCGCTCGGAAGCCGAAGGCATCGTCGAGCGCTGCCAGGGAAAGACCGCGGTTGTGGAAGAGAAGAAAAAGCCTTCCAAGCAGATCTCTCCTCAACTCTACGATCTCACCAGCCTGCAGCGGGAGGCCAACGGCCGTTTTGGGTTCTCCGCCCGCCGGACCCTCCAGCTAGCCCAGTCACTTTACGAGCGTCACAAGGCACTGACCTATCCACGAACCGATTCCCGCTATCTCCCCGATGATTACGTGGGGACCAGCATCGAGACCCTCGGCAAAATTGCCAATGGATCCGGATACACCATCGGCGACATGCCAGGACACGCCGCCAAGGTCATCGAGAACAAGTGGGTGAACGGCAGCAACAAGCGGGTCTTCAACGGCGCAAAGGTCAGCGATCACTTCGCGATCATCCCCACCGGCCAGATCCCGAAGAATCTCGATGAAGCCGAGCAGAAGCTCTATGACATGGTGAGTCGCCGATTCATCGCCACTTTCTATCCCCAGGCCGAGTTCGAGAACACGACTCGAATCTCCCGCATTGGAGACGATGCCTTCAAGACCGACGGAAAGATCCTCGTCAAAGCGGGTTGGCTCGCGGTCTATGGCAAGAAAGTGGGCGGCGCGCCACCCGCCTCCGTTTCCGATGATTCGGAAGGTGGCGGCAAAAAAGCTTCCTCCAGCGCCGACAAAGAGATTGTCCCCGTCACTCCCGGCGAAAGTGCGCTAGCGAAGTCGATTGAACGCCTCGACAAGCAGACCCGCCCGCCCGCCCGCTACAATGAGAGCACCCTCCTCTCCGCAATGGAGACGGCAGGAAAGCGCGTCGATGACGAGGAACTTCGCGACGCCATGTCCGAGCGAGGGCTGGGAACGCCGGCCACCCGAGCGTCCACCATCGAGGGATTGATCAACGACAAGTACATCACCCGGGACGGTCGCGACATCTTCGTGACGACACGGGGGATGCGCCTCATCGAGCAACTTCACAACATGGAGATTGGCATTCTCACCTCTCCCGAGATGACCGGAGAATGGGAATACAAGCTCAAGCAGATGGAGCAGGGCAAGCTGGAGCGCCCTCGTTTCATGAGTGAAATCAAGGAACTCACCGGCACCGTCGTCGAAACGGCGAAGGAATACGCCCGCACCGCCCTCGAACGAGAATGGCCCGAGTTCCCGGTTCCCTGTCCGGTCTGTGGAGCCGCAGCCCTGGGTCAGGATGACGGACGCTACAAGTGCAAGCAACCCGACTGCAAATTCGCGCTGCCCAAGGTCGTCGCAAGCCGCCCCCTTTCCGAGGAAGAAGCGAGGACGCTGCTCACGACGAAGCTGGTCGGCCCTCTCACCGGATTCGTCAATCGCTTCAAACAGCCCTTCGATGCTGCCATCGAGCTGCAGGAAGACAAGAAGGCGGGACTCAAGGCTTCCTTTGTTTTCGAGAAGACCCCCGAGGAAGAGGAAGAGGTCGAGTCGATCAAAGAAGAGAACAAGCTCTGCCCCTGCCCTCTTTGCGAAAAAGGTAGTATCTACGTCACCCCCCACAGCTACATCTGCGATCGTCGAGCCTCTGGAGATGGCTGCAAAGCCCGGCTATCGAAGGAAATGTGCAAATACGAAATCCCTCGCGAGCAGGCGCTCAAGTATTTCACCGAGGGCAAGACGGATGTCATCGAGCAGTGGATCAGCAAGAAAGGCCGCCCTTTCAAAGCCGCGCTGACCTGCAACACCAAGGGTCGTCGCATGCTCGGCTGGGAGTTCCCTCCGCGGGAACCTGCCAAGAAGAAAACGGCTGCCAAGAAAGCAGCGAAAAAGAAGACAGCAGCCAAGAAAAAGACCGCCGCCAAAAAGTCCGAGTAGGAAATCCGTAGCGGAAGTGGCACCGCTCCCGAGGCTGGCAAGAGCCCCACTATTCCGTCTCTCCTCAAACGGTGAAAACCAAGGGCCATGTCCCTGGAGCAGGCGAGGGTGTAGCCCCCGTGCAAACCGCGATGGGTTGGTTTCCGTCACGAGACCGTAGCGGAAGCGGCAACGCTTCCGACCTTGTTCAGGAAATGCGTCCGACTTTCTTCAGACCGCGCCTTCTAGGCCCATAGCGAGCCCTGAACTCCTGGTTCCGGCCGATCGTTCGAAAACGGTTCTACCTTGCTACCCCAACAGCTCGCTCATCCGCCCGGCGCTGTCGGAGAAATCCTCGACAGGAACGTCCATTCGATCGAGAACGGTCTGGTGAACATTGGAAAATGGAGTCTCGGCCCCGAACTTGAGAAACTGTCCGTGCCGGAGGCCCAATCCTTTTCCACCCGCAAATACGATGGGATAGTTGGTGTTGTTGTGAGTCCGGCTGTTGCTGCTCCCGTAGAGGAGCATCGTATGGTCGAGCAGGCTTCCCTCGCCTTCCGGAATCGACTTCAACCGTCCCAGGAAATAGGCAAACTGCTCCGCGAGAAAGCGATCCCACTTCCCGAGAGCCTCTGCGCCGCCTTTCTTGTTCCACCCGTGAGCGAGCTTGTGCATGTTGCCCCCGAGTCCGAGCAGCGACGGGAACTTGCCCGCAATCGACGTCGCTCCGTTCATGTTCCCAAGCTGATAGGTGGCGACCCGGGTCGAATCGGTCTGGAAAGCGAGCACGATCAGGTCATACATCGTTCGAATCAATTCGTGCGGTGTCTCATCCGTGGCCTCGAGATGAAGTCCTTCTGCATTCACTTGCGGTTTGGGAACCTCCAGCCAGTGCTCGGACCGCTCGACCCGTTGTTCGATCTGGCGGACCGAGGCGAGATACTCATCGAGTTTCTCTTGATCCTCCGAGCCCAGTCTTCGACGAAGCGACCTGGCATTCTCGAGGACGAGATCGAGCATGCTGCCAGAATTCTCCAGTTCTCTCCGCTGAGCGACCATGGAGTCGGATTGCACGCCGAAGAGCCTATCGTAGACAATACGAGGTTGATTCAAGGCAGGAATGGGCTGCCCTGTACGACTGAACGAAAGGGTGCTCGACCGGGTCGATTCGCCTACTCCACCGTCCGAAGAAAGCACCAGGGAACGGAAACGGGTCTGGTTCCCAAAATGTGTGGCGGCCACCTGGTCCACCGAGATGGAGTTGCGAAGTTGCGATCCTTTCAACTCGGCTCCGGTCAGGAAAATATCACTGGTATCGTGCCCTCCCATCGATCGCCCCTGCGGATGCGAGAGGCCCTGCATGACCGTGACGTCGCTGCGAAACTCCTCAAGTGGCTGAAGGCTTCGATTGAAGACAAAGTCTTCGCCCTCCCCTTTCGGAAACCAGGACCAATCCGCATGCTCGTGTCCTTCATTCGGCAGGCTGACTCCGTAGGGAAAGTAGACCGCAGCGAAACGACGAGGATGACTCGCACTCGCCGCGCGCCCCTGCATCGCAGAGAGAAACGGTAGCGAGAGCGTCACTCCAGTGCCTCGGAGAAAGGTTCGACGATCGAGATGCCAGGACTTCTTCATGATTCGCAAAAGGGCTACTTGGTTAGAAAGGGTTCGCTCACCACGATTTCTTCGATGAGATCACTGAGACGATAATCGTTCTCGGAAAAGCGTTTTGTCAGTTCGTCCACGACGCGGTCGTCTCCCAAGTGGAGAGAGCGTCCCAGGGCAAATGACAACATACGAGAGACCAAGGCCCGGGAAAAAGTTTCCTGCTGGTGCTCGAGAAGGTACTCCTTCAAATCCTCCGCTCCTGCCACTTCTGTGCCATCGGGGAGAACCGCTGCCGACTCGACCGGAACGCGGAGATCCTTGAGGCGCTTCCCGACTTTCTCTTTCCGGAGAATCTCATCACGCCAGAGACCATCCCCCCCAAACTCCTCGAGAGCCACTCCCCAGGGGTCGATCCCTTCGTGGCAATCCATGCAGGCCGCGTCCTCGCGATGCAGTTCGAGCTGTGCCTTGACCGAGAGCTTGGCAAAATTCGGATCCTCTTCATCCAGCGTCGGAACGTTGGGCGGCGGAGGCGCCGGCGGATCGTCGAGAAGTCGCTCACGAAGCCATACGGCCCGCTGGATCGGATGAGAGTCGGTTCCGGTGGAGTTCCCCAGCAAGATCGCTCCCTGCGTCAGCAGACCGCCTCTTCTCGCTTCTACGGGCAGAGCGACTTTCTCAAAGGCTGAACTTCGAGGACCGGGGATCCCGTAGTGTCGAGCCAGAGGCGCGTTCAGCATCGTGAAGTCGGAGTCGATCAAGTTCAGGGCACTGAGATCTTCTCGCAGGATTTCGGCGAAAAAATGACGAGGTTCGCCCTGGAGGTCAGCCTTGATCTCATCCTTGAATTCCGGGTAGTACTCCGGATTCACCGCAACGCGATCGACCGCTCCGAGATCGAGCCATTGATCCGTGAACTGCTGGATGAATCCGAACACCTTCTCATCTCCGAGAAGCCGCCTCGCTTCTTCCCGAAGCAGGACGGGATCCTGCAAGGCTCCGGCATCCGCCTTTTCCCGCAAACGAGCATCCGGCATCGTGGCATGAAGAAAGTAGCTGAGCCGACTCGCAATCTCGTGATCCGTGAGTCGGCGCTTTTTCCCATCTCCTGCGCTGGGCTCTACCAGGTAAAGGAAGTCTGGAGATACCAGCACCATCGCGAGAGCCTCGCGCATCGCGACCTCGAGTGAATCAGATCGGCTCCGTACGGATTGGTAGTAGGCAAAGTAGACATCGACCTCCTCCTCGGAGACCGGGCGACGAAAGGCGCGTGCCACGAAGCGCGCTATCACTTCGCGAGCGTAGGCGGCCTCGTCTTGCTCCCGCTGATCCGAAGCGAAGAGAATGGCGCGGTGATGCTCCGGGGGCCACTGATCGAAGATCGGTCCCTCGAACTCCAGCGACTCAATGACCGCCTCCGGGATCAAGCTGCCCTTGGCGGACTTCTGCTTGTTCTTGTTTCCCTTCTGCGCAGAAGGATCGGAAAGCACATTCTGAAGTCGAATCAGCAGGCCCGGATACTTGCTCTGAGTGACGCTCGGCAACGGAAACTGCTCGATACGACCGGTCAACTCGTAGACTTCTGCCGTCTCCGATGTCACATCAAATCGAGCCATCTCCAGCGAGGGCGCCTGGGTATCCGCTCGGTAGCCGACCAGCACCGAAAGCCGCGGAAAATCCTTTTCCGGATCGGCAACGGCGCGAGCTCGAATCCGAAGGCGGAATTCCCCCTCCTCCGGATACTCGGTCAATCGCGAGACGAAGGTTCCAACCTCGCCGAGACGTTCGGTGAAAACTCCTCTCCCCTTGTCCTTCACCGTCTTCGTGAATTCCGCGCGAATCACCTCCGGCTCGGGTGATGTCACGATGACACGGGCCAGTGCCTTTCTCGCCGCGTCGAGATAGTATTCGAGCTGGAGATCAGAAATGCTGAGCACACTCCCATTGTTGAGAAATTCCTCATGCGACGCCGAGTCGGGGGGGAGATTTCGGGCATAGTCATCTTCGATCCCGAGAAGATCCCTCATCGTACGGTTGTATTCGACCCGATTGAGCCGACGCAACACCGTCGTGGACGCTTCCTCGTTGTATTTTCGGGCTGCGTTCTCGATAGATTCCGTCAGCCATCCGATGAGCGTTTTTCTCTCCTCGTCCGTGAGCTGCGTTTCGTCCTCGGGAGGCATTTCGCCCAGGTTCAGCGTATCAAGAACATCGTGCCAGGTTTCCGCGGATCGCCGATCCGCAAGCAGGTCGGAAGAGAGCGTATCAAGTCGGACATCAGACTTCTGTTTTTCGGGCCCATGACAGCTGTGGCAGTATTTCTCGAGAATCGGGAACACGTCTCGATCATAATCGACAGCAAATCCCTGCCATCCTACCAAGGAAAACCCGAAGAAGAGCACGCAGCTGCGGATACGAGAAGTCAGAATCATGGACAGCGAAACAGGAGATTGAACAAAATGCCCGCCTCCACCAAGCCAGCAAGCTCCGTGATTCCGTCTCGAGTGGCTCAGGAGATTTTCTCTCTCAATGCCGCTTCGACCACCTCGGGAACGAACTTTGAAATCTCTCCTCCCAACTTGGCGACCTCCTTCACGATCCGCGAGCTGAGATAGATGTTCTCCTGGCTCGGCATGAGAAATACGGTCTCCAGGTTCTCATCGAGACTGCGATTCATCAGCGCCATCTGGAACTCGTATTCGAAGTCGGAGATCGCTCGCAACCCACGAACAACGACATCGGCTTTCTCCTGCTCGACATAGTTTACGAGGAGGCCTTCGAATGAAGTGACGGATACATTTTCCAAATGAGAAGTCGCCGTTTCGATCAAGGTCACCCTCTCTTCATTGGAAAAAAGACCCGTCTTTGCCCCGTTGTAGGCAACCGAAACGATGACGCGATCCCAGAGCTGCGTAGCCCGCTCGATGACATCGAGGTGACCATTGTGGATGGGGTCGAAGCTTCCTGGATAGATCGCGATTTTCATAAAATTTTATGAGGATATCATGGATATCATCCAATTCTTCGCTACAATTTGAAAATTTTTGTAAGACAGACGAACCGCTTACCCTTATCCTATCTCTTATGACATTCGGCAAAGGTTTACTTTTTTCCAGTCTCGTGCTCTTCGCCCTGGGACTCTCTTCCTGTGAAACGAACGGAACTTCGGATTCCGCATCCGACACCTCTGCCCCGGTTCAGGAGAGCGGACCGATCAATGCAGCGGGCTTTCTGAAAACGGATTTCGCGCCTCTCAACAAGTGGCTCGATGAGCGTTTCGAGGTCGACTACAAGCACATGACCCCTCAGCTGATCTTTGACCAGTTGCCGCTGAATGACATCTTCTACGAGACCAGCGGGTTGCCCTCAGGTCCACCTCTCAGCTTCACGAGCTCCAGCGTTTCCCGCCGAGAACTTCTCAAAAAGATTTCACAGCACTGGGGCCTCAAGATGTCGTTCGTCAAGGACGACTCGGGAACCCCGACCGCGGTGAAGGTCGAAGGCTGATCGCTTTCTTACTTTCTCCACGATCACCCGCGCCTACGCCCCATACACCTCTCGGATGACTTCTCCGAGAATGCGGAAGCCATCAGCCACGATTTCCTCGGATTGCGTGAAGCTGACCCGAATACACTGGTGCGAGTGTGGCCAGTCGGCGGTGTCGAGACCAAAGAAGAAATACTCTCCCGGCACGACGATGAGATTGGCCTCTTTCAGTCGTCGGTAGAGTTCCCGGCATCCGATCGGCAATTCGTCGAACCAGAACCAGAGGAAAAAGGCGCCTTCGCTCTCGTGAACCCTCCAGGGAACGGAGGGTGGAAGATGCTCGTGAGCCAGCTCGAGGGCACGTTCAGAGCGCTTTGCGTAGTAGGGACGCACGACCTCATCCGCGAGGCGTTTGATCTCTCCACTCTCGATCAGCGGACGACCCAGCGCCTGCCCGACATTGTTGTTGGCGAGCCCGACGATAGCCGTCATGGAGCGCACTTCGCGGATGATCTCCTGGCGAGCAACGATGATTCCGGTCCGAGTCCCGGGTAGCCCCAGCTTGCTCAAGCTCAAGGTCAAAATGATGTTCTCGTCCCAGACCGGAGTGGCCTCGTGAAAGACGACGCCGGGAAAGGGCAAGCCGTAGGCATTGTCGATGATGAGCGGGATCCCCTGCTTTTCCGCTTCCTCTCGAAGATGAGCAATCTCCTCATCCGTAAGGAGATTGCTGCTCGGATTGGTAGGACGAGAAACCGCAATCGCCCCGTGCCGATCCCCCACTCCCAGGTTCTCGAAATCGACCCGATACTTGAAACGATGATCCGCGGTCAGATCGATGATGGGTTTTCGGGCATCGAACATCTCGATACCGCTGACACACTGGTCGCTGTATCCGATGTATTCCGGCACGATCGGGAGCAGGATCTGTTTCTCCCCTCCTCCCGGCATGCGACCGGCAAAACGATTCAGCAGGAAAAAGAAAGCGGTTTGTCCCCCGTTGGTGATCGCGACATTCTCTCGAGTCAGGTTCCAACCGTATTCCCGAGAGAGAAACGCAGCAATGGCTTCGCGAAACATCGGGCTCCCCGCTGGCTGATCGTAGTCGGCCATGACTCGGTCGAACTCCTCCGGAGTTTCATTGACCAGCTCGGCCATACGATCTCGCCAGAGCTTCTGCATCTCCGGAATGTGCGCCGGGTTGCCTCCTCCCATCATGCGGAGACGTCCTCGCCCGAGAGTCAGCGCTTCCCCCAGATCATCCATCAGCTCCGTGATCCCGGAGTGCTCGGTCAGGGTTTCGCCAAAAATGCTTTTCGGATAGGGGGCTTGAGGTTCCACCCGAAGACCATGAACGATGCCTCCGCCCGAGGCAACGCCCAACTCGGCCCCGCAGACCCTTTTTCCGATAGAAAGATGACCGAGTCTCGCGTATCCCTTTCCCATCACGACACCATCGCCAGCTGTAGCCCTGACCATCGCCGGGTCCGATTCCTCGGCAGGCGCGGGCATCCAGGCCGACCTCAAGACCTTCTCCGCCCTCGGCGTCTACGGAGTCAACGCTCTGACCGCGATCGTCGCGGAGGCTCCGGGCGAGGTTTCCGCCATTCACGACATCGATTCAACCCTGTTGAGTGTTCAAATTGAGAGGGTTGTGTCCAACTTTTCCCTTTCAGCCGTAAAAATTGGAATGCTGGCCACCGGGGCGAATGTAGAGGCAGTTTCCGCTTTTATTCGAGAATATCGTGATCTTCCGGCAGTCCTCGATCCAGTCCTGCGCGCCAGTGCCGGTGCCCCCCTGCTCGACGAGGAAGGTCTGCGAAATCTCCAACAGGAGTTGCTTCCCGACGTCGCACTTGCTACCCCGAATCTCGACGAAGCCGCAATTCTGCTCGGGGAAAAGATTGCCCCCGAAAACATCCCCGAACTCCCGCTTCGGCTTTTTGAGAAATACGGCTGCAACGTTCTCGTCAAAGGAGGACACGAACCCGCGAAACGGGCGGTCTTGGTCGATCGAGCCATCATCGATGGAGAGATCGTCGAGTTCGAACACCCACGTCTCGATGTCGGTGACACGCATGGAACCGGCTGCACACTGTCTTCGGCGATCGCAGCCTATCTTGCCCGCGGCCTGCCAATGAGAGAAGCGATCGAACGCGGTATTGCTTACCTTACCGCAACACTCGAGCATTCGCTTCGCTGGACCTCACCCCGCGCAACCGAGGCATTGAACCATTTCCCGGATAACGTAGACTCCCAACGACCATGATGCGATTTGCCACGCTGCTCCTCCTCCTCCCTTCGATTCTCTCCGCAATCGACGAGCCGATTCCCGATCCGAATCAGGCGGTGACTTCACCCGCCGAAGACAATCCGATTCTCCTCCGCGAGAAAGTCGACTCCATGGGACAGGACAGCCTGCAGGAAGCCTTTCGCCTGCTCACCAAGGACTACATCCAGCGCGAGTCGCTCGACCCTCTCGAGATCAACCGATCGGCGCTTCAGGGGCTCCTCGATCGTCTCGACTTCGGTGCCATGCTTCTCACCGAGAAAGGGCGCGATCAGAGCAATTCGCCCTTTCGCTTTCTCCATACCCGGATCGGGGACTCTCTCGGTTACCTGCGGTTTGGACGATACAACGAGAAGGGAGTCAACGATCTCGACACAGCCATCCAGGAGTTTCGCAAGGAGGACGAGATCAAGGCGCTCATCATCGATCTGCGCTCGCCCCAGGCCCAGGCCGATTTTGCGATCGCTTCGCAGATCCTGAGTCGCTTTCGTCCCCCCAATGAATTGCTCTTCAAGATCCGCCGTCCCGGGAACGATCGCCCCACCCTGTTTGTTTCGGAAGCCGCGGACCTGAATTGGAATCGGGAGATCATTCTCCTCGTCGATCAGGAGACCGGGAACGTGGGAGAAATCATCGCCGCCGTACTGAAGCGCGAAACCGATTGCCTCATCATCGGAGAAAAAACTCCGGGACTCACGGTCGAGTATCGGGATGTCGCGATCGACGAAGATCGCATCCTTCGCTACGCCATCGCCGAGGTCGTTCTCGAAGACAACTCCTCCATCTTTCAGAAGGGAATCGAGCCTGACATTCATACGCCCACGCCCCAGGAGACCAAGCATCTCATCTACCGCAAGACGCAGAACGGAGAGCCACTCGCCAGTTTCCTTTTCCAGAAACAGCGTCCTCGCATGAACGAGGCAGCCCTCGTTGCCGGAACCGATCCGGAAATCGACTACTACCTTCTCCGCAGCAACCGCAAGCCTACCCCGTGGGACACTCCACCGGCCCAGGATCGCGCGCTTCAGCAGGCCGTCGACCTGCTCACCACGCATTCCTTCCTGAATCCCGAGAAGAAGAAGCGTCCGTGATGCGGGATTCGCGGGACGAACTTCGTTCACTGGAGGAAGAAGGTCTCCGAAGGGAACTCCGCCCCCTCGCGACGCCACAAGGGACGGCGATCGAGTTGGAGAATCGCGAGTCCTTCCTCAATTTTTCGTCCAACGACTATCTCGGGCGAACCAATTCAGCCCTTTGGAAGCAGTGGTTCCAGGAGAGCATTGAGATCCACGGCGCCGGATCCGGCGCTTCGCGGCTCGTCTGTGGCACCCTGGCACCCCATGTCAGCCTCGAGACCAGGCTAGCCGATCTGAAACGAACCGAGGCCGCCCTGACCTTCTCCTCGGGATATGCCACTGCCACCGGAGTCTTGCCGGCGCTCTGCGCAAAGGGAGATGTCATCATCCTCGACAAACTTTCCCACGCCTGCCTCATCGATGGAGCCCGGCTCTCCGGCGCGACGATGCGGATTTTTCCACACAACGATGTCGCGAAGCTTAAGAGTCACCTGCAGTGGGCACGATCGCAGGTCGGTCCCGAGGGGCGCATCCTCGTGGCGACCGAATCCATCTTCAGCATGGATGGCGATGCCTGTCCGCTCGAAGATGTGATCAAGGCCAAGGAGAAAGCCGGAGCCCTCCTCCTGCTCGACGAAGCCCACGCCTTCGGAGTTTTAGGTCCGGAAGGTCGGGGGCTCGCCGCCGCTTGCGGAGTCGAGGATCGGGTCGATCTGCACATGGGAACCTTCAGCAAAGCCGTCGGGCTCTCCGGCGGTTATGTCTGTGGCAGCCGCGAGATGATGGATCTGCTCATCCATCGCGCAAGATCCTTCATCTATTCCACCGCTCCATCCCCGGCCTTGTCCGCGACCATCGAGAAAGCCCTCGACTGGATCACGGGCCCGGAGGGAGAAGCGGCACGAGGGACCCTCTGGGCGCGTGTTCGAGAAATTGAACCGGAGTCGAGCAGTCCGATTGTGCCCCGCATTCTCGGCAGCAACGAAGCAGCTCTAGCCGCCGCCGAATATCTCCGGAAGAGCGGGATCCTCGTCCCTGCGATCCGATATCCTACCGTACCGAGGGGGACGGCCCGTCTGCGCATCACCCTCTCCGCCGGGCACACTCGTGAGCAGGTTCTCGAACTGAAAAATGCGCTGGCCGGACTCGACCTGACCCGGTAGTCTCCTCTCCGCATGATGAAACCGTTCTTCCCTTTCCTCTTCGCTTTTTTCCTCTCCCCCATGATCCAGGCCGGTCCCATGGAACCGATCCTCCTCTGGCCCGACGGAGTCCCGGGGGAAGCGGATCTCGAGCTCCCAGAAGAATCCCTGGAACTCAAGGGCGACTACCAGATTGAAATTCTCTCTCACGTCTCCAAGCCGACCCTCACCTGGTATCCTGCCGAGAATCCCAACGGAGCTTCGGTGCTCGTCTGTCCCGGAGGTGGTTACAATATCCTCGCCTATTCCCACGAAGGGAAAGAGATTTGCGAATGGCTGAATTCTCTCGGCGTCTCTGCGGGGCTCCTCAAGTATCGGGTTCCCCGTCGCGAGAATCTCGCAATACACGAGGCTCCGCTCCAGGATGTCCATCGTGCCATCGGCATGATGCGCAACCATGCCAAGAAGTGGAAAATCGATCCGGACCGGGTCGGCATCCTCGGCTTTTCCGCCGGTGGCCATCTCTCGACCATGGCCCTGACTTCCGATGGCACCCGCACCTATCCCACGGATCCAAAATACGACAAAGCCTCCTGCGTTCCCAATTTTGCGGTTCTCGTCTATGCCGCCTATCTCCTCGACCCGGACGATCCGGACGAGCTCAATCCCGAGATCAAGGTGACCGAGAAGACGCCACCGGCGTTCCTCGTCGTCGCCCATGGCGATAAGAGATTTGTGGAAGGGAGCGCCCGATTTTACATCGAGATGTTTCGCAAGGATCGCCCCTGCGAACTCCATATCTTTGGGAAAGGCGGCCACGGATTCGGCTTTGCCAATACCGAGGAGGAAATCAAGCAGTGGCCTGACCTCGCCGGGAAGTGGATGAAAGCGATGGGCTTTCTTTCTCAGTGAAGACTGAACCAGCTCACGAGCTGCAGGGTGACGACGCCATTGTAGATCGCGTGAACCAGCATCCCCGGGACGAGAGAACCGCTGCGCTGATAAAGCCAGCAGAAGACCAGTCCGTATCCGAACACGGTGACCAGCCCCAACCACGAATAGCCGTGGACCGCCGCAAAGCAGCCCGACGCCAAAACGGCGGCGAGCACCGGGCCACATCGCTTCCGGAGCCCCCCATAGAGGAATCCGCGGAAAATCCACTCCTCTACAATCGGAGCGAGAATGACGGCGAGAAGGAAACTTTGCCAGACATTGCCTAGGCTATCCAGATCTCCCGGCCTGAGCGAATCGGAAATCGATCCGGATCCGTCCGGATCGAGAAGGAACAGGATGCCGATCCCCATCGCGAAAAAGCAAAGCCCTGCCGCAGTGAAGACGGTCAACTGGCGGTAACTCCACCCGGAGTCTCGAATCCGAAAGAGTCGAAGTGCAGCCCGTGGCCCAGGTGTGAGCCGGTAGCTCAGCCAGATCGCCGGGACCACGAAAATGGCGATCCCCGACAACATCCAGCCCAACACCCCATACCCCAACTGGCCAAGCAAAAACCCAACCGCGAAAGCCGCTCCCACCCCGACAAGCTCGGCGATAAAAAACTCCCGCAGGGCATAGCGGGAATTCCAGCCCTGGGCGGATAGACGAAACGGAGGTGCCGAGAGCGAGAGTTCCTTTCTTCTTCTGAGGAAGGCAATTCCTCCACCCAATGCGGCAAGACAAACCAGCAAGCTGACCCCATGGGCAAGCATCCCTCGTCGGATCATCGCCGTTCCCTTCTCCTCCATCCACCGCCGAACCTGCTCCCCCTCGGAATCGCTTTCCCGGACCAGAAGGAGCCACGTGGGAAGCTCGGAAATGCCCTGGCGATATCGCATGATCGTCCATGCCCGAAGCGATGCTGAGGGCTCGGCGTCCTCGATGAGCGCGAGAGCGATCTCTTTTCTCTTTTCCCCCAACGGCGTAGAAGCATTGATTTGCTCCCAAGCTTCCTTCGCCCGGGATGGATCTCCCAGGGCATCAAACATCACAGCCCAATGAGCCGCAACCGAGGCTGGCAGCTCGCCTTCGGCCATGAATTCATCGAACAATTCTGCGGTCTCTTCGCGAAGCGATTCCGGGTCGAATCCGAAAGCCTTCGCCAGCCAGTCCGGTGAACTCGATCCGGCGAAGTGCTGGAGCGTCGCCGCTTCCGCGACCCGCCGAAGCGCAAACTCTTCCGTGGCACGGCGCTCAAGCTCCGAAGGGGAATTGAGGTGGGTGAAAAGTCCGATCCAGACTACTCCCCAGATCGCGACACTCCACCAGCGGATCGCATCATTCTCCCATGGCCTCTGGAAACCTTTCTTCATTTCTTCACGCTACCTCTCTCAGCAGCCACCGAAAAGCAAGAGCCGTCGAATCGAGTAAAGATCTACCCGGAGAGTCCAAAGGCACTTGCGATGGCATACATCCTGATGGAGTGACTCGGTATGGACCTTTCTTCCTTTGACCTCTCCAAAATCGATCTCGAAAAAATCTTCGTCGAGTATGTGATCCCCTGGGGCACCAATTTCATTTTCGCCATCGCCATTTTCCTGATCGGCTCGCTGGTGGCGAAATGGGTCGTCCGTCTCGTCGGCAAGGCGCTCGGGAAGTCAAAGCTCGACGTGATGTTGATCGGCTTCCTCACGAATATTCTTCGTTGGGTGCTGCTTCTCGTCGTCATCATCGCCGCCCTCGATCAGCTCAGAGTGGACACCACTTCCTTCATTGCCATCCTCGGTGCCGCGGGTCTTGCCGTGGGGCTCGCCCTCAAGGACTCCCTGCAGAATTTTGC
Source organism: Verrucomicrobiales bacterium (assembly GCA_029213195.1). GTDB lineage: Bacteria > Verrucomicrobiota > Verrucomicrobiia > Verrucomicrobiales > DEV007 > Arctic95D-9. The sequence goes on from JARGNI010000002.1 coordinate 25,373, forward strand.
CTCGGGTGTCCTCCTGATTCTCTTTCGACCTTTCCGAATTGGAGACTTCATTGAGGCCGCTAGTACGGCCGGAGTGGTCGAAGAAATCAAGATTTTCAGTACGATGCTCCGGACCCCGGACAACCGCGAGGTCATCGTTCCCAACGGAGACATCTACAGCGGCAACATCGTCAACAACAACGCCAAGGAAAACCGTCGCATCGATCTCGTCATCGGCATCGGCTACGATGATGATCTCCGTGAGGCGAAGAAGATTCTCGAAGGGATCGTGACCTCGGATGACCGCGTCCTCGAGGACCCGGCACCGCTCATCGCAGTTGGTGAACTGGGAGCTTCCAGTGTCGACATCCTCGTCCGCCCCTGGGTCAAGACTTCGGATTTTTTCTCGACGAAATGCGACCTCACCGAACGAATCAAACTGGCACTCGACGATGCCGGGATCTCGATCCCCTATCCTCAGATGGATCTGCACATCAACGGAGAAGCCCCTACCAAAGAGGAAGTTTCCTAACCCACTCAGCCTAGGCGAAAGCCCGGATGAAGCCGACCTCGAGGGCGAGCGCTTCGAACACGTTCGTGTTGAGATGCGCACGCAGGGTGTCGATCGCTTCGGTCTTGGCAGCGAGTTGATCGATGGTGTTGCGCTGGGCCAATTGCGCCGTCGCCGTCGCATAGTCGGGGAGATCGAGATGCTGCCCCTGGTGCTGCTGCCGCATCGCGTCACCGAACCACATCATCAGGTAGTCGATCATGCGATTCCGATTTTCCTGGTACTCTGCCTCGGTCAGGGCCTTGTAGGATTCTTCCCGCTGCTTTAGATACTGGTCGGCCTCGGCCTTGTTTCGGTAGTGCGCGACTTCGGATTTGTAAGCCTCGTCGTTCCGCTTCCCGATCGCGGTCTTCTCCTCCTTGAGGATGGTCGCAAATCTCGACATGAGCCCGAGAGCCCCGGAGATTCCAGATCGGTTCGACTCGGTATGGTCCTTGAGATGATCAAGAAAGGCACGCGCCGACTCACTCAGATCCACCGGCCCTGGATTCCCCGCGAGGTGGATGCGGATGCAGCGCGAAAGGATCGTATCCAGCAGCACCTCGGGACGCGAGGTCAGGAGGAGCAGCCGACTCCCGGACGGTGGCTCTTCCAGCGTCTTGAGAAAGGCATTCTCGGCACCCGGTCCCATCCGGTCTGCATCGCGAACCACGGCAAACTTGGTCACGCCATCCGGTGCTGCCATCTGCAGGGTGTGCTCCAGTTTTCGAATCGCCTCGATCGTGATCCTCCTCGATTTGGACTCGGGACCGATCACCGTAGTTGTCCCCGAGCGGACCTCGTCGAGCGACTGGGCGGGCGCACTCCCGGGATGGGCCATCTCGATCATTCGCAAGGCAAGATCTTCCTTCCCGCTCCCCACCGGCCCGGTGATGAGATAGGCATGGGCGAGACGGTTTTTGTCCCGAGCTTCCTCGAGGAGACTGACTGCTTTCTCGAGAGGAAAACTCATGCTCCTCCTCCCAGCCTTTCCTGAAACACGGACTGGATCGACGCGGTCACCTCATCCTTCTCTGCGGAAGCATCGATCACCGCAAATCGATCCGGCTCTTCCCCGGCCAAACTGAGATAGCCGGAACGAACCGCCTGGAAAAATGCCATGGGCTGCGCTTCCATCCGGTCTTCCCGCCCCCCGCTGGCCGCGATAGCCCGGGCATGCCCCACTTCAACATCGAGATCCAGGAGGAAAGTCAGGTCGGGGCGAGTCTCTCCCACCGCAAAGTCGTTGATGCGCTTCACCGTCTCGACATCGAGCCCGCGCCCGACGCCCTGGTAGACCGTCGTCGAATCGAGAAACCGATCCGCAATGACCCAGGTCCCTTCGAGGAGGGTGGGCTCGATCACATTTCTCACCAGTTGTGCCCGACTCGCCGCAAAGAGGAGCAGCTCGCTCTCATCGCAGAGATCCCTTGTCTCGGGATCATACTGCAGGAGTTGGCGAATTTTTTCTCCGACCACGGTCCCGCCCGGCTCACGTGTCTGGATGAACGGGATCTGCCGAGACTCCAGCAGGTTCAGGAATCTCGTGATCTGCGTCGATTTGCCGCAGCCCTCGGATCCTTCGAATGTGATAAATTTCCCGCGTTGCATCGGAGTCGTTTGCATCTATGAATGGCAGTCAGGCAATTGTCTATTCCTAAAATCCACTGACCCCAGTTTTCCCCATGTCACAATCCCAGGAAATCACCTTTGGCGATCGCGAGGATCGCAAGCTCCTCGAGAAAGGTCTCACCTTTTCTCCCAAGTTCGACGAGAATGGTCTCATCGTTGCCATTGCGCAAGACGCGGATACCAACGAAGTGCTCATGGTCGCCTACATGAACGAGCATTCGCTCAAGATGACCCTGGAAATCGGTGAAGCCGTCTATTTTTCTCGAAGCCGTCAGGAGATCTGGCACAAGGGAGCGACCTCCGGTCACACCCAGGTGGTCGAAAAGATCCTCACCGATTGCGATCAGGATGCTCTCGTCCTCAAGGTGCGTCAGCAGGGACCGGGATGCTGCCACGCCGGATATAGATCTTGCTTCTACAGAAATATACAGGAACCGGGCGATCCGGTAGCCTTGGGTCAGGAAATTGAAGATCAGAGCTACGATCCCGACTCGGTCTACAAGTAATCTCGACTTCTTTTCTCCCTTACCGTTCTGTTTCAACCCCTTTCGCTCCCTCACGTTTTCATGAAGTCTCTCTGGTCCAACTCCGAAGCCAAAAAGTTCAAAGGCGATCTCGGCAAGCGCGTCTACACCTCGCGCCTGCTCGGTGCCAACCCGGAGCTCGTCCTCCACGGCGGAGGCAACACCTCGGTGAAGACGACGGAGAAAGACTTTTTCGGCGACAAGGTCGATGTGCTTCATGTGAAAGGATCCGGATGGGACCTTGGAACGATCGAAGCTCCGGGATTTGCCCCCGTGCGGATGGAGGCCCTCCTTCGCATGGCCGAACTCGACACGCTCAGCGATCCCGAAATGGTCAAGCAGCAGCGAGCCGCCATGCTCGAGCCGAATGCTCCCAACCCGAGCATCGAGGCGATCCTGCACGCCATCATCCCCCAGAAATTTGTCGATCACACGCATGCCAATGCCGTCGTCGCCCTGACCAATCAGAAGAACGGCAAGCAGGCCATTGCCGACGTCTACGGCGACCGAGTCGTCGTGGTCCCCTACGTGATGCCCGGCTTCGATCTCGCCAAGGCCGTCGCAAAGGCCCTCAAGGACGTCGACCCCTTTTCCCTCGACGGAATCATTCTCATGAATCACGGCATCTTCACGATGCACGACGACGCCAAGACGAGCTACGAGCTGATGATCCAGCTCGTCACCGAAGCCGAAATCTATCTTTCGACCCGTCTCGGCAAGTCTTTCAAACTCCCCAAGGCAAAGCCACAGGAGGATCTCCTCGGACTTTCGGAAATCCGGAAGAAGGTCTCGGATCTGCGTGGGGTCCCCGTGATCACCTCGCTCGACCAGAGCCCCGAGGCAGCCGGCTATGCGAGCCGCGAGGATGCCGCGAAGATTTCGACCCGAGGCCCTCTCACCCCGGATCATACGATCCGAACCAAGCGGATCCCCGCCGTCATTGGAAAAGACTCGGCCAAGGCGCTCGACAAGTTTGCGAGCGACTACAACAAGTATTTCGAGAAATACAACCAGGGAGAAACCATGCTCGCTCCGGATCCTCGCTGGGCCGTGTGGCAGGACAAGGGCGTCATCAGCTTCGGGGCGACCGAAAAGGAAGCCGGAGTAATCCAAGACATCGTCACCCACACCTGGCGCACCATTTCTCAATCGGAGGCCGCCTTCGAAGGCGGATGGAAAGCCCTTCCCGCCGGCAAACTCTTCGAGATCGAATACTGGGAACTCGAGCAGGCCAAGCTCAAGAAAGGTGGATCGGCCCCGATCCACCAGGGAAAGGTCGCGATCGTCACCGGATCAGCTGCCGGCATCGGGTTCGCCTGTGCCGAGTCTCTCGCCGAGCAGGGCGCCAAGGTCATCGGAATCGATCTCAGCCCCGAAATCGAAGATCAGATGGCCCGGATCGGAGGCATCGGTGTGATCGCCAACCTCACCGATGAAGCCAAGGTCAAGGAGTCCGTGGAAGCCGTCGTTCGCCAATTCGGCGGTATCGACATCCTCGTCAGCAATGCGGGAATTTTCACGGCGGGCGCTTATCTCCAGGATCTCGAGCAGAGCAACTGGGACAAGTCCATGGCGGTCAACCTGACCAGTCACCAGATCCTCCTCAAATACACGATTCCCTTTCTCAAGAACGGAATCGATCCCGCGATCGTTCTCGTCGGTTCGAGAAATGTGAATGCCCCTGGTGCCGGTGCCGCGAGTTACTCTTGCGCCAAAGCTGGGTTGACCCAGCTTTGCCGAGTCGCTTCCCTGGAGCTTGCTCCCTTCGGCGTGCGTTGCAACATCATCCACCCCGATGCCGTCTTCGATACGAAGCTCTGGACGGAAGAAAACCTGAAGCGTTCTGCCGAGCGCTACAACATGACGGTCGAGGAATACAAGACTCGGAATCTTCTCAAGACCGAGATCAAATCCAAGGATGTCGGGAACATGGTCGCGGCGATGTCGAGTCCGCTCTTTGGGAAGACGACCGGAGCCCAAGTCCCCGTCGACGGGGGCAACGACCGAGTCATTTGATCGACTCGTTCGATCTTTTTTGGGTGAAACCAGTGCCCGGCTGGTTTATCGACTGAGGCAACGAGACTCCACAGGGTCAGGTCGTCGACCATACCCTGTTGGACGCTCCTACGTGGTGCACTGATGGCGATTATCTCCCAGGAAACGATCCAGAAGATCCTCGACGAAACGGATATCGTCGACTTGATCCAGGGCTATTTTCCGCTCAAGCGCGCGGGAACGAACTACATCGCGGTCTGCCCGTTTCACAACGAGAAGACCGCGAGCTTCAACGTCAATCCGTCTCGCCAGATCTTCCACTGTTTCGGGTGCCAGGCGGGTGGCGATGCCATCAAGTTCCTGATGCTCTACGACAATCTCCCCTTCCCCGAGGCGGCGAAGAACCTGGCCTCGCGGGTCGGAGTCATGGTCGAGGAAGAAGTGCTCGACCCTCAACAGCTGGCCAAGATCAAGGGGCGAAGCGAAATCAAGCGAATGCAGAAATCGGCCGCCGACTGGTTTCATCGCCTTCTCTTCAAGAGCCAGGCGGCCCAACCCGCTCGCGAGTACCTCCGCTCGCGTGGACTGACCATGGAGATCTCGAGAAACTGGAAATTTGGCTATGCCCCGGAAGACCAGCGCTCCTTCTTCGAATGGGCGCAGCAGAATGGATTTTCCGTGTCACAACTGGTCGAGGGCGGTCTCGCAAAGTGGCGCGACGAAAACTATCCGGATCGCGGAGCCTATTCCTTCTTTCGTCACCGTCTCATGTTCCCGGTCAACGATGACATGGGAGAGCCAATGGCTTTCAGTGGTCGGGTTCTCTCCAAGGACCAGGGGGGTGGCAAGTATGTGAACTCTCCCGAGACGATTCTCTTCAACAAGAGCAAGACCTTCTTCGGTCTCGACAAGAGCAAACGGAACATCATCCGCGAAAAGCAGGGCATCGTTTTCGAGGGGCAGCTGGATTTGATCGCCGCCTTCGAAAACGGGATCCAGAATGCGGTGGCTCCTCTCGGGACCGCTTTCACCTCGGATCATGCCCGCGCGCTGAAACGCCTCACGGACGAGGTCATTCTCTGTTTCGACTCGGACACCGCCGGGCTCAACGCTGCCAGCAAAGCCTTCCGCGTCCTCGCACCTGCTGGGATCCTGGTTCGACTGGCCCTGCTCCCCGAAGGAGAAGACCCCGATTCCCTCATCCAGAAACAGGGCGTTGGCATCCTGCAGGAAATCCTCGGATCGGCACCCGAGTTCTTCGATTTCCAGATCGACCGCCGAGGAAGTGGGCTCAACCAGGGGACGTTGCGAGACCGACTCAATTTCGCCAAGGATCTCTCCGCCGACATCGCCCTGATCGAGGACAAGATGCTCCAGGATTCACTGATCAGTCGAGTCACGATCCGTCTCGGCGTTGGAGAAGACGAAATCCGCAAGCTGGTTCGCAATGCCGTGGTCGCTCGCGAGCGCATCGAAAAGACCCGGAAAAAGCGAGAAGCGATCACGCGGAGACGAGAAGAAGAAAGCCCGCTGCCTCCTGGAGGTGACGCCCCCGTCAGCGAGTCGACCGGAGAGAAAACGATCGGGAACCGGACCGTTCGCCTCCTCTGCCAGGCTCTGCTGATGGACCCGGAGACTCGGCAGTTTCTTCTTTCCCATTCGATTCCGGAATACCTCGATCGTCTCACCGACACGGAACTGCTGACCCGGCTTTGGAAAGCGAACTTCGATGCAGGAAGCCCGTCCAGTGTGAACGCCTTCATCGCCACCCTTTCCCCCGACGACCAGGACATTGTCGGCCGGCTCCTCGCAGAAGAGACAGCACGGATCAATCCCGCTCTCGCCGAGCAGTGCCTCGCCGCCCTGCGCAAGCAAAGTATCCAGAACGAAATCGCAGTCACCAAGGCAAGACTGGGCACGCCAAACCTTCCCTCCGATCAGGTTGCAGACCTGCACAAACAACTCCTTGACCTCAGGAAACAACTACACGACGTTTAGCGGCCCATCCGGATCGGAGCGGACCTTCCCCGGGCCGGAATGCGCATCTCTTCCTTCTTCTATCGCGACTCGTATGGCTGCCGGCAAAAACTCCAAGAAGAACAACAAGTCTACCAAGAGTAGCAAGTCCAAGGCAACGGCAAAGTCGGAATCCAAGAAAGCGGCGAGCCCGACCAAGAAGAAAGCCCCTGCCTCGAAATCTTCCAGCGTGAAGTCCCCTCTCGATTCGCCCGAGTTCCAGCCCATCGTCCGGGATCTGATCCGCTTGGCCAAGGAGCAGGACTACCTGACTTTCGACGATATCAACGAAGCGCTTCCCGATACCCAGAGCGATCTGGAGCTGATGGAAGAACTGATCGAGCGACTGCAGGCGATGAAGTTCCGCATCATCGACAGCGCCGAGGTCGACAATTTGAAAGCGGGTTCGGATGACGACGACGACTCCTCCGACGAACCGGTCGCCGAGAAAAAGCCGGCGGCCAAGGAAGGTCGCCTCGATATTCTCGACGATCCCGTCCGCATGTATCTCAAGCAGATGGGGCAGGTGCCTCTCCTGACCCGGGAGCAGGAAGTGGAGATTTCCAAGCGGATCGAAAAATCCGAGTCCGAGATCAAGAAGGTCCTCTCCCGTTTCGGATTCATTCCCGATGCCTACCTCGCCATGGCGGAACGCCTCGAGGCCGGTGAAGAGCGGTTCGACCGTCTCATCATCGACAAGAAGATCGAGAGCCGATCCCGCTATCTCAAGAATCTCGGAAAGCTCCGCACACAGGTCGAGGAACTTCGCGACGAGCTCTCGGAGACCTACGCGAAACTTCGGGGAGCCAAGGAAGGTGCCGCGAAGAAGAAGCTCGAGGAAAAGTGGAAGAAGAGCCACACGTCTCTCTCTCGTTGCTACAACCGTTTCTACTTCAAACAAAAGGTCACCGAGGACCTCGTTTCCTGCACGGAAGAATTTTCCGTGAAGTCCCTCGCGATCCGCACCCAGGCCGAAGCCGCGGGCACGAGCAAGGAAAAAGGCGAAGCCACCCGCGCCAAGACCGCATTCGAAAAGGATGCCTGGATGAAACTCTCCGAGTTCGAATCGTTTGCCGAAGATCTCCAGAAATACGTGGCGGAAGCGCGAAAAGCCAAGGACGAGATGGTCGAAGCCAACCTGCGGCTCGTCATTTCCATCGCCAAGAAATATACCAATCGCGGTCTTTCCTTCCTCGATCTAATCCAGGAAGGCAACATGGGACTGATGAAGGCGGTGGAGAAGTTCGAGTACCGCCGAGGATACAAGTTTTCCACCTATGCAACCTGGTGGATTCGCCAGGCCATCACTCGTTCCATTGCCGACCAGGCTCGAACGATTCGGATTCCGGTCCACATGATCGAGACGATCAACAAGCTGATGCGGGTCCAGAAGCAGCTCGTCCAGGAGTATGGTCGCGAGCCGACTCCCGAAGAGATCGCCGAGGAGATTCATCTCCCGGTTGAGCGGGTGCGAGCTGTCCTCAAGATGGCGCAGCAGCCCATTTCCCTGCAGGCTCCCGTGGGTGACAGCGAAGAAACCAGTCTCGGAGACTTTATCGAAGACAAAGGAGCCGAAGACCCCAGCGACATGACTTCCATGTCTATGCTGAAGGATCGGATCAAGGATGTCCTCGATACCTTGACCCCACGCGAGCGAGAAGTCCTCGAACAGCGTTTCGGCTTGGTCGATGGTTACAGCCGAACCCTGGAAGAGGTGGGTAAGCAGTTTCAAGTGACACGCGAAAGAATTCGACAGATCGAAGCCAAGGCCCTTCGGAAGATGCGTCATCCGACTCGGATTCGACAACTGGAGGGATTCATCGAGGCCCCTCCCCCCTAGGTTTTTCTGTTTCCGAAAAAAGTTCGGAATTGTTGAAACCTTTTCCCGCGCTCGCGGTTTCATACTCCAGATGAAAAATTCGGAAGACAAGGATCCCATCTGGGATCTCCTCAACCAGGCCTCGAAACGCGAACCCAGTCCCTTCTTTTCTCGGAATGTGATTCGCGAGGTCCGGAAGCTGGAATCCGAGACAAGTTGGGCGGCTCGTTTTGCGAGCTTGTTCCGCTCCCCATTGGCGGTGACGGCCTCGGTTGCGACGGTTGCCATTGCTGCCGTGGCAATCTCCATCTGGCATCCGAACTCGAGTGAGACCGCTCCCCCCTCTGTCGCGGAGGTGGAAGCCCCTGCCTCCGAGACCTTTGACCCTGCCGATGAACTCGAGGCCGTCGAATACCTCGGCCAGCTCATGGCGATCGCCGATCCCGGACAACTCACCGACGAGGCCCTGGGCGACCTGTTTTTCTAGGCATCGCTCGATGCCGGGAAGAAGCTGCCTTCCTTGGCCTTCTCTCAAGTTGCGATCAGTAGGTGATCTCAACCCCTGCGTATCCGTTCACGCCCGGTTCGTTTTGCCCTGAGCCGTGAGCCCGGTAGGCTTCGTCGAAAAGATTCTCGACACCAACCGTGAGGTAGGTCTTTTCATTCAGCTGCACACCGGACCGCAGGGCGGCGAGCCAATATCCGGGAGTTCCTCCAGGGGGAATGCGCTGGGTATCCCGAGAGTCTCTCGTGTTGAGTCGGTCGGCCCGATCGAAAACCGTCAGGGTGAGTTCGACCCAGCAGGTGTCATCGGGATTCTCCCATCGCACGCCTCCAAATCCATTCAGCGGCAGCAGTCGACTCAGCACTTCATCCTGCAAGATGGGAGCAGACGTCGGAAAGGTCGAAACATGGCTGTCTTGGTAGGCGAATCCTCCGAAGATGGACCATTGATCATCGACCCTCCAGTCGCCCTGCAGCTCCACACCCTGAACATGACCATCACCCGAGTTCAATTTCGTAACTTCATTCAACCCACCCACGACACGTCCGGTCGGGGTTCTCAGGATCATATCGCTGACCTGAGTATAAAAGTAGCTCAAACTCCCTGAAAAGGAGTCTGTCTCCGCCTTGACACCAATCTCATAGGTCACGAAATGCTCCGGATCGAGGTTCGGAGCAGGCGTTTCGATCTCGGTGCTTCGGTTGGAATCGAGGCGAGAAAGATCTGAGAGGTTGGGTGCCCGAAAGGCCTGGGATGCCCCAAGGAAGAATCGATACTCATCGTTGTCGTCCAACTGATAGGTCATTCGAGCGGAACTCGACAGGTTCTGCCATTCGTTCTCGATCGAAATCGGATTCCCCGTCGCGGGATCCTGTACCCTTCCGATCTGGGTGGAGGCATGGGTGAACCGCGTTCCTACATCGAGGGTAACGCGGTCCCCGATGGGGGTGCGGCTCTGGACAAAAGCCCCGACCAGGTCATAACTCGCATCGTCTCCCACCGGGCCTTGAATCCGAACCGCCCGCAGAGTTCCATTCGCATTGTAGTCGTTACGAAATGAGGAAATCTCATCGTGGTAGTAGCTGAAGCCGTAGGAGAGATCGGTGAACTCGAGATACTTGTCGAACTGGGCCCAGGCTCCATAGGTGTCGACAGTGAACCCCTGCTCCTCAAATCTCCCATTGGCCCGCCTCCGAAAGCGATCCTCCTCCTGCTGCTGATGGGAAAGGCTGACGGTAAACTGGTCGAAAAGTGGTCCTTCCGAATCGCCTTCCAACTGAACGTAGGTCAGCTTCCGGCGCTGGTCGAGAATACGGGCTTGTTCATTGCCGACAGCAGATCCCGCAAAGGGAATCGCGAATCGGGTTTTGTGCACTCGCCAGGCATCGTCAATCGTGACCTGCTGATGGAACAGAGTCAGCCGGAGATCCTCGCGCAGGAACCATTCAAGTTTGGCGTCGAAGTCCCACTCTTCATATCCAGTGAAAGGCAATCGACCAATCTCGGCTGCACGAATGTCTCCGAAATTCTTGTAAGTCCCACCGAGAATGAACCCGTATTTCCCCGCCTCGCTGACCGTGTATTCGCCTCGTTGAACAAAACTGTCCTCTCCGTGGGCATATCGGGAATAGGTCCGTCCTCCACTGTAGCCTCCCTCCTCGGCGTAGACTGGGCGTTTCGTCAGGGCTTGCACAGTACCTCCCACGGCGTTACTACCGTAGAGGACCGAGCCTTGGGATTTGACCAATTCGATACGGCGAAGCCCCTGTGAATCGACAGTATTCCAGTATTGATTGGGACCGGAACGAAATACCGAGTTGTTGAGCCGAATCCCATCGATCAACAGCAAGTTGTGATAGGCGGTAAATCCACGGATGAAGGGCGATCCTTGCCCATGTGCGGTTTTCTGCACAAGCACTCCCGGCGTTCTTTCGAAGGCTTCCGGAAGACTCCTCACGGATCGGTCCACGAGATCCGCGGAGGTGATCGTATCCACGACGTAGGGAATCTCAAAGTTGGTCGTAGTGACCCGTGAGGCCGTACTCACCAGCGTCTCGGGTTCGAAAACCACGACTGCGTCGTCATTGATGACCGGCCCTCGAAAAGTCTCGGCAACCTCAGGTGAAAGCCGCGTCGGAACCTGGGAGGTGGAAGTGACCACGGTCGCCTCGAGGTCGCTGGCAACCGCTTCGGAGAGAGAGGGGTTCCCTGATGTTTCCTGGGAATACGTTGAAAAAGAGACTCCAAAGGTAAGAAATAAGACGGGGACAAAAACAAACTTCATCAAAAAAACGGTTCTTTAGGCTGGAACAGACATTGAGCGAATCTCCTCATTCTGTGACAGGAAAAATTCGACGAACCGAGTTTTCCCCGCGAAGTTTTCTAATTTCGGCCCGCCCAAGCCGTTTTTTCAAGATAATCACCTTTCGGATGAAAGCCGTATCCTCCAGACTTTTCCAAGCGCCAGTCATTGCCTCGATCTCTCTCATCCTTTCCCTGGTCGTGGTCGCCTGCACTACCACCGTTCCGGAAACGGGTCGCAAGCAATTGAACTTCCTCAACCCCGCTGAGGAAGCAGCGCTGGGTCTCTCCGAATTCAACAAGCTCAAGCAGGAGAAGCCCATCTCGAAAAACTCGCAATACAACGCACTGGTTCAGCGCGTCGGAAAACGTCTTTCCGTAGTCATGCCGGTGCCCAACGCCGAGTGGGAGTTTGTCGTTTTCGACGATGACACGCCCAATGCATTCGCCCTCCCTGGGGGAAAAGTCGGAGTGCACACCGGGATTTTCGACATTACCCAAAACGAAGCGGGAATGGCAGCAGTCATTGGTCATGAGGTTGCCCATGTTGTGGCCCGTCATTCCGGTGAACGACTTTCCCAGAATGCTGTCGCCGGCGCCGTCGTCGCCGGCGCCGGGATCGCACTCAATCGAGATGGTCGCGATGGAGCCCTCGCCACGGCAGCGCTGGGAGGTGGTGCCCTTCTCGCCACCCGAGCCTTTTCTCGGAACCAGGAACTGGAAGCCGACCGGATGGGCGCGATCTTCATGGCTCGAGCCGGCTACAACCCCGAGGAATCAGTCGGGCTCTGGCAAAGGTTCGGACAGTGGCGAACTCAGAACAGCCAGGGAGGACGTGGGCCAGCCTTTCTGAGCACGCACCCTCTCGACGAACGACGGATCGACGAACTCCGCAAGTTCATGCCGGAAGCCATGGCCGAATACAAGAAGCGCAACTAGATGGACAAACGCGCTCTCCGACGCGCTTGTTTCGCTCGAGTCCGTGCTCTCTCCGATATGGAAAAGGCGTCGGCCTCGGAGGCCATCTGCGCTACGATCCAAAACCTTCCCGGGTGGGACACGGTCGAGACGGTTTTCTCGTATCTTCCCATGGCGAGCGAGCCCGCCCTTACCGCTCTCTTTCACGAGTTTCCCGAAAAATGCTGGGGATTCTCGCGAGTCAGCGAGGATGGATCACAACTATCATTCCACGAAGTTCGATCCGAGAAAGATCTTCGAGAAGGAAGCTATGGTTTTCTTGAGCCGGACCCAGCGCGTTGCCGTGTGCTTGATGCCCCCGACTGGATCCTGGTTCCCGGGGTTGGCTTTTGTCGGGAGAGTCAGGCTCGTCTCGGACGCGGAAAGGGCCACTACGATCGCTACCTGTCGAACCTCGCGAGAAAGGGTTACCACCCTCGAAAACTGGGAATCTGCTTCGAAACTCAGGTCGGTCCGCTCACGCCTGAAGCTCACGACGTGCCCATGGACGCGATCATCACCGAAAAGGGGTAAGGCTCTCTCGCCTCGGCCTGCCCATCTACCCAGCCCAGGTTCACCAGCGATTACTGAAATCGGCCGCCGAAACCCGCCTCACGAAGCACTTTCATAACTTCATAAGTTTTGAAGCCTTCTCCTTCAACCTTGATGCGAGTCGATCCAGATTTGGCATCCACCTTGTCGACCCCATCCACGCTCTCGACGGCTTTCTCAAACGCTTTGACACCTCCACTGCAAACGACGGCAGCATCGCGAACGACCATCGTGTCCGTGGTGAAGTCGTCCTCTTTCAGCGAACTCATCGCAATTCCCGGCACATCAGATGTCCCGTAGTAGCCGGCACCTTGAATTTTCCTCACCGTCGCGAGAGCCAATTTCCCGGTCGGAGCCTTGATCGTCACCGTCTGATCGCTCCGGCTCGCGGACAGTTCCACGGAGGGGTCGACCTTGTTTTCCTCGCTCTCCTTGAGCCCCTCGATTCGCTCGACACAGTCCCGACAGAAAATGGCGACCCCGCTCAAGACCACAGTCGTCTCCCCGTCGGGTATCGTTGCCTTCTCGGCTGGAGTCCCTGGCTTCTCTTCCATTTTCTCTGCTGCCGGTGCATTCAGGCCCGCTACGAATTCATTGTCCGCCGGTGAGAGGCTCGAGAGCGGCACATCGAATACCTGCCCGTTCGCCATCTTGATCTGGATGACGCCCTCCCCTTTCATTCCCACAAAAGATGCCGAAATTTTCTTGCCGTCGGAAGCCCGGGTCCATTCCCGGATCTCGCCATCCGCAAAGAGCGGAAAGAGGATGCAGCAAGTCACCAACGCGAACAACCGTGTAGAGAATTTCATGGCGCCATCATACTCGGGATACCGAGAGAGGGTCAATCATTCTTGTTCGATCAACCTGTGCCAGATTTCCCTGCAGACAGAGGAATTGTTCATGCAATGGCTTCAGCACGCCTCGCCCATTCATTGACAGCCGGTTATGAAATCTGGACAATTCTGCCCATGTTTACTCCCCTTTTCCGATCTGGTTTGTCTATTGCTGTGACGATGGCAGCATTCTTCCTGGCCGCGCCCTCTTCCATCGTTCGGGCCGAATCCCTCCTCGATCCGAAATCCTGGACAGAGCTCTCGGATTGGGCCATGGCTGGCAAGGTCGTAGGACATCCGACCAAGAAGGAATGGAAGGCGATCGAATCCGGCGACAAACTTCTCTATAACGGAAAGGCAGGCAAGGCAGGCAAGGCGGGCAAGGCGGGCAACCTTATCAGCAAGGCCGAATTTGGGGACGTGGAGGTCAAAGTGCAGTTCATGATTCCGAAAGGATCGAACTCAGGAATCTACTTTCAAAACCGGTATGAGATTCAAATCCTCGACAGCTATGGCAAGGCCGACGAGGCCCTGAAGCACGGAGACTGCGGAGGGATCTACGAGAGGTGGGACGACAAGAAGGAAGGCAAGCACAAGGGGTTCGAAGGCACGCCTCCTCGCACCAACGCGACGACGGCACCGGGAACCTGGCAGGAGTTTCGCATCATTTTCCGTGCCCCTCGATTTGATGAAGATGGAAAGAAAACCGAAAACGCTCGATTCGTTCGGGTCGTTCACAACGGTGTCACGATTCATGAGAATGCGGAGGTGACCGGACCCACCCGGGGAGGAGCGGCTGGCCCCGAACTCTCTTCGGCCCCCTTCAAGATCCAGGGAGATCACGGACCCGTTGCTTTTCGCAAATTCGAAGTGAAACCGCTCGAACTGGACTGATCACAAAGCTCCTGCGGAGTCGGATCCCCTTTTTCACTTCGGTTTCATAGCCCTTTCACCCCCTCTTCACAGAGCGAGGTGAAGTTAGGGTCATGGAACTTCAATCCTGGATCAATCACTTCACCCGAAACGGCACAGATCGCCCGGAACCCAACTGGGAGGCACCTCGCCACCCTTTCACCGAATCGCAGCATCGTGCGCTTCTTCACTCCCTGACTCAGTTTCAACTCGGGGACGGAGGAGGACCGGCTTACCTCATCGGACACGACCGAGAGAGCTATTTTGGAAAGCATCCCCAAATGCGAACCCTCGTCGACCTCTGGTTCGTCGAAGAAAAGCGACATTCGGAACTCCTCGGAAAAGCGGTTCAGAGAATGGGAGGAACCCCCATCACCAAACACTGGAGCTTCTCCATCTTTTGCGGTGTCCGCAGAGCCTTTGGAGTGTCGTTCGAATTCTACGCCCTGCTCCTGACCGAAATCACGAGCAACAACTACTACAAGTTGCTCCGCAAGTACGCGGGCGACCCTGCGATTGTCGCCATGGCAGAACTCATCATCCGCGATGAAACGGGTCACATCGCTTTCCACCGGGACCGGATTGCCACGGATGAAGACGGTCACTACTCTCTCAGCTTTGCCTGGGCAGCTATGCTCTACCTCCTCGCTCTCGGTGCGGGAACTATGCTCTGGATCAATCATCGGAGCGCACTGACCCGACTCGGAGCAACGACGAGAAAATTCTATCGTGGGTTCCTGCAGGAAACCCGGTGGTTCATCGAAACGACTCGAGAGCGCAGAGGGGAATCTTTGAAGGCGCGTCGAGGCATACGCGAGGATCAGCCACGACACCGCCAATCGCAAAAACGACGAGCGATGCCGACTCCGGAGTCTCACTCGGCAAACATCGGATCCTCGGCGTTCCCCTGCGAAAGAAGATAGGCGAGCAGATCGAGCACATCGTCTTTGTCGAGGGTGTTGAGAAGGCCGGGAGGCATCATGCTGACCGGAGAGTCTTTCATCGAAGCGAGTCGCTTTCGGTCCACCGCCACGATCTCATCGGGGTTCATCATGTTCGTATTCACCCGAACGACATCGCCGCTGAGATTCATGATCCGCCCCATCACCACCGAACCGTCCTTCATCGTAAAGATCATCTGGCCGTATTGGTCGGAGATCTCCTTGCTGGGATCAATGATGGACTCGAGCAGATCCCGGGGGCTGAATTTCCCGGCGACGCTCGTCAGGTCGGGTCCGATCGCGCCCCCTTCCTGGTTGAACCGGTGACAGGCAAAACAGGTCGTCGCGCCAAACATCTTCCGTCCGTTTGCGAAATCCCGATTTCCTTCCAGACCGACGTGGATGACGTCATTGAAGTCGTCCACCGTCCATGCCTTCACGAAAGAGCGAGGCTCGGCCGAAAAAATCTGCTCCGTCGGAGGTTCCGCCTCGATGGTCTCCTTCAAAGCAAGTTTTTCCGCCTCGGGCGTATTGGCCAGGGCGTCCTTCTTCATGTTGTTGATGAACATGCTGAAGCTCGCCCCTCCCTTGTATCCCTTGGCTCGGGTGAACCACTCGTAGTAGCTCTTGCGCAATTCGCGGGTCCACCCGGTCTTCAGATGACGCAGGGACTTGGCGTAGCTCATTTGCTCTTCCTGCGAAGGTGCGGAGAGAAGCAAATCGATCCCGATCTCGGCCGCCCGAGGATGCTCGAGGTAAACAGCAAGCTGGAGAGCCTCGCTGTTCAAAGCAGGGCTGGCGTAGGGCATCCTCGAAGCGACACGGTCTGCGACGGATTCCCGATGTTCGGCATTTCCATTTCCAAGCCGTGTAAACGCCAGGGAATAGGCACGAAAAAGATCCAGCTTTTGTCGGTTTGAGAGTTCTTCCAGGGCGATACCGTTCAGCCCTTCGAGGAGGCGTGCCTGAACTCCGTCCGGTTTCAACCGGGCCAGAGCTATCGACGCCTGGATGCGACTTTCGAAATCTTCTTCCGTGAGCGTCTTCTCCTGCCACTGATCGACCGATTGATGTTCAATAGCCGTGCGGGCGGCATAGCGAATAAAGCGATCGGAATGAGAAAGATAAGGCCAGGCCGCTTCCACGGCACCTTCGGCACGACGATGGAAGCTCTCCAGCTTTTCCCGAACGAGGTGAAGATCGGACCTCGGCTCGGCCTCCTCGTTCTCTGGCAGATCCCCGGTGTAGGTCACCCGATAAAGTCCCGATTGGACTCTCCGTCCCCCGATCGCAATATACATCGACCCGTCCCTTGGATTCACGAGAAGGTCGGTCAGGGGCAGAGGCTGTGCGCTCATGAACTCCTCGAAAGTGGCCTCATAACTTCCGCCGCTCGGGCGCAGGTGCACCGCATAGAGTTTGCCGTAACTCCAATCCGCGACATAGAGAGCTTTCTCATACTTTGGAGGGAACTTCGCGCCATAGCCGAAAGCCACCCCCGTGGGAGATCCGGGTCCAATATCAACGACGGCCGGAAGACTATCCGCGTAGTAGTCCGGCCACTTGCCCCCTCCATTTCGCCAACCAAACTCGGCTCCGCTGACGATGTGATTCACCCTCGTAGGCCGATACCACGGAGTGTTCATGTCCCATTCCATGTCGGCATCGAAAGTGAAGAGATCGCCCTCGCGATTGAAGGCCACATCATACTGATTCCGGAAACCGGTCGCGATGAGTTCCCAGGTCTCCCCGTCTGGGTCCGTCTTTGCCACCCAACCACCGGGAGCGAGAGTTCCCTTCATGAATCCCTTTCCATAAGGACGAGGCAACAAAAGGTCTTCTCCCCAGATCTGAGGAATTCTCGAGGAATCGACCTCGGTTACCGGAGTCTGGTTTCCGACCACGATATAGAGCGACTCACCATCGGGACCGAGAACGACTGCATGCGGACCATGCTCTCCACCGACATCGTCGAACTTCCGGAGGAGTTCTTTCTCATCAAACTGGTCGTCCCCATTCGTATCTTTCACGCGATAGAGCCCTCGTCCTCCGTGCTCCGGAGTATTCAATACCACGTAGAGACTATCAAAAGCATACAGGAGTCCCTGGGCCCCTCCGATATCCACGGGAATCTTCTCGACGTCCTCGGCTTTGACCTTCTCGCCCAAGGGAGGAATGGCAACGCGATAGAGGGAACCATACTGATCGGAAACGATCAGCCGCTCCTTGTCGTCGATCGTCATCGCGACCCACGATCCCTGGTCGGCTTTCGGAACCGAGTAGAGCAATTCGGCCGAAAAGCCTTCCGGGAGCTTGATTCTCTCCACGTCAGTAGCCTGCGGAACCCGCAGGTCGAGGAGCCCGGCAAAGGAATCCTTCGAGACCTTCGCCCAGGGAGCGACCCCTACTTCACCGAGCGATACCGCCGCTTTCCACCGATCTCCGGTCGGCTGGTAGTCGTTTTGATTCCAGCCTTTCTCCGGCTTGAGAGTCACTTTCCAGCCCTCCTGGGAAGTAATTCGACTCTTAGTCCCATCCTTGTGAGTCAGTTCCAGGAGCACGAAAAAGGCGGCGACCCCGCCCTGATTCACCGACCGTCCGGCAATCAAGTTCTCCCCGCCGCGATCCAGCTGGTCGGTGATATCCTCGACCACCGGCTGGCTCCAATCGGTAGATTTGATCGCACGTCTAGCACCGTTGACATACACCTCGACCTGATTGTCTCCGGAAGCGACCAGAACGACGCGGGAAACCGATTCTGGAATCGAAACCGACTCGCGGAAGTAGAGTTTCTCCTCTGCCTTGGCTTCTTTCGAGGCCCAGATCCAATGAGGAAAATCGAGGGCGGAATCGTCTGCCTGGGAAACGGAAAAGGGAATCGCCGGAGCGAGGAGGAAGCACGCAAAGGCTTTGAGAAATCGCTGAAAAATCATGGCTGGAATTCGATCTACCCTTTACTATGCCACGCTTGGAATTGGCCTGCGGCGAACTCCGCTGGCGCAATCAAGTGGTTCGACTGAGTTTCATCTCTTGAATATCCGTCGTAAGTCTGGATCCTTTCCGATTCCGCACTCCCTGTATCCTTTTCTCCCATCAAATCCATGACACTTCGAATTTTTCTCCTGTTGCTCGCAGTTTGCGGCACGGCTTCTCTCCCTGCCACCGAAGTGGAAAAAAGAACTTCAGGTGGGAAAACGGTTTCCGACACCCTGGAAATCAAGACTTCAGAAGAATACGACAGTGAGGCGAAAGCTCGCATCGCAGGCTTTACCCTACCCAACGATGTCACGGCGTCTCTCTTCGCAGACCCAGGACAGACCCAGAACCCCAGCGCGATCTGTTTCGATGGGAAAGGGAATCTCTATGTGGCCGAGATTCATCGCTGGCGCGCCGGAGTGCAGGACATCCGAAATGAACAACAGGTTCTGCTCGACGATATCAACAACGAAACCAGCCAGGATCGTCTCGAGATGTATCAGCGGGACACGAGACGACCGGTGACTTTCTACACCGAGTTCGAGGATCGCATCGTCATGATTCGGGACTCGGATTCCGACGGGCGCGCCGATGATTCGAGAGTCTGGGCAGGAGGCTTCAATGATGTCCTCGACGGCCCTGGAATCGGGCTCGTCTCTGGCTACGACAACGATATCTATTACACCAACATCCCCCATGTCTGGCGTCTCGAGGATACCGACAACGATGGGCAGGCAGACGAGCGCACTTCGCTGCAGGACGGGTTCGGCGTCCGCATGAGTATTTCCGGACACGACATGCACGGTATCCTCTGGGGTCCGGATGGGCGTCTCTACTGGTCGATCGGTGATCGTGGTTTCTCCTTCACCACGAAGGAAGGTCGACACTATCACTATCCCTACGAAGGCGCAGTGTTCCGATGTGAGCCCGATGGATCGAATCTCGAGGTGGTCTATACCGGGCTCCGGAATCCACAGGAACTGGCCTTCGACCAGTATGGCAACCTTTTCACCTGCGACAACGATGCCGACCAGTGGGACAAGGGGCGTCTCGTCTACCTCATCGAAGGTGGGGATTCGGGATGGAACCACGGGCACCAGGTTCTCCTGAATTTCAGAAACCAGCTCAAGCTTCGGACCCCAGTCTACAAGCACCCCGATCACAAAGAGATCCCAATGAACCCCTGGATGACGGAGGCCATCTGGGAGCCGCTTCATGAGGAGCGGCCGGCCTACACTCTGCCCCCGGTGGACATCGTTTCCTGGGGTCCCAGCGGCATGGTCTACAACTACGGAGCCACCGCGATGCCGGAACGATACGAAAACCACTTCTGGATCTGCAACTTCGGCGGAGCCAAGGGAGACCTGGAAGCCTTTTCCGTAAAGCCCGACGGAGCCGGCTTTGCTCTCGATCACCACGAAGTCTTCATGGTCGGGCTGGGCAATACCGATGTGGAATTCGGGCCCGACGGAAAGATGTATCTCAGTTGCTTCAACAACAACGGCTGGTACAAGCAGGATATCGGCAACATCTACACGCTCAGCTCGAAGGAAGCGGAAGAACGTGAGATCGTGAAAGAAACCAAGAAACTGCTCACTACCGATTTCTCCACTCTCGTCGAGAGTGAAATCTCGCCTCTGCTCGGCCACGTCGATATGCGTGTCCGTTTGCGCGCGCAGTTCGAACTGGCGAAGCGAGGCTCCTCCGAAATCTTCGAGGCTGCCATCGACCAGTCCGAGAACCATCTGCAGCGTCTTCACGGTGTCTGGGGGCTCGGTCAACTGGCGAGAAAAGACGAATCGCTCCTACGCCTCCATCTCGAGTTGCTCGATGATCCGGATCCCGAAATCCGAGCCCAGGCGGTCAAGATCATCGGAGACAGCCGAATGGAGGAAGCTGGACCTGCGCTAACGGAATTGCTGCGCGATGAATCGCCACGGGTCCAGAGCTTTGCCGCGATTGCGATTGGAAAGTGTGGCTATCCACAGGCGCTCCCGACTTTGCTCGAACGGCTCGCAGAGAATGACAACAAAGATGTTTTTCTCCGTCACGCCATCGTCCAGGGCCTGTGGGGGCTGAACGAGCGCGAGAAGATGCTGAAGGAAATTCACAACGAATCCGCGGCGGTTCGTCTCGGAGTGCTGCTGGCCCTGCGAAAGTTGAAGGATCCTCGGGTGAAATACTTCCTCTCCGACGAAGATCCGTTCATCGAAGCGGAAGCGATCCGGGCGATCAATGATCTCGACCTGACGACTGCGCTGCCGGATCTCGCCGACAAGCTCACCAGCTACACCAGCGCGGGGTCCGCTCCTCTTCCCAAGGGCCATCGCGAGTGGATCCAGCACACCCGCCTGATCAATGCCGCCTTCCGAGTGGGACAGCCCAAAAATGCGTCTGACCTCCTCGACTACGCCGCCCAGCAGGGAATCCCGATGCTCCTTCGCGAGCAGGCTCTCCTCGCCCTTCTCGAATGGAAAGAACCCAAACCGGTCGACTCGACCAATGGCGCCTATCGCCCGCTCGATCCAGCAAGTCGTGTCGATGTCACAAAGGCGGTCCAGGAAGGACTCCCTGCCGTTTTCGCCACCGCCGAGGGGAATCTCATCAGCCTGGCCACCCGTCTCGCCCTGGAATACGGAGCCGAAGCGCCGGTCGAATTGCTGACTCGCCAGATCCAGGATGAAAAAGCGGATGTCGACGCCAGGATAGGCTCTCTCAGAGGCTTGGCCAACCAGGATCCTGGTGCTCTCGAGCCCCTCTGGGATTCGCTTCTCGGGGAAGAGAACCATACGCTCCGCGCCGCCGCTGTGGAAACGCTGGTTTCGCTCGACGCCGCAAGAGGCGCATCGGAGGCCCGCAAGCTGGCAGAGTCGGACCAGTTGCGTTTGCGCCAGGCAGGCTATCATCTCCTTGGCTCCCTGGAAGACGAAGCGTCCGTTTCTCTTTTGCGGAATCGGCTTTCTTCGATCGAACAGGAGAAGCCAGGGGCGATTCTCGACCTGTTGGAAGCAGCGGCTGCCAGCGAAGACGAAGCAATCCAGCAACAGCTTGCTGCCTACGAAGCCAAGCTCGACCCGGACGATTCCCTCGCCGCGTTTCGCCCCGCTCTCGCCGGAGGGGACATCGCTAAGGGCAAAGAGCTATTCCTGACACATGCCGCAGGACAGTGTGCGAAGTGCCACAAGGTCAACGGAGACGGCGGAGTTGCGGGTCCCGAGTTGACCGGGATTGGGTCGCGAAAGGACGCCGAGTATCTTCTCGCTTCGCTGGTCGCCCCGAGCGACTACGTCGTTCCGGGCTATGGAATGATGCTGGTTACCTTGAAAACGGGTGAGAGTATCGGTGGCACCCTGATGGAGGAGAACGATCAACAGATCACGCTGAAGATTCCGAATCCCGAAGACCCCAACGAGCAGGTGGAAAAGAAGATCGCCCGATCGGATGTCGCCTCGAGCCAGCCCCCGGTCTCGGCCATGCCCCCGATGGGCTACCTGATGAAAAAAGGAGAAATTCGCGATCTCGTCGCCTACCTCGCCTCGTTGAAAGAGAAAAATGGGAAAAAGGGCCATTGATCTGCGGTCTCGTCCGTTACAGGAGAGACAGGAATTTCCGTGAATGACGGGAAAATTGCTGATATAGTCCCCCACACACATGAAGCGCACTCCTTTTCTCTCTCTCGCTCTGGTCTTCGTCCTTCCCGCAACCGACGGGGTGGCCGAACCGAAGAAGAACGAAATTTTTGGCTTCGGTCGCAACCGCAACCAGATTTCCAACGCCCTCTTTCCCGGGGGAACTGCCACAGGAACCGGCCCGGCCCCTGCCGCGGCCGAAAAGCCTGAAGTCAAGCGCGACAGCGATACCATATTTCGCGGTGGCAAACCGAAGAAGGTCGAGAGCGCAGCCTATCTCATCAAGGATGGAGAGAAGATCGAGCAACCTCTGCCCAAGCCAAAGGCCAAGCCCTCTCTCTTCTCCAAGTTCAAGAAAGACAGTGCCGAGGATTCTCCGCTGATGACCGCCACCAATGGTCTGGAGGCAAAGCCCGAGAAGAAAGCCAACCCCATTCTTCCGCCCATTTCGCTGAAGAAAGAGAAGAAGGAAGATCCGATTCTTACCACGCCGGTTCGAAGCGCGGTCCAGGCAGAACGTGAGGAGGAAGTTACCGAGCCAGCCTTTACGGCGGCACCGATGGAAGCGCAGCCGGAAGAGAAGAAATCCGGCGGTCTTTTCTCGTTCTTCAATCGAGAGAAAAAGAAGGAGGACGTGGTCCCAACTGCAGCCCCCATCGATCCAATCCCTGTTGCCGCTACTGAAGCACCGGAGAGCGTGGAAATGACCACTGCTCCAGCTGCTCCGACGAGTGCCGATATTCCCGATGCCCCCGGCTTTGAAGAGAGCGCCCCGGCGACGCCCAAGCCAAGACCTGCCCCTGCGGCTCCCACCGCACCGGCTCCTGTCGCAGAAAGTGCGGACGAAGAGGCTGACGTCCCTCTCTTTGCCGGAGCCCCCAAGCCCGAGAAAGCAGAGAAAGAGAAAAAGGGCTTTTCTCTTCCGAATCCCATCGCAGCTCTGAAACCAGAGCCCAAGCCAGTCAGCATGGTCGGGGCGGAAACCATCATCGAGAATGGTGAAATCGTCGAGGAGCAGGAAGATATCGTCGAATCCAACATCGTAAAGACAGGCGATGGGAAGAAAGATCCTCCTCGCATTGTCGACGGCGTGAAAACCTACGACTCCTGGGAAGACGTCGAGGGGCGGAATGTATCGGCCGCAGACCGGATCCTCAGCCAGATGCGTCAGCGATAGGACGCAGCCGCTCCATTCTGGAAGAACCTGCCTTCCGGGAAGGCAGGTAACATTCATGCTTTTTTCCCGGAGGTAACGGCATGACAAATCCCCTAGCTTTTTTCGAAGCTTGCGGCAGCGTATCCGCTTTCAAATGTGGAACGGACTGACGGATCAAGAGTGGAATCGAAGGGCGCTATTTCTCCTCGGAGGAGTTCTCCTCTTCCGTCTCGTCTACGCAGCCCTCTTTCCCGTCAATCCGGCCGGAGATGAGGCCTACTACTGGGACTGGGGTCGCCAACTCGATTTCGGTTACTACTCGAAACCTCCTTTCATCGCATGGCTCTACGCCTTCGTTGATTGGATTGGCGGGGGGAGTCTCTATGCCATCCGTGCTGCTGCCGCAATCCTCGGAACATTGGCGGCGTTTTTGCTCTTCCGGCTGACTTCCACCCTTTTCGATGTGCGGACCGGATGGATCGCTCTCCTCCTCGGTCTCGCGGCACCAGCCAATTCCGTTCTCAGCTTCTTCCTGACCATCGATGCTCCTCTGACCGTCTGCTGGACCACGGCCCTCTGGATGACGTGGCGCTATACATCTGGCGCCGGAGGCCGCGGATCTCTCGTCATTCTCTTCCTTGCCCTGGCGATCGGTCATCTCAGCAAGCAGATGATGATGATCTTCCCCCCCATGGTGGTGGTCTTTCTCCTCACCGAGAAGCGCCTGCGTTCCTTTCTGAAACGTCCAGGGCTCCTGTTGGCCCTTTTTGGCTCCTATCTCTCTCTTCTTCCTCCCTTGATCTGGAATGCGAATCACGACTGGATCACGATCCATCACACCAAGCATCACTTCGAAACCGGACCGGTCGTGGAGAATCCCCTTCTGGAGCGGGCCGAAGAGTTTTTCACGTTCCTTGCGACGCAAATGGGAGTCCTCGCACCGCTCACTGCGATCATTCTTTTCTCGGTGGTTTTCACCCAGTTGGCGATGTTTCGCAGCGCAAGTCGCCCCGTCCGTTTCCTCCTGATCTTTGGTGGCGTTCCACTTGCTGCGATGCTTGTTCTCGCGCTCCGCCAGAAGCTGCAGCCCAACTGGCCCGCGGTCTTTTATGTCTCCTGCATCGCACTCACCGCGGCCTGGTTCTCCCTGCGAGTCCGCCGCCCCGGGTGGAAATTGACACGAAGCGAGCGGGCTCGGAAGATCACCTGCTATCTCGCTCTTCTCGGCGGCATCTGTCTCTCCGCCTACTTCTACTTTGCGAGCCCAGCGTTTGCCCTTTTCGACGCGGCGGGACACCGAGCGGACCCCAACCGCCGGATGATGGGGCACGACATCATGGCTGCAGAATTCGAAAAGATTCGAGAAAACCAGCCGGACTCGGAGGAACTGTTTCTGGTTGTTATGGGGCATCGAGACACCGCGAGTCACCTCGCTTTCGGTCTTCCGGATCAGCCCCGCGTCTACCGATGGGAACCTTCCGGCATGATCGTCTCCCAATACGAAGTCTGGAATACCCCGATCGAAGACGAACTCCGCGGAAAGGATGCCCTGATTCTCATGTCCTTTTCTCCCAATCTTCCCGAAGACCTCGCCCAGCGGTTTGCCAGCACCGAAAAAATCGGTGAATTCGAGGCGGACTACGGGTATGATCGCACCTACTATTTCTCTGTGCATCGAGGTCGAGACCTCGAAAAATGGCCTCAACCCAAGGTGCCCGGAAAGTAGATTTAGAGCTTTCACAGTCTTTCCCTTCCTGCCTGCTGTTATGACGAACCCCCGAGGCTATCGATCCCCGTTTCCCCCGTCGTTCGGACTGCGGAAAACCGATCCTGCTGTCGAGAGGGTCAGCATCGTGGTTCCCTTCTACAACGAGGAAGAATGCGTCGAATTTGTCCTTCGGGAGATCTGCGAATGCCAGCCCGACGCCGAGATCATCGCCATCGACGACGGCAGCAGTGACCGAACCGCAGAGATCATTTCCTCGATAGAAGGCGTCACTCCCCTTCTCCTCACTGAGAACCGGGGTCAAAGCGGAGCACTCTATGCAGGTTTTCGCTACGCCTCCGGAGATATCCTCGTGATGCTCGACGGAGACGGACAAAATGATCCCGCCGACATCGAGAAGCTGGTCGAGCTGGTTCGCGGTGGGGACTGTGATGTCGCGGTAGGTCGCCGCGCCAAGCGAAAGGATACCTGGAGCCGAAGAACCGCTTCCAAAATCGCGAACACGGTTCGACGCTGGTTCATCCACGACGGTATCAGTGACACCGGTTGTTCACTCAAGGCGATGCACAAGGATCATATCGATCTCCTTGTCCCGTTCAACGGCATGCACCGATTTCTTCCTGCCGTTTTCACCCACGCAGGTCTCAAGATTTCCGAAATCGATGTCAATCATCGCGAACGCAAAGCCGGGGAATCCAAATATACGAACCTCGATCGAGCCATCCGAGGAGTCTATGACCTGGTGGGAGTGTGCTGGTTGCTCAAGCGAAAAGTGATCCTCCCGGCCCTGGAAACCAAAACTACGAAAGCCGGGTCATGAGAGTATTTCGAAATGCAGCAAGACTAGCCACCCTTGCCGTGACTTCGGGAACTCTTTTCATCCTGACCTCGTGTGTCGAACCTGTCTCCGATTCCCAGGCCCTCGAGAACTCGGCTTCCTCCTCCCAAACCAATCCTGCTCCCACGAAGCCAGTTCGCAAACTGGACAAGCACGATGTCGCCCTGCGCTTTCTCACCGCCTTTGTACGACTCGATCGCAATATGGCGCTGCAATATGCGACCCCGGAAGCTGTGGCCAGTCTCGATTGGAATCGCCCCCATGGCGGCAATGTCCCCTACTACGACGACAAGATGATTCTCCACTACACCGGCGGCTGGGCCCGGGTCTACTTTCAGGAAGTCGAAGGGAGCTATCGCATCTCCAAGATCGACGCGCACCGCAGATAGTCGATTCCTGACCTGCGGCAGATCAGGAACGCCCCATCGAGGTCGAAGCCCGGATTAGCGAAACATCTCGCGGGCCGAGAACGCGACTCCGAGAGCCGCAGCAGAATCTCCCCCGGTAGCCCACTCGAAACGGGTCGTGATCTTCTCCGGATCGATCGGGCTATGAGAATACATGGCCCAGGCTCTTTCTTCGAACCCTTCCTTCATCCAGTCGAGGTAGGTGTCCCGGAAGCCTTCGGTCTCCGCGAGGCCTCCTCCGAGGACGACCAGTCCCGGATCGAAGACCCTTACGAGATCGGCAATCCCGTAGCCCAGAATGCGTGCCTGTTGCTGGAACAGGAAATTCGCCAGCTCGTCTCCCTCTTGGGCAAAATCCCGCAAGCGAAAGGCCTTCTCCTCGACCGGTGAACCGTCGTTGAGCGGATGATCGTCATGCTCTGGCTTGGCCAATTCCAAACCGATGCGTCGTCGCAGTGCGACCAGGGACACCCAGGCTTCGAGGCACCCCAACTTGCCACAACTGCACTGGGGAAGCTCTCCATCGTCCTCGCGAAACGGCGAGGAAATGTGACCGACCTCCAAGGCGAGACCGTTGGCCCCTTCGTAGGCTCGTCCTCCCGGAAGAACGAGGCCACCGCCGAGCCCCGTGCCGGGCGCGACAAGGAGCAAGCCCCCGATGTGCTTTCTTCTCACAGCATATTCCCCCAACGCAGCAGCGTTACCATCGTTGGTCATGTAAATCGGAGTGCCTCCGAGACGCTCGGAGAGCCGATCCCGAATATTCGTTCCAACCCAGTCTTCGGCAAGATTGGCCCGCCCCCAGATCACTCCATCACAGGACGGCGCGGGAACATCCATTCCGATCCCCTTCACGGCATCGCGAGTCACCCCGATCGCCGCGGTCAACTGATCGAGCGCCGACTCCAGTTGGCCGAACGTTGCCTCGTAGCCATCTTTCACGTGGCTGCGCACCTCGATCATTTCTCCCGCAACCTCCCCTCTCACATCGACGAGAACCGTCTTGACGGTCGTTCCTCCAATATCCAGTCCTGCAAAGTAATTCGCGTTGTCAGCCATGATGAAATTTGAATGGTTCCGAGAAACCTCGGCGGGGAGGAATACAACGGAGCCTACGAAGCGTCAATCAGATTCCCGGTCCAGGAAGGCCGAATAACGATTTTCGAGCATCCCTTCGTCCCGAGAAAGTAACCTTCAGAAATCTAGCGCGCCTGGAACGCATCGCTCGCAACGACGCGATGAAGCAGCGTTCGAAATCCGCGATCTTCATCTCCGAGACTCGCGACCACCGATTCCACGGATTTCTCGTCGAAGTAACTCAGGCCGCGCCCGGTGCCATAGATCAGGAGTTTCTCAGTCAATCCCCTCGCAAAAAGATGCCGTCGTTCCCAGAGATAGCCCTTCAGATCTTCCGCTCCAGCCAAGGGAGTCCCATCCGCCGTCTCGGTATCAGTCAGGACCTTGGGGCCTTTCGGCTTCTTCGGGTTCGGAAGTCGGTAGTGAGTTCGGAACGCTCCGATCGGGTCATACGCCTCCAAGGCCAGCCCCAGTGGATCAATTCTCTGGTGACAGTCGAAGCAGATCGCAACCTCCCGATGCTTGGCCAACTGCTCGCGAATCGTCGTCGTGCCGCGGGTATCCGGCTCGATAGAATCCACATCAGGCGGAGGAGGCTGCGGTGGAGTCCCCAGGAGGTTCTCGAGGACAAAGATTCCACGAATCACCGGAGAGGTGTTGCTGCCATTTGAGGTCACGGTCAGGAAGCTTGCCTGCCCGACGACCCCACCTCGCCGGTGCTCCGGTTTCAGTGGAACGGGGCGGAAATGATCTCCCTCAACTCCGGGAATCTTGTAGTGTCTAGCGAGCCTCGCATTGAGCATCGCGAAATCACTGTCGAGAACATGATCGATGGGGAGGTTCTTTTCGACAAGGTGGCGAATGAATCGAGCAGTCTCTTCTTGCACCGCCTCTTCCAGTTCGGAATCCCACTGAGGGAACATGCGGGGATCGGGTGGCATATCCCCGATCCGGCGGGTCTACAGCCATTGGCCGACAAAGTGATCGTAGAAGGCAGAGGCCTTGGGATCCGTGAGCATCCGATCGACTTGTCGAATCAACTCTTCCCCGTTGCCCTTCAATTTGCCATCTTTCGCAAGAGAAGTCAGCTCGGCATCCGGCATCGAGCTCCAGAGAAAGACACATGAGCTGTCTCCCCTTCCCGGATGGTCAGGGTTTTCTCGAACACCTTGGGCTCCTTAAGAAAGAACTCCTCCTGGAAACGAAGGGGAACCGTCAATTCCCGGTCGGGGAGCCCCGTCTTCAACTTCACTCCCAGTTGTTTTCCCTGCGACCGGACGGGCGTGACCTTGAATCGAACCCGAGACCAGTACGTAATCTCTAACGCCGATGACGCCCACCGGATTGGAACTGGACACGAAATGTAGAGACGCAAAAACGGATCGAATCGCAGGTGGAAATTCGTAGAGGTAGCAGTCACAGTAGACACATGAGAAAATCCCTGTTTGCAGCGCTCCTTTCGCTGCCACTCTTGAGCCAGTCCGCGGAGGTCCTCGTGGAGGCCGAATCGTTCGACCATCCGGGAGGATGGAAACTCGACACCCAGTTCATCGACGTCATGGGGTCTCCCTATCTTCTCGCCCACGGGCTGGGGAATCCGGTCGAGGACGCCAAGACCACGGTTACCTTTCCGGAAGCGGGAGAATACACGGTGTGGGTACGAACCAAGAACTGGCTTCAAAAATTCGACGACAAGATCGATGCCTCGGCTGCCCCTGGTAGATTCCAGGTCTCGGTTGGCGTGCAGACCATCGATCATGAGTTTGGCAAGACCAGCGAAAGCTGGCACTGGGAAAAAGGCGGCGTGGTGAACGTGGAAAAGGGGGCGACCGACCTCAAGGTTTCGGACCTGACTGGATTCAATGGCCGATTCGACGCCATCCTCTTCTCGACCAATCCTGATTTTACCCCCGACAACACCAGCGAGGCTTTTCCAAAGTGGCGTCGCGAAATGCTGGGAGTCTCCACCGAGACCGTCGATGAAGGCCCTTTCGACATCGTCTTTATTGGGGGCGGATACGCCGGGAGCTGCGGAGCTATCTCGGCAGCCCGTATGGGCTTGAAGGTTGCGCTGATCCAGAACCGTCCCGTCCTTGGAGGAAACGGCTCCTCGGAAGTTCGAGTCTGGGCCAAGGGCAACACGCCTCCCGGACTCTATCCTGTAGGTGATATCGTTCGCGAGTTTTCCGACAGCGCCTCCAAATCTCCGGGCTCCTACGAAGAGTTCGAGGATCAGAAGAAGTTCGACATCGCCACGGCTGAACAAAACCTTTCTCTTTTCCTCAATCATCACGCCTTCGACGTCGAGATGGAGTCCGAGACCGCGATCGAAGCTGTTCGCGCTTTCGACACCCGGACCGGAGAGATCCGCCGGTTCACCGCGAGAAACTTCTGCGACTCGACGGGGCACGGCACGATCGGAAAAATGGCCGGTGCCGACTACGAGATGCTCGAAAAAGGCCGTATGGGCATGTCCAACATGTGGGCGTGGGAGAATGCCGATGAGCCCCAGGGGTTTGAAAGCCTAGGTTGGGCTCTCCCCTTCGGAGAACGCGACTTCCCCTACCCCCGGAAGTTTCACGCCGAGTGGTTCTGGGAAAGCGGATATGACAAGCACCCTCTCCTCGACCTCGAGCAGATCCGCGACTGGAACAACCTCGTCGCCTTCAGCGCCTGGAGCGCGATCAAGAACAAGGGAGCCCATGCCCGAAGCGATCCCGATGGCAAGGCTCATGAGAATGCCCGGCTGACCTGGATGGCCTACATTGGAGGTACTCGTGAAACGCTTCAACTTCTCGGAGATGTCGTTCTCACCGAAGAAGACATCGTGTCCAAACGCCCGTTCCCCGATGGCTGCGTTCTGACGACCTGGTCGGTGGATTTGCACTATCCCCGTGAACAGTATGCCAAGGTGGTCCCCGACAATCCCTTCATCGCCATTGCGGTGCACGGAAAGGGAGTCGACCGGAAGAAAGGCTACCCCATCCCGTATCGCTGCTTCTACTCGCGAAACATCGAGAACCTCTTCATGGCAGGCCGCAATATCAGCGTCACCCATGAAGCCCTTGGAACCGTGCGAGTCATGAAGACGGGCGGCATGATGGGGGTCGTCGTTGGAAAAGCGGCCGCCGTGGCCTCCAAGAATGATGTGAGTCCCCGCGAGGTCTACTACCAGCATCTTGATGAACTGATCGAACTGTTGCGACTTCCCGGTAACGTCCGCAGGGAGAACCTTGAATCCGAGTTCGCCGTCGATGCCAGCCTCCCCGACTTGGGTGAACTCGAAATCGAGTGGATTCCCTTGAGTCAACTCAGCGGAATCGTCATCGACGAAGAGAAGGCGAAGAAGGACGGCGACTGGAAACACGGAACGGGTCTCAAGAACCATATCGAAAACGGCTATCACTACATCGGTGCCGCGCCGAAAGGTTCCCCCTCTGTCGCCACCGCCACTTTCGAGTTCAATGTGCCCGAAGACGGTGAATACGAAGTTCGCATTGCTCACCAGCCGCACGAAAATCGGTCCACGAAAACCCCCGTCACCGTGGTCGGTGCGGATCGTGAGGAATCCTTTTCGATCAACCAGCGGATCGCCCCGCCCCTGGCCAAAGGGTTTTTCGGCCTGGGCGTTTTCGAGTTCAAGACAGGAACCCCAGGAAAGGTGATCGTGAAGAATGAAGGAGCCGACGGCAACGTCCACATCGATGCCGTGCAGGTCCTCAAGGTGAAAGATTGAGATTCGATTTATCCTCACTGACCTTTCAAGAACCGCATCTTCCCGAGAGCCGCAATCCAGTTTCGCCTGATCCGGCATCCACGACCGGATCAGGTGGCGGAGTGCTGGAAGAATTGCGCCTATCCCCGCGCGAGAATATGGGCCTGAATTTGCCAGCGTCTGAAAACGTCATTTCGCGCGTCCCTTTTTCAGGTCACCCTACTGGGGTCACCTAACAACGTCACGAAAACCGGTTTCTGCGTGGCTCCCTTGGGCCTATCGTTCGCCTACGATATGGCGGCAATCGCTCCGAAACTGAAGTCCGAATTTCTCTCCGAAATGTCCTCGGAGAGCCACTTCGAGGTGCTCTTCGATCATCTTCCCGGCGTTTCCTTTTTCGTGAAGAACCGAGCGTATCAGATTGTCTCCGCCAATCGCCGCTTCTGGGAACGTCTGACCTGCTCGTCGGAGCGGGAAGTCATCGGCAAAACCGACTTTGAACTCTTCCCGGACCGGCTCGCGGAGAAATTTCGCGAGGATGATGAGGAGGTCATCACCACGGGAAAGCCCAAGCTCAAGATCATCGAGCTGTTCTTCAATCGGCAGGGACTTCCCGACTGGTACTTCACGAACAAGTTCCCCGTCTTCGGAAAGGATGGTTCAATCATCGGCGTCATGGGAACCGTGCAGAGCTACACGGGTCGCAAGTCGGCTCTCACGCCTCATCTCGAGCTCGATCGTGCGGTGAACTATATCCGTGAGCACTTTCACGAATCGATCAACATGACGGATCTGGCCCGTCGGACTGGTATGTCGGTGCGACAGTTCAATCGTCGTTTCCGGGAAGTCTTTGGGACCAACCCCCGCACTTTCCTGATCAAGACCCGGGTCCAGGCGGCGTGCGAGGATCTTCGATCCAGTGACAAGCCCATCGCTGAAATCGCGCTGGACTATGGGTTCTGCGATCAAAGTTCGTTTACCCAGCACTTCCGGACCCATATGGGAGAAACGCCCCTTCGCTATCGCAAGGGCACCTAGACGTTTCCCCCGACTTGCATTGAGACGTGATTCATCTTCTTCGAGGGAGAAAATCCTGACAAGAAACACCGCTTTCCTCCCCCAAATATCCCTTTTTCAGGGGACGATTTCGTGTCACGATCCTCCTCCTTTTTGGTATACTGTCCTTGTGGCAGGGTTCCCGCCCGACCATTCCGACATCCTCCTCGATTGTTGATCCGACGTGAAACGTTTTGTTCATTTCCCCATCCTTTGCCTCGCATCCCTCCTTGGACAGGAGGCCCTCTCGGCGGCTCCCCAGTTCCCCTCGGAACCGGCGTCGATGTTTCTCGAAAAACACTGCTACGAGTGCCACGACGATCTGACCCAGAAAGGTGGCTTGGATCTCCTTTCCCTTCCGGTCGATCTTTCCGACGAGGCACCCCAGGCCAAGTGGGTTCGGATCTATGACCGGATCGCCAAGGGAGAAATGCCCCCGAAAGAACAACCAAGCCCGACCGAGGGCGAGAAGCGGATTTTTCGCGCTGAGGTCGCTCCGTCCCTGGCTGCCGCCCACGAGGCCACCAAAGGTACGGTCCTTCGCCGCCTCAACAAGCGCGAGTATCAGAATACTCTCTCGGACCTGCTTGGGGTGCGATTGGATGTTCTGGACGCTCTTCCCGATGACGGTCGTGCCGGAGAATTCGATACGGTCGGGGCCGCCCTCGGAATCTCCGAGAGCCAGATGCAGGAATACCTCCGCGCCGCGGAACAAGCTATCGATCTCGCGATCGAGGATACCACCGAGGCTCCCGAGCCGGTTCAGATCGAGGCCTCCTACGCCACGGGCAGGGACAAGACCTTCATTGGAAAGGCGTGGCACCTTGCCGAGGACGGAGCCGTGGTCTTCTTTCGAGAGACGGGATACCCTGGCGGAAAGCTACGGGAAGCAAACACTCGCACTGCGGGAATCTATCGAGTGAAGGTGACGGGCTACGCCTACCAGTCGGAGGAGCCCGTCACGTTCCATGTCGGAGCCGAGTCCTATGCCCGGGGGAGCGAGAAACCCACCTTCGGTTATTTTTCCTTCCCTCCCGGTGATCCCACGACGATCGAGTTCACGACCTGGATCGATCGCAATTACATGATCTCGGTGACGCCCAAGGGGATCCACGATGTCGAGAATCTCATTCGGGAACATGGAGTGGAGAACTACAAGGGGCCCGGACTCGCGATTTCCAAGATCGAACTGGAAGGGCCTCTCATCGAGGAGTTTCCCAGTCGAGGGCACCAGCTCATCTTTTCCCGACTGGATCGGCGGGAAATCGAACCTGGCAATCCGCGAGACAAGGAGAAGAGCTGGTATAGCCCTCGTTTCGAAATCGTCTCTGAAAATCCTACCGAAGATGTGGTTCCCGTACTTCTCGATTTCGCTTCCGCCGCTTTTCGCAGGCCGGCGACGGAAGAAGACATCGCGCCCTACCTGATTCTTTTCCAGGAGGAGCTGACCAATGGCGAAACCTTCGAGCGAGCTTTGCGGACCAGCCTCACGGGAATCCTTTGCGCTCCTCCCTTTCTCTACCTGGTCGAGCCTGAGGGAGAACTTCCAGATTCGGCTCTGGCCTCTCGATTGTCCTATTTCCTCAACCGAACGGCACCCGATCCAGCCCTGAGAGAATCGGCCGCAAGGGGAGAACTCCGCAGAGACCCCGTGGCGCTGGTGAATCATGCGACTCGTCTCATGGAGAGTCCGCACTTCGACCGTTTCATCGAAGACTTCACAGATGCGTGGCTCGATCTTCGCAACATCGAATTCACCAACCCCGATGCAAAACTCTTTCCCGAGTTCGATCGCTATCTGCAGCATTCGATGGTCGAGGAAACCAGAGAGTATTTCCGCGAAATCCTGACCCGGAATCTCGGTGTCGAGACCATCGTCAAATCGGACTTCAGCATGCTGAACGAACGTCTCGCCCGGCACTACGGGATCGAAGGCGTAGAATCGCCCCAGTTCGAAAAGGTAGTTTTGCCCGAGAACAGCCCGCGCGGAGGTTTCCTCGCCCAGGCCAGCGTGCACAAGGTCTCGGCCAATGGAACGAACACCTCTCCTGTGCTTCGCGGAGTCTGGATCAATGAAAGGATCCTCGGCCGGCACCCCGCCCCACCACCTCCGGGAATTCCGGGAGTGGAGCCGGACATCCGAGGGGCCGACACACTGCGGGAATTGCTGGAAAAGCATCGGGACTCGGAGAGCTGTCAGTCCTGTCATGAGATGATCGATCCACCCGGTTTCGCCCTCGAGAGCTTCAGTCCAGTGGGCACGTGGAGAGAGACCTTCCGCTCACTCAACAATGAACAACCTCGCCCCGAGGAAAAACACGTCGAAGGCCGCCGCATCAACTACCGCATCGGCCCTCCGGTGGACGACGGTGGGGTTCTGCCCGATGGTACTCCATTTTCCGGATTTCGTGAATATCGTGACTTGATCGCTCAGGATCAACGACAACTGGCGAAAGCCTTTGTCGAGAAACTTCTCGTTTTCGGAACCGGTCGAGAAATGGGATTCTCCGATCGTCCCGAAATCAATCGTATCGTCGACAAGAGCGCAGACTCCGGGTATCGCCTCCGTGATCTCCTGGAGGGTGCGGTCGCCAGCCAGATTTTTCGTCAAAAATAGCCATCGCCCTCCCTCCGCCATGAACACTCCTCATCTTGCCTTTGGAAAAGCGCTCAACCGCCGTCATTTTCTCACTGGAACGGGAAGCGCACTCCTCGGCCTTCCCCTCCTCGATGCGATGCGGCCTGCCTTCTCGCAGGATACGGTTTCCCACTCGCCCCACCGCTTCATCGCGATGTGCGCGACGCTTGGATTTCATGGTCCGAATCTCTTTCCCGCCATGCCTGGCAGAGATTACGAACTGACTCCCTATCT
Organism: Verrucomicrobiales bacterium; assembly: GCA_029213195.1. Lineage (GTDB taxonomy): Bacteria > Verrucomicrobiota > Verrucomicrobiia > Verrucomicrobiales > DEV007 > Arctic95D-9. The sequence continues at coordinate 60,341 of JARGNI010000002.1, forward strand.
CTCGAAACTGAAAGATCATCGTGACGATTTCACCCTCTTCTCCGGGCTCTGCCACCCCAATCAACAAGGGAACAATGGCCACGCTTCCGAAATGACCTGGCTGACCTCAGCGCAGCGCCCCGGGCTGGCCGGATTTCGAAACACGATCTCCCTCGACCAGCAAATCGCCAGGGCCGTCGGCACGCAGACCCGCTATCCCTATCTCGCTCTTTCGACGAGTGACCGATCTCTTTCCTGGACCGCCAACGGGGTCCCCATTCCTGCGGAGAGTTCCCCGGAAAAGCTTTTCACGGCCCTCTTTGTGGAAGGAACCCCAGAGCAGATCGAGGACCAGATGAAGGAAGTCCGACGAGGACGCAGTATTCTCGACACGGTCATGGGAGATGCCCGGAGATTGGAGAAAAAGGTGGGACATCGCGACCGGGATAAACTCGAAGAGTATCTCACCTCGGTACGCGATCTCGAATTTCGTCTCCAGGTTTCGGAGGATTGGATCCAGAGACCAAAGCCGAAAGTGGAGGCCGAGCCCCCTCAAGACATCACCGACAAGCTCAACGCAATCGGTCGTCAGCGTCTCATGAACGACATGATCGTCCTCGCCTTGCAGACCGACTCCACCCGCACGATCACTTTTCAACTGAGTGGCATGAATGCCGTCCCGACTCTACCCGGAGTGAACACCGACTGGCACAACCTTTCTCATCACGGCAAGGAGGAGGAGAAGATCAAGGAACTCTCCATCATCGAAGAAGCCGAGTTCGAAGCCTTTGCCGAGTTGCTCGGGAAGCTCAAAGCGATCGAGGAGAACGGGAAATCTCTGCTCGATCACACCTCGATTCTCTATGGATCGAACCTCGGCAATGCCAGCAGTCACAACTGGAGGAACCTCCCGATCCTCGTGGCCGGGGGCCGCTATCGGCACGGCAGCTACGTGGCGCACGATGCCGAAGACAACACTCCTCTCGCCAATCTCTTCGTCACCTTTGCCCAACGGATGGGTCTGGAAACCGACCATTTTGGAAGCAGCACGAGCGCGGGGATCAGCGGTCTCGAATTGGGATAGAAATCCGCTCCGCCTTTTCCCTCATCAGTCTGCGAGTTCAAAGTCGAAGAAGAGCTCCTTGTTCGCGGGCTTCAACTCCTCCACGGAAGCCGGGACGACACCGGACCCGCCCAGCGCAACGATGACCAGCTTGGGAAGATTCTCGACAAAATCGATCTCGGTCACCTGCCGACACTTCACAAAACTGAGCTGAAGAAGACTCCTCAATTCCGCGACGGCGGTCACATCGTGAAGATTCTCACAACCGGAAAGATCGAGTTGCTCGATCCCTCCCGCAACTTCAATCCCCGCGAGGGACTCGAGCTTGGGGCAGTGAGTAAAACCTGCATACTGATTGATCGAGGGAGGAATCCCCTTCAGAGAGTAAAGATTGGGACAGGCTTCGAGATGGATTTCATTGAGAGACTCCATTTCTGAAAAAGGCTCCAGGGTCTCGATGGCATCCTGCCCCCCCATCCGCAGGACTCGCAGGGTGGGCAGCGCTCCAATCCCGGAGAAATCGGTCAGGTCAACATTCCGGATGTCGAGAACGACGAGGGAGCTCAGCTTCTCCACCCCGGATAGGTGGATGAGCCCCGTGGCATTGCTGACATCGAGATCGGTCAACTGGCTCAAGCCGTCCAGCCCAACGATCTCCTTCAAACCGGCACACCCGTCGAGATAGAGCTGCTGCAGCCCCGTAGCCGAGGAAAGATCGAGGGCGGTCAGCTTTCGACAACGGCTGAGATAGAGATTCTCGATCGATGGCAGCGTGGAGATATCGAGAGCCGCGACTTGCGAGCACCCACTGAGGTCGAGCGTTTTCAACTCCGGAAGGCCTTCGATCGCGGAGACATCCTCGAGCGCAGTGCTCTCGGTAAAGACAAGGTCGGCAAGCTTCGGATGAAACCCCACCCCTTCCGCGGAAACGAGCTTGGGGCAATCAATTGCAATCAAGGTATCGATCGTCAGGAGACTCCCCGCTCCCTGCAACGAAACGAGATTCGGCGCGCCAGTCAAATCGAGCGTGGTGGGCTTCCCCACCCGGTTGAGCAGCTCCGCCAGTTCAACAAGATCCGTAAGTCTCTCGTGCGAACACCCCACGAAGAATTCGTCCTCGAACTCGCTGATATCCGCGGCAAAGTCCGTTTTGAGACGCTCGAGGGCATCGGCGCGTTGTTGCTTCTTCCACGCCAGGAGAATCCCTACCACGACGACAATGGCGAAGACAAATACAAGGACGCGGGCAAAAGGCTTCATGAACTTCTCTCTCTCAATTCCCCGTCTTTCGATTTTTTCCGCGCGCTAGGGTACCGGGATGCGGTCCAGAATCGTCGCGATGATCTGTTCGCTGGTGATTTCCTCGGCCTCCGCCTCGTAGCTGAGCAACAGGCGATGTCGCAAGACGTCATAGACAAGATCCTTTACATCCTGCGGCACGACATAGCCGCGCCCTTCGAGAAAGGCTTTCGCCTTGGCGGCCAGGGTCAGATTGATGGTTCCTCGCGGCGACGCTCCCGCGCGAACCAGCGGGGTCAGACCGGGTTCGACTTCTCCCGGAACCCGAGTCGCGTGAATCAGGCTCACGATGTAGTCCTTCACCCCATCATCGACATAGACGTAGTTCACCAGTTCGCGACTCGCGATGACCGTCTTCGGATCCACGACCGGTCGCGTCGTCGTCTTGGCCGAGGAGGTGGCCATCCGATCGAGGATCGCCCGCTCTTCTTCAACGGTGGGATAGTCGACGAGCACCTTGACAAGAAAGCGATCGAGCTGGGCCTCGGGCAGTTGATAAGTTCCCTCCTGATCGATGGGGTTCTGCGTGGCGAGCACGAGGAAGGGATCGGGAAGTTGATAGGTCGTGTCGCCGATCGTGACCTGGCGCTCCTGCATCGCCTCGAGGAGGGCACTCTGCACCTTTGCCGGAGCTCGGTTGATCTCATCGGCGAGGATGAGGTTCGAAAAGATGGGACCGAGCTTGGGAGAGAACTCGTTGGTCTGGGGATTGAAGATCAGGGTCCCGAGAAGGTCTGCCGGAAGGAGGTCCGGGGTGAACTGGATTCTCTGGAAATCCGCCGAGAGGGCGCCCGCAAGAGAGTTCACGGTGAGGGTCTTGGCGAGTCCTGGCACCCCCTCGAGGAGGACATGTCCATTGGTGAGAAGACCTACGAGAAGACGGTCGACGAGCTCATTCTGCCCCACCACGACCTTTGCCATCTCCTCGCGCACTGCATTCACCCAGCCTCCCTGTTTCTGGATCTCTTCGGCGAGTTTGTTGGTGTCTACAGTATGCATTCGAAAGGCGATCGGATTTCACGGATGGCGTGACGAGAGAATAGATGGATCGATTTTGGGAGGGACGCAACCCGAGAGCGCGGATCATTTCCACCGACCTTTCGATCAGGCGGGCTCAGGAACTGCGGAGTCATCGCCACGATCCTCTTCTTCGGGCTCCTCGGAGTCGTCGTCCATGTTCTTTCCGAATCGTTTCCCGACAGCGGATTCGAGACGGCGCTCCCAGATATAACGTCGGAAAAGCACCTTGATGGCGGCCGTCAGCGGCACCGCGAGCAAAGCGCCGAGGAGCCCCCCCAGAAGCAGGGACCAGAAAAGCACCGAGAAAATCACGGTCAGAGGATGCAATCCCACCGAATCTCCCACGATCTTGGGAGCGGTGACGAGACCATTGATTTGCTGAAGGATCACGAAAATGGCGAGAACGATCAGGGGGTAGGCCCACACATTCGGCAACCAATTCCAGGCATGGATGAGCACTTCTACCTGGCTGCCATCCTCGGAAACGTCGGTCACCGTCAGTTTCTTCGTGAGCTCTTTCTTCCCATCCATCACTTCGACGAGAACGACATCACCGACTTTCGGATCGACGTCATCCTCGACCACCTTGCCCCACTCCGAGGCCCCAAAATGAGCGATCGCGATGAGGAGCGCAGGAATCATCACGAGGACATTTCCGATGTAGGGAATCAGCCCGAGAATTGCGAGAAAGACCCCGATGAGAAGCGCGTAGGGCAGCCCCATCAAGGAGAGCGCGAATGCAATGAGCGCCCCGTCGATCATGCTCACCACCATCTGCCCTCGGAAAAAAGAAATCAGGTAGCCGTTCACTTCCGTCAAGGTGCCAACCACTTCATCTTTGAAAGCCGAAGCTTTGAGAGGGATGTAGTCACTCCAGGTCTCGGAGATCTTGTGTCCTTCCCGGAGGAAGTAGAAGAGATAGATCGGAACCAAGAGCATCCCGAGCAGGTAACCAAAAAAGCCGAAAGCTCCTCGCAGCCGACTCCAGATTTCCTGACCGATCTGCGAAGCGATCTCGGGTCCTTCCTTCGAAATCCACTCGACACCCTGGGTGTAGTATTTCTCCGCGACACCGGTGCTGAAATAGCTTTTCGTAGAGGAGAACCCTTTCTGAACCAACTCGGTAACCTGCTCCTGTATTGAACCCCGGTTTTGATAGATCTCCTGGGCTTGGCCAAAAGTCGGAACAAACACGGCGTAGGCGAGCACCACGATCAGGACAAGGAAAGCGACAAACACCGTGATCATCGCTCGGTTGTGCTTCCACCCTCTTTTCTCCAACCAGGAAACGATCGGATCGAGGAGATACGCAATGATTCCCGCGACCGCGAGAGGGACGAGAACCGGTTGAAGATAACTCAGGATGAAGCCAGTGAGCCACATCAACCCGATCGAGATGGCTCCGATCGTGACGATCGATACGGCCGTAATCGCTCCCCAGAGGGATCGCCGCTGGAATCCCGAGGGCACCTCTTTTGCAGGATTGGAAGTCGAGGGTTCGGGAGCGGATTCCATGTCGAAACAGCAGCGGGATCATTTCCCATCGATCGCCCCGAAGCAATTACAAAATCGCGAGGGATTCGGAAAGCGAGTTGTTCTCCGAAAAAAGCCGGAATGTGAATAACTTGAGAAAAAGCCGGAAAAATACCGGTAGTTATTCCCATCTTGTTCTCGAAATCCCGATGAAACCCTCTCGCAATGGGAAGAATGGCAGGCAAAATCGAAGCCGTTTGGGAAGAACCTGGGAAATACTTTGTGAATAACTGGAGCTTCTTGCCGCGCATCGCCATTTCCCCCTTTGCCGGAAACATGCTATGGATGTCCTGCTCCCGACCGGGACTTCTTTTCCACCCGCAAAAAGCCACCTCACAACGCTCCCATGTTTGTCGATCACATCAGAATTCACGCGAAAGCCGGCGACGGAGGTCACGGCTGTTCCAGTTTTCGCCGTGAGAAATTCACCCCGAAGGGAGGCCCCGATGGAGGAGATGGAGGTCACGGAGGAGACGTCATCCTCATCGTCGATCAGCACGTCGACAATCTGAAGGAATTTTTCTATCGCCCCAATCAGAAGGCCGACCGAGGGATGCACGGACAGGGGCAGCGAAAGACCGGAAAATCGGGCAAGGATCTCTATCTCAAAGTTCCTGCCGGCACGGTAGTTTATCGGACGGACCCTCCCGCCCCCAAGCAGAGTGCCGAAGATCTCGCCGAAGAGGCCATGGTAAAAAATGCCGACTGGGCGGGTGAATTCATCGAAGATGAAGGGCAGATGGTCCTGATGTCTCGCGACGAGGAGGACGCCAATGCCGAACCGGAAGAGGAGGAGCCCACCGATGACGGTTCCAGCGACTTCATGGAGGACGATGGCTCCAGTGATTTCCTCGAAGACGAGGAGGAGGAGGAAGAGCATCCCTATGGAGAGAAGATCGCCGACCTCACCGAAGTGGGTCAGAAATTCGTTCTCTGTGAGGGAGGTGCCGGAGGAAAAGGAAACTGGAATTTCCGCACCGACACCAACCAGGCTCCGATCGAATTTACGATGGGAGAGAAAGGCGGCGAAGGATGGTACAACCTGGAGCTTCGTCGCATCGCCGATGTCGGGCTCGTCGGCTTTCCCAATGCCGGGAAATCCACTTTGCTCGGTGCCCTGTCAAATGCCGCTCCCAAAGTCGCCGCTTACCCTTTCACAACCCTGAAACCCATGGTCGGTGTTGTCGAGTTCCCGGGATTTCTCCGCGCTACGGTAGCCGATATCCCCGGACTCATCGAAGGCGCGCATGAGAACGTTGGCCTGGGACATGACTTTCTTCGGCACATCAGCCGCTGCTCCGTTTTCCTCTTCGTCGTCGACACTGCAGCCGTGGATCAACGTGACCCGATTTCAGATATCCAGATCCTGAGGAAGGAGCTTCGTCTTTACGACGAAGAACTCGGCGATCGGACTTGGCTGATCGTCGCCAACAAGATCGACCTCGAGGAATCGGAGATGTATCTCTCGGCTCTCCAGACACGCTTTCCCAAGCAGGAGATCTTCCCCATTTCGGCTGCCAACGGCGATGGGCTCGAAGACCTTCGCAAGCGACTCTGCGAGCTCGCGGGAACTCGCCCTGGCGATTGAAGAGACAAGCTCTCTGCATTGCTTCACGGCCGTGATTCCTGATTGCAGGTGTATTGACAATCCCTCGGGAATTCATTCTCCTTTCGCTCGATGCAAACCATCCCTGCTTTTCGCCTCGCCCTCGTTCTTCTCGCCACCTTTTTCTCGCCACTTCTATCCGCAGAGGACTGGCCCTGGTGGCGCGGTCCCGACCGCAACGGAGTCGCCACAGGCGAGAAAGGCCCTCCCATCCAACTGGACGCCAAGAAGAACCTACTCTGGTCCGTCGATCTGCCGGGGCGATCGCATGGTTCCCCCATCATCGTTGCCGATTCCGTGGTCCTTGCGGTGGCAGACGAGGAGAAAAAGCTTCAGTCTCTCCACGCTTTCGACCGGGAAACCGGTAAGCCGAAGTGGGCCGAAATCATCCACGAAAACGGCATGCAACAGAAGTCGAACAAGAAGGCTTCCTGGGCTTCTTCGACTCCAGCGAGTCACGACGGACGAGTCTTCATCAACTTCGTAAGCGGTGATGCGGCCTGGACCACGGCTCTCGATCTCGAGACCGGCAAGCAACTTTGGCAGAAGAAGATTTGCGACTACCAGATTCACCAAGGCTACGGCTCCTCTCCTGCCATCTTCGAGGAGCTCGTCATCGTCTCCGCAGACAACAAGAAGGGCGGCGCCGTCATTGCCTTTGACCAGGAATCAGGATCGGAAGTCTGGCGAGTCGACCGGGCCAAGATGCCGAACTATCCGTCCCCTATTCTCCTGGAGGCGGCCGGAAAGCTCCAACTCTTCCTGACAGGCACCGAACGGGTCACGAGCCTCGATCCGCGGACCGGAGAGATTCTCTGGGAAATCGAGGGAGCCACGACCGAGTGCGTGACCTCCACCGTCACCGACGGAAAGCACATCTACTCGAGCGGAGGTTACCCACGAAACCACGTCGCCGCCATTGCCGCCGATGGCTCGGGAAAGATCGCCTGGGAAACCAAGGATCGCGTCTATGTGCCCTCCATGTTGATCAAGGGCGACTATCTCTACGCGGTGATGGACAGCGGGGTTGGAATCTGCTGGAACGCGGCAACCGGAGAAGAGATGTGGAAAGCACGCATCGGCGGCACCTTCAGCGCCTCCCCCATCCTCATCGAAGATCGAATCTACGCCGCCAATGAAGCGGGAGAATTGACCGTTTTCCGAGCCAGTCCGAATGGCCTCGACGTCCTTGGGAAAAGCAAGGTCGGAGACGAGGTTTTCGCGAGCCCCACGATCTGCGATGGCCGAATTTATTTCCGAGCCGCCTTCTACCAGGGCAACCAACGAACCGAAAAGCTTCTCGTCTATGGCGAATAACACCCCCACCCTCTTCCTCACCGCTCTGCTCAGCCTCCTCATTTTATCCGCAGGATCGGTATTCGCGAATCACCCGACCGACGCGACTCCGGAGGAAGTCGCGCGCGCGGCCAAGATTCTTGCCGACTGGCACGGCGACGACCGTGGGGGCGAGAAACGCGCCCTCCATCTCGTCTACTGGACTCCCAACGACAAGGAACCCGTCCCGGAGTATCGGGAACGGCTCTCGGGGATCATGCTCGATATCGAGGAATTCTACGGGAAAGAAATGAAACGCCTCGGGCTCGGTCGTCGCAGCATCCGCCTCGAGAAGGATGAGGACCAGCTCCTCAGGATCCATCTCGTCACAGGGGAAGGTCCTACCTCCGAGTATGCAGTGCAGAGCGGGAACCAGATCAAGCAGGAGTGCATTCCGTATCTCAAGGAAAAGGGGATCGACCCGAATCGGGAGACCATCATGATCTTCTGCAATCTTGCGACCTGGGATGAGGAGAAGAAAGTCTTTCGACACAAGAGCCCCTACTATGCGTCGGGTGGACCGCAGGGAGGCACGGCCTGGCAGCTCGATTCCCCCACCCTCGCGATCGATCGCATTCCCCTGAAGGAACCGATCATTCAGGACGGGCAGTATGGTCGAATCTCTCTCGGCAAGCACAACAGCATCTTCATTGGGGGCATTGCCCATGAGCTCGGCCATGGACTGGGGCTGCCGCACTGTCGGGAGACAAAATCTCAGAAAGAGCAATTTGGCACCGCCCTGATGGGTTCGGGAAATCGAAGCTACGGAGACGAACTTCGTGGAGAAGGAAAAGGAAGTTTCCTAACCCTTGCTCATGGATTGCGTCTCGCTTCGCATCCTCAGTTCAGCGGATCGACCAAGGGGCTCCGACTTCCCGTCTCCTCCGAGATCCGCGACCTCGACCTCTCCGTCGAAGGGAAACAGATTCTCGCCAAGGGGACCGTGGAGTCCTCGATCCCCTGCTACGCGATCGTCGCCTACTACGACCCTGATGGCGGCAGCGATTACGATGCCTACACCGCGACCTCTGTCCCCAATGAAAATGGAAAGTTCCAGATCTATTCTCCGGAGCTACCACCCGGAACCAAGGGAGAACTCCGGCTTTTTCCTCTTCTCGTGAACGGATCCATCGCCAACGGTGGAATGTCGCGAACTCCCTACCGTTTCCGTTATGAGGTTCAGAAAGGCGGAACACCCGATCTCTCCAGCTATTTGACTCGCGCCAAGCTGACCCCCCTGCTCGATGCCCTGAGAAGCAACGACGGCCAAGGAGTGAAGAAGGCAGCCCAGGAGCTTGCCGAATCCGAAGAGGGTGTCGTCCAGGAGATCGGCGCTCGTTTTCTGCAGGAGAACACGGCTCCGAAAAAGAAAGCCTCTGATCCCAGCAAGAAGACCCAGGAGGCATCTCTCACCGATTTCGCTCCCGCCTCCGCAGCGGTGGGCTGGGGCCAGCCGCTCCTCGATCGAGCGCTTCGCCCTGCATTCCTGCTTACCTCTGGAGGAGAAGTTTTCTCCCGGGGAGTCTACGCCCATGCTCCCTCGACCTACCAGTGGGAGCTGGGAGGAAAATGGAAACGACTGCAAGGACACGCCGGGATGGCCGAGGGCCGATCGGGATCGGTCGTTTTCTCCATCCACGGCGATGGAAAACAGCTCTGGAAAAGCAAAACGATCAAGGGAGGAGCCCCAGTCGCTTTCGATGTCAATTTGACCGGAGTCCAAAGGCTCAAGCTCCAGGTCGACGACGCTGGAGACGGCAATGGCTCCGACTGGGGGCTGTGGCTCGGACCGACTCTATCTCGATAGGAGCCCCACGACACCCGGAACCGGGTCTTCTTTTTCGAAAAATGCGCAAGCATCGGGGCGAAGCCGCTATCTTTGGATAGCGCTTATGGCGGAAGAATCACGACATGATGAGTTCATACAGCTGCTCCTCGAACTTCAGCCGCAGAGCTATGCTACATCCGAAGCCTCCTCTTTCAGCGGACAGATGCCCTTCTTGAGAAGTTCCCACCCATTCTTGAGGAGGAAGGGATGGAGGACGCGATTGCCGATTCGAAACTTGTTCGCCTACCACTTCGCTCGGCAGCGGCCTGGTTTGCCGCGGCCGCGATCATCACCATTCTGGCGCCTCTTGGTCTGCAAACACCGAACAAGTCAGCAAATCCTTACTCGCTCGCGGGATGGAATTCTTCTGCCAAGCCCGACGTCGCAACGTTGATTTTTGCCGAGGAATGCCATTGGCGCGGCAAGCTCCTTGGCTGGAGTGCGCCCCACGAGTTGGATCTATCGACCCGCGTCAACCAACACCCCGGCGGGACCAGAAGTTGGGCGGTGTCCTCCTTCCGCTTCTTCCACCTCCCAGCGGTGATAAGCGTCGACATAAGCGGGACAGGTCTCAATGAGAGTTTCATGGGAACCTTCGCCCACCAGCTTGCCCTCATCCAAAAAGAGAATCCGAGGCGCCTGTCGCAGCAGATCGATGCGGTGGGTGACGAGCACCGTGGTTCCTCCACCTTCCTCCTTTCGACGGAGAATACTGTCATGAATCAGCGACTCGCTCTCGGGTTCGACCGAAGCAGTTGGCTCGTCGAGGAGCAGGATCCGTGGAGTTGTCAGGAATGCTCGCGCGAGGCTGAGCCGTTGCCGCTGCCCGCCAGACAGTTTCACTCCATTCTGCCCCACCTCGGTCTCGTATCCCTTGGGCAAGTCGAGAATGAAGTCATGTGCGTTCGCGGCACGAGCCGCCTTCTCGACGTCGGCGAGGGTGGCGGCAGGGAATCCATAACGCAGGTTCTCCTCTACGGTCCCGTTGAAGAGGTAGTTCTCCTGTCCGACGTAGCCAATCCTGCTGCGGAGCGAATCCGGGACGAAAGCCCTGACATCGACCTCATCGATTTCGACAGCACCTTCGTCCACATCGTAAAATCGGGGAATCAGGTTCAGGAGTGTGCTCTTTCCCGAGCCACTGCCACCGGCGATGGCCACAAACTCTCCGGACGCAACGGAAACCTCGAGGCCTCTCAGGATGGGTTTTCCCGGGACATACGAAAAATGCACATCGCGGAACTGAATCGCTCCCTTTGGATTCTCCCACGGCTGCGCATCCGGGCCCGAGGTGATTGTCACCGGTTCATCGAGAATCTCGAGCACCCGGGTCGCTGCGGCACGAGCGCGCTGAAGGATGTCGCTGGTCTGGGCAATCGTGCGGATCGGGCTCTGCAAACGCCACCAGAAGCCTCGATAAGCGATCAGCGCTCCCAGGGTGAACCACTGGCTTCCTTCCATGATGAGCCACGCCCCCACCCCGAGCATGATGAGGTTGTTGAGAAAACCGAAAGTCGAAACGATCGGGAAATAGGTGTTTCGAAGCCGGCTCGCCTTGACGCTGGACTCGTAGAAGGTATCGACCCGTTCGGCGAAGTCCTCCTTCTCCTCTTCTTCGCGGGCAAATGACTGGGTCACCTGGATCCCGGCGAGACGATCCTGGAGAAAGGACCCGATCGTCCCCAGTTTTCTCCGAACTCCCTCGTAGATCGATTTGACCCGGCGATTGTATTTCCGAATAAAGATAAAGGCGAAAGCGAGCGGCAGGATGGAGGCCGCTCCCACGACGGGACTGAGCCAGAGAACCATTCCTGCCACGACCACAAAGGTAACAACCTCCTCCAGCAGGCTCGTCAATCCCTGGAGAACGGATTGCTCCATCGCATCGACATCGCTGGTCATGCGGGTGACCAGTTCTCCCGTGCTGCGATCACGATGATAGGCGAGAGACTGGTCCTGGAACTTCGCGAACAGCTCATTCCGGATATCGCGGACAAAGGCCTGTCCTGTGCGCTCGAGGAGATAGGTTTGCCATGCGCCCGCCGCCAAACCGATCAGATAGGTCGCAAACATCAACACCAGCCAGAAGGCCAGAATACCGGGGGTCAAGGTCTTCTCGACGAGGTGATCGGCCACGAATCCCCAGACCAGGGGATGAAAATTCACGAACGGAACGGCGAGAACGAGGAGCGTCAGTGAAAAAATCAGCGGCCGACGATGGGGACGAAGACGATCCCAGATCCGGGATCGTAGTTCCTTGTCCGAAATGTCATAGACCTCTGCCATTCCCATGCAATTTCTCAGTCCTCGAGTGTCACCTTTACCGGGACCGATTTCGAAGTGGGCGTGTTGGAAACCTCCGCGACCGAGTCAATCGGGATCAAGGGGTTCAACTCTGGAAAGTATCCGGCAACCGAGGAACGAGGCAACTCATAAGGAATCGCAAGAAAGCGCTTCACCTCCCGGATTCGGCCTCCGGCCTCATTGCGAATCGAAACCTCCGCAAGCGGCTTGATCTCGCGTTCCTGCATATCGTCGGGATTCATGAAGAGGATACGACGTTCGTTACTGATGCCGCGATAGCGGTCATGGAGTCCATAGACCGTGGTGTTGAACTGATCATGACTCCGCACCGTCATCAACATCAACTCACCGTCCCCCAGCGATGCGGTCGTCAACGGCTCGGCGGAAAACTCAGCCTTTCCTGACGACGTTTCGAAGACCCGATTTTTCACCGGGTTCTCCAGGTAGAAACCTCCCGGTTCGCGGACCCGTTCATTGAAGTTCTCGAATCCGGGAATGGTTTCTTCAATAAGGTCACGCACCTTGTCGTAATTCTTCGCGAGAGAGACAAAGTCAATTTTGGCTTTGTCTTCGAGGGTCGCCGACGCGAGCCTCGCCACGATCGCAATCTCGCTGAGCAGGCTTTCGGAAACGGGATCGAGCGTGCCTTTGCTCTGGTGCACGACGCCCATCGAGTTTTCCACCGTCGAGAATTGCGCTTCGCCGTTCTCATCCGGGTCCAACTCGCTCCGGCCGAGACAGGGCAGGATCAATCCCGTGGTTCCCGTGACGACATGGCTCCGATTCAGCTTGGTCGAGACATGCGCCGTCAGCGAGCAGTTGCGCAGTGCCTCTGCCGTAAAGTGGGTATCCGGGGTCGCTTGGAGAAAATTTCCTCCCATCGCAAAGAAGACCGAAGCCTTCTCCTGATGCATCGCGACGATGGAGTTCACCACGTCGTACCCGATCTCGCGAGGAGACTCGAAGTCGAAGACGCGATCGATCGAGTCATGAAATTCTGCCGGCATTTTTTCGAAGATCCCCATCGTTCGATCTCCCTGCACATTGCTGTGCCCTCGAACCGGACAAAGCCCGGCCCCAGGTTTTCCGATCGCACCGAGGAGAAGATGAAGATTCACGACATCGCGGATCGTCGACACGGCATTGCGATGCTGGGTCAGCCCCATCGCCCAGCAGGTGATCAGTTTCTTATCCCGCCGGATCAAGGTCTCGGCAGCCTCTCGGATCTCACTCTCTGGGATCCCCGACATGGCCACGATCTCGCTCCACTTCACCTCCTCGATCCGTCTCCGGAAGGATTCGTAGCCCGTCGTGAACTCTTCGACGAAGGCACGATCGACAACTTCGCCGGGACGCTCGGCTTCCAAGTCGAAGAGCGCCTTTGAGAGCCCCTGGAAGAGCGCCTGGTCTCCATTCACTTTCACTCGCAGATACTGCGAAGAGAGTGGCGTCGACGCCCCCATCATCCCGGTAATTTCTTGGGGGTGAGCAAATCCGACGAGTCCCGCTTCCATCATCGGGTTCACGGCGATGATTTCTCCTCCGTTGCGGACTGTGGCCTGCAATGCGGAGAGCATCCTTGGGTGATTCGTTCCGGGATTCTGCCCGACCACGAGGAGACAATCGGCTTCCTCAATATCCCGCAGGGAAACGGTACCTTTTCCGATTCCAATGGCATCGCCGAGGGCCGCCCCACTCGACTCGTGACACATGTTCGAACAATCGGGAAGATTGTTTGTCCCGAACATCCTGACAAAGAGCCCATAGAGAAAGGCGCTCTCATTCACAGTTCGACCAGAGGTGTAGAAAATGGCTTCGTTAGGATCACTTAGCGACTTCAGCTCCGAAGCGATCAACTCAAACGCCTCGTCCCACTCGATCGGCTCGTAGCGACTCGCCCCCGGACGCAGGACCACCGGATCGGTGATCCGCCCCTGCTGTTCCATCCAATAGTCGGAACGTCTCGAGATTTCCTCGACCGAATGCTTCGCAAAGAACTTTGGATCGACCTTCCGCTTCGTCGTTTCCGATGCCATCGCCTTGGCTCCATTCTCGCAGAACTCCGTAGGAGCCCGCTCATCATCGGGATCCGGCCAGGCGCAGGACGGACAATCGAACCCATCGGTCTGGTTCAACTTCACCATCCCCTCGGCACCGCGCTTCAAGCCGGCGAGACCAAAGACGTGCTTGAAGGAGGAAGTCACCGCTTCCACGCCGGCCGCGTAGGTCTTCGGATCCTTAACCTTGATTCCGGTGTGCTCGTCAGGCGGTTCTTCACTCGTGTTGGAGGAAGGGTTGGCAGTGGCTTTCATAAGGAGGAGAGGGATGAGAAGGTGGACGAGAGAGCCCGAAAGATCCCGCCGTTCTCATACCCAATTCTACGTCTCACGACCGCAAACGGACCGCAGGGCATTCTCCCTGCTTCGCGAGAGCCCCTGAAGCTCGCTAGGCATTCTTCCGAGAGAGGAATTTCTCGAAAACTTCGCCGGTCGCTCCCGCCATTGCCGAGCGGTCCGCGGACTGCTCGACCCATCGACGTCCCGACTCGCCCCGCACTCGAGCCGCCTCGGGATCCGACAATAGATTTCCCAGTTCCTCGGCGAGAGATTCTGCACTTTCAGGTTCGAAGAGCAAACCTCCACCCGAGGCCTCCATCAACTCCGGGAAAATTCCTTTCCTTGGTTGAACCGCCGGCAACCCACAAGCAAACGCCTCGAGCAGATAGAGCCCTTTTGGTTCAGTGAACCGGGTCGGGACACTGAACACATCGAGCTGTTCGAGAAACGCTTTCTTCGCCTCTCCATCTGGCGCCTCGACATGGATAAATCGATCGGAAAGCCCGGAAGACTCGATCTTCTGCAATTGCTCCTCGTAGAAATCCTTATCCTTGTCCGAAAGCCACCCCGCCACCCGAAGCGTCGCCTCCGGAAATCGTGGGGCAAGCCGGAGGAAAGCATCGATGATGAGATCGAATCCTTTCTCGGGAGCTAGCCTCGCAAAATAGCCAATGACCTGACCGGACTCCCGGTTCTTCCGTGACTCATAAACGGAATCGAACTCCTCCACCGTCGCCCCCAGGGGAGTGATGGAGAATTTCTCGGCGGGAACCTCGAAAAGCTCCACCATCCGATCCCGGTAATAGTCCGAGAAGGTAATGAATCCATCGGCAGCCGAGGCCAGCGTTTTCATTTCGGAGAGCACCTGCTCTCGCCAGGGTTCCTGCAATTCATCAAGAAAGACATCGTCTCCTTGCAGCGTGACGAGAACCGGCACACCCAGTTCCCTTTGCAGAGCCGGAATACAGCCGCCCACAAGCAGATTCGTAAGGCAGATCAGGTCCGGTTTCACCAGCTCCTTGAGCCAGTGCACGAGGCGCTTCACTTCTTTCTTCTGGAAGCCATGTTCTCCCTTCACCATGGAAAGTGTCATGTCGCCCAACTCAGCGGCACTGACAGACATCGCGCCCGAGGCGACCCGACGAATCAGGGCAGGATTGTCGAGCCAGCGATCGAGAAAAGCCGGGAGATGGCGAAAGAGAGAAATCTTCTGCTGAAGGTAGACGTTGATCCCTCCAAAAAACACCTGATCGACCGAGTGATCCTCTTCATCCACCCGAATCGGCGTGTAAAGAGGAAGCAGGAGAATGTCCCAACCAAGCTCCTCTAAACCCGTGACGAGGGTATTGTCCCGGATACAGCTGCCGCAATACATCCCTCCAGCACCTGCCGTGATGTAGACCACCTTGGGACGTTTCTCTTCCATTGCGATCCAACAAACTCCGGATCGTTACGCTCCGCCAGTCACGGAAAGACATCATAACGCCAGTGCGAACCGACCGGGGAAGGATACCTTACCCCTGATTTCGACCGCCATGAGACCTTTGTTTCCTTCCCTTCTCCTCATTACCTCAATGATCGGTTCCCATGCTCTTGCCGACTGGCCGCAATGGCGTGGCCCAGACCGCAATGGAGTCGCCCCGGAATCAGCGAAGCTTCCCGATCTTTTCCCCGAGGACTATGCCCCGTTGGAAGTCTGGCGTTCCATCGAAATCCCAAGCGATCACTATGGCGGTCACGGGAGCGTTTCGGTCGCCGCCGGGAAGGTCTATCTCTCCATCGTCTGGCATCGGGACGAACCGACCGAAACTCGGAGAATCGATTCCTCGGTGCTTTCCACGCTCGGCTATCGCGGAACTCAAGCTCTCGCGCCAGAGATTCGGGAGAAGATGGAAACCGATCGCATGAATCTGAGTCGTCGACTTCGGGGCGCAGCTCTGGACGAATGGTCGAAAAAATGGGTCGAGGAGAATATCGATGAAAAGACCCAGCTTTCCCTCGGCAGTTGGATCCAGAGTCGATTCAAGAAGGGCCAAGCCGCGATTCCCCTCTCGGTCTACGACACCCTTCGCACCGTCTCAAACAAGACCTTCGCCAACCAGGCGGAAGTGGAAGCCTGGGTCACCGAGCAGAATTTTGCCCCCGAAATCCATGACCAGATCATCAAGGCGATCCCTTCGACCAAGAAAGTCGCCGACGATGTCATCCTCTGCCTCGACGCCAAGACGGGAGAAGAAGTCTGGCGTTTTTCAACGCCCGGCAGCCCCAGCGGCCGCGGTTCCTCCAGCACGCCTGCCATTGCCCATGGCAAGGTATTCGCTGCGCTGAGTGACCATCTCTACGGCGTCGATGCGGAAACCGGGGAAGAAATCTGGCGCAGCCCCCTTGAGGGGAAAAAAGGCCCCGCCTCCTCTCCTCTCGTTGTCGGCGAGCGGATCTTTCTCCATCAGAACCGGCTCACCGCTTTCGACGTGGCGACAGGCAAAGAGCTCTGGGTCAACCAGGAAGTAAAGGGGGCCAATTCCTCCCCAGCCGCCTGGAACAACCTCATTCTCTCCAATTCCCAGAAAGGGCTCTATGCCACCGACATCGAGAGTGGGGCCACTCTCTGGAGCGTATCCGGTGGAGGGGATGGAACTCCGGTCGTGTCCGGAGATCATGTCATCGTCAGCAGCAAGACCGAAGGAGAAAATCTCATCGCCTACCGGCTCAAGGAGAACACCGGCCCGGAAAAGCTCTGGTCCCACTCATTCCTGGCCCGACGCTATGGCTCGAGCCCGATTGTGGACGACGGCAAGGTCTTTCATCTCGGAAGCAATCGACATCTCTGTCTCTCTCTTGAGAACGGGAAGATCCTCTGGGATCGCGAAGCAAGTTCCGCCATTTCCTCTCCCATCCTCGCGGATGGAAAACTACTCGTCTACGAGAACCGAGGCGGCTTCGCCCACATGCTCAGCACTTCGGGCGAAGAATACCAGTCCCTCGGCCGGGCCAAGATCGGGGCCCTCTACTGCGCCTCCCCTGCCATCGTCGGGAATGAGGTTTTTCTCCGCACCAAGGACTCCGTCGTCTGCTACCGGTTTGAAGAACCGAATGAGGTGGAGTAGCGGGCAATGACGTACCGTTGAATCTCCCTCCCGACAGGGTTGAATATTCGATTCGCCCCTGTTGAATCAGCACTTTTCCGTTGTCCGGCGTTGGTTGGAAGAATCCCCTTCCTCCCGGTAGTAGAACTCGCAAGAGTTCTTACCGAAACCACTGATTTCCGACCACTCGGCGAACGCCTAGTCCTTCTTCGGACCACCTTCTTTAGACAGCTTCGAAGGCAGCGACTTGTCCTGTAATAGCCCCAGGGATCGTCCCGGCCATAATTCCGGATGCTCTCAACCTCGCCAGTTTACTCATGGTCACCATACATCACCCCAAATTCTCAAGGCCTTGCCTAAAACGGCATAGGACAGCATCTCAATCGTCCAATGGCTGTATCTGAAATCATCGACACAGCGAATCGCTATACCCAGATTTCCCCGCCCGTCCAGAAATCTGGCCAGATCAAAGAACCACCGCGCCTCCGGGGAGAAACCCATTCGACCAGTGGACCTGGGGCTATCTTTCAGGTATCTTAATCATTTACTATGAAGGGAAAGAAATCACGAGACGCCTCTTCGAAGCCTCCCGGACCGTTTGCCTCGCTTTTTGCCTCGACGGAAAATACCCGCAAGCCTCGCAAGGGCGGTTTCCTGCGTGGCTTTGCCAGGCTCGTCGTGGTCGGAACCTTACTCGTGGGTATCGTCGCGATCGCCGGAGCGCTGTTTTACGGGGTCAAAGCACTCACCTTCGATCTCGACAAGCTTCGGGAAGTTCCCGAGCGGACTATTGTCTATGATCGTCTCGGGAACGAATTGGGGCATGTTTCCGGTCACGGAGCCAATCGCAGGGTGGTTGCCGCTTCCGAAGTCTCTCCCCATTTCATCGAGGCACTACTCGCGCGGGAGGACAGCCGATTCTATGATCACGGAGGAGTCGACTACCGCGGTGTCGCTCGTGCTGTGGTGAGAAACCTGAAAGCGCGAGATATGGAACAAGGGGCGTCCACCCTGACGATGCAACTCGCTAGGAACACTTTCGAAATGCGCGAAAAATCGCTGCATCGCAAACTGCTCGAAGTCGCGATCGCCCAGCGAATCGAAAGACGGTTTTCCAAGGACGAAATCCTCGGATTTTACGTGAACCGGATCTACTTTGGCTCGGGGCTTTATGGGATCGAGAGAGCCTCGCAGGGGTTCTTCATGAAACCAGCCTCGGACCTCAGCCCGGGAGAAGGTGCGATCCTGGCAGGAATCATCCGTGGCCCAAGCCTGTTGAATCCCTTTCGCAGTCTCGAAAATGCGCAGGATACGAGAGACGAGGTGCTCGACCGAATGGTCGCGGACGGCCGGATCACCCCCGAGGAAAAGACCGCTGCGCAAAATGAGAAGATCGAATTGCGCCCGCCTGACAAGCGACTTGCGACCGGGAGCTATACCTTGCAGACGGTCTTCGACCTATTGAATGACTATCTCGAAGAGCCGGTCATCAAGACCGGTGGTCTGCGCATTTACACGACGATCGATCCGAGTCTACAGGAAACGGCCGAGAACGCGCTCGATGGTCATCTCACCAAGATCGAGTCACGATCAGGATTTTCTCACCCTTCCCGAAGATCCCACAGAAAGGGGAACGCCACTCGCTACCTCCAGGGCGCAGTCATCAGTCTCGACAATCGTTCGGGGGCGATCCGTGCCATGGTCGGAGGCAGAAATTTCGGGGACAGTTCCTTCAACCGGGTCTACCAGGCGCAACGACAGGTGGGTTCGACTTTCAAACCTTTCGTCTACGCCGTCGCGATGCACCGCTCCGGTTTGCTCCCGGGTGCCTATGTCAGTGACGACCCGATTCGGCTATCTGTTGGAGATGGGCCGGTGTGGTCTCCCAAGAACAGTGATGGCACTTTCTCCGGACTCCAGCCAGCAGCCATCGGGCTGATCCGATCCCGGAATACGATGTCCGTCCGGGTCGGACAAATCGCCGGACTCGACCAGGTTCGGGATATGGCCAAAGCCTTGAAATTCGGCGACATCCCCTCCTCTCCCGTGGTTTTTCTGGGTGCCTTCGAAACGACGCCGATGACGATCACCAGCGCCTACTCGACCTTTCCTGCCGGCGGCGTCAACTACGCTCCTTTCCTGATTGAGAAGATCGAGAATCGGAACAGTGAAATCATGTATCAAAGAGCGCCCAAGGGGCTGTCCATTTTTCCGGATTCGGTTTCCTGGGTGACCAGTGACATCCTTGGGAAGGTGATGGACGAAGGCACCGGTCGCGCCGCTCGATCCGCGGGTTACGAAGCTCCCGCCTACGGCAAAACCGGAACGACCAACGACTACAAGGACGCCTGGTTCGTGGGATTTTCCGACAAGATCACGACAGGGGTCTGGGTGGGCCTCGACCAACCCAAGACCATCATGAATCGCGGCTACGGGAGCACCCTTGCACTTCCCATCTGGACCGAGGTCATGAAGGAAGCTGAAAAGGGAGAGTTCGCGGCCAGTGCGATCCCGGCACCGGAAGGCACTCAGCCAACGACCCTGTGCCGCGAGTGTGGCCTGCTTCGAGGAAATCGGACACGCCACCCCTACCAGATGAACCTCCCTGCGGACATGCGCCCTCGCGCAACCTGTCGGGGACACAGAATGGGTCTGTTCACCAATCGCAATGGTCTCCCGCAAGCCTTCCCAGTCCCTGGAGATCGCCTACCCCAGATCCCGCCTCCCAACACGCGGGATGGCGAGAGCGGCGTAGGAAGAGCCATACGAGGTATCGGCCGCTGGATCTTCGGGGGAAATCAATAGGGCTCCCTCCCATTTCGACAAAAAGGTCTTGTATCGAATTCGACAATAGGGGCGCAAACCTCGCAATATTGAGGTTTTGAATTCACGCTGAGTGTGTCATATTTCGCAGATTGCGAAAATGAGCAAAGAACGCGAAAACTTTTTCAGCCTTGTCCCGGACGGCTCTCCCCACGAAGTGGAGGGCGATCGCGAAGTCATGCTGCCCGGCATGTCCCTCGAGATCCTGGCGACCCGAAAGATCAACCTAAGGCAATGGCATCTCAAGAACCTGATCGATCCGTACTGGCGACTCTATTGCCCGATCGAGGGACGGGCGATCGTCGAGTTCAAGGGTGTCGAAACGGAGCTCAAACCAGGCAACCTCTACCTCATCCCTCCGAGGACGGTCTTCAGCTCGGAAAACCCGGAGCCATTCACGAAATGGTATGTGCACTTTGTATTGGGCCGATCCGATCTTCTTTCGCTGCCCGGGATCTACGGGCAACCCGTTGATGAGATTGCCAGCGGATTCCTCGATACCCTCGAGAATGCCAAGGGGGAACCCTACAACTGGGAATCAGCCAGCCTTGTCATCCACGCCCTGACCCATCTTCCGGCTTCTGCGTGGACCGATCAGAAGTTGGATTCCCGAGTGGAAAAAGCGATGGAGTTCCTCCAGTCCAACCTTGCTCGCAAGATCACCGCGGACGATGCGGCTCGCTCCGCCGGAGTCAGCGTTCGCAATCTGAATCATCTCTTTCGTTCCCAGGTTCGCATGGCACCCATGTCGGTTCTCTTGAACTACCGTCTTGACCGAGCCTGCCACCTCCTTCGCCATACGGAGCAGTCGATCGAACAGGTCGCCGAGAATTGTGGATTCCCGAATCGCTACTATTTCAGCCGGATGCTGAAACAACACCGAGGCATTTCTCCGGCCGCCTATCGCAAGGGTCAACTCTACTGAGTGTTCTCATGTCGCGAGTTCCGACCGAGTCCGACCGCATCGCCGCCACTCGAAGACCGGAGGCTTCTCCGGTGATGTATCAGGAGTGGAGTGACCTGCTCTTCCTTCATTGGGAAATCTCACCCGATAAAATCGCGGCCACCCTGCCGGAAGGGCTTCATGTCGACACCCACGAAGGCAACGCGTACCTTGGGCTCGTCCCTTTCTTCATGAAAGCGATCCGACCGCGATTTCTCCCCGCTGTCGGCCCGATTTCCAATTTCCTCGAGATGAATGTCAGGACCTATGTCCACGACGACTCGGGTCGCCCCGGCGTCTGGTTCTACTCGCTCGATGCGAGTCAGCCGCTCGCCGTTTTCCTCGCTCGGAAAATGTTTCATCTCCCTTACTTCCACGCCTCGATGGAAGCAACGAAGGTCGAGGGATCGACGCACTATCAATGCCACCGAAACGGTACGCCTGACGACGAAATGTCCCAATTCGTCTATCGAGGTGGAGAGAAACTCTCGCCTCCCCTGCCCGGGTCGCTCGAGTATTTCCTCCTCGAGCGATACTATCTTTTTGCCCATCGCAAAGTCGGAAACCGCCTCTTCTGCGGGCAGGTCCATCACACCCCATATCCGGCGGAAATCGCCGGGGTTACCAGATCCGTTAGCCCCGCCCTTGAACAGGCCGGATTTCCTCTCGACACGGAGGCCCCGGATCTCCTTCACTATTCGCCAGGAGTAAAGGTGTCCGTCTACCCCATCACTCCCGTCTGAGATCATGGAGGAGAAAGGATTCACCCTGGGCTCACCGACCCACGTGGTTACGGTGTTGGCGTGTCTCCTCGTGGCGATCCTCCTGACGCTGTGGGGGCATCGCACTCGGTCCCTTCCGGACCATCACTCGAAACTTCGCTGGGGAATCGCGCTCGGATCCCTTCTCTCGTGGATCGCCACAGTGGCCTATGGTCTGCAACCCTCCCTCTTTCAGTGGGAGAGTGCGCTCCCACTGCACTTCTGCAACCTGGCCAACCTGATCGGTGCCGTGGCAATTCTCTATCGAAGTCGGATTGCCCAGGCACTCCTCTATTTCTGGTCGCTCTCGCTCTGCATTTGGGCCTTCCTGACGCCCTTCCTGCTGGTCGGACCGAACGAGCTCTGGTTCTGGATATTCTGGATCTACCACCTCTTCATTCCCGTCTGCTTCTGCTGGATTCTTTTCATCGACGGATTTCGCCCTGGCTGGAAAGATCTCAAGATCGCACTGATCTTCACGACGGGATTCACCCTCAGCCTGGCCATCCTCAATGCTTTCACGGGATGGGACTATGGATTTGTCGGCCCCGGGAAACCGGGTCAGCCGAGTCCGATCGATCTGCTCGGGCCGTATCCGCTACGAATTCTCTGGATGTTGATGATCGGAGCCGCTCTCTTCACCCTTCTTGTCCTGCCGTGGACCTGGGGAAAGAAACGAAAAAGAACCGCAATGAATTAGGGCAGGCTTGCTCTACCGTTCGCCCTCCAGCAGAGAATCCGTAGAGATCGCTTTCCAATCGTCGGTAATCGGACTGGGCGGATCCTCCCCCTGAGCCTGGGAAACGGCGGCTTCTACCTCCTCCTGGACTTCGTCTGCCATCTCGGAAAGCTCTGCTTCGGTAACACCATCCGCGAGGAGCTGCTCTCGGGCGACCTCGAGACAATCCCGGCCATACTTTCCAGCCTTCACCGAATCTGGCACATAGCTGGCATCGTCGTGCTCGCCATGCCCAGCAAGACGCAGCAACTTTCCGACCACCAGTTGCGGCCCTTCCCCGGAACGAGCTCGTGAGACCGCTTCCCAAAAAGCATCGAGGCAGGCAGAAAGATCCGTGCCATCGATCTCAACACCGCGCAATCCGTAGCCTTTGGCGCGCTCGACGAGGCTCTGGCACGCATACTGACTGGCCGTGGGTGTCGAATAGGCAAACTGATTGTCCGCAACCGCGACGACAAGGGGAAGCTTTTCCACAGCCGCCTGATTGATCCCTTCATGAAAGGCACCAGTTGAGGTCGCACCATCACCGGCTGTAGCCCCCCCGACAAATCCGCTTTCGCCCTTGGCGCGCTTCGCCATGAGGTAGCCATTGGTGACGGAAATCGATGCTCCGAGATGACTGATCATCGCAGGTAACCCTTCTCGCGGACGTCCTCGGTGAATGTTCCCGTCTCGCCCCCGCATCGGACCCGATGCCGACCCCAGGTAAGTCCTCGCAGCATCGAGAATCGATTCTCCAAAAGCCATCCGACCGGCTTGGTCTCGAATCAGTCCGGCGAAAACATCCCCGCGAGCCTGGTCGAGATGGACTCCCAGGGAAACACTAAAGGCCTCCTGCCCGCGCCCGAGATACACTCCACCCACAACTTTCCCGGCACGATAGAGCGCTCCAATCTTGTCCTCGAACGTTCGCGCCAGAACCATCCAGCGATACGCATCCTTCTTATTCGAGGCATCCCTATCGGTCTCGGGAGAATCGACAGTCGGTGAAGAACTTTCCATGGTTGTCTAGTTTCTGATACGGGGAATCTCGCTACGCAAGAAACCCTTCTTTCAGATAATGGAAAACCGCGTTTTTACAAGGTTTCAGATGACAAGAGCGACGAGTCGTTTAATTATTACTTATCTCTTAATTATTAAGCTTAATTAAATTCCTAGTTGCTCATGCACGTAATTTCTCATCCGTCTCGAAACGAAATCGCAAAGCGAGCCTATTTTTACTTCCTCGAACGTCGCCAACTTGGTCTCCCGGATGATCCCCAGGAGGACTGGGCCAAAGCGGAAAACGACCTGCAGCAAAACGGAGCTACCTTCGCTGAAGAGCCCGAGGGGAAGCGCAAGTCAGTGCCCCTGACGTTGATCAAAGGGATTGGCCCCCGCGTCGCCGCCAGCCTGAAGGATTGTGGCGTCGAAGATGCAAACACACTCGCTGAATGGACACTCAAGAAGTTCGGCGAACGTCTCCCTCGGCTCACCGCTCGCGCTCGCAATGGAGAGTGGATCGAACAAGCCAGGAAGCTGACGCAATAGCACTACCCCAAGGGCATCCTATACTGACGTGAAACGACATTGTTCCATTCTCCCCCTGACGAAGCACAAATCCTGACGTAGGTAATTGATCGCATGAGACTTGGCGTAATTGGATGTGGAAAAATGGGACGGGCCCTCGTCGGTGGGATTATTGCTTCTTCGATTTGCCGAGCGGCGGATGTCTTTGTCTATGACGCCTACGCTCCCGCGATCGACTCCATGGTCAGAGATCTCGGTGTCCAGCCTAAGGCATCGAACTCCGAGGTGGTGGATGCCAGCGACGTCGTTCTGCTCTGTGTCAAACCGCAGATTTTCCCCGAGATGCTCAGCCAACTCGGCGAAAGCAGAGACCGCCTCCTCATCTCGATCGCTGCCGGAATCCAGATTGAGACGATCGAAGAGGGATGCCAACATCGTCACCGCGTCATTCGAGTCATGCCCAACACCCCTGCCCTCGTGGGGCGTGGGGCATCGGGTTTTGCACTGGGAACCAAGGCGACTCCAGAAGATGGCCGAACCACTCTCTCGCTTCTCGAGGCGGTTGGCTACGCCTGCCAGGTCGAAGAAGAGCAACTGGACGCCGTCACCTCTGTGAGCGGCTCGGGGCCCGCCTATATCTTCCTCATGATCGAGGCTCTCATCGCCGAAGGCGTCGCCCAGGGTCTCTCCGAGGAGATCGCCAAAGAACTTGCGACCGAAACCGTGGCGGGTGCGGCAGAGCTACTTCGGCAAAGTGAAGAATCGCCCGCAACCCTTCGTGAAAACGTAACCAGTCCCAACGGGACAACTTTCGCAGCACTCGAATCCTTCCGCGAAGCAGGATTCACAGAGATCGTTCGCAATGCCGTCGCTGCTGCCGCCGATCGCTCCCGCGAATTGGGGAAGCCATCCTGACTTCGCAGAACCACTACCTTGCACTTTTATGAGTTCCATCCGTCAACACTTCGAAGAGAATGGCCAAGGCCATGTCTTTGCTCATTTCGAATCCCTTTCCGAAAGCGATCAGAAAAAGCTTGAGGAACAGGCCTCCGGAATCGATCTGACCGAACTCGCCTCTCTCGTCCGAAACCTGGTGCAATCCCCCGGAAGCGGCAACGAAGCCATCGCCGACAACCTCGAACCGGCCAACGTGATTCCCCTCCCTGAATCAAAAGGGGGAAATCCAACGGATTGGAAAGAGGCCCGGTCCAAGGGAGAATCGGCCCTTCGCAACGGACGTGTGGCAGCATTCTGCGTGGCGGGCGGGCAAGGCACTCGTCTCGGATACGATGGCCCCAAGGGAACCTTCGGGGTCACGCCGGTATTGAAGAAGTCACTTTTCCAGGTGTTTGCCGAGAAGATTCTCGCCTCGACCCGCGTTTTCGGGAAACCGATTCCATGGTATATCATGACCTCGGTCATCAATCATGACGAGACGGTTCAATTTTTCGAAAGGCACGAGTATTTCGGATTGCCCGAGGATCGCGTCCATTTCTTCAGCCAGGGTCTGATGCCAGCCGTCGATGCTGATGGGAAAATTCTCCTCTCGTCCCCTTCCGAAATTGCGCTGAGTCCGGACGGACATGGCGGCTCTCTGCGGGCTCTCGTTCGTTCTGGAGCGGTGAGACAGATGGAAGCCGATGGCATCGACACGATCAGTTACTTCCAGGTCGACAACCCTCTGGTCCGCTGCATCGACCCTGCCTTCATCGGATTCCATCTCCTCAACGGGTCCGAGCTCTCCAGCAAGATGGTTCCCAAGGCCTACGCAGAGGAAAAGGTCGGAGTCTTTTGCCAACAAGACGGCACTTCCCTCGTCGTGGAATACAGCGACCTCCCAGAAAGGCTTGCCTCCGAAACCGATGAGAACGGCAATCTTCGCTTCAACGCGGGGAGTATAGCCATTCATATCTTCAGCCGGAGTTTCGTGCGGCGTCTCGGGAGTGGAAAGGACGAAGCCGCACGACTCCCTTTTCATCTCGCTCATAAGAAAGTTCCTCACCTGGATGAGAACGGCACCCTGGTCGAACCGAATTCCCCCAATGCCTACAAGTTCGAGATGTTCGTCTTCGATGCGCTGCCTTTCGCCGCGAACCCGGTCATCATCGAAACGGCGCGAGAAGATGATTTCTCCCCTGTGAAGAACGCAGAAGGAGTCGACTCGCCGCAAACCAGTCGCGAGGATCAACTGCGACAGTATGCCCGCTGGGCCAAGTCTGCCGGGATCGAGATCGAAACGGATGACACCGGTCTACCCTCGTTCGCCTTCGAGGTCTCCCCGCTTTTCGGAGATACCCCCGGTCGATTTGCCTCCTCATGGGACGAACTCGCGCACAAGCCTGAGTTGACGGAAGGCCTCGTATTGGTTTAAG
Source organism: Verrucomicrobiales bacterium (assembly GCA_029213195.1). Lineage (GTDB taxonomy): Bacteria > Verrucomicrobiota > Verrucomicrobiia > Verrucomicrobiales > DEV007 > Arctic95D-9. The sequence goes on from JARGNI010000002.1 coordinate 86,877, forward strand.
CCTTTAGACATGAGTGCAGAATCGCGTCTTCAAGAACTGGGCATCCAACTCCCTCCCGCTCCCAAGCAGATGGGGGTCTACAAGCTGATGGTCCAGACCGGAAATCTCGGATACCTCTCCGGGCACGGCCCGTTTCTCGATGACGGGAGTCTCATGACCGGTCGCCTCGGCGACGACGTCACCCTCGAAGAAGGACAAAAGGTGGCTCGCCAGGTTGGGCTCAACCTCCTCGCCACGCTCCGGAATGAACTGGGAAGTCTCGATCGAGTTTCAAAGCTCGTAAAAAGTCTCGCCCTTGTGAACTGCACGGACGATTTCTTCGACCAACCTGCGGTCGTGAACGGATTCTCCGACCTTTTCGCAGAGGTTTTTGGAGAAGAAGCCGGGATCGGTGCCCGAAGTGCGATGGGCACCAATTCTCTACCGGGAAACATTCCTGTCGAGATCGAGATCATCGTCGAACTGAAGGCCTGAGCCCCAAATCTGTCGCCGTGTCGATCATGCAGGTGCGAGGAATCGAATCCCTTGCCTCGCCATCCCTCCTTTTCGATGAGGAGGCTATCCTCTGGAATCTCGATCGGATGGTTGAGATCGTCCACGGGGACACTTCTCGACTGCGCCCTCATGCCAAGACGCACAAGTGTGCCGAAATACTCGCTCTTCAGCTCGAACGCGGAATCACACGCTCCAAATGCGCCACGCTCTCCGAGTGTGCCCTCGCGGCCCGAACCGGGGTGCCGGATGTCCTCCTTTCCTTCCCGGCGATTGGCCCCGCGGCGAAGCAGCTGTTCGAACTGAGCCAGGCGTTTCCTGAAACCCAGTTTTCCACTCTGATCGACAGCGAAGAAGGGTATATTGGCCTTGAGGAACTCGGCGAATCAGGACTTTCCGTCTACCTCGATCTCGATGTCGGGATGTCTCGCACCGGGATCCCTCCCGGCGAGAAGGCGATCACCCTGATCCAGAGAATCCTCGACTCTCCGCACCTCAACTGGGCCGGCATCCATGCTTACGACGGTCATATTCACGAGGCCGATCTCGGAGAGCGCCATCGTGCATTTGAAGAGTCGATGGCAGCCCTGTTCCGATTTCTTGAGGATCTGGATGCCCGCCAGATCGTGGTCCCCAACCTCGTCTCTGGGGGCAGCCCCACGTTTGCGATGCATGCCGAACTTGCCCTGGCATCAGATCGGTCGTGGGAGTGTTCTCCGGGAACACCGCTACTCTGGGATGCCGGATACGAAGATCACTACCCCGAATTGGGCTTTCGTCCTGCCGCGTTCCTCCTCACGCGTGTCGTGAGTCATCCCGGAGAGGACCTGGCCTGTCTCGACCTCGGGCACAAAGCCGTGTCGGGCGAAAACCCGATCCAGAACCGAGTCCGCTTTCCCGACTTGTCGGAACACGAGTTTGTCTCCCAGAGCGAGGAACACCTTGTCCTGCGCTTTCCTTTCGGCATGCGCCCCCCGATCGGCATGGAAATATACGGAATCCCCTACCATGTCTGCCCGACCGTGGCTCTTCATGAAGAAGCCCACCTGCTCGGGGAGCATCGAGTTTCCGAAGTGACCTGGAAAATCGCAGCCCGGAATCGGAAACTAGATTACTGAGCGAGGACCAAACGAGATCGTCCCCCTTGGGATCAATCGATGGCTTCGCGGTCAACGATTCCAACTCGACCATCGGGAATTCGAATGCGCGCAAAGCCATCCTGCTCTTCGAGAATCGAGACCTGGGAACCGCGCGGGAGAACGACATCGACGCCATTGACATCCACATCGACCTCATACTTGATCTTTCCCGAGCTTCCTCCTGAGGAACTCCCTCCCCGATTCACAAAGATGGATCCTCCACTCGGAGGCGGAGAGGATACGGAAGGTGCTGGTGGGGCCTGAGGCTGAGGCGCTGGGGGCCGCGGGGTCATCTCCACACTGGCGCTCTCGTAGGGCGAAGGTGCAGGATTCTGGTAACTCGAAGCTCCCGTGGGTGCCATCGGGGCAGGCTCATCTTTCTTGCCCAGCAATTTCGAAAAGAGACTTCCCGACTTCTGATTCGACGAAGGTAATTCAACTGATCCCTGGTTGGTGGAAGCTCGCAAAGCCTGCTCGACAGCCTCCGGATTGGGCGAAGAGGGAGGTCTCGGGGCCTGGGGAACGGGGCCATAGCTCGGAGAGACTGAAGGAGTCGCCGAAGTCGGAGGCGGCTCGGGATCAGGCTCGGGGACCCAAGGAATCGGCGCCATAGGCTGAGCTGCAGTGGAATACTGCAGCGCTTTCATCTCCCGCGCTCGCTGGACGGCAGCCTGCATCTCCTGTTCCCGCAGCTTCTTGTTTCGTGCCGCGCTCGACTGGATCCCATAACCGGGAGGAACTGCTGCGGTCGAATCCTGTGCCTCGCTTCCGCAAGGAGAGAGAATCGCGAGACCGAGTATTGCAAAAAGAGTCTTTTTCATTCCGCCGTAACCTTGTATCGAAGAGAGTGTGCCGCAAAAATAGCAAAATTTCCAGTCTTCCCCCATGAATTTTATTTTCGACGTTCATCTCGATTTGAGTCTCAACGCCCTCGAGTGGAATCGGGATCTGACGCTCCCGCTCGAAGAAATCCGAGAACTGGAAGCTGGAAAAACAGATCTAAAGGGCCGCGGAGAGAATACGGTGTGCTTCGAGGAAATGAGAAAGGGAGGGGTCGGTCTCTGTGTTGCAACCCAGATCGGAGGCTGTATGAAACCCGCCGGGCCAGTAGCTAGCTGGGAATCGCCATCTCAAGCCTGGGCGATGACGCAGGGTCAGAGAGCCTACTACGAGACGATGGAGGATCTCGGTCAGATGGCGAAAGTGACGGATCTCGACTCGCTCGAAAACCATCTCCAAAACTGGGAGTCGCCAGAGGTCGCCGCAAAAAACGAGGCCCCGATTGGCTATCTCATGAGTCTCGAGGGAGCCGACTCCATCATAAACCTGGACTACCTGGAGCGATCCTGGGAATCGGGCCTGAGGGCGATTGGACCGGCGCACTACGGGAAAGGACGATATGCCCTCGGACACGATCAGGTAGGTGGTCTACCGGCCGGAGGAAAGGAGTTCCTGAAGAAAGTCGAAGAGCTTGGTTTGATCCTCGACGTCACCCACCTCAGCGATCAATGCTTTTTCGAAGCGCTTGAGATCTTCTCTGGCCCCGTCTGGGCAAGTCATTCGAATTGCCGTGCCCTCGTCGACGATCCCCGGCAGTTCAGTGATGAGCAAATTCGCCTCCTCATCGAACGGGATGCAGTGATCGGCTCCGTTTTCGATGCCTGGATGATGATTCCCGGATGGAAACGCGGAGTCTCAACCCCGGAATCCGCCGGAGTCCGCCTGCACGACATCACCAAGCACATCGACCATATCTGTCAGCTTGCCGGAAATGCGAACCATGTCGGACTGGGGAGTGACCTCGATGGAGGTTTCGGTCGAGAACAAGGTCCTCTCGACGTCGACAGCATCGCCGACCTTCAAAATCTCGAAACTCTCCTGCCAGAAATCGGGTTCGGCGCGAAAGAAATGGAAGACTTCTTTCACGGGAACTTTCTCCGGCTCCTCCGAAACGCCTGGAGCTAGGAAGACACCTCTTTCCTCTGGAGCAGCTCATAGAGCACCACCCCTGCCGAAGCCCCCACATTCAGGGAATCCAGGTTCGAAGCCATGGGGATGTGAACCTTCTCATCGCAGCACGATTCGACCGATTCAGGCAATCCTGCCGCCTCGGAGCCAAAAAAGATCGCCATGCGGGAGGAGGGTTCGACCTCGCGTAGTGGAGTTGTTCCTTCGCCCAAGGAAGTCGCAAAGCGCACGAATCCCTTTTCCTGAAGTTTTTCCAGGAACACCCCTGGCTCGCAAAACGCGAAAAGTGGAATCCGAAAAAGAGCCGTCGCCGATGCACGGATGCATTTGCGATTGAAGAGATCCGCCCCCAACCCCTCCGGGACGGCAATCGCATCGCTCCCAAAACCGACGGCAGCGCGGATGACCGTTCCGAGGTTTCCCGGATCTGCGAGTCCGAAGGGAATGACAATCGATCGAATGCTTTCCCAGTCCTGTTCATCAGGCTCACGTATCAGGGGCCGGACAACCTCGGCAAATACACCGCGATGAAAATCGAACCCGCGGATTTCGCGGATCTCATCGCGAGCCCGTTCCTCGACGGGGATCCTCAATCCTCTCGCTTTCTCCACGAGAGCTGGGTGACGGCCGGACTCCACAGTCAGGAGCTCGACCTCGTAGTCTGCGTGCCCGAGAACAGCATCCACCGCCCAGGCGCCCTCGACCAGAAACGGATCACCTGCTGGATCCGCCGCTTTCACGCTGTGATTTGAAAAAAGACCACTCGACTCGTCAATGAGCCGCGAGCGGGGAATCAGTGGGCGCCGCTCTCCGAATCGCTCTTCACGTAAGAGAAAGCCAGCACACCAAGGACGATCATGAAAGCGGCTCCGATGACCCGGAGCAGTCCGCCCACGACACTGTCACCAAAGGAGGCGAAGGCATACATGAGGATACCGAGACCAGTCAGGATGGAAAAGACTGGTCCGGCCATCTCTACGGCGCGATCCGAAATCTTGACGCAGCCCAGGATCGCAAACATCAGAATGAAGAAAATCGTGAACAGGATCAGAGGCATCCAGTTTCCGTTGCTGGCACTGACACAGGTCTCGCAGAGGAGCCAGCTGACACCAGTTACGTAGACAAATCCGAGAGTGAGGGAATTCATAGTTCGAAAGTGATTCAGGGAGAAAAAGATTCAAGTGGATTCTTACGGGAGAGCATACGCCGAGATCAGGGGTCAGGACTTCCTGCCCTTTTCGCGAAACTCGCCAAATTTCCGGTATTTGTCGTAGCGCTGATCGAGGAGATCGCGTTCCGGGATTCCGTCGAGTTCGAGCAACTGCTCGTTGACCATCGACTTGAGATTGTTCGCCGCACCCACGTGATCGTGATGCGCTCCCCCCATTGGCTCGGGAATGACCTGGTCGATAATCCCCAGGTCGAGAAGGTCGTTGGCACTGAGCTTGAGAGCCTGGGCCGCTTCCGTCGCATACTTGCGATCCTTCCAGAGAATGGCTGCGCACCCTTCCGGACTGATCACGGAGTAATAAGCGTTTTCCATCATGAGAACGCGATCGGCAACACCAATACCGAGAGCCCCCCCGGATCCTCCCTCGCCGATGACGACGGCAACGATGGGAACCGTAAGAGTCATCATTTCCCGAAGATTGAAGGCGATCGCTTCCGCGATATTCCGCTCTTCGGCGCCGATTCCCGGGTAGGCGCCGGGAGTATCGATCAGCGTCACGATGGGAAGGCGAAATTTCTCCGCCATGCGCATGAGACGCAAAGCCTTTCGGTATCCTTCCGGGTGAGCGCTTCCAAAATTTCGACGCAGGTTCTCTTTCGTGTCACGCCCCTTCTGATGCCCGATCACCACCACTTTTCTTCCTTCGAGGTAAGCAAACCCGCAGGGCATCGCCTCGTCATCCCCGATATGTCGATCGCCATGGATCTCGAGGAAGTCGTCAAAAGAATGCTCCACGTAATCGAGCATGAAAGGCCGCTGGGTGTGCCTTGCAATCTGCACTCTCTGCCAAGGTGAAAGGTTTCGATAGATGTCGGTCTTGGTTTTGCGAAGCTTATCCTCGATTCGCTTCATCTCGCTGGACATGTCGATATCGCTGTCCGCTGCTCGATCTCGCAATTCGTTGAGCTGGCGCTCCAGGTTGACAATCGGCTTTTCAAATTCGAGTGGCTCCGTAATCATCATCATGTTGTGCGTGGAGTTAAAGGGAGGGGATTTAGTTCACGACGTTTACCTGAGACCCATTCCTCAAAATCGTGAACAGCTCTTCGAGATCGCTCTTGGAGACCATGACCCCGAAGGACCTCGATTCCCCGTCTTCATCATCGGGCTTCTGCTCGCGAATGAAAAGACCGATCTTCCCGGTCCTGATCCATTTACTACAATTTAAATAATTTGCATCTGTAAAGTTCAAGGGACGATCCATATGCCACGCGACTTTCTCATTGATCGTTGTCGAGATCGGGGGCCCAACTTCCGGGGGTAGATTCTTGCCCAGGATCTCATACTCCTTGAAAAACGCTTCTTCGTCAAAGACCGTCAGCAAGCTGTTCTCGAGATCGATTTCGACGCGGTAATTCAAGGGGCGCACCAGTAATTCCTCGTCCGGATAGATCAGCGATGTCGACTTCCCATTCGTTCGCATGATGTAGTCGATCGTGGTCTCGTTCCGTCTTGCGATCGTGACCAGTGCTTCTCCTCGCCTCACCTTGTGAATCGTCTTCTCAGCCTGGGGAATATTCGAAAGCAGGAGATCCAGGTTCACCTCACCAACGATCCGCTTTGCTTCGTCGAAGGTCTTGGACTCCGGAAAATACTCCATGAGATAGAGCAATCGGTCCCTTGCCGATACCAGTTCTCCATCCTTCAGCAGCTCGACAGCCTGATCAAAGTGACGTTTCCCGAGATCGGGTTTTTCACGCGCCCCCTCCCCGCCCTCCATGTGGCGATTGAGGACCATTTCGGGCTCGACGAACTTCTTCCAGTAGTAGAAAGCACCGCCCATGCCAGCGGCACAGATCAACAAGGCAAGGAGTGCGACTAGGAATTTGATACGAGCCATCTGCCGAATCGAGTCATTAGATCATCCCACGCCTCTTGAAATCAAAGGCGTTGATTTCCATTGAGTTACCCACCATTTCCACGGTAAACTTAATCAAAGAAATCTCCCAGGTATCCTCGATCCCGAGGATCACGGCACGGGAGGCATCTCCCTTCGAGCGAATATCTTCGATGATCCGGTCTCGGACGGCTTCGATCGGTTCATGGGCAGAAGATTCGGAGAACTTTCTCTTCGCAAAATTGAACCCGTATTTCATCAGATTCAGGTTCCCGAACTGCTGGAACCACTCCGAGAAGGCCTCGGCCTGTTCACCAAACCCTTCGAACATGAGCTCTTCGTAGCCCCCGGGACGGATGATACGAGGTTTCTCCGCCTCCATTTGCCCTTCCCGGATTCGAACCTCCCCCACCGTGTCCATCGGTTCAGTGAGCAGGGAAAACTCGAAATTGGTTGTCCCAAACGTATCGATCCTGCGATCGGGCTCGTGGGCGACCACGGTGGCCTCCATCGCGTAGGAGATGTCGTCAAAAGAGAGCGATGACATGATGCAGTTGAGAAATAGAGAACCTAGTGTGCAAAGTCAGCAAATTCTAGCCCCATTTTCTCGCGCAGCATGCCTTTCCCGCCCTCCAAAGTTTCGAATCGGGCCAAAAAAAATGCGTCCCGGACTCGAGACGCACTTCGTGAATTCGTTTGAGGGAAAAGAAGTCTACTTGGACTGCTCCTCGATGTAAGCGTTCACTTCACCCACACTCGTCAGCTTCTCGGCATCCTCGTCGGGAACCGTAATGTCGAACTCTTCCTCAAAGGCCATAACCAGCTCGACGGTGTCGAGAGAGTCCGCACCCAGGTCCTCGATGAACTTAGCCTCAGGCTTCACCTGATCTTCGCCCACACCGAGCTGTTCAACGATGATGTTCTTAACCTTTTCTTCGATAGATGCGTCAGCCATTTTGAATGAGTAATAGTATGCAGTTAACGCTGTTATTACCGGTGCTTGAAAGGTTTGGCAACGGTTTTTTTCTGATTCCTTAATCAGTTTTCTCCGAACTGCAGAAAGCCTGCAAGCTGGTATTGCCGAACAGTCGCTCAGCGCTATGTTGGCGCTCCATGTCGTTCGTCCCTATTCTCGACTCGCTCGGCTCTCGAAATCTGTCCCCCACCCTGACTCGATTTCGAGATCTGCTCGAACCCATGTCTCGCCACGATCTTGAGAACCTCGCGCAAGCCTCCGTCCACGCGACACGACAGAATTTCGGAAAGACGATGCGACTCTTCGCGCCGATCTATCTCTCCAACGAGTGTGTGAACAACTGTTCCTACTGCGGATTCTCCCGGGACAACCCGATTTTCCGCACTACGCTGACGGTTCCGCAGGTTGTCGCCGAAGCCAGGTATCTCGCTGCCCAGGGATTCCGAAACATCCTTCTCGTGGCGGGAGAACATCCGAAGTTCGTGTCCGATGGCTACCTTGAGGAATGTCTCGAAGCACTCCGAGCATCTGTCCCCACTCTCGCGATCGAGGTCGGGCCCATGGAAACCCCGGAATATCGTCGCATGGTCGATGCCGGCTGCGAAGGCCTTGTCGTCTACCAGGAGACCTATCATCGCGAAGCCTATGCAGAATACCATACGGCAGGTCCCAAGAAGAATTTCGACTGGCGTATCGACTGCCCGGAGCGGGGGTATGAGGGAGGCTTTCGCCGAATCGGTATCGGAGCGCTCGTCGGACTCGCCGACTGGAGATACGACATCCTTCGTCTCGCCGCGCATCTCGAATACCTTTACCGCGTTTGCTGGAAGGCCACCTTCACGATCAGCCTTCCTCGCCTGAGACCGGCCGCTGGCGATTTTCGTCCGAGACATCCTATGTCCGACTCCGAGTTCGTCCAGACCCTCTGCGCGTTTCGGGTCTGCTTTCCGCAGGTCGGGATTGTGCTCAGCACGCGGGAACCCCAGAAGCTTCGCAATGCCCTTTTTCCCCTTGGGGTGACCTCGATCAGCGCGGGGAGTCACACCGAACCCGGCGGTTACACCGGTGAAGGCAAAGAGGACATCCACCTCACGGTCCGGGGACGCCGAGTCGAGATCGAAGAAGAAAGCTCTCCCCTCCCGCCTGCCACCAGTTGCGAAACGGCCGCGACCGGGCAGTTCGACATCGCCGATGAAAGAAGCCCCGAGGAAATCGCGCACTACCTGAGATCGATCGGTCTCGAACCCGTGTGGAAAGATTGGGATGCCTCGATTCTTTCTCCAGGATCCCTGCCCGTTACCTGAACGAATCACGCTGCTCTCCATGCCCCTGCAAGTCACCCTGAACGGGAAACCGCATACGATCGAGTCCGAAGAAAAACTCAGTGTTGCTGAGTTCGTCTCCACACTGGAAATCGGGAAACAACCGGTCCTCGTCGAAAGGAACGGAGAAGCCGTCTTCGTGCGTGAATTTGATGAACATTTCGTCGAGGACGGCGATGTCCTGGAAGTCATCCGGATGGTGGCTGGAGGATAGATGAGCCGCTTCTCTCCCCCTTGCATAGAATGGAGTGAGCCTCAATGGACCCAGCCGTCTAGGAAAAGCGGGTCGTCACAAGGAGAGCCTGATTGAGCTGGCGAAGGTATTCATAGCGCGGAACCTCGCGACAACCGAAACGACTCAAGTGATCGGTCGTCCACTGCGTATCCAGCAATTGAAACCGCCGCTCCTTGAGTCGCTCGACCAGCTTGGCCAACGCTACCTTGGATGCGTCGGTTTCCCGACTGAACATGGACTCGCCAAAAAAGGCACCTCCGATGGCGATACCGTAGAGCCCGCCGACAAGCTCGCCGTCCTTCCAGGTTTCCACGGAGTGGGCATAGCCCATTTCGAAGAGCTTCTCGTAGCTGGTCACGATCTCCTCACTGATCCAGGTGGTCCGGCGGTCGGCGCACCCTCGCATGACATCGGAAAAAGCGGTGTCGATCCGAATTTCGAAAGGGTCTCTGCGCAGGGTCCGCTTCAGCCCATGAGGAATATGGAACTCGTCCAGGGGGATGATCCCCCTCGGGTCCGGTGAGAACCACCCGATTTCACCACGATTGTCCATGGCCATCGGGAACATTCCTCCGCGATAAGCAGCGATCAACACGGCGGGGCGGATATACCCCTCTCTGGTAAAGATCGATTCGGACATGGGTGAGGAATTACGAAACTAGGACGCTCATCGATCAATGACAATTCCAAATCTCACCTTCTTGCGGAAACTTGGAGGACCGAGAACTGCACAAGTCACAGACTTGTCGCACCGTCCTGTAATTCCCTGCTTGAAATGGCGAGGCTCTGGGCGTACCGGTCCGACACTATGCCAGTAGCTACTCCGAAACAGTTCGAAGCCATGTTGGATGCCGCTCAGCAGGGAGGCTATGCCTACCCCGCGATCAACTGCTCCAATCTCGTCACCATCAATGCCGCTCTGAAAGCCTTTGCTGATCAGAAGTCCGATGGAATCATCCAGTTCTCCACGGGAGCCGGCCAGTTTGCCTCTGGTCTGAATCACAAGAACATGGTGGCAGGAGTCATCGCCCTGGCCGAACTCACGCACCGTCTCGCCGAGCAATACGACGTTCTCGTAGCCCTGAACACCGACCACTGCCGTCCTGGTGTCGCCGCAGAATTCCTCGACCCTCTCATTGAAGAGACCGCCAAGCGCCGCGCCCGCGGAGAAAATAACCTTTTCCAGAATCACATGCTGGATGCCTCCGAGCTCTCGCTTGAGGAAAACCTGAAGATCTCCAAGGAATACCTCAAGAAGTGCGCCGAAAATGAAATCATCCTCGAAGTCGAGGCGGGTGTCGTTGGAGGAGAGGAAGACGGAGCTGCCGGAACGGAGGACACCCCGGACGAAGATCTTTACACCACTCCCGAGGACATGATGGAGGTCTACGACCAGCTTCACCCGCTCGGTCGTTTCACCTTTGCCGCAACTTTCGGAAACGTTCATGGCCACTACAAGCCAGGCGCCGTGAAACTTCGTCCTGAGATTCTCAAGCAGGGTCAGGAAGCGGTCATGGGCAAACATGGTGCCGAGTCTGAGTTCGATCTCGTCTTCCACGGCGGATCCGGATCCTCTCTCGAGGAAATCCGCGAAACACTCGACTATGGCGTCGTCAAAATGAACGTCGATACCGACACCCAGTATGCTTTCACTCGTCCTGTCGTGGAGCACATGTTCAAGAACTACGATGGCGTCCTCAAGATCGAAGGCGAAGTCGGCAACAAAAAGGTCTACGATCCCCGCGCCTACCTCAAGGCTGCTGAAGAAGGCATGGCCGCTCGGGTCGCCGAAGCCTGTGACGATCTCCTTTCCACAGGAAAGTCCATCGCAGGACAGGTCTGATCACCTGCTTCTCATCTCTTTTCGAAGACCCGACCTGATTCATCCAGGTCGGGTTTTTTCGTAAAAGGGCAGACGTTTTCCTTGGTCGCGCCTCTTGTCTCTCTTACCGATTCGTGGCAGCCTGCCCGTCCTATTATGATGAGACTTCTTTTTCTTCTCAGTGCGTTGTCGCTCTCTCTCCCGGCTTCTGGTCTTGCGGACGAGAAGGGCAAAGGCAAGAAACCAGCACAACCAAAAACCCCAACGGGTTATACCGACACCCCCTACCTCCCAGGTGGAAAATGGCGAGTGCACGATGATGCCCGCCCTCGCCCTGAGGTCGTTACACCCGGTGAAACCGCCGCCTCGGCTCCGTCCGATGCCATCGTCCTCTTCGACGGCTCGAACCTGGACGAATGGGTCATGGAAAAGGACGGCTCTCCCGCCGACTGGATTGTGAAGGATGGGTTTATGGAAGTTCCTCCTCGTGGACAGGGCGCCGGAGGATACATCAAGACCAAGCGTGAGTTTGGCGATGTCCAGCTCCATGTCGAATTTGCGACCCCCGAAAAGGTGGAGGGGAATTCCCAAGGTCGCGGAAACAGCGGGGTCTTCCTGCTCGGAGGCTACGAAATCCAGGTGCTGGATTCCTACGAAAACAAATCCTATGCCGATGGCCAGGCCTCCGCGATCTATGGCTACAAGCCCCCCCTCGTCAACGCCTCCCGCCCTCCGGGCAAATGGCAGACCTACGATATCATTTTCGAAGCTCCGAAGTGGGATGCGGAAGGAAACCTCCTGAAGCGAGCCCACGTCACAGTGCTCCACAACGGAGTCCTCACCCATCATCACCAGGACTTCCTCGGGCCATCCGGTCACAAGCGTGTCGCAAACTACAACCAGATTCGGGAGAAGGGCCCTATCAAGTTGCAGAACCACTCCAATCCGACACGGTTTCGGAATATCTGGGTGCGCGAACTGGATCTCTCGGCAAACGAGTAGTCCTGAATCCAATCCCGGTCGACAGGTCAACACGACCTGTCGACGGTCAGATCCAACAGGGTTAGGTCATCGACCTAGCCCTCTTTTTTTGCCGTGCACCGGGAGGAGCACAAAAAAGGGTAGAGTCTCCTCTACCCTCCCATCGATGCAGGATGCCAGCTCTCAAATACCAGTGTCGCGGCCTTCTTCTTTCGCGGGCTTCTTTTCCCCTTTGTCCGCTTTCTCACCCTTGGCGTGCTCGCCTTTTCCGGCGTGGTCTTCGCCTTTCTTGTGATCCTTTTCGTGACCCTCCTTGTGGTCGCCTTCGGGATGATCTCCCTCGTGATGTTCACCACCATGCTCCAGGTGAAGAATCTTCGTCTTCTCAAAATCGTGACGCTCACATCCGACCGTGAGAAGGCCGAGGGCACCGATACAGGCCAGGAAATGACTCAGTGATTTCATGCGAAAGTCTGTAAACGAGCCCCTCCCCTTTTGCAACTTCCAACTTCTTCATTAGGGTAGCCGCAGCCATGGCCTCTTCGAATCCTCCCAACATTCTCTGGTATTGCACCGATCAACAACGTTTTGACACCATCGGAGCTCTCGGCAATCCGCATGTGCAAACACCGGCGATTGACCGGCTCGTGGAGCGAGGAGTCGCCTTCACCCGGACCTATTGCCAGAGTCCCATCTGCACGCCGAGCCGAAGCAGTTTCATGACTGGGCTCTACCCTTCCCGCCTCCACAATACGAGAAATGGAAACGCTACGTTTCCTGAAGACGTCCCCCTGATCAGCCGTCTCATCGCCGACCAGGGATACGATTGCGGGATGATCGGCAAATTTCACCTCCAAAGTTCCGGGCACCGAACCGAGCCGAGAATTCCCAACGACGGGTTTCGCTACTGGAAGTTCAGCCATGCCCCGAGAGACGATTGGCCCGAAGGCGAACATGACTACGCGGACTGGGTGCGAGAACAAGGGGCGGACCTCACCGCGATGCGAGAATCGCCCGACAACGTTCCCGCCGAGTATCACCAGACCACCTGGGCTACCACCCGAGCGATCGAGTTCATTTCCGAGGACCGGGGGGATCAACCGTGGATGCTGAACATCAATATCTACGACCCTCACCCCCCGTTTATTCCACCTCGCGAGTATTCGGAGAAGTTCGACGCTTCCGAGATGCCCGGTCCTTATTTCGAACCCTCCGACGTGGAAGCCCAGGAGAAACTCGCCGAAGCGGACTTCCAGACCAAGTCGGTTCCCCCCGAAGAGAGCAACGCACGCACCGCTCAGGCTGACTACTACGCGATGATTGCCCTGATCGACGATCAGTTTGCCCGCTTGCTCCAACATCTCGAGGAATCAGGACGGGCGGAAAATACCGTCATCATTTTCACGAGCGACCACGGGGAAACCCTCGGAGACCACGGACTTTTCTACAAAGGATGCCGATTCTACGAGGGACTGGTCCGAGTCCCCTTGATCTTCTCGGCACCGGGGAAATGGAAAGAGGCGCTGTCTTGTCATCAACCAACGGAACTTCTCGACCTCTCTGCGACGCTCCTCGAGATCGCGGGAGCGGAGCTCCCGGAATATCACCAGGGGAAATCACTTCTCCCCATCCTGACCGGAGAGGTTGACCCGGAAATTCCGCATCGAGATTCGGTTCGCTGCGAGTACTTTGATGCGCTGGCGCCGAAATTCACGCAGGGCAACGGAACGTTTGCGACCATGTATCTGCAGGATCGCTACAAGCTGGTGGTCTACCACAGCATCCGCCAAGGCGAACTTTTCGACCTCGAAACCGACCCCTGGGAGCATCGCAACCTCTGGGATGATCCGCGGTCAGCCAACTTGAAAGCCCGGCTGCTCGAAGAATCCTTCCACGATCATGTGCTCAAGACCACGGACGTGGGTTCGGAACGAATCGCCCCAATGTAGACACGAGTGCCTGCGCCACCGGTCGCGAAGAGAGCTCAGGAAATCTTCCGAACCACGACTCGACTGCCTTCGTGCTTGGCGATTTTCACCCGGCTGCCTTTGGAAATGAATTCTCCATCCGAAACGATGTCGTAGAGTCGCCCTTCGAAACGCCCCCTGCCGGAAGGCATCAAATCCGTTGTCGCTTCTCCTTCGACACCTTCCAGGGTCGCCTTCTCCGCCTCGTCCGAACCGCTACCTTCCGCGAGAGCGGCACCTCCGGAGACCGCCTCAGTCAGAATGAAGCGAGATCCGAGCTTGGTTTCGGGGAGAAATCGCATTCCGAGTAGGATCGCTCCGACGGCGCCCGCCATGCCCAGGGCGAGGGCCATGAAAGAACCTCGGAAGATCGAAATCCAGGAATCCGAACCAGGAAGACCTTCCCACTTCCACTCGAGATCGACCCGATCGACCATCGCGAGTCCGAGCGCGACCACGACCAGGGTGCCGCCTATCGCCCCCGGGAGAACGGCCCCCGGAAAAACGAAAACCTCGACCCCCAGCAGGATCAGCCCCAGCACCAACAGCACGGCCAATTCGTAGCCGGCGAGATTCCCTGCCATGTAGTTTCCAAAAAAGAAAACTCCGAAAGCGAGGACACTGGTCAATCCAGGGAGTCCGAAGCCCGGGCTGTTCAGCTCGAGATAGGCCCCTGCCAGACCCACCACGATCAGGAGAACGGATAATTTTTGCACCCAGTGGGCAAAGGCTTCCATCCCCAGCGGCTCGGCCTTGAGGATATCAGACTCGATTCCTTCCTGCTTCAAAAGATCGGCCACATTCGACGCAACCCCCTTGGCGAGGACCGGTTTGCCATCGATGACCTCGGTCGCCCGGATCGTATTCAAATTGAGGACGTTGCCTGCCTCGTGAATGACGATGCCATCGACCTTCACTTCCTTGTCCCGAGTCACAAAAGCTTCTGCGACATCCGGATTGTGCCCCTTGATCTCGGCTACATTTCGCACCGTGCCGATGATCATCTGCGTGACCTTGTCCGACATGTCCTCGGCAAGGTCCTGCCCCGTACCACTGACGACCAGGGCCGAGCCAATCGTGGCAGCCGGTTTCATGTAAATATGATCCGTGCCCAGGGCGATGATCGCTCCCGCGGACTCGGCCCGGGAATTCACGAAGGTGTAGGTCGGATAGGTGACATTCTGGAGGCTGTTGAGCACAAGCCCCTCGGTATACCAGGCGAATCCCCCTGGTGTATCCATCTCGAAAACCAGTGCTGCGGCCCCGTCCAGTTCCGCCTTCTTGATGGTCCTCTCCATGAATTCGAAACTCGCTTTCCCTGTCGCCAGGGTGTCCTGACCGACCTTCAACACTACCACCTTGTCCCGATAACTTCCTTCATCCCTGCGTCCGAAGAGCGTCTCCGACTCATCGTCCGAAATCCCTTTCTCCTTTTCGCCTTCCTTCGCATCATCCCGCACCGAGGTCAGTCGCTCCCGGTTCGTCGCCTCGCCAAACCCCCTTGGCGTGACCGTCACCGGTTCGCCCGATACCTTCTCTGCCCGAAGCAGATCCTCGACCGACTCGGCCAGCCCCTTGGCAAGTAGAGGCTTTCCTTTCCACTCCTGGGTCGCCTCTTTCGCTGTCAGGGTCAAAACCTCTCCCGAACCCGCAAGCACCTTGTCCCCGACCTTGAACTCCTTGGTTCCATCGATCATCGCCTCGATCACTTCGATCGGGTGACCGTATTGAGTGGCGAGAGAACGCGCCCGGGCCTTGAGAACGGACTTCTTCTGCCGACTCGAACTCGTCTTGGAGTCTTCATCATCCGACTCGGGGTCATCCAGTCCAGCACCACCTACAATCGCCTGCGGAGAAAGATAGATGGACTCCCCTGCCAGTGCAAGAAGGGCACCCGGACCGGTCGCGATCGGATCGACCCAGACAAAAGAAGGAAGCTTCGTCCCCGACATGATGTCCAATACTCGCTGGAGGGTATCGAGCTCAAGCTCCGCCGTGAGATTCAACTGAAAAACGACCGCATTGCTTTCCTCTTCCGAAGCGCGTTCGAGAATCCTCGCCAATTCCCGAACCCTGCGCGCATCGGCAAGATCATCGTCCGAAAGCGCAACGACAACAGGCCGATCTTTCCAGGATTCTTTGACGTCCGATCCACTCACTTGAGAGGGCAATCCAGAAAGAAGCAGGAAGAGAGAAACGAGAGAAAGGGGGGCAGAAAAATGCTTCATTACGCTAGAGGGATACGCTAAGTCGAGAAGATCCGGTCGTCCAAAGGATTCGATTTCCCTGCGAAGCAAAGCCTTCCCAGCTCAACTGCTTTTAGCGGGCGAATTCCGATTCAATGGCCTGATTTCGCCGGTGAAGGAGGACGAGGAAAACCGTGATCGAGACACTCAGAGCCAGTAAGATCATCCCAAGCAGGATGAACACCACCCGCAGCACTCTCCCCGTATTTTCCGGCGCGATCGATATCAGGACTGGTTTCGAAAACCCACTCCCCTTTACTTCCACCCGCTGCCCCTCTCGCAGACCGGAGAAACTCCCCAGAGAGACCGCTCGTTCATGCCCAAGGGTTTTCGACGAATTGAGCCACTTGGATACCTCCATTTCTCGCCCACTTGCCTCATCGTAGAGATAGATCCGGGCCCCAGGAGGCAATTTCTCAGTTCCTCGGTAGAACTCGGCCCCAATCTGTCCTCGCTCGTAAAGCCAGACAGTGTACTTCCCTGGGCTACCCAGTTGGGCGACAAATCCCTGCGGGACCATTCCTCGAGCCGTCTCATCCAGCAACTTGGGTATCTCTCGAAAGCCATAGACTCCAGCAAAAGCGGCTCCGATGATCAACAGCAGAAGAGGAATCGCAAAACAGACAAGCAAGGGGATTGGTCGTCGCATGCCTGGGTCTCCTAGTCCTTTTTCTTATGAACCATCTCGATGGTCAGCAATTCATTTCCACTCGCACTGGTCATCGTGACCTCTCCCGAAATTTCATCCGCCTTCTTTGTGTTACGGATCAGTAACTCACTGCCAGGATCACCAAAAGGCGCCCGCAGCTCGACAGTGGTCTCAGTAAGCGAAACCTCGAAGCGAAGCTTTTCTTCCATTCCGGTATGCCAGTAGAGGCACTCGTAGAGTTCACTCGTGGGATTGAATGAATACTCCCATCGAAACTCCTGACGGTCATCGCCCCACTGACGGGTGCCCTCCATGGCAAAGGTCGCATCGTCTCCAAACGCTGCGGACCATTCTTCCTCAATCTGAGTCCGCTCCCCATCCGCGTTGGTCAGGGTGCCCTTTCCTTCCCACGAGCCGAGAAGAGATCGGAAAAATGGCTCTTTTTGAATCTCCCCTGGCAACCCACCAGTGGTCGCTAGAAGTAGAGAGACCACGAGGCAGAGAAAGCGCATGACCGATTATATATTTTTGAGCGAATGGAGACAAGCTATTTCCTGGAGAGAACTTCTCCAACCACTTCAAGGAAGCGAGTCCTGGCCTCGCCCAAGGGACCGGAAAGTCGTGCCCCTGCGGCGAGAGTGTGGCCCCCGCCCCCAAATCGGGCACAGATTTCGCCGACACCAAATTGCTCGCTCTTGCTTCGTGAACTGACCCGAATCTTGCCACCCTCCAGCTCCTCGAAAAATACCGCGATGATCACCGTATCTACGGAACGCAGGATGTCGATGACCCCCTCGGTATCGCCAGGCTGCAGTTTCAATTTTCTCGTCAGATCCAGGGGAAGACTGACACTGACACATTGGTCCGAGAAGTCGTATTGCATGTTCTCGAGCAACCGGCGCAAGACCTCGACTCTTCGACGGGGCTGGTTCTCGTAGAGATCCTGGTTGATTGTTCCGACATCGACTCCGCAGCGAATCAATTCTCCTCCGATTCGCATCGTTTCGGCCGTGGTCGAAGGATAGCGAAAGCTTCCGGTGTCCGTCGATATCGCTGCGTAGAGATGGGATGCGACGTCTTTCTCCACGGTCCAGCCCGCATACTCGAAGAACTGATACAGGATCTGACCTGTCGCCGGTGACTGGCTATCGACGAGGCAGAGATCTCCATACCCGCCATTGCTGATGTGATGATCAATCACGATCAGCGGAACGGATTCCTCGACCTGCTGCCACACGGTCTCATGAATCCGATCTCGCTCTGCTGCATCCAACGCGATGACCAGGTCGCCGGAGAACTTCTCTGAGGGTCTTTCCATCCTCTCTACTTTTGGAAGAAACGAAAGAGACTCAGGGACCTCGTTGAAATTCATCATCCGAACCGTCTTCCCGATCGATTCCAGAATGAGACCGAAGGCCATCGTCGACCCGATGGCATCTCCGTCGGGTCGGTCGTGACTCAGGATGAGAATCTCCGAGGACTCCGAGATCCGTTCTAGAATCTCAGGAAAAAGGTCCGATCCACGTTTCATGTCACTTCTCGCCTCGCTCGGATCGTCGCTGACTGGCCCAGCCACTTGCAACCCACCTCAGATCTTCCGGTCGTCCGGGTTCTCGGTTTCCTCGGGCAGATCGATTTCGCCGATCTCCTCGAGGATATTCAGAACACGGACACCTCGCTCGATGGAAGTATCCGCAACAAAAGTAAATTGAGGAGTGTAGCGCAGCACGACTCTCTTCATCACCGCATTCTGGATGAATCCATGCTTGGCGTTCAGCTTCTCGACGACGGATCCATCCTTCTCGGCAGCTCCGACGACGCCGACATAGATCTTGGCTGCTTTCAAATCCGCCGCCGTGTCGACCGCGTGTATCGTCACAAGGCTTTCGGGAAACTCAAAGCTCTTGTCTACCACCGAGCTGATCTCTCGCTTCAATAGTTCGTTGATTCTGTCGATTCTCTGACTCATGCCGCTTTGAAATTGAAACCACGCTCCCGAAGAAGATTACGCTCTTGCGCTGCAACGCAGAACACCCTCCCAAGGGGAAAGGCTCATCGCTACTTTCTCGACAGAAAGCAAATCAAAGTGTCTGCTCGAGTTTCTCCAGCTCGTAACACTCGATGATGTCGTCTTTCTGGTAGTCGTTAAATTTCCCGAGCTTGATACCGCACTCGAGGCCATTCTTGACTTCTTTCACATCATCCTTGAAACGGCGCAGCGTTGAAAAGCCGCCATCGTAGATCGGCACCTTGTCGCGAAGAACACGTGCCCGCGCAGTGCGCGCCACTCGACCATTGGTGACCACGCACCCGCCCACTTTTCCGGACGAGAGCTTGAAGACCTCAAGAACCTTAGCATGCCCAATAACCTTCTCCCGCGTCTCAGGCTCGAGCAATCCGAGCATCGCTTCTTTGACCTGGTCGATCAGCTCATAAATAATGGAAAACAGTTTTACCTGAACTCCTTCCCGCTTCACCAACGGCTGGGCTTTGGACTCCACCTTGGTATTGAAACCGATCAGGATCGCATCCGATGCACTTGCGAGAAGAACGTCCGCTTCCGTGATTGGCCCGGCATTCCCACGAAGAATGTCGACCGTCACCTTGTCCGACTCGATCTCCATCAAGGATTTCTCGATCGCCTGCAGCGATCCCTGCACATCTGCTTTGATGATGAGCTTGAGCGAAGTCTTCTTTCCCTGCTCGATGTTTGAAAACAAGGTTTCGAGCGCGGACTTCTGCTGAGGCTTCAGCTTTTCCTGGCGCTTCTGCTCGGATCGCTCTTCCCCCAGCTTCTTGGCTTTGCGCTCCGACTCCATTTCGATGAGCTCATCCCCGACCTGAGGAACACCGGAATACCCGATCACTTCGACGGGAACCGAAGGCCCTGCCGACTTGATTCGCTCGTTCGTGTCGCTCAAAAGCGCTTTGACCTTTCCAAACTGGTCGCCACAGATGAATGCGTCTCCGACGGAGAGCGTTCCGCTCTGAATCACAACCGTAGCAGTAGGCCCTTTCCCGGGCTCGGTCCGAGCCTCGATGACGGTGCCCCGTGCGGGTCCTTCCGGATTTGCCTTCAGCTCAAGGATCTCGGCCTGGAGATGAATCATCTCGATGAGATCATCGAGTCCCGTTCCTTCCTTGGCAGAAACTTCGACACAAAGGGTGCTTCCCCCCCAATCCTCAGGTGCAAGATCATGCTCCTGGAGCTGCCCCTTGACCTTGTTGAGGTCAGCAGCAGGCAGGTCCACTTTGTTGATCGCAATGATGATCGTGACCCCAGCAGCGCGACAGTGATCGATCGCCTCCAGTGTAGTCGGCATGAGACCATCGTCAGCTGCAATAACCAAAACAACGATGTCCGTAATATCGGCTCCCCGAGCCCGCATTTCCGAAAACGCTGCGTGACCGGGAGTGTCGATAAAGGTCACCTTTTGATCGTTTCTCTCGATCTGGTAGGCCCCGATATGCTGGGTAATTCCCCCCGCCTCTCCCGAAACCACTCGAGAACCACGGTAAGCGTCGAGGAGGGAAGTCTTCCCGTGGTCGACGTGCCCCATGAAAGTCACGACCGGAGGCCGGATCGAAAGCTGCTCTTCGGCGACTTCTTCGATATCCTGCTCCTCAGGAACCTCGATAACTTCTTCTACCTTGTGAACTCCAGCCCCTTTTTCACGCTTTTCTTTCTCAAAAGTAAATCCGTGTTTTTCGCAAATCTGTGCTGCGACCTCAGGCTCGATGGACTGATTCAGGTTCGCGAAGACATCCATCTCCATCAGGTCCTGGATCAGCTTGAACGGCTTCAGATCCATTCGCTGCGCCAACTCCTTGACGATGATGGGCGGCTTGATGTGGATGATGCTGGGATCGTCTTCCTCCTCTTCCAGATCCTCCACCTCGATCTCGGCTTCCACCTCTTCTTCCGGAGCCGGCTCGGGCTCGACCTTGGCTTCCTCTTCTTCCTGCTTCAGCTTGCTGATCTTCGCCGCCGGATCCTCTTTCCCGAGATGCCCATAAACAGACCCTTGCTCAGCTGCTGACGCAGAAGTCTTGGGCTTACGAGCGCTCTTCTTCTCTTCCTGCTCGAAGAGGTTCAAAGCTTCCGCCTTTTTTTCATCGAGGCTCTTGGGAGCCGACTCGGCGGATTCGTCTGCTTCGTTATCTTTGGAATTGTTTCGAGGCATAAGGGATTGGGGGCAGGATGAGATTACCCGAGGCCGGGTTCGTCTCAGGAATCAAGAAAGATCAAATTGGGGGGGCACAGCAACAGCTGCGTTAGAAAATGTATCAGTTTTACAAAAAATCAATTTTCGGGACTTTCCTCCGTCTCGTCGGACACCTCTTCCGAAGAAGCCGGCTCCTCGGCTGGAGATTCTTCCGCAGCAGCAGTAGGCTCCTCCTCGACCTCTTCGGGATCACCTCCGAGTGCCTTCTGCGCTTTATCGAGAATTTCACGCCCTTCTTCGACGCTGATTTCGAGGATATCCGCAATATCGACCTCGTCGACACCTCCGGCGAGCATCTCGAGACTGTTGAGGCCACCACGAACGAGCGTCACGGCAGTCTCCATTTCGATTCCAGCTTGATCGGAGATCGCTGTCGCTGCCTGGGTAACCTGCGCCTCGAAGGCTTCGTGTGCAGACTCATCTTTCTGGACCTGAACATCCCAGCCCACGAGGCGGGCAGTGAGACGGGCATTTTGACCACGACGTCCGATTGCTTTGGAGAGTTCCTCTTCGTCGACTTTCACGAGAATCGACTTCTCCTCTTCGTCCAGCGTCAACGATTTGATTTCGGCTGGCTTGAGTGCTTCGGAGACGAATGCTTTGATGTCGTCGCTCCAACGAATGATATCCACTTTCTCGTTGTTCAACTCCCGAACGATGTTCTTCACTCGTGCACCGCGCAGTCCAACACAAGCTCCGACCGGATCCACTTTTTCATCGGCACTGTAGACCGCTACTTTCGTGCGGTAACCGGCCTCTCGAGCGAGGCTGCGGATTTCGACCGTGCGATCGGCGATTTCACTGACCTCCGACTCGAAAAGTCGACGAACAAAATTCGGATGACTGCGAGAAAGAACGATCTCTGGTCCACGCGAACCATTCTCCACCGCGACCACGTAGGCTCGAACCCGATCTCCCACGTTGTACTCCTCGGTCGAGACTCGCTCACGCTGGTGCATGACGCCCTCAAACTTGCCGAGATCAATGTAGACGTCGCCGCGCTCGAAACGCCGAACGGTTCCGCTCACAATATCGCCAGCACGATCCTTGAACTCGTCGTAGATCATCTCCTTCTCCGCCTGGCGGAGTCGCTGCATCATCGTCTGCTTGGCGGTCTGGGCAGCGATCCGTCCGAAGTTGGCTGGGGTGATGTCCACCTCCAATTCGTCCTCTACATCGATGCCCGGCTGAAGCCGACGAGCAGTGAAGATATCGATCTCATCATACGGATTATCGACTCGGTCTCGAACGACCAGAGTCGCGAAGGCTTTGATATCGCCCTTGTCCGGATCGATATGGATTCGCATGTCGCGAGCCGGTCCGATGCTCTTCCGCGATGCGGAAAGGAGCGCCGTCTCAAGGGCCTCGACCATCGTATCTCTTTTGATGCCTTTTTCTTTCTCGTAGTATTCGAAAAGGGCTAGCAGTTCGTTTGTCATAGTATCCAGCTGATCCTCCGATTTTGAGAATAAAAAAGAGTGGGACAAGCCCACTCGAATCCGGTCGGCGCATTCGGGGCCGATATCTCAAGATTGCAGGATCGCGAACATATCCCCTTGCCCAAGGATAGGCAAGGCGGAAAATCCCTTCTCTACGTGCCATGTTTTCCCCTCCTATTTCGGCCTGCAGCTTCGACGCCGCGGGCACCCTGATCCACCTTGCGGAACCAGTCGGAAACTCGTATTCCCGTGTCGCAAGCGACTTCGGGATCGAGAGCAATCCTAGGACTGTCGAGCTCAGTTTCCGGAAGGTCTTCCGAAAGACGCCGCCCCCGTTCTCTCCCGACTCTCCCTACGTCCACTCGAACGAAAAAATGTGGTGGCGAGAACTGGTCGAGGAAGTTTTCGACGACGCGGGAGCCACCTGGTCGAACTCCCAGACTCTCGACCAATGCTTCGAAGCCCTTTACGACCATTTTGAAGCCCCTGGAACCTGGTTGGCCAACGATGGCACCCACGAAATTCTCGAGAGAATCTCTGCTCGCTATCCCTGCGTCGTCCTTTCCAACTTCGACGGGCGTCTCCGTCGTATCCTCACCGACCTGGGCTTGTCGACCTTCTTCGAGGACTTCTTCCTTTCGTGTGAAATCGGGGCATCCAAGCCATCCCCGCGAATGTTCGAAACGGTGAGGAATCACTTCAACCTTCCCGCAGAGCAGATCCTCCACATCGGCGACGATCCCGTCTGCGATGAGAAGGGCGCAAAGGACGCCGGGTTCCAGTTTTTCTCGGTCGGAAAACAGGGCGATGATCTTTCCCAATTATTCGATCAACTTTCACTTGCGTGATCGAGGTCTGTGAATAAATTGCGCGCCCGTCCCGGTCAGTGATCGGTGACATTGCTCACAACGCAAACCTCGGAAAGGTAGCTCAGTTGGTAGAGCAGTTGGCTTTTAACCAATTGGTCCTGGGTTCGAATCCCAGTCTTTCCACTCTTTTTCTCAGGTCGGGAATCAGGGAGGCTTATGAACCTGCAGTCGGTGAAGCAATCCGATTGATCGTTCCCTCAAGCCTGTTACAGGTCTCTTCTTGGAACACGAGCAAGTCATCAACGTCGCCATCGCGGCCATCGTCTTCGTGACGATGATGGTCATCGGATTGGATCTCTCGGTCGAGGACTTCGTGCGACTCGTCCGCAAGCCTCGTCCAATTTTTGCGGGCCTGCTCGCCCCGTTTCTTCTCGCCCCCGCAGCGATGGTCGCGGTGAAACTTGTCGAACTGCCCCCGGAGCTAGGGGCGGGTGTTCTGCTCATCGCAATCTGCCCCGCAGGAAACATTGCCAACCTCTACACCTCGGTGGCCCGAGCCCATACGGCGCTTTCCATCGTTCTTTGTGTCACCTCCATCCTTCTCGCTTTTCTGACCATGCCGTTCTGGATGAAGGTCTACGAGCAACTCTTCCAGTCTTCTCTCGGGTTTCAGATTCCGACATCGGTGCTGTTCTCCCGACTTTCCCTGTTCCTGATTCTCCCAGTCTCCCTCGGCATGCTGGTTCGCTCACGATTTCCTCGCTTTGAGAGACACTGCCATACCTTTCTCAAACGCCTCACTCTTCTCGGGGTGATCTGCCTGGGGACTTACATCATCCTCAGTGATCGGAAGGGATTCAGCGAAGGATTCCTCTCCACGACCCTCGTTGCGATCGTCTTCACCTTGCTCAGCATGACCCTTGCCTTGGTGATCTCGAAACTGATGAAGCTGGATCGACGCGACTCGATCACTCTCCTGCTCACAACCCCAGTGAGAAACATTGCCATCGCGATTGCGATCGCCGTCACGGTTCTGCATCAGGCGGAGTTCGCGGTTTTGGCGACGACCATGTTCATGATGCAGATTCCCCTTTTGCTTTCTTTCTCCATCTTCTTCCGAAAGAAGTTTCCTCCCATCGAAGATTCCTCTCGATCCGAAAGTGGTGACACTTGAGTGAATCTGGAAACTCCTGGGATTTCGATTCGCGTGCGAGAAGTTCCCACAGATTCCTATCCTTCCTTGACCTTTGCTCATTCGGGAAAATGATGTGGCAGGTCTCTCTCACCACCTGCCACTCCCGAGTGCCTTGAAAAACAAACTACTCGATTCCGACGATCTGAGGAAATGGACGAAAGTTCATCGAAGCCGGAATCTTCTCTGCCTGCTTCTCGACTTTCTCTCGGCGGCCGGGATCATCACGTCGACAATCTACTTCTTGAATCATCGAGCCGAGTGGGGACTCCCGTGGATTTTCAATATCCCCGTCACCGCGATTGCCATCTTCCTGGTAGGGTGCATTCAACACCGAATCGGACTGATGGGCCATGAAGCGTCCCACTACCTCCTTCACCCTAACCGGAGGACCAATGACCTCCTTGCCCAGATCCTGTGCTTCTTTCCTGTGTTTGGGAGCCTTCCAAAATATCGGGCGAAACACCTCACCCACCACCTGCATCCGAACGATTCGGACCGCGACATGAATCTGCACGGAGATCGCGCGAAACGTCTCTACTCGCGCTTTCCGATGGAAAAGCCGTCCTTCATCTTTCACTACTACCTGAAATTCTTCTGGCCTCCCTTTGTTCTCTCGAACCTCCGGGACTTGATCCATGTGATCGCGATCGGCTCCCCCGAGGGGAAGCGGGAGAGTGGATCCCAGGATGCCGGGCAGAAGACACCGCTCTATCGAAAACCAGCCCTCTGGGGAATTGCCTACCTGATCGCCTATCTCGTGGTCATGGAATTCACCAAGAGAGAGAGTCTCCCTATATTCGCGGTGGCACTTTCCTCCACCTACCTGCTGGGAGTATTGGGCTGGAGTCGGATGCCCGACTTCTGGTTTCTGAGCAAACGGGGAAAACTTGCCTACCCTCACCGGATCGATGCGCTCTTGCGAATGACCTTTGTCACGGCACTTGCCACCTCATTTGGGATCACTTTCCGTCTCACCGGCGTCTGGGCTGGCGGCTATTTCCTCCTCCTCTGGGTCGTTCCGCTGATCTATGTCTTCCCCTACCTGATGCTGCTGCGAGAGATCTATCAACACGCCAATGCGGATGAAGGGGATCTCACCAACTCGAGAATGATGTTCACCGATCCGTTCACCCGTTGGGCGGTACTCGGATATGGGAACGGTGCCCATCTCGTGCACCATATCTATCCCAACATTCCTCAGTATCATCTGTCCGAGGTGCACATTCGACTCCTTGAGAACAGCGAGGCCTATGAGACGGCTGCGGAGGAAACCTATGGAATCCTCCGCCCCTGGTCGGAAAATCAGCCTTCCCTGCTCGATGCCCTCTCAGACCAGGAAACCCAACGCGCTCAGGATTCTGCCTGATTTGGAAAACAGGATACCAAACCGGGTGCCCTAGTCTTGCCGGGAAGCGAAGCGGACGCAAACCGGGCTGTCGACCTCTACCCGAACATCCGAGTAATCGAGTTCTCCCGTTTCCGAATCGACCGAAAACACGGCTACGGTATTTGATTTCTGGCCCGCAGCGAGAAGCCAAATCCCATCCGGCGTGATGGCAAAATTTCGCGGGATCGCCCCCTGGATTGGCTCATTCTCGATACGCTTCAGCATGCCCGTCCCCTCGTCGAGAGCAAAGGCAACAATGGTGTCATGCCCTCGGTTGGAGCCATAGACAAACTTCCCGGAAGGATGAACCACCACCTCTGCAGTGGAGCCCTGCGCTTCCGCGCCGGGGGGCAGTGTCGATTGGCTTTCGACCCGCTCCAGAGCTCCCGTTTCCGAATCGACCCGAAAAGAGGTCACATCACGCGTCATCTCATTGATGAGGAAAGCGAGTTCCCCCTCGGGGTGAATCGCAAAATGCCTCGGACCGGAACCTCCTGGAAGCTTCGCCTCGGAGGACTTGACGAGGGCTCCGGTTTCGGAATCAACAGCGTAGACATAAACCCGATCGGTTCCGAGATCGGCAGCGTAGGCAAATCGACTGTCCTGAGAAAAATTGATCGAATGCGCGTGGGGCTTTGTTTGGCGACGAGGATCGACACTGCTTCCGACATGCTGAATCGTGGAAACCGGGCCCTGCAGCACACCGTTCGCATCGATCGTGTAGCTGGAAACCGACCCGCCTCCGTAGTTGGCGACCGCGGCGAACTTTCCGTTCGGAGAAAGACTGATATGGCACGGGCCACTGCCTCCGGACTCGACACCCCCTAAAAACCGGAGGGTCCCATCTTTCTCAATCGAAAAAGTGGAAACACCGATGTCTCCTCCTTCTCCGACGGCATAGAGCCGGGTGGCATCAGAATTAATTTCGAGAAACGAAGGATTGGTGGCCTGAACCGCAAGAACCGGATCCGAGAGTTTGCCCGACTTCAGGTCCAATGTAGATCGATAGATCCCTTCCGAAGCCCCCCTTGTATAGGTCCCAAAGTAGACATCCAGTTCCGCAGCCCACAGAGAACAGCTCGAAAAGCAGGCGAATAAAAATCCGAGAAGACAGTGTTTCGACATGACACACGCTAGTCCGAGGCTCCCTGAAATCCAAGAGAATCCGAACTACGCGGTCTCGCCATCAGAAAGGAAACACCCGAGTCCCTGAAAAGGCCCTGGAGAAGATCGCCCCCAACGCTCAGGGCCTTGGCGTGACTCGACGACGAAGCACCCAGCTCTTGTCCTCATCCTCTTTTCCAATCCCCTGTCGAAAGATATTGATGAGGATCCCAACGATGAGAAACCCGACCACGAAAGAAGAACCACCGTAGCTCACAAAAGGAAGTGTCAGCCCGGTATTCGGGAGAATTGAGATCGCGACCCCAATATTCAGAAAGGCCTGGAAACCGACGAGACTTACGAGCCCGACGGCCAACAACATCCCGAATCGATCTGGAGCGTGAAGCGCAATGATGAAGCCTGCGACGACCAGTGAGAAATAGGCGGCGACGACCAAGAGCGTCACGACGAGCCCCATCTCCTCACCGATCATGGGAAAGATGAAGTCGGTATGGGCGAATGGCATGTAGAGCATCTTCAATCGTCCCTCTCCAACCCCGCGTCCGGCGATACCGCCTGAGCCGAGAGCCATCAGCGAGATCCACTGCTGAAACCCGGCCCCGTAGCGATGCGCTTCCAGGTCGAGAAAAGCCATGATCCGCTCCATCCGGTCGGGCGCGTAACTCATCATCCCGATAAAGGAAGCGACACCGGTCATGACGAGACTGGTAAGATATTTCCAATTCGTTCCAGCAATGAACAACACGAGGAAGGTGGTCGAAGTGATGACCGCAGTCGTCCCGATATCGACCTCGAAAAGAATCAGGAGCACGGGAACCGCAACCACACCAAGTGGCATAGCAAATCCACGGAGAAAGTGAGCTCCCCCATCCGGGTGCCTAGAGAACCAGTAGGCAAGAAAAACAACGACAGCAATCTTGCCAATTTCGGAGGGCTGAATCTGGAACAGGCTGAACCCGATCCATCGCCGCTCTCCATTGACCTCGACCCCGATCGACGGCACGAAACAGAGAACGAGGAGAAAACAGACCGACCCGAGGAGCAACCAACAGTTCTCCTTCCAGAATCGGTAGTCTTTCGAGGCCGCCCAGATACAGACTCCAATACCGAGAAGCAACCACACGCCCTGCCGCTTCGCCTCCCGATAGCCATCGGAGGAGTCAGCATGAGCACTGAAAATACAGGTGCTGATCAGCATGACAAAACCGACGATGACGAGAAACGAAACCGATGCGAGGAGGACAATGAGGCTCTTGCGGTGCATTGAGATTCTAAGGATTTGGAAGGGGTTGACCAGGTCTTCTGGCGAGTCAGTTTCCTGCGGGAACCTTCAGCTTCTGACCGATTTGGAGAGTTTCGGGTCGACTGATTCCGTTGACCTTCATGAGTTCACTGAACGAAACATTGAGCTTTCGGGAGATTCCCCAAGCGGTATCCCCTTTCGCAACAACGTAGACGCTGGAACGAACTGACTCGTTTCCAACTGGAGTTGCTGCGGCCTGGGGACGAGCCGTTGCGACAGACTCTGCCTTGACCGCCGCCAGGTCTTGTTCTGTTGGAAGGTTCAGCCAACGTCCCGGATAGAGTTCATTGTCGGAGATGATCGCATTTGCTTTCCGAAGCGCTGCTGGATCGACTTCGAGTTTCACAGCAATCTCTGCAAGAGTGTCGCCGGCCTGGACCTTGTATTGATTGTCCATTGTGCGATCCCGGCGAAGGGGACTTGGCGGCATGGGGCGTGCTCGATCTTCATTGAGCGCAGCATCGGGAGCCGATACGGTAGCGGACGCAGTAGGAACTTCCGAGGCCAGCGCCTTGGACTCCTCGACAGCTTTCTCGAAGGTCTCACGTGCCGATGAAATGGTAATTGCCGTATTCGCCGAAGCTTTATCGACCATCTTGAAAGCGAGAATGCCTCCAAAAGCGACGACGTGCAGGAGAAGGACGACAGCAAAGATCCGAGACAATCTCACATCAGGTGTATCGAGATACCACTCGTGCTCTTCGGTCAGGTTGGCATTCAGCTTCGTCTGCGCTTTTGCTCGGCCCATGGGAGTCTGGCGCGAACTTTTGGCCGTCCTCCGGTTTCTTCTTTTGTTGCTCATCGTTGTTGTCGTTGGTTCTGTTTATTCCTCGGAGCCATCGAGTGCTTCGACGGCTCTTCGAAAGTCATCTCCCCGGGCTTCATAGCCGGGGTACATATCGAAACTGGAAGTTCCTGGAGAAAAGAGGACGACGTCACCTTCATCTGCCTCTGAGAAAGCGAGTCGGACGGCCTCGTCCATCGACGCGACGACGGTCGCGGGGACGGTCCCATGCCAGGTGTCCGCAATTGATTCTCCGATCTCACCAAGGCAGACCGCGTGCCTGACCTTGTCGGAGAGGAGTGGACGGACTTCCGAGAAATCCAATCCCTTCTGTTTTCCTCCCACGATCAGGACGGTACTCGCTTCCTGTCCCGCGAGAGCACTCTGGAGAGAGTGCAGGTTCGTCGACTTTGAATCGTTGATAAAAATCACGCCCTCGAGCTCTCTCACTTTCTCACAACGATGGGCAGGAGCTCGGAATCCTTCAATGGCATTGGCCACCGCGTTCCACGAGAGACCCAGCTCATCCGCTACTGCCAGAGCGACCATCACATTCTCGGCGTTGTGCTTGCCGTGAAGCCGACAATCTCTGAACGAGAACTCCCGACCCGTCGCCAGATGCCGAATCATCCCGTCCAAATATTCAAAGGCTCCCCCTTCCGAAAAAGCGGAAAAGGTCACGGCCGCTCCGTCCCAGACGTCATCTTCTTTCTTTCGGATCACGGTCGTATTCGCATCCGCGTTTCGAAAGAGGTTCTGCTTCGCCGAGCGATACTCGTCCAAGTTTGCGTAGCGATCCATGTGATCGGGCGCAAAGTTCATCCAGATGGAAATCCGGGGGGAAAACTGGGAGATCGATTCGAGCTGAAACGAACTCACTTCGAGCACGATCCAATCAAGTGACTCGCCGCGCTCGACAACCTCACTGTAGGCAAGCCCGATATTTCCGGCCGCAACCACGGAGAGCCCTGTCGATTGCAACATCTCCGCAATCAAGCTGGTCGTGGTCGTTTTCCCGTTCGTTCCCGTAATCGCAATCACAGGGACCTCGGACAATCGGTTCGCAAATTCGACTTCACCGATCAGCTCATTTGAAACCCGACTGAACTCCCTGGAAATAGGCGAGGCGAGATCAATCCCCGGGCTGATCACGGCAAGATCAAACTCACCATCGGGGGACAATGCGGCCTCTCCCGTTGTCAGGAGGCAACCCAACTCACGAAACCTTTCCACTGCCGGTGCCAATCGATTCTCATCCCCACTATCATAAACAGAAACCTCGGCGCCACGACTCAACGCGAGCGAGGCGGCAGCGTATCCACTGCCCCCGGCTCCGAGAATGGCAACCCTCTTCTGTTCGAGATTCATCTAGCGTAATTTCAGGGTCATCAGTCCGATCATGGCGGAAATGATGGAGATGATCCAAAATCGGTTGATCACCTTGCTCTCCGCCCACCCCATCAATTCGAAATGATGATGAATCGGAGACATCTTGAAGATTCTTTTTCCGGTCAGCTTGAAGCTCGCGACCTGGAGAATCACGGAGACAGCCTCCATCACGAAGACGAACCCGACGACGATGAGAAGGAGTTCCTGCTTGCAGCAGATCGCCACCATTCCCAACATTCCACCGATTGCGAGAGAGCCCGTGTCCCCCATGAAAACCCGCGCGGGGTGACAGTTGAACCAGAGAAATCCAAGCCCGGCTCCGACAAGCCCGGCACAAAAGATGGCGACCTCTCCCGAATACTTGTTGTAGGGAACAAAGAGATACTCTTCCGCGACAATCTGATGGCCCGCCGCATAGGTGAAGACCGCATAAGCCATTGCCGTCGTAATCGTGCATCCCGTTGCGAGTCCATCGAGTCCATCCGTCAGGTTCACGGCATTGGAACACCCCACGATCACGATGGGAAGGAGGACAAAGGTGAACAGCCCCATGTCTTCGATGATAGGGAACTTGAGGGAGGGCAAATAAAGTTGGCGAATGAAGGCGCTCGTCTCGGGATTCCAATAGAGGTAACCGACAGCCACCAGGGAAATTGCGAGCTGAACGATGAGCTTCACCTTCCCTCTCACTCCGACGGAGTTTTTCTTCGTCACCTTGAGATAGTCATCCACGAATCCCAGTATTCCGGTGGTAACGGTGACGAACAGGAGTGCCTGGATAAAGGGATTGCCCGGCCGCGCCCAAAGCAGAGTCGCAATGATCACTGTTCCGACGATGAGGATCCCGCCCATGGTGGGAGTTCCCGTCTTGCCGCCGTGCAACTCAGCGAGGCGATGCACCTCGTCCTTCGAACGAATCGGCTGCCCGACTTTGAGAGCCGTCAACTTCAGGATCACCTTCTCCCCAAGAAAAACGCAGAGAAGAAAGGCAGTCAACGCAGCACCTGCCGCACGAAAGGTCTGATACTGAAACACGTTCAGTAGTTCGAGATACGCGGCTGAGTCCTTCAGTTCGTGGAGAAAATACAACATGGTCCAAAAAAAATCTATGCTGACTCGATCAGCTCTAACACTTTCCCCATATCAGCAGCTCGGCTCCCCTTCACGAGAACGAGATCACCTGCTTCGAGGATTCCCTTCAAATATTCTGCCGTCTCGGCATGACTCTCGAAATTCTTCGCACTGGAGATCCCGTCGGCACCGTCTTCGATCTGACGTGCTCGATCCCCCGTCGTAACGAGAACATCGATCCCGGATTGAACGAGGAACGCTCCCACTTCACGATGCGCCTCTCCCTCGATCTCGCCCAGCTCGCCCATGAATCCCAAGACAGCGACCCGTTTCCCTGACACATCGGCAGACTCCAGGGTTCGGATCGCAGCCTTCATCGAATCGGGGTTCGCATTGTAGCTGTCATCGAGGAAACCGATCCCCTCGACGACCTTTTCCTCCAGTCGTCCGGAAGTCAGCCGGGACTCCGCCAGTGCTTCCGCAATCTGCTCTGATGAAAGCCCTTCCTTGAAACCGACTGCGGCTGCAAGCAACGCATTTTGAATCATATGCTCTCCCCGAACTGACAACTGCACTTCGAGCGAACTGCTAAACTCCGAGACGAGTTGAAACGAAGACTTCCCATCGGGCAACACCCTGGGATCTACGGCCCGCACAAGGCCATCGTCTCCTCCCACTGGAATCATCTCGCAAGCGACCGAATCCGCAACATACGAGAAGTAGTCGTCGGTAGCAGGCATCACACAGTACCCCGAACTCGGAACCGCACGCGGGAGTTGAGACTTTTCCTCTGCAATCGCATCCCGCGTCTTCATGTGTTCGATGTGCGCGGTTCCAATATGAGTGACCACGGCGGCATCGGGCGCCGCAATTTCGGCAAGAACTTCAATCTCCCCGGAGTGATTCATTCCCATCTCCCAGACGCCGTATCGAGTACCGGATTCGGTAGAAAGCGCAGTCAGGGGCACTCCGATATGATTGTTGAGATTGCCCGCGGTCTTGTTCACCTTTCCGGCGTGCGAAAGCACAGCCCCCAGGAAATCCTTGGTCGATGTTTTTCCGTTGCTCCCAGTGACCCCGACCACGGTGAGGTTTTGACAGGACTTCCGGTAGGCTCGCGCCACATCCTGAAGCGCCTTCAGTGTATCCCGAACCAGGATGACTCCGCCCGAGAAGGACTCTGTCTCTTTCGGAAGAGCGCTGATTAGAATCCCCGCAACCTCCGAGGAAACCACCTGGTCGAGAAAGTCGTGAGCGTCAAATCGGTCTCCCTTGAGCGCCACGAAAAGATCTGAAGCCGTCGAGGAACGACTGTCGGTTGAGATTCCTCCGACCAAATCGCTCGGGCGCCCCTGGATCAATGCGCCGTCACACCAATCGGAGAGAGTCTTCAAATCCACAGGATTCATTCGCCCCCTCCTTCTGCTTTTTCACGAATCCACTGCGCGGCAATCCTCCGATCATCGAAATCATGTCGAACCCCATCGATTTCCTGGTAGGTCTCGTGACCTTTCCCAGCGACGAGAACAATATCGCGAGTCCCCGCAAGCTGGATCGCCTTTCGAATTGCCTCGCTCCGATCCTCGACGATTTCGTGAGCAACGTCGCGAAACCCTTTGCTCGCGTCCTCAAGGATCTGAGCCGGATCTTCTGTCCGTGGATTGTCGGAAGTCAGGATACAAAAATCGCTCCCGGACTCGGCTGCCAGGGCCATTGGAGCCCGCTTGGTTACATCCCGATCTCCACCACAACCGAAAACAGTGATGATCCGCTCGGGTCCCAGTCCCTGGAGCGTCTTGAGCACATTCTCCAACGCGTCCGGTGTATGCGCATAGTCGACGAAAACTCGATAGTCGATCTGGCGCCCCCCGACCGCCTCCAGGCGCCCCGGCACTTGAGGCGCGTTGGCCATCTCCTTGATCATTTCCCGAAGGTTCAGACCGATGGAATACCCTGAGCCAATCGCCGCCACGGCATTGTAGACATTGAAGTCCCCAATCAGAGGAATTCTCACGAGGAAGCTTCGCTCTTTAAAAGAGAGTTTAAACTGGGTTCCGTCGAAATCGGATCTCAGGTCCGAGGCGCGAAAATCTGCACCTACCGATCGACCAAATGTCAGCATTTTTAGCCGATGAAAGGATTCTTTCGCCAGGCGACTTCCCCAGGAGTCATCGACATTGACGATCGCAACGACTTCCTTGCGGGACTCGTGATCCATCTGCTCGAAGAGAAGCCGCTTTGCCGCGAAGTACTTCTCCATCCCCCCATGGAAGTCGAGGTGGTCCTGGGACAGGTTCGTAAACACACCAACGTCGAAAGCCACTCCTGCAACTCGATGTTGGATCAATCCGTGAGAAGAAACTTCCATGGCAGCACCACGACAATCATTGTCACGCATCTCCCGAAGGAGGCGATGGACATCAGGGGACTCCGGGGTCGTATGCGAGGCATCGACCACACCTTCCCCAGTGGAATACTGGATGGTTCCTAGGAGACCCGCACGCCTCAGGATGGACTCCATGAGATGATGCACGAGGTAGGCCGTCGTCGTCTTCCCATTTGTCCCGGTGATACCAACGACCGGCATCTCCAAACTGGGATTCTCCTGCAACGACGCCGAGGCCTTCCCCATTGCCTGTCGGGCGTCAGGAACCTGAATCCACGTCGCTATGAACTCCGCAGGGTTCGGTCGGGAGGAAAGGATCGCGACCGCTCCATTCTCGATAGCAGAGTCGATGAAGTCATGCCCATCGCTTCCTTGTCCCTCAAGAGCGCAGAACAAGCTCCCTTCCTCGACTCTACGCGAGTCGAAGTGGATCCCGGAAATCTCCATCTCAATGGAACCGGAAACACTTTTGACATGAATCGAATCAAGCAGTTCTGAAAGTTTCATCGAGTTTCTGTTTGAGCCCCTCCTGCAGCGGAAATTTCGATCACGGCTGGGTCCTCCGGCGCCTGCAATTGCTCCGGTTGATCGGGTTCAATCTTCAAAACTTTGACCGCGTCTTCGGCAATCGCCCGAAAGATTGGCGCCGCCACCGACCCCCCATAGACTGCGCCCTCATGCACCTTCGGATCATCAATCACGATCAGGCCAAGCAACTGGGGATCATCGGCCGGCAAAAACCCCATGAACGACGCGATGTAGCGGCCTTTCACATAGCCCACATTCTCGACGTGTTTCCGCGCCGTCCCCGTCTTTCCTGCCATCGAGTATCCTGCGACAGCGCCTTTGGAACCCGTTCCGTGATCCATCATCGCCTCAATCATGCAACGTCGAACCTGTGATGCTGCCTTTTCACTGATGACCCTACGACTCGCCCTCGCGTCTGCTTTCACAAACCCTTCCCCATTGACGGAGTGATCCTCGATGCCCTTCAGAATCGTCGGAGGGCGCAGCACCCCATTGTTCGCAATGATTCCGCACGCCACGGCAACCTGAAGCGGAGTTACCGAAACCTCATAGCCCATTGTCTGACTGGAAAAAGAGGTCTTCGTCCACTTGCTCACCGGATAAACCAGCCCGCCGGTCTCCGCCGTCAACTCGATGCCAGTATCCTGACCAAACCCAAACTGGTGCATGTAGTAGTGAAACACGTTTTTCCCGAGAGGACGTGCAATCAAGTAGGCAGCGATGTTCGAAGACTTCGCGAAGGCCATCTGCGCCGGCATCCGCCCATACGGGTGATGATCCTTGAGCAGAAAGCCGTCGAGATCATACTCCCCCATGTGGCAATCAATCTCGGTACCGGGCGAGGCCATCCCTCGATCAAACGCCGCCCCATAGCCGACAATTTTGAAAGTGGAGCCAGGCTGATAGAGATCACTGATCGCAATATTCCGCCTCACCGCCGGCATACCTCGAATTCCGTCACGAGTACTGAGATCGAAGTGAGGCCGACTCGACATGGCAAGAACCTGGCCATTTCGAGGATCCATCCAGATCGCCGTCACTTTCTCGGGGCGAAATTGATCAATAACACTATCCAACTCGCGCTCGACAATAGCCTGAAGGGCCATATCGATCGTCAGGTGAACATCCTTCCCCGGAACCGGATCGACCTGAAGCCCCCGATAGGCATGAATCTCGCGTCGGCGATTGTCCCTTTCGCTGTACCGATAACCAGGGCGACCTGACATCTCCTCATCAAAACGCTTTTCGATGCCGGACTCCCCCTCCCCTTCCTGGTTTACGTATCCGATCACCTGGGTCAAAGACAACGGACTCGGGTAAAAACGTCGTTCTCCGCGACGCAGATAGAGACCACCCAGTCGCTTTTCATCGAGCACCTTCTCTACCTGGCTGGCAAAATCGTCCTCGATCCCTTTCGCGAGGACAATCTCCCCAACCGTCTTCGAGCGAAGCTTTCTCGCAATCTCCTGTTTTGGCACCCGGAGAACCGGTGCAATCGAGTCTGCAACATACTCCCGGTAACGACTCAAGATTTCATCAGGCAAAAAGCGCTTACGAATCGTCTGGGGACTCTCGGAGGCTTGTTTCCCAAGACCGATCGTCGCCAACCCTTGGTCCCGGAGATGGTGACAATCCACCACGAGCGTGTAGACCGTCTGATTCCGGGCGAGCAACTCACCATTTCGGTCCAGGATCCGCCCTCTCTGGGCTGGCAATTCTTCTTTGTATTCGTAGTGAGCTCGCGCCTTTCGGTCGAGTTCTTCTCCATGACAAAGCTCGATGTAGAGCAGTCGACCGCTCAGTATGCAAAAGAGCAGCGCCAGCACGGAGCAGCCGATCACAATTCGGGTCCTGATTTTTGGGTCTACGATCCGCATAGCTAACGATCCTTCGGATTCACCTGCGATCCGATCTCCAATTCAATCACTCGAGCACTTTCGATTTCCTCCAAATCGCTCCTCACCCAACGGAGACGGCGTGAGAGTTCCTGGCGGTCACGTACCGCGGCGATGCGAAGCTCCCACATCTCGATTTCCTGGTTCAATTCCGTAATTCCATCTTCAAGACTTCGGATCGCGTGCCCCTCGATCACATGTTGATTGCGAATCAAGACAAAGCCAATCCCGGTCGCCAAGAGCAACCCACCCGCCAATGCGAGGCGGCAGATCATGATCGGCCGGATTCGATTCCGATATCGATTCTGCTTTTCCATCCCTTAAGAAAGTCGGACCGCGCAACGCAATTTCGCACTTCGCGAACGAGCATTTCGGGCCACCTCTTCCGAGGTAGGGGCAATCGCTCTCCGACTCGGCAACTCGAGGCAATAATCAGGATTCGGCCTCGGCTCAGGCCACTCTGGCCGATCCAGGAACTCCTGACTGTGCTTTCTCATGAACTGCTTTACGATTCGATCCTCCAAAGAGTGAAAAGAGAGAACTGCGAGAACACCTCCAGGTACGAGCAGTTCAATCACCGACTCGAGCCCACGCTCAAGCACCTCGAGCTCCCGGTTTACTGCAATGCGAAGCCCCTGGAACACCCGGGTGGCGGGATTCTTGGCACTCACCTTCGGAACTACTTTCGCCACGATCGAAGCCAACTCGGTCGTCGTCTCGATCACATTCAGCTCACGCTGCTTCACGATTTCCTGAGCGACGCGATACGCCTTCTTCTCCTCCCCGTATTCCCGAAAGATCCGAGTCAACTCTTCCAGGGACCAGTCGTTCACGATTGCCTTGGCCGTCAAAGGCTGACGCTGATCCATTCGCATATCCAGCTCAGCTTCTTCACGAAACGAAAAACCCCTCTCACCATCATCCAACTGACGAGAACTCACTCCGAGATCGAGAAGAACCCCATCCACGGTATCCACCCCAACCTCATGAAGGAGGGATTTCATCTCTGCAAAATTGCCTCGCACCGGCAGAAATCGATCGGAGTAGGCCTCGAGGCGCTCGGACGCGTAATCGATGGCATCCCCGTCCTGATCAAGACCTATCACGTGGGCCCCATGACGCAGGAGCATTTCCGAGTGACCTCCTCCTCCGAGGGTTCCATCGAGAAACTGCTTTCCTTCAACCGGCTCGAACGCCTGCCGAATCTCAGCTCCCATGATTGGCTCGTGATAAAATTCCATGCGATGTCCTTCCGTCGAAAATACTGTCCCCATTCCTCCTGAGTTCCGCGCGACATCCATCTCTTCCCCCACAGGGTCGGAAGAGAGAACCAGCGCGGACGACCGAAAGTCCTTGGGACGAATCCCTCCCCCGGTTAGCGGTCTGCCATCTGCAAGTTCGAGCCAGGGTTTAATGGGAATGATCATGAGAGAATAGAGAAGAAACTAAGAATTCCTGAACCTGGAAAGGGTCTCAGCTCAGTTCATAATTTTCACAAAAATAAAAACTATGTGGACTTCACTATATTGTCTCTAATCATTTTTAGGCAAGCTGAAAAGTTAAGTTTTCCAAAATAAACGGAAGTGGCCATTCCTGGGCGAATGATCCTCTACTTTTTAGAAGATCTCGGAGTTTCCCTACCCTCCATTCTGCAGCGTGGGATCGTGCGTAGCCGATGTCGATACGCGGCTTCGCAGGAAAACATCCTGGAAAGCCTCTGGAAGGGACACCTTCGTCCCCCGGGATATCCGGGGCTCAGATCTATTCGGAAGGCTTTGGCTTACCTCCCTGAGGGGGGCTCTTGGGTCCACCTTTTTGGCGCTTTGCCCCCTCGATCCTCCAGGACTGGATCAACTCTTCCTTCAGACCTGCGAGACTCGGATCGATCCGAACCATCTCATCCAAGGTTGCTACGCGGATGGCACGAAATGCCTCCATCCGTTTGCGGCGAAGCATTTCATCCTCTTTCCGCAATTGTTCGAGTTGTTCCTGCGCTTTACTGACCGCATCGGACTCTCGCGCTGCCTTTTCTGCTTCGCGAAACTTTTTCCGATCTTCATCAGAAAGGTTTTCCAGAAACGAGGGAGGTCCCATCGGATAATCGCCGTTACGACGAGGCAACATCCTCACCGGGGGGCCTCCCCCGAGACGTTCCTGGCTGCGCCCCTCACTGGTATCCTGGAGTTTCTTCAGCACTCCCGCTACCGAGGGATCCGCTTTTCCTATCGCATTGCGAATCGCTCTTTGGTAGGCATCGGTTGCTACCTTGACTTCTTCCCGCGCATTCAGCACCGCGGGGTCTGTCCAGACCTCGCGAAGTGCTTCCCGGAGCTGTTGCTTCTGTCCATCTTCGAGAGAATCCCACGCCCCCTTCTCATTCGCCCCACCGGGCCCTTTCGGCTTCCCCTCGCGAAATGCTTTGCCCTCGACGGGATCGGCAGCCTCCTGAGCCACTCCCTCGCAAATGCCGCCCAAGAACACCAGCGAGACAGAGAGAGAGC
Source organism: Verrucomicrobiales bacterium (assembly GCA_029213195.1). Taxonomy (GTDB): domain Bacteria; phylum Verrucomicrobiota; class Verrucomicrobiia; order Verrucomicrobiales; family DEV007; genus Arctic95D-9. Next base: position 125,780 of record JARGNI010000002.1, read on the forward strand.
AGAGATAGATTGGAAACTTCATGCGTCGGATATCGTGATTGATGGATTGCAGTTACCAACTAAAACCCTCAGACTCAAGAAAAGTTACGCAGGAGTTTTCCCCCTTGGCACTTCATGCTCATGTTTCGCTACCTACTTATCGCTCTTTTCTGCTGTTCAAGCATTCTTCCTGCACTTTTCGCTGAGGAAGCCTCCATCGAATTCGAGGAGCTCCAAGTCGAGGGTGGAAAGGTGTATCGAGACTGCAAGGTCACCGCATCTGATGCGGAGGGCTTTCTGATTCGTCACTCCGGCGGCATGGCCCGGATTTCTTTCTTCGATGTCGGCAAGGAAATTCAGGAGCAATTCGACTTCGATCCGGTGGAGGCTCTTCGTACTTATAAAACCCGGCTCGAGGAGGAAAGAATGAGGAGAAAACAGCTCCTCCTCGAAACCGAAAAACAGAAAGCAGCGATCGCCCGAAGAGATGCCATTCGGGAGCAAGAAAGGATCGCCCGGGAAGAATGGATTCCAGTCCAGGCCGAGATCATCGATCAAACCGAAACCGGGCTTTTCGTGAATGCACAACGCATTACCTTTGTGCCAACCAAGGTCAAGTCGACCCTGGGATTCGAACGAGACGGTCCGCCCAAGCGTATCCTGAAACCTTTCTCCAGCGGCACGATCTTCCTTGAGAAGGCGAAAATGTCGGATTCGGTCGAGGGGAAGTGGCTGGGATATGTTCACCCGCAATCCGCCAAAGGCACTTCTCACCCGAAGTTTCCCAAGAAAACCGTCCCAGTTCACCTTGCCGTGCCCCGGCAGTGAATTACTGTGCGTCTTTTCGGCGCTCCTGCGGCCGGACCGATTCCATGTGGCAAAGATTCAAAACGTTCCCCTTTCTCTCCGCGGTGATCCTGCTGGCTCTGAATATCCGCATGGTGACCAGTGGATTGACCGGCGTGGGAATCGCCGCTTTTGGCATCACTCTGTTCTGGTTTGGTTTCGAGTTCATCCGTTGGCTGATTCTTCCACCTGCCCCGGGAGAAGATCCGGAGAACCCCTCCGTATCCGACAGTGCCCCCGAAGAGACAATCACCTCGCTCGTCTACTTCCTCGCCGAGCCTCGAACCGCTGACGAGCAGATGATCCGCGAGTTGGTCTCCTCGGCTCTGGGGCGCGAATTTTCCACCGACGATTCCGAGCCGGAGAACTTCGTGATTCAGTTTCGAAATCCCGAATCGTCCCGTCTCGAAGAGGACGCCATCGTCCGGTTCCTTGTACGAATTCCGGAAGGAAACTTTGCCATCCTGCTTTCCGACTCTCCCTACATCGAAAACCCCGAGGAATTTGCAGAGCAGTCCATCCGCGACAAACGTCTCCGGAATGCCATCGAAGCTCATCGTGCCTGGCTATCGGTCGACTGGATGGATGACCCTCCGCCTCCTGAACAGAGTAAGAAAGTCTACGGAATCATCGGGAAAATTCTCTGCGCTTTTGCAGGTCCCGACTGCCTCGCGATCTACTCACCGGAACTTCATCGCTGCAACGAGTTTGATTTGTCTCTTCTCGAAACGCTTGGGAGTGGCCAACCCCTCGAACTATTCGAGGAACCCACGTTCGAACCCATCATCGAAATTTCTGACAGCAACCCAAAGATGGCCGCAGCCGTCGCCAAGGCAAAGAAGCGATGGCCCGAATTCACGGATCGGTTTTCCAGGGCCTCGAAAGAAGACCGCGAAAAATTCATCGTCAAGGCAGAGTTCCGGGAAGGAACTGCCTGCGAGTATATGTGGGTCGCCGTGACCAGGATCGAGCCGGACACGGTGGAGGGCATTCTCATGAATGACCCCCACGAACTGCTCGACGTCCACCGGGGCGCCGAGGTCCGCTTCGGAATGGATCGCCTCAACGACTGGATCTACTCAGACGACGACGGCCTGCATGTCGGCGGATTCACTCTCGATGTCCTTGCCGAGGGAGACGAGGACTAGGGGCGAGATAATCTCGTCTCGCCCCCTCTCTCGCATGGCTCAAAGGCTCCAGCCGTCCCGGTAATTGTGGAAGACCAGGGCATCGGCGTCGGCATTCCCCGTGGTCATCTTTTCCGCATCCCAGGTCAACTCGGTTCCAGGTCCAAGCAGTGATCCGATCACGCCCAGCAACAGGGTTTCGGTCAGGGGAACGGCGACATCGAAGTTTGATTTTGCCAGCGAGGGGTCGTTCTTCTGAATCGCGTCGATCCACTCCTGGTAGTGCCCGGGAGAACGCTCCTCCGTTTTCTCAGGAGCCTTGTGCGCCGAGTGATTCGCATCGATCACGGTAGGAGCACCGCCATGGCTTCCGTGCATGATCGTGTGCTCGCTCCCCAGGTAGACGCACCCGTTATCGGGCACCTTTTTATCACCGCGCATCCCGGCAGGGGTGGGAATCTTGTATTTACCGTCCAGCCACTGCAACTTCACAGGCCCATGATTTTCAGTGGCGGCAAATTCATAATTGATGATGCAGGAAGAGGGATGCGAGTCTTTCTCCGCACCCGGAGTCGACCGATCCGCCTTTTCTACGCTTACCTTGGTAGGGAGTCCCAGACCCAGAGCCCACATCGGATGATCGATGATGTGAGCGCCCATATCTCCGAGAGCACCAGTGCCGTAGTCAAGAAATCCTCGCCATTTGAAAGGAGCAATCTTGCTGCTGAAAGGCTTCTCGGGCGCCGGTCCCAACCAGAGGTCCCAGTCGAGGGTTTCGGGAACGCCCTCCGCTGCGGGACGGACCAGATCCTGGGGCCAGATTGGACGGTTTGTCCGACAGTAGACCTGCTCGACCTCCCCGATCGAACCAGATTGAATGAACTCATTGGTTCGGCGAGCTCCCTCGGCCGCGTGACCCGTGTTTCCCATCTGAGTGCACACCCCTTTTTCTTTGGCTGCGGCATGAAGAGCCCGCGCTTCTGAGATTGTCAGCGTCAGGGGCTTCTCTACATAGACATGCTTACCCATCTGGATCGCAGCCATCGCAGAAACGGCGTGCAGGTGATCGGGAGTCGAGATGACGACGGCGTCGATGGCATCCCCCTCCACTTCCAACATCTCCCGCCAATCCGTGTAGCGCTTGGCGTTCGGATACTTCTTGTAGGAGCCTCCGGCACGAGCCTGATCCACATCGCAGAGTGCATAGACGTTGTGACCGGTCTTGGCACAGCCTTGAATATTGGCATTTGCGCGACCTCCTGCTCCGATGAAGGCGATATTGAGCTTTCCTCCCGCACTCTTCGACTCCCCCTGGGCAGCCAGGTAGCCACTGAGAAGGTTGGTCGAGGCGGCTGCACCTGCGGTGACTCCAAGAAATTTTCGACGGTCGGTTCGGGGAAAACTGGGGTTTTGCTCTGATCTAGTCATGATAGCGCTACTACAATCCGCGATGAACACTTCGTCAATTCCGCGAACCAGCCCCAAGCCTCGAACACGAGCACTACACCACCCGGACCTTCCTCGAGAATCAGGTCTGGGAGCTCGCCAGAAAAGATCCCAGAAAGGCCCTTGCATTTCCGTCTATTCCGCCTAGAGTCCCGCTCACCTCAATTTTACCTTTCTTTCATCATGTCCCAACACGCCAGCCTGAAAAAATCAAGTAGTGTCGGTGCAAAGCGTAGCGTTCTGAAGAGATACGAGCGCGTTAAGCTCCTGCAGAAGCGTGGTGAGTGGGAAGAGGGCAAAAGCCCTCTCGGTCTCCCGAAGACCAAGCCAGAGGCCTGATTTCGGTCTTTTCCCAACGGCTCCCCATTTTGCCCCTTTCGCTTCGATAAGGGCTTCCTTTCCCGATGAGTGCTGAGCCGAATCGAGGCATTCGTCTCAACAAATTCCTGGCATCCTGTGATGTCGGTTCCCGTCGCGGATGCGAAGAGTTCATCCGGACCGGTCGTGTCGAGATCAATGGAGATATCGTGACGGACTTGAGTCGTCGCGTCCTGCCGGATGATCACGTGAAATTCGATGGCAAGCTTCTCCAGAAGAAGACGCCGCTGACGCTCGCTCTCAACAAGCCCGTGAAGTATCTGTGCACTCGTGATGACCCCCAAGGACGCAAGACCATCTACGATCTCATTCCGAAGAAGTTCTCCGGTCTTCACTACATCGGAAGGCTCGACTACCAGAGTTCGGGTCTCATCATGATGACCAATTGCGGGGAACTGACGGAGCATCTTTCTCATCCTCGCTTTCACGTCGAAAAAGAATATGTGGTGCATCTGGATCGCCCATTCGACTCGGTCGAGACCCAGAAACTGCTTGATGGCATCCATCTCTCAGAAGGACTCGCCAAAGCGGAATCACTGAATTTCGAGACGAGACGCCGACTTCGGATGGTTCTTACCCAGGGATACAACCGCCAGATACGAAGGATGTTCTCCAAGCTGGGATACAAAGTGAAACGACTGGAGCGAGTCCGAATCGGGAGCCTCGTTCTACCAGGCCTTTCCACCGGCGACTATCAGATCCTGAATCACGCACAAATCGAAAGTGCACGAACCTCGACCTTGGCTTCGTAGCCAACGGCGTCGCCCGAGCGAGTCGAGATACGAGTCGAGCGCTCGGCCTCAATAAATCCGCGTCGACCAGCTGGCAACCGGCTGACGAATGAGGCGCAAACTCATCAGCGAACGGGCATCATTTTCAGCCATTCCTCGAATGCTTTGATTGTCGAAGGCAAAAGTAGGGCTATGGCTGACCCACCGATTCGAAGGAGGAAACGGCTTGGGATCGGAATCATTCGCGGTCGCAACCGTGATCTCAACCTTGATGCCGAGGACCGACTCGATATTCTCCAAGCTCCATGGGTGACGATGCAAATAGCTTCTCGGAATCCGAACCTCGAGAAGCCTGCTCCCGTCTTCGGCCGTTCGTAAGACGGAAGCAATCCCACGGGGATCGAGAATCATATCGTATCCGGCACCGAATGATCCCAGGAGAATTTCAGGCGTAACGCCCGGTCCATCCTTGGCCTTGGCAAAGACCCGTATGGGCTCGATCGCACCAAAGCTCATCACTTCTTCGGAGGGCCTCGCGTCGAGAAAGATCTTGGCTTCGAGCGCGGGACGCTCCCCGAGATCAGGAAGCCTCACTCCCTGGATCGCGGCCACCATGTAAAGCGCGTTTTCATCCGCTTCAAACCGAACAGCAACGCGCTCGGTCTCTCGTGCAGCCGCACGCCGTTCCCCGGCCGGGAGAGCGTTTGCATACCGAGTCCACTTTCGAAGCTCACGGGGTTCTCCGAGCACCAGGTCACGGGTTGCCTCCATCTCACGGCTGAATCTTGTTACCACCCCTCCCACATCTACCTGGATCCAGATGTCTCGCTGGAACTGATCAAGATCGGCTTCCGGAACGAAGTCAAAAAGAGAAAACACGGTCTTCGTTCCGAGAGGTGAAGCCGAAAAATTGGTGGGCTGCCCGACCTTGTCTCCATAGCCAACCTGGAAGGTCCCCGAAACGGGCTTATCCGTTCCATTGACAAGGTCCCACTCCACCCGGATGCGATCGTCCACATTGAGGAATTGCCGGGACTTCCAAACCGCAGTAATGGGGCCGATTCGTAAAGGAAGATCGACCAACTCTGAGCGGAAAGAGTCTTCGACAAAGAAACTGAAACGACTGAACTCATCGGAAGGCTCGAGGGGATACAGGATATCACTTCCGTCACGAGCCTGACCTACAACCGGTCTCCGATACCGAAACGAAAGTTGCGCCGTCCCACCTGGAGCGATCGAGAATCGCTTCGCAGCCTCGACAGGAATCAATCCCCCACCGACCGCTAGGGCACCGATCGTGCCTTCCTGTGGATCCTCCGTTTGATTCCGAATCGCGAGGACGACTCCCACAGTTCCAGAGGAGTCGAACTGGGCAATACCCGCGTAGGAGAAGGGAGAACTGCCTGGCCCATCCTTGAGCGTATTGAAGAGGGCTTCCCCGAGGTAGTCGTTTGCTCGCTCCCCAGGATGGACACGCTCAGCAGGGATCCCCGGACCAAAACGGAAGATCTGGCTCAATCGATCGCTCAACACCGCAATGACCGCTCCCGGTTCCGTGTCGGCATTGACGCCGCCTCCAAACTTGGCGAGAAGCTTCCCGCAATCAAGATAGAGGACGTTCTCACTCCGTGCGACCTCTCTCGCCACAGTGGCGTAGGGCCGGGTAACGCCCCACCCCACTTCACCCGCTCCATATTTGACGAGACTGGGAGAAAAAAGGATCACATCGGCATTCTCTTCCTTGGCGCGAGCTACGATGCCGAGCAGCGCTTTCCGATACGTATCGACCGAGATCCTCCCGAAAGCATCGTAGATTCCATACTGAACCAAGACCAAGTCCGGATTGTGAACAAACGCATCCGTAGTCGCATGACGAAGGCCCGTCAGGGAAGTCGCATCGAGGTGGCTGAAATTCTCGAGGGTGATCTCATCCCCAAGATATGGAGAAATCTTCGCCTTTCCGCCCGAGGGCGGGTTCAGGAGTCTCACTCCCCCTGGATAGAAGAATTCCTTGGCGATCTGCGAAAGAAAGACCCCAGTGAAACCATACAGCGGATTGTTGGGTTCCCAGGCTTTCGGATCCGGAGTATAGCCCCCCGTCACACTGTCGCCTAATTGGATGACATGAACGGGATCGCGAGCTTCCAGTTTCGGAAACGTACGCGGAAGGAACTGATGGAAACGCTCCCGCTGCTCCAGTGTGAATGGAAAAGAGAAGACCGGTGCGACGAAGAAAATCGCACAAAAAAGAACGCCGACAAATTTCATACAATCGTGATCGCCGCTCCCTAGACGAACGCCAACCGTCAATCCTTAGGAGAGCTTACCCAAAAACTCCACAGCCCCCGACAATCAGGGACTGTGGAATATTGAATGATATCACGACGTTGTCGAGCTACCGCGCTGTTTTTCTCGAAATTCCTGGATTCCTTCTTCGGGAAGGAAGAATCCAGTCATTTGCAGCTTAGCCGGTGAAGCTCCCATCTCTTCCAGGAACTCGTAATGTGCGAGGGCATCGTCGTTCTCCAACTCACCCAGTGTCGGAGCCACGTCCTCACTGAGCCCCGTAAGGAGACTGACGAGCACACAGCCCGTAATTTCGTTCTTGTCCCGACTCTGGAGAAACTTCAGGAAACCGAACTGAACGGAATCGTCGACCTCTTCCATCTCTTCTGGCAGATAGATCGTCTCCGCGACGACATCAGACATTCGGAGTTCTCCGCCAGTGGTGAAAAGAATGTCTCTTTCCTGGGTGAAACGCTTGATCGCTTCATCAACACGGAACACAGGTGGGAAACTGTAATCCACCACCAGGGTTCCCGGCTTCAGAGAATCCATATCCAGCACTCCAGGAAGATTGGTCGAGGCAATGACCAGGGAAGCATCATAGACCTCCGGAGGAAGCGCCCCGCCGTTCTTGACGATGTCGATCTGGCCCTGGAATCCGGCATCGCGAACGCGATCCCGAATTCGGCTCATCTGGTCATCCGTTTGATACGGATCGCAAAGAATCAGATGCTTTGGATGGTCGAGAACATCGAGCATGAGACGGAGGGTGCCGAATCCAATCGAACCCAGCCCGACAACCGAGATCGTCTCGCCCGGAATTTCCCTCTTTGCCTCGGCCAGAATCCCCTCCACCGACTTCACGATGGTCGCAGAACGCGTCGCATCACCTGTCGTGATTTCAGGGAGATTCTCCCGATCTTCCATCCACTCTTCGATATCCCGTCCATGACGAGTCGTGGAAGGAATCACGCCGGTCAGAGAAACGGTCTTCGCCCCTGCCTTCCCGGCCATCTCCAGCGCTGCCAGTGTGGTCGCTTTCGTGGAAGCTGGGTCCGTGTAGAAGTCAGCTTCGAAACAAGGCAACATGATGACCCCGATCTTGCCCTGCTCCAGGGTATAGGTATTGCTCAAGAGAGGCTTGCCGCCAAAGAGTCGCTCCGAAATCTCATCACGGGTCATGCCTGACATGCTCGCAAGGACCTCCGGGATGTATGTCAGAGCCACGGCATCCAGATCAGGCAGATCGTCGGAAGCCATCTCCACGTCGATGTGCTCCAAGTCCTCGATATCGAGATCAGCCAAGGCTGGACTCTCATCGGTAGTGGTCTTCACCGGCTTTGTATCACTGGAGAGGTAGCCTGCCAGTTGCTCGATCGTTGGATTCGTCAGGAAGGCATCGACAGCCACGTCTCTCTTGAACGATTCCGAAACGTCCACAACGATTCGCAAAGCCATCAGGGAGTCTCCCCCCATCTCGAAGAAATTGTCGGTCACGCCAATGTCTTCCGAGTCGAAGTTCCGGCTGAAAATTTCCCAGAGCTGCTTCTCGACTTCCGAGCGAGGCTGAACTCTCTCGCCGACGCTGGCAGCTCCGATCTTCGGCATCGGCAGTTGCTTGCGATCAATCTTCTTGTTCGGAGTCAAAGGGAACTCCGGTAGGACCGCAAAATAGGCCGGGATGTAGCTGGCCGGAAGCTTGCGGGAAAGCTGACTCCGAATCTGGGAAGCTTCGAGAGCAGGACCTTCGGCAATATAATAACCGACAAGCCCCTCCCCACTCGGGAGATCCTCTCGCTTCGTCACGACGGCTTGCTTGATGCCATCGATGGCTTCCATCTGGGTCTCGATATCCCCGAGTTCCATCCGAACGCCTCGGACTTTGACTTGGAAATCGACACGACCGAGACACTCAAGTTTGCCTTCCCGATTCCAACGGGCGAGGTCACCAGTGCGATAAATCCGCTGGGTTCCGACCTCGGGAAGCTCGACTTCCTGGAAGGCAGCCGAGGTCAACTCAGGCTGATTTCGGTAGCCGCGAGCCAGTCCATCACCACCGATCCATAGTTCTCCCGTAAAGCCCTGGGGAACAGGTTTGTGATTCGTATCGAGGATGTAGACCTGCGTGTTGGCAATCGGGGTTCCGATGGAAATCGCGGCATCGCTCTCTTCGATCTTTTCAACTGAAGACCAAACCGTCGTCTCCGTAGGACCATAGAGGTTCCACAGTTCATCGGCAGAATGGACCAGAGTATTCGCGAGAGTGCGATTGAGCGCCTCTCCACCACAGAAAATGCGGAGACCACTGTTTCCTTCCCAACCGCTGTCGAGAAGCATCTGCCAGGTCGCAGGGGTCGCCTGCATCACGGTGATGTCCTCCTCGGTGATCAGGTTGGCGAGGCGTCGTCCATCCTTCACATCATCCGCATCGGCAATCACTACCGTAGCACCAGCCAGTAGAGGCAGGAACATCTCAAGAAGAGAAATATCGAAAGACAGGGTCGTAACGGCAAGGAGGCGATCCTTGCTGGTCAGTCCGGGAGTCTTCTCCATCGAGCGCAAGAAATTTACGGCTGCGCGGTGAGGAATCTCGACCCCTTTCGGTTTTCCAGTCGAACCCGAGGTGTAGATGATGTAGGCAAGAGAATCTGATGCCAATCCAGACGGTGTCGGAGCTTTCGAAGTGCCTTCGATCTCATCGAGATCGAGAACTTTCCAATCTCCTTCCGGGAGAGAACCGAGGAGACGGGACGAGGCGACCAGCGCCTTCGGTGCCGCATCTGCGAGCATCATCTCCAACCGCTCTTCCGGAAACTCCGGATCCAGCGGGATGTAGGTCGCACCGGCCTTGAGTGCGCCAAGGAGCGCGGTGATCATCTTGGGAGAACGATCGGCCAACACTCCGACATTGTCGCCCGGCTTCACACCGGCCTCGATCAGGTCGCGTGCCACTCCGTTTGCCTGGCGATTGAGAGACCCGTAGGTCATGTGCGTCTCTCCAAAAATCACGGCAGTGTCTTCATCGCGATCTGCGACGACAGCCTCGACCAACTCGTGAAGCAATCCATCGGTCTCGTAGTCCGAAGCGGTGTCGTTGAAGTCGACGAGAACCTCTTTTTCCTCTTCGCTTCCGAGGAGATTCAGCTCCGAAAGTCGTGTATCGGGACTGGAGGTAATTTCCTTGAGGACTTGCTCGTAGAGTCCGCTGAGTTCCTGAATGGTGGCTTCGTCGAACAGATCGCTGTTGTACTGCCAGCATCCAAAGAGCTGTCCTCCGGCTTCCTCGAGCACGAGGGTAATCTCAAACTGCGACTGTCTCGTCGTCAGGTCGATGGTCTCCATGGAGAGGTCCCCCACATGGAAGGTATGCCCCCCCTGTCCGATCAGGAAAACGGCGATTCCCGCCTCGTCAATTCCCGGCACCTTCTCCATCGAGAAGCTCACCTGGAACAGCGGCGAACGCCCTGGATCCCGAGGCACCTTGAGACGATCGACCATGCGAGCAAGAGGATACTGCTGGTTCTCCAGCGCTCCGTTCACTTGCAGGCTGTTGTTCGAAAGAAACTCGGAAACAGTGGGATCGCCCTCGACTGTGCTGCGAACGGGGACCGGGTTGATGTAGTATCCGACCGTGCTTCGCAGCTCCGGCTGCGTTCTGCCCGCGAGCGGAACCCCCACCACGATATCGTCCTGCTGACAATAACGGTGCATGAGAATGTCGTAGGCGGAAAGCAGGGTCGTGAAGAGCGTCACGTTGTTGGCCTTCGCCAACTCATCGACCGCCGTGGTCAGTTCTTCGCCATACTGAAATCCATGGGTTCCCCCATTGAAGGTCTGAATCGCAGGACGCGGACGATCCGTCGGCAGATCGATCACGCTGGGAGCACCGGCCAGATGCTCTTTCCAGAAATCGAACATCTGTTCGCCCGCCTCGCTCTCTAGGTGCGCACTTTCCCACTTCACGAAATCCGCATAGCTGGCCTCGACAGGCTCGACCTGAGGAGTCCGACCGCCTTTAGCTGCAAAGTAGTATTCAATGAGGTCCTGAATCACGACCGACACCGACCATGCATCGGAAACGATATGATGCATCGTGAGCAGCGCGACGTGAGCGTCGTCTGCCGTCAGGAAGAGTTCCAAGCGCACCACCGGTCCCCGTTCCAAGTTGAAGGGGCGAGCGGCGTGCTCACTGATCATCTTCTTCAGTTCCTCGTCATCGAGATTGGTGCAGTCATGCTCTCGAAAATCGACGGTGCGTCCTTTGTGAACAACCTGCATCGGCTCTCCGTCCTTCGTCGTGAAGGTCACGTCGATCAGAGGATGGCGCTCGAAAAGCAGGGAGAAGGCGGTCTTCATCGCCTCGATGTCCAGCTTGGGACGGAACTTGCCTGAAAAGTTCAGGTTGTAAGCGGAAGAGTCCGGAGCCAAACGGTTGAGGAACCAGAGAGCTTTCTGCCCCTCGGAAAGAGGAAAGACATCGGGCATATCCCCGGTCGCCTCGAACTCGACGAGACTGCCTGCATCGATCCCGCCCCCTTCGCTGGAGGCACCTCCACCATTCTCGAGAAGCTTCTCGAGGACGGGTTCGGAGAGGTCCCGAATATTGGGTCCATTAAGAACCGATCCCATTGGCATGGTCATGCCCAGCTTCTCCTCGATCCGGTTGACCAGCTCGATCGCCATCAGCGAATCCAGTCCCAGGTTGGTCAGCGGGGTATCCTTGTCGAGGCGTGCCGCATCGGTTCCAAGAACCGCTCCGACCTGTGTTGCAATCAAGTCCTCAACCATCCCCATCCGCTTCTCCGCAGGGGCTTCGAGAATCCGAGCCGCCATGGAGTCTCCTCCTCCGGAACTGGAGCGAGGAACGACGGGGAGGAACATGTTCGACCCGCCCACGGAAGGACTGAATCGTCCAAGCGCCTGCCAGTCACAGCGGGCAGCTCCAAGCTGGTAGGCATCCGAGGGCACCCCGAGACTGAAGAGATAGAGGGTCTCCTCCATGTTGGTGGCACCCAATCCAACCATCTCCAGGTATTGCTGCGTCTTCTCGTTCCGCGCGACAAAACCGGCTCCCTCGAGAGCTCCCCAGTTGAAGGTGAGCGAAGGAAGTCCCAGCGAACGGCGATAATGCGACAACTGATCGAGAAAGACATTACCCGCGTTGTAATTCGACTGCTTCACTGCGCCAATCACCGCAGAGAAGGAAGAGAAATTGATGAAATGCTCGAGCGGAATATCGAGCGTAGCCTCGTGAAGATTCCAGGCTCCCAGCATTTTCGGCAGGAGAACCCGATCGAAGCGCTCTGCATCGAGTTCATTGAGAAACTCGTCATCGAGAACCATCGCCCCGTGAATCACTCCAATCAGCGGGGCATCACTTTCCTGAATGTCCGCCACGATCCGATCGATATCGGCACGGCTCGTGACATCTCCCCGAGCATCCATGATGGAGACTCCGGAAGCCTTGAGCTTCTCGATTTTTTCCTGCGCGTCCTCCTTGGGACCGGAACGGCTCATCAGCGCAAAATGACGCGCTCCATTCTGGGTCATCCATTCCGCCAATTCTAGTCCGAAACCTCCGGCTCCGCCTGTAATCAAGTAGGTGCCGTCTCCGCGGAAACGGTGACCTTCCTCGGTAGGTTGCCCGATCTCAATCTCCGGAACATCGAAGTCGAGAACATTCTTTCCGATGTGCTTTCCGGCCGCCATGAAGCGGAAGGCTTCGACCACCTCTGTGATCGGGAAAACTTCGTTCGGCAGCGGCACATAGGACTGATCGTAAAAGAGGGCTTCCAGATCCGAGAACATCCGCGCGACATACGAGGGCTTGCTCTGCAGGTGCTGAGCAAGGTCGATGACAAAGAAGCTGATATTGTTCCGCAGGGGCTCGAGACCAATTTTGGAATTGCCATAGACATCGACTTTCCCGATCTCCATGTATCTTCCAAAGGTCTTGAGGACACTGAAATTCTTGGGAATGAAATCCCCGGCAAGAGAGTTCAGGACCGCATCGACCCCTTCCCCATCGGTAATTCGCATGATCTCGTCCGCGAACTCCAGGGTTCGGGAGTCAAGCACGTGGTCGACTCCCATATCTTCAAGTAGCTTGCGCTTCTCAGGAGTCCCGGCAGTGGAAAAGATCTCGAGTCCAAGGTGCTTGGCAATCTGGATCGCCGCTTGGCCGACACCACCAGTTCCTGCATGAATGAGAATGCTCTCGCCTTTCTCCATGCGAGCCAGCTCGTTGATCGCGTAGTGCGAGGTCAGGAAAACGGTAGGCAGAGTCGCCGCCTCGACGTGAGTCATCGTATCCGGCTTCCGGAAGACCATGTCCCGATGCACCGTCACAAAGCTACGGAAGCAATAGGGCGCCATTCCGACAACGTTGTCTCCGACACTGAGATCTTTCACATTCTTGCCGACCTTGACGACAGTTCCCGAGAAATCATCTCCGAACCACTTGAGGTCGACCGGGTTGCCCGGATAAATTCCGAGAGCCTTCATGACATCCCGGAAGTTGATTCCGCCGGCCTTGATCTGAATCTCGATCTCGTCCTCTTCTGGATCGCGACGCACCGTCTCGTTGAGAGAAAGGTTGGTGAGAATCCCTGGCTTGTCGATTTGAAGTCGGTAGGGCAGCACGGAACCGTCCTCTTGGACCGCATTCCGGGTTCTCGGTGGCAGGTCCTCGGCTTTGACACGATGAACCCGTCGCGCATAGCGGCTGTTACCGCGAAACGCGATCTCGTGCTCACGATCCGAATGGAGAATCTCTGCAATCAGATCTTCGAGTTCGAATTCATTCTCGTTCGGATCGAGATCAATCTGGCCCCAGCAGTATTCCGCCGCCTCGTTGTTGGCGACGCGAAGAAGACCGGTGATGGGTGCCGAAGCAAGCCCCGGAAGCATCTCTCCGCGAATGACCGGCATCGTTCCTCGAGTCAGGAAGGTCACATCTGGTTTGGACGTCCACTCCCGACCCGTCAGGTGCTGAAACAACTCGTGGGCAAATCGAACTCCCGAATCCTGCGCCTTGTTGAGCACCTCGAGATTCAATGCATCCGCTCTCGGATGATCGAGAGGAAGCGTAACGACGATTTTCTTGATCGTACGCTCCTCCTCACCGGCTTTTGAAATGGCTGTATCGATCGCTTCGACGCTGCCTTCCACCAGCAACGGCTCGAAAACATCACTACCCAACGAGGTAACGAGCTCCCTTCCGAGACCGGACTTGTCTTCCGTAACCAGGACCAGCGGAAGCGCGATCGCCTCCTCGGCTCCACTTTCTTCCTCCTGAGCCCCCTCGACGTCGTCCTCGACCGATGGCTCGACGGGCTCCGGTGCTCGACCGATGAGACAGGCCTGCTGGTTTTGCTTCGGATCTTCCGAACTGATGAAACTGTCTACTCCCCGGTAGCCGAGATCGCTCAGGAATGCCTCCCACTCTTCACGAGAGAGAAGGGCGGAATCCTTCCGTAGATCCGTGTCCTTGAAACGCCACCAACCTGGGAGAAGTCCAAAAACATTGTCGAGAGCCGCTCGACGCCAGGTCACCTCGAGGAACATGAGGACCCCATCAGGAGCGAGCGCTCGCTGGAGATTTCGAAACGTCGCCTTCAGATCCTCGGTCGCATGAATGACATTGGAAGCCAGGATGATATCAAAGTGGTGCGGATCGAATCCCTGAGATTCCGGATCTTTCTCACAGTCGAACATCTTGTATTCGACAAAGGGAAATTCCTCCCCAAATCGGTCTTCCGCAGCCTGCAGGAAAAGCGGGCCGTTGTCGGTGAACACATACTCTGTCCGGTCCGAAGGGAAGACGCTGAGGATGTTGCTGGTGAGTGAGCCCGTTCCGGCCCCCACTTCGAGGACGCGGATGGCCCGTCGCTCAGGCAGATCGGCTACCGCCTTGACGAGAGCATCCCGAATCTGGTCATTGATCACGGGAAAGTCAGCACCCTCGCGGTAGAAACGCTCCATGATGCGTGAAGAGCCGCCTGGGAAGAGAACTTCCAGGGGATCGGTTTCTCCACTGAGAACGCCCGCTAGATTGGGGCCTGAAAGTCGCTGGAGTTCCGCTTCGGAAGCGAAGTCGGGCATATCCTCAGCGAGCTTGTCGAGGTAGGGCAAGGCGTCTTCGTCGCCCGGCACTTCGATGACCTTCCATTCGTCTTCACTCGACGGCTTGAGGAATCCCCCTTCTTCGAGAGATTTGAACTGTCCCCGAATGAGCTTGGTATGCTGGTCCGCAATCGCGAGATCCCTCATCAGCCCCTCGATCGTCAGGGTGTCGCCCTCGCTGGGATTCCATCCCAATTCGAAGTAGGCGTTGATGATGAACTGGCGCGAGATTTCATCCAAGGCAGGAAGGAACTTGCCGTAATGATTGGCCAGTCCTCGCTTCTCGTAGTACTCCGGCAGCTTCTCGTTGGCGGCAGAAACCAGCTCCTTCGGATCTGGCAGTTTCGCATCACCGTCTTCCCGAGTGCCTTTGAGACGAGCAATCTCCCACTTCGCCTGGTAGAGACATTTCTCGAGATCGTCGTTGTTGCTCTGCTCGATGCGATCCGCGCGGAACCCATAGATCTCGGCCACAAGTTCCCCGGCATCGTCATAGACGTCGATGTCAGCAATGATGTATTCGCGATCGTTGTCTGAGTTCACCTTGGCATGGCCCCAGAGGCGCAGCGGAGGACGCTCCACATGCAGACGAATGCTTCGAATCGCCGCCGGCAGATAGAAATAGTCCTCGGCATTCGCTCCATCGGGAATGACCTGGCCACCTTTTACGGTGTGGAAACACGCATCGAGAACGGCGGGATGGAAATGATGATCCGGGATCGTGTCATAGAGCCCTTCCGGTGCGACAATCTCCGCGAGACACTCTCCGTCTTTTCTCCAGACATTCTGCAAGTGCTGGAAAAGAGGACGGAATTGATACCCAGCCTCTTCGTAATCCTCGTAGTATTCGTCGTGATCGAAATGACGCGGCAGCTCCGCCTTCACCTTTTCGAAATCGAGCGTCGGTTTGTGCGGCGCGGGCTGCTTTCGAAGTACGCCCTGGGAGTTCAAATCCCACTCACCCTTGTCCCCGGTCGAAGAGAACACCTGGAAGATGCGGGTGTCGGGATCGAATACGACCTCGACGGTGGGCACCTTCTCCTCGGAAACGAAGAGTGCTTTCTTCATCTCGAGGTCTTCGACGACATAATTTTCGTCAGGGAAGAGCTTGCGTGCGATCGCAATCCCGATCTCGCCATAGCCAGCCGCCGGAAAGACGACGCTGTCCCAGAAACGGTGATCGTCGAGCCAAGTGAAATAGCGGGGATCAAGTTCGAAACGCCAGGTCGGATGCGGCGCAGTCTGCTTGAGCCCAAGCAAGGGATGCTCGAGGGGAGCGCACCGGAGGTATTCCCCCTCCTTGGACTCCAACCAGAAGATTTCCTTCTGCCAGGCGTAGGTAGGCAGGCGAACTCCTTTGGGCGAAGCCTGGTTCACAGATTCCCAATCGAGTTCGTAGCCGTGATTGTGCAGGCGAGCCAGGTTCGAAAGCATCTCGACGGACTCGTCCGTCTTCCGCTTGAGACTGGAGAAATAGAATCCTTTCCGACTTTGATCGGAGAGACACTCCATGATGGGATTCTGAAGAGCCGGGTGAGGTCCCAGCTCGAGGAAAGAATCCTCTCCCGAGCGAATCAGGTTTTGAATCGCGGGAGCAAACAAGACCGCTTCCCGAACGTTGTTCCACCAGTATTCGGCGTCGATCTTGGCCCCCTCGTAGACACCTCCAGTCACCGTCGAGATGTAAGGAATCGTCGTTGCACGCGGCTTGATGTCCTTGAGGACCTCGAGAAGCTCGTCCTTGATCGGCTCCATCTGGTGCGTGTGAAAAGCGTAGTCGATGCGAAGCCAGCGGACGAATTTGCCCTGCTCTTCCAAATCGGCGACCACCTCCTCGAGAGGCTCGGTATCCCCTGCCAGGGTAAGAAGACCGGGACTGTTGACCACGGCGACCTCGACCTGGTCCTCTTTTCCTGCGATCGCCTTCCTGGCTTCGGCTTGCGAAAGGCCGACCGCCACCATGCGACCGTTTCCACCGGTTTGGTCCTGAAGTCGAGAACGATGATAAATCACCGTGACGGCGTCTTCCATCGTGTAGGCGCCAGCCACGTAAGCCGCAGCCACTTCTCCGACCGAGTGCCCGACAACCTTGGACGGCACGATGCCCCACGATTTCCACAATTCTGCGAGAGCAACCTGGAGTCCGAAAATTGCGGGTTGGGCGATGTTCGTCCGATTGATCTGCGAACTCTCCTCGTCCTTGGTCATCTCGTCGATAAGCGACCATCCTGCGAGAGGTTTGAGATGGGTATCGATCTCCTCGAGTACGGCGCGAAAGACGGGCTCCCGCTCGAGAAGGTGTTGACCCATCGCCCACCACTGGGCTCCCTGTCCGGTAAAGACGAAAACAAGAGGGTGAGTTTCTCCCGACGGTTTGCCCGAGATCGCAGCCTCACTGTCTCCCGTGGCGAGCCACTCCGTCATCTCATGGATGAAGTCGTTCTTGGTCTGAGCCACGAACGCGAGTCGATTGTCGTGATGCTCGCGCTTCAGGCCGGCCGCGGCTCCGATCGCTGCGATGTCTGCAGTGGAACCGCGAAGGAAACGCTTCCAGCGCTTGACGGTGTCACGAAGCGCATCGTCACCTCGAGCTGACAAAGGCAGGAGGACGGGACGTACCGCTTTCTCCTCCGTGGCACTTCCACTGAGAGTGACGCTGTCCTGAGAGGACGGCTTTGCCGCCTCTTGCGCCGGCGCGGCCTCGAGGACGATGTGGGAATTGGTTCCCCCAAAACCGAAGCTGTTGACCCCGACCACGGGAAGCTTTCCATCGAGATGAGGCAGCGGTTGCAACTCGGTGCAGACCTTGAATTTGAACTCATCGAACGGAATGTTCGGGTTCGGGTTCTTGAAATTCAGGTTCGCCGGAACCTGGTCATGATGAAGGACCAGGGCAGCCTTGGCGAGTCCGGCAACTCCGGATCCCGATTCGAGGTGGCCGACATTGGTCTTCACCGATCCAAGCAGGCAATAGTCATCCTCATCACGGCCCTGCGAGAGGACTTGCCCAAGGGCACGAGTCTCAATCGGATCTCCGACCGGAGTGCCCGTTCCATGAGCCTCCATGTAGCGAACCGCCTTTGGCTCCAAACCAGCCTGATCGTAGGCGATTCGAAGCATTTCGGCCTGGGTCTCCACACCGGGAACGGTCATCGAGGAGGTGTTTCCATCCTGGTTGATGACCGCTGCCTTGATCGTGCAATACACCCGATCGCCATCCGCCTGAGCTTGGCTCAGCGGCTTGATCACGAACATTCCGGCGCCCTCGCCTCGCACGTAACCGTTGGCACGATCATCGAAAGCGAAACACTGACCCGTCGGCGACAGCATCGTCGCCTTGGAGAATCCGATGGAAGCGTCCGGAGTAAGCAGGGCATTACACCCCCCAGCCAACGCCATGTCCGCCATTCCGGACCAAACCGATTCACAGGCGAGATTGATTGCGACGAGAGCCGACGAACAAGCCGTGTCAACGGAGACCGCGGGTCCCTTGAAATCGAGCAGGTAAGAGATCCGGTTGGAAGCAATCGAGAGCGTCGAACCGGAATTCGTGTGCACGTCGACATTCCGAGGATCGCTCTGGGCGACGTTGGCGTAGTCGTTCGAGGCGATACCGACGTAGACGGCTGTGTTTGATCCACGGAGCTTGTCCGGAGCCATTCCCGCATCTTCGAGAGACTCCCAGGCCGTTTCCAGCATCCAGCGCTGCTGGGGATCCATCCGCAGCGCCTCTCGGGGTGAAATCCCGAAGAACTGGGCATCGAACCGGTCGAAGTCGTGAATGAATCCACCCCACTTCGTGATCATCTTTCCCGGGATGTCGACATTGTCGTGATGCCAACGCTCTCGATTCCAGCGATTGGAGGGAACAGGGACGATCCCGGATCGCTCCTCCACCATCATTTGCCAGAAAGATTCGGGCCCCGTGACACCGCCGGGGAGGCGGCATCCAATCCCTACAATAGCCAGGGGCTCACGCGTCGCTGATTGGTTCTCAGACATGTTATTTACCGGTCAAAAAAGAAAACGAATAAGCGGGACGAAGCATCCGCCTCTCCCGCAAGTGTAGAAGAAAAATATGGGGCTATTCAGCGTAAAACCGAAGCATGTAGCGAGCAAAAGTTCAAATCGGCAGGCTCGTTTCAGGACGGTGATTTAATCCCGAAGAGCCACAGAGTCAACAGGGTATAGGCGATGGATTGACCGAGTCTAATATTTACTATTTCCAAACTTTTTAGACCGAATTACAGGAGGTCGGAAACGGCTTCCCGCTCTTCACGAAGTTCCTGCACGGAAAGATCGATTTTTTCGCGGCTGAACTCATCCACGGGCACATCCTGCACAATTTCCCAGTTCTCGCCATCGGAGCGGATTGGAAAAGAGGAGATCAGCCCCTCGTCGACGCCATAGGAACCATCGGAACAGACACAAACGCTGTTCCAGTCTCCTTCCGGCGTGGGTGTCGTCAGTCCTTTCACGGTATCGACAACCGCGTTGGCCGCTGACGCCGCAGAAGAAAGCCCTCGAGCAGCAATGATGGCCGCGCCACGCTTCTGAACCGTCTCGATAAACTCACCCTTCAACCAGGCATCATCTCCGATCTTTTCCACCGCAGGAGCGCCCCCGATCCTGGCATTGGTGAAATCAGGATACTGCGTCGCCGAGTGATTGCCCCAGATCGTTGTGTTGCTGACTTCGCTGACGTGAACTCCCGCTTTCTGTGCAAGCTGGGTCTTGGCCCGATTCTCGTCCAGTCGAGTCATCGCAAACCAACGGTCGCTCGGAACGTCTGACCCACTGTTCATCGCGATGAGACAGTTCGTATTGCAGGGATTCCCGACCACGAGAGTGCGGACATCGGAAGCTGCGTTGGCAGCGATCGCCTGCCCCTGTCCCGTAAAAATCTTGCCGTTGATCCCCAGCAGATCACCACGCTCCATTCCTGCCTTCCTAGGGACACTTCCCACGAGAAGCGCCCAGTTCACATCCGAAAACCCTTCGTTCAGATCGGAACTGGCACGAATATCCGTCAGCAAAGGAAAAGCACAGTCATCCAACTCCATCACGACCCCTTCGAGGGCGTTCATGGCCGGTTCGATCTCGATCAAGTTCAAGGCGACCTTCTGGTCAGGACCGAACATGGCCCCGCTGGCAATGCGGAAGAGCAGGGAATATCCGATTTGACCGGCGGCTCCGGTGACAGCGACGCGAATGGGGTTACTCATAGTGTGGGAGGAGATTGAATGAAGTTTATTGCGAATGGGGAAGAAAAAACGTCTCAGGAAGAAGCCTCAGACGCTGCCAACACTTCGCGTGCGACTCGTCTCGTTCAACAATTTTTTTGTCGACTCTCGCAGCTCCCAATGAGGCTCGGAAATGGCCAGTTCCCGACATGTCGCCGGGACTCGATAGCTCCAGTTCGTGCCATCCATGACTCCCGGAACGTTGATGCGCTCCGTTTCGCCGAGGAGATCGGATATCATGATCGCAACGCGATCGGAATGGGAAAACAGAATCTCGCGGAAGAGCGCAGTCCAAATCTCGGGAGTGAAGGCCGGCAGCATCCCATCCGGCATCTCGATCCGGGCAAAATGACAAAGGGTCGCAAGGAAATTCCGTGCTTCCCACCACTCGCCACTCTCGTGCTCTGACTCCTCGAGAGTTTTCATCGCCTCGTCCCATTGGGCTTTCATGGGCTGATGATCATGTGTCGCATAGGCGGCAAAGGAGCACTCCGGATAATGCAGCCCAGAGGTCACATGTCCGTCGGAGAATTCCCATTGAGGAACTTTCATTCCGGCGATCCCCAGATCCGCAAGCGAAGGTCTTACGTAGTCGGGAACCGTTCCCAGATCTTCGGCAATCACTTCGGCATCTCCAGCCGCTTCCTGGATCATGCGGAGATACTTCTCCCCTTCCTGCCGATTGGCCTGCTTGGCCTCCTCAGAATGATCGCCTCGAGGTCGAAATCCCGGCAGCTTTCCATCGCAACGGGCCGCCGCCTCTTCATGCGATAAGGGTAAAAACTCCGCGTTACGGACTGGATTCCAGGGGAAGGAGTAAATTCGATAGAAGCCGAGAGCGTGATCCACTCGGAACATCCCGAAGATTTCTGTCGTTTTCCGAATTCGTTGTTTCCACCAGTCGAACTCTCGCCCCTCCAGAACATCCCACCGGTAATTTGGGATTCCCCAGTTCTGCCCCCATTTCTGGACGAACTCGTCATCCTTGAAAAGCGTCTCCGGAGGCGCTCCGCCATACCACTCCAGATCGAAAATATCGAGGTTGGCCCAGACATCGACACTGTAGAGACTCACGCCAAAGGGAATATCTCCCATGAGGCAGACGTCCTTCGACGCCGCATACTCGGCGAGATTCGTCCACTGCTCGAATGCGATCCATTGCACGTAGGCATAGTAGCGGAGCTCTCGATCGATCTCATTGGCTGCCGCTTTGGCTTCCTCTCCCAGGGCCTCGAGCGCCGACTCCTTGGTCCGATACGCTTCTCGCCAGTCCTGCCAGACCTGGCTGCCCCCCTCTCGGTCCATCAACAAGCGAAAGACGCAGTAGTCATTCAGCCATTCGGACTCGGTCTCACAGAAGGCTTCGAAGCGCTCAGCCCGGAGATCGACCCGTCCATACACATTCTCGAGGAACGACTCGTAAGCTTTGTGCAACAAGGCCCCCTTGAGCTTTCTGACCGGCTCATACTGAACGTTCCCGCGGTTCAAGCCTTCGAGATCCACCGAGGAAACAACACTTTGAAACGACTCTTCACTGAGATCCTTCAGTCCGTTCGTCGTGCAATCGAGCGTCATCGGCTCGATCGCAACCGAGCTGATGGCATTGTAGGGGCTGTTGTCCGGCCCGGTCTCGTTGATCGGGAGCAATTGAACAAACCCGAACCCAAGATCGGAAGCGAAGTTCACAAACTCATGAAGACCGGCGACATCTCCGATTCCCAGATCATTCTCCCCTCGGACGGAGAAAACCGGGACAAGAATCCCTGCCAGGCGGCGATTCATACTATGACGTGTCTCTGGCATATCACTTTCCCTCCCCCCATCGGGCTTTCATTATCTTCACTTGCATCTTCCCCCCTCAGCAGAGCAACTATCGAACCACTCAGGAACGACTTTCTGCGATCGTTCCATAGAGATGATCGAGAATCGCGCGAGGCTCGGCGAGTCGGGAACTGATCATCTTCTCCCGGCTCCGCTGCACGAGGCGACGCGGGACCTTGAGATAGGTATCCGGCAGCGTCCAGTAACGATCCGTCGCCGAAGTCAGACGTTCGAGGGCGGACTCGGCGTGTCCCTCGATCAAGCCGGGATTCAGTTCGACTCCGGGTGTCTTCTCGAACACCCCATAGATATTGCCCGGCAGGACGTTCACGAACACTTTCTTGAGTCCTGCACAGGCGGCCACAGCCTCGAGAGTCACCTCATCGAATCCGAAGAGGTGGCCGTCGTGCCATTTGTGATCAAAACGCATACCGGGAAACAGGATATCGGGAACCTCGATGACAAATTTGCCACCCGGCTTGAGATACTCGGACATCGCCTTGAGATCGACGACAGGATCGGCAAGATGCTCCAAGACCTGGAAGAGAGTGACAACATCGAAGGACTCTTTCTCGAAACTCGCGTCCTGATACATCCCGAGAAAAACCTCGACGTCATAGTTGTCTCTCGCAAATGAGCCATAACCCGTGTTCGGCTCCACCCCGACCGAGTCGCATCCGATTTGGTCGAGAAGGTAGACCCATTCCCCACCGCCGGCACCGATATCGAGGCAACGCATGCCTTGTTTCATCAGCTCGCCAGAATGCCCATACCGTTTGAGGGCGACATTCCCAGCTCGGTAGATGTGCTTTGCCTTCGGAGTAAACGTCTTCTTGTAGGAGACTCGATAATCGTCACGGTAATACTCGGCGAGATCCTCGATCGGAAGCGGGTCGACGTAGATCAAGCCACTCTGACCCGACATCACGTTTCTCAGGTCGTGCCCCTCCCGAGCCTTGGTCGCCACCACGGTGGCTTCGTGACTCCCGGTAATCGGACAGGGTCTTTCAGCTTGGATCTGCGTATCGGAATCGCTCATCGGACGCGCAGTAAGTAACACAGTCCCGGCGGAATTCCAGACCGAAACCTCATCTCAGATTCGGAGTGCGCTTCTCGGGTGATCGTGAAAGCAGGCTTGGATCTCGGAAGGAGAGAGCCCGAGTTCTCGAGAAAGATTCTCGGCGACCTGCATCCCTCGAATCGTCGAGCCAGCGAGGTTTTCCGATCCGGGACGACGCGCGACACCATTCTCATCGATCTCCACCGGAACGCCTGAGAGTTCATACCGCCCCGGACCTAGCCCAGCAGCCATGATCGCATCGGTCGTGACGATCACGCGATCGACACCCACCAAGCGCAGATAATTGCGGAGCGCAAAAAACGGAACGTGAACCCCGTCCGGGATGAAGCAAATCCAGAGACGTTCCGAGAGACTGAGGCATCGCTGGATGATGTTGTCGTGTCGAGGAAGGTCGACCGGGCAACCGTTTCCGAGATGGGTCACCATGGAGAGCCCCGCATCGATGGATATTTCCAACTCATCGAGAGAGGGATCGCAATGGCCGGCCGAGACAGTGACGCCCTCCGCGACAAGAAACTTCGTGGTTCGAGCCTTTGCATCCTGCTCGGGAGCCAGGGTCACGAGCCGGACCAGTCCACTGCCTGCCTCCAGGATCCGCTTGGCCCGGTCTTCTGTGGCCTCGCAAACCTCCTCAGCAGGGTGCGCCCCGACAAAACCAGGCTTGGGACTGATGAACGGTCCCTCGACATGAAACCCCGCGATCACACTCGCGATGAACTCATCATCCTCCCGGATTCGCACCAGGTTCGCCAACTTCCGCTCGATCGCCTCGACCGAATCCGTGATCACCGTCGCAAGGATCTGCTCGATCCCATCGGCACGGAGCGCCTCACAAGCTCTTCGAACATCCTCGGCCTGCAAGGAGGCTGAGCAGAAGTCGACCCCCTGGTATCCGTTGACTTGAAGATCGAAAAATCCCATTTCTTTGCTACTCGGCGATGTTTACAGGAGCGTCGGGAAGAGCATTGAGAAAGGCTTTCCCATAACGCTTGCTGAGGACGCGATTGTCGAGGAGCACGACCATTCCCTCGTCCTCGCCGCTCCGAATGAGACGCCCCACTCCTTGTCTCAGTTTCAAGATCGCCTCGGGAACACTGTATTCCATGAAGGAATTTCCGCCTTCCTCTTCGATCTTCTCGAGTCGAGCCTGGGTCAGGGGATGATCCGGCACCGCAAAGGGCAACCGGGTAATGATGACATTGGTCAGCGCTTTCCCAGGGACGTCCACGCCCGTCCAGAAACTATCCGTCCCGAAAAGGACACTCGAAACGTCCTTCTTGAATTCCTCGATCAGTTGAGCCCTCGATCGGCCTCTTCCCTGCCGAAGCAATTGCAGGTCCTGATCGGCGAAAAAACTTTCCATCTGGTCGCCGACCCGTTGCAGGAGCGAGTAACTTGTGAAGAGAACAAAGGCACTGCCCTTCGATTCGGAAACGAAGTGCCGAATCCACCGACAGAGCGCCTCTTCGTATCCGCTCTCCTTTGGCTGCGGCATCTCCTTGACGAGGTGAATGGTCATCTGTTCCTCGTAGAGAAAAGGGCTTCCGATCTGGATCGCCTCGACCTCCTCCGCTCCGACTCGATTCCGGAAATACCCGAGATCTCGATCTCCGATCCCAAGGGTTGCACTCGTGAAGACACAGGGCCGATTTCTCTCGAAAAACACCGGACGTAGCAACTCGGCAACATCGACCGGTGCCGCGTTCAGGCTGATCGATTCCCGGTCGCTCTTCTCAACCCAGTAGACCAGGCCATCTTCACTCTGGTCAAGAAACGTCGCCAAAGCGGCGCGGCAATCGGCGAGACGTCGAGCGAGTTCCGTCAGTTCATTCTTCGCCGTGTCCTCCGCCAGATCCGCGACAGTTCTGGCCCGGCGACCAACCTCGATCAGTCCCGCTCCGAGGGTGTCTTCCACAAACTCGGGGTCTCGGATCCGAAACTCGCGGCCATAGTCGCCCCACTGACAGGAAGCTTCGACCTCGTCGAAAAACTCATCGATATCATCGAGCAGTTTCATCGTCGCTCGGCGCCCCTGGGAATCCCCCGCTTTCGTGAAGAGCCCTTTTTTGTTCTTGGGATTGAAGAGGCGATGAAGGTCGAATTTCATACCGACCTGGGAAAGTGACAGCCCAAGCTGGCGAGCGGCCACCTGCTCCAGGGTATGCGCCTCATCGAAGACGAGGAAGTCTCCCGCGAACAGAAAGCCCTCTCCTGATTCGGTGAACTCCGCCTGGCTGTTGAGGAGAGTAAAGAACAGCGTGTGGTTCACGACGACGACATCGGCCTCCGCGACTTTCTTTTTCACCTCCTGGTAGTAACAGGCACCGGTCGAACCACAGCGACGCGGGGTGCAGGCATGCGACTCACTGCAGACCTGGGACCAGACGCGGCCTGCGGGAACGAAATCGAGATCGCTCAGGGTTCCGTCTTTCGTTTTCTGCGCCCACTCCCAGATCGCTTTCAGCTCTTCGACTTCGGAACTGGTGAACAATTCGCCACCACCGGCCATGGCCGTTTGCAACCGAGCCGGGCAGAGATAGTTGCGTCGCCCTTTGAGCAAGAGGGCGCGAAATGGTTCCTCCATCACCGACTGGAGCAAGGGGATATCCTTCTCGATCAGCTGTTCTTGAAGGTTGATGGTGTGAGTGGAGATGATCGCCTTGCGATTCTCATTCAAAGCCTTTCGAACGGCAGGAGCCAGGTAGGCGAGCGACTTTCCGACCCCTGTCCCAGCCTCGACCACCAGCGGACGCTCTTCCTCCAGCGCTCCTGCCACGGCAACCGCCATCTGCTGCTGCTGCGGACGAAACTCGAAATCACGAAGCTTCGACAACGCTCCACTGGCTCCGAAAAATTCGGCAGTCGTGCGCGAGAGCGTGTCCGAGGAAGAACCAAAATCGGAAATCGAAATCACAGTAGGTAGACTTCCGATCAAACCCTGTCAGGTGCAACCGCAAACAGGGTTGAATCCAAATGCGCCTCCCTCCCTCTCAGAATCTTTTTTACAGGAATAGGTAGATTTTCACTTTACAGACAAACCGGTCTGTTTATATTGATGGCAGATGAGAAAACCGAACGCCAAAGAACGCATCCTCGAGACTGCAGGAGAACTCTTCCACAAACGTGGCTACTCGGAGGTGGGGATCAATGAGATCATCGCCGCTGCGGAAACGGCCAAGGCGAGTTTCTATCAACACTACCCGTCCAAGGAGTCCCTCTGCGAAGCTTGGCTTTCAAGTGTCCATGAAAGATCCGAGATCGGACGGGCAGAGATTCTCGAGAAGGAGATCTCTCCTTCTGAGAAAGTCGCCCTCTATTTCGACCATCTGGAGCAGTTCATGACGAACAGTGAGTTTCGCGGCTGCCCCTATTCCAACACCAGCGCAGTTTCCGACGAGGGGTGCACCGGCATCGTTGAACAGATCCAGGGTCACAAAGAGTCCATCCGAGAATTCTTTCACCAGATCTGCCTCGAGAAGTTCGAGAATGCTGAAGAAGCCCAAAGGATTGGAGACCGAATCTTTCTTCTCTACTCGGGAGCAGCGACCGAAAGCCAGAATCTCAAGTCACTTTGGCCAGTCCAAGAGGCACGCGCCGGGGCTGTCGACCTTCTTTCCTGATCCCGAACCCCTTTTTTCACCGAAAACAAACAGACCATTCTGTATTTACCACCTGACCTTATGACAACGAACACCATCAATCCAGAAAACTGGAATATCGCCTATCGCGACTACCTCGTCCGCTTTGCCCTTCAACGTGTATCGGACTATGGAAGCGCCGAAGACCTCGTCCAGGAGACCTTCCTTTCGGCATGGAATGCCAAGGAGAGATTCCGCGGTGATTGCACGGAGCGAACCTGGCTCACAGGTATCCTCAGAAACAAGATCATCGACCTGTATCGCAAAACCGGTCGTCGCCCCTCGGTTCTGGCAACGGATCTTGAATTCCGATCCTCTGATTCCGAAGAGACAGTCTCCTGGATGGACCAGCAGGCCGATCCAAAGCGGACCAATCAGCCCGAAGCAGAAACGGAAAAACAAGAGTTTCTCCACGACTTGGAAAACGCGGTCACCAATCTCCCATCGAAGATGGGAAAGGCCTTCTCGATGAGAGAACTCCAGGGTTTGTCGACCGAGGAAATCACGGAAGAACTCAATATCTCGAAGGCGAATCTCTGGGTCCTCATTCACCGAGCCAAACAGAATCTCAGCAACGAACTCAGCGCCGAGTGGGATGAGGTCGAGGAGTTCGGACAGCGCAGAGCCGCCTGATCCCTCCCCTCTCGAATTTTCTTTCCATTCCCCTGCATAGAACATGTGCCCTGTCCGTCACTAGCTCCGACCGCCAAGCATTCCAGTTCGTTTTCGACGTCGCGTTGTCACATCGAAACGGGTTGGGACAAGAATATCTGAACACTCAACGCAGGGACTGTAACATGGCCGAAAAGGCAAAACAGATTATCCGCCAACACTGGGCGAAACGACACGATCCGGATCCATTGATCCGTCAAAGAGCCTTGAGCCTCGTGAAAACCCACGTCGTTATGCTTCGAACCTGGCAGCGAACCGATCCTTAGACCACCGGGAAAAACAGGGGTCTCGGCGAAGCGAGATTAGAGTTTTACAAAATTATTCCTAAAATTTTAAAATTTATTTAAGATTTCCTGATATTTAGGCTACAGTTAAAGAATGCGCCCGTTGTACGCCTTCACTCTGGTAGCCGTATCCAGCTCCTTCCTTCTCTCTACCTTCGAGAATTTGGAAGCAGCCCCCGGAAAACGTTCTTTCCGGACGATCGTTCCGATCAAGCAGTCCGTGCCCCCTGGAAAGACGGGAATGAAGACCCAAAGTGTCTCGGTCAAGATCCCTCCCCCTCCGGTTCCCCAGATTCAAAACTCTCTTTTTCCGGAAGACAGTGTTCCCGATACCGACCTTCCGCCTGAAGCCATCGAGGTGCCAATCGAGAAAGCATCGGAGAAGGAATTGGGAAACCAGGATGATTCCGGAACCTCGGAAAAGGCTGCGAAAACTTCTCAGAAAGACGTCGATGGCCCCACTCTCTATCGACTCCGCGAGGAAGCTCACCGCCTTGCCGATATGGGATTGAAATACAAGTTCGGAGAAGATGATCCGAATGACGGAGGCCTTGATTGCTCCAGCACGATGCAATATCTGCTGACCAAGATCGGGATCGACGGCGTTCCCCGGACTTCCTATGACCAGTACTACTGGCTCAGAAAGAAAAAACTGATCCGAGACCTCTCGGGAAAGAACGCCTCCAAGAAGCTCTTCGAAAAGCTTTCCCCCGGTGACCTCATCTTCTGGGGTGGAACCTGGAAGTCAGGACACAAGGTGTCTCATGTCATGATCTACATGGGCTATGACGCCGATGCCGACAAGCACTACGTCTTCGGGGCACGCGGAAAATCCTCCAAGGGGCTCCTCGGAAATGGCGTCGACATTTTCGAGCTCGAACCCAACCGGGGGCGCCTTGTCGCCCACGGCAAGATTCCGGGGCTTATCTATCCGTGATCCGCGCGGATCGCCCTTCGCCAGGCCGAGCGCCTTTACTTCATCGGCGAGAGCAGATCATCGAGTTCCTCTTCGGAGAAGCTCAATTTCTGAGGCGTTCCTTCCAGGATGCCCTCGAAGAGCGCTTTCTTCTTCTGCTGCAACATCAGGATCTTTTCCTCGATTGTTCCCGAGGAGATCAGCTTGTAGACGAAAACGGGATTCTTTTGACCGATTCGATACGCCCGGTCCGTCGCCTGGGCCTCGAGGGCCGGGTTCCACCACGGATCGAAATGGATCACGGTATCCGCAGCCGTAAGATTCAGGCCGGTACCTCCGGCTCGAAGACTGATCAGGAATACCGGTGCTTTGCCGGCCTGAAAGTCATCGCATAGTTTCCCTCGATCCTTGGACTGTCCAGTGAGGATCAAGTAGCGAATCCGCTCCTTTTGCAGCGCCTCCTCGATCAGGGAGAGCATCCCCGTAAACTGGGAAAAGATCAGAACCCTCCGCCCCGCCTGGACCATGGACGGAAGCATCTCCATGAGGAGATCCATCTTTGCAGACCCTTTCACCTTCTGCGCCGAAGGAAGATTGAGGAGCCGGGGGTGATTGCAGACCTGGCGCAGCTTCAGGAGCGCCTCGAGTACGAGGAGTCTCGACTTCTCAACGCCCAGCCTCTCGATCTCCTCGTGCACCTCCCGACTCACTGCAGCACGAACCGCTTCATACAGCTCCACCTGCTTGGGCAGCAACTCCAGTGTCCGGACGATCTCATTCTTCGGCGGAAGATCTTTCGCGACAAGAGCCTTGGTCCGCCGAAGCATCAGCGGGGAAACTCGATCCGCGAGTCGCTTTCTCAAGCCCTCGTCCCGGTGCTTTTCGATCGGAGCCCGAAACGATCGATTGAATCCCTCCTCGCTCCCCAGGAACCCGGGCATGAGAAAGTGGAAGAGAGACCAGAGTTCGCCCAGGTTGTTTTCAATCGGAGTTCCCGAGAGACAGAGCCGGTGCCGCGCATCGATCCGATAGGCGACTTTCGTGACCTGGGAAGCGGTGTTCTTGATCGTATGAGCTTCGTCGAGGACGACGTAGTGAAAGGGCTGGTTGAGCAACTCCTCGGCATCCCGCAGCAGGACCGGGTAGGAGGTGATGACCAAATCACAATGACCGAGGACCGAGTAGTATTTCTTACGATTCGGCCCTTGCAGGGCCAGCACGGTGAGAGACGGAGCAAACTTTTTGGCCTCTTTCTCCCAGTTCGGAACGACGCTCTTGGGGGCGAGGATCAGGCAAGGCAGATTTCCCCGCCCCGACTTCTTCTCGTAGTGAAGATGACAAAGGGTCTGGATCGTTTTTCCCAATCCCATATCATCGGCGAGAATGCCACCGAGCCCTTGCTCGCGGAGAAACTGGAGCCACTCAAATCCATCCTGCTGATAAGGTCGCAGTGTCGCCAGGAATCCCTCCGGTGCTTCCGGATTCTTTTTCGGTTTCAGCGACTCGATCTCTTCCGCTTGTCGCAGCAATTCCTCCGGGGCAGTTTCAACCAATGCCTCTTGGCCTTCTGCTCGAATCAACTGAGCCGCTCTGACCTTGTGGAGCCGCACCGTCCCCTCCTCGCTGACGGAATCTCGATCGAAGAGCTCCGAGAGAATTCCAAGAATCGAATGCAACTTGGCCGCAGGAAGCGCGACAAACTTTCCCGACTCGCCCAGCTGGATCGGGATCTTTTTTTCTTTGGGCCATTTCTCGATGGCGGAGAGAGAACAGGAGGAAGGCCGGGTCTCAAGGTAGCGAACCAAGCAAGGCAGGAGATTGACTCTCTCTCCGTTCAAGCGAATTCCATATTCGAAGCCAAACCAATCGGTCTCGCGTTCTTCTTCGGTAACTTCCCCATAGAAGTCCATCGGCTCCACCACCTGAAGACCGAACTCCTCATCAACGATGATCTCGCAGTCCAAGGCCTCTAGCTCTGACCTGCGATTCGACAAGAAATCGGCCCAGAAAACTTCCTGCATCCCTCTACGAATCGCCGAGTAGGCATAGCACTGGCGACAAGCTGGCTCGATCTCATCCCAGGGATAAAGCTCGACCAACCTTTTCAATCCCATTTCCCGAAGCTTGGTCTCGATCCGGGGGTCCTTTCCCTGCACCTCCGCCAGGGGCATGTTCTCGAGAACGGAACGCGCGTCGGAATCATCCCAGTGCAGAATTCCCGCCCTGACATCCGCAGAAAACAAGCGGACCCTGGTAACCGCATTTTCTGCCTCAAACTCTTCTTCGGCAATCAAGCCTCGCTCCCGCATCGCTGCGATCAACAGGGCCGCGACATGGGCATCATTTCGTCCATCCCCCTGGCTGCTCTTGCCATCGACCTTCCAATCCGACTCCCCACCCAGATGAATGACCATGCTGACTTCGGCAGCTTCGGGTTTTCCCTCTTCCTCGATCTGACCAAAAATTCCGGCAAAGCCGCCCTGTACATTGGCCGTCACCACCCGCACGTTCCCCGAACGGCAGAGTGAGAAACCGAACCGGATCTGCTCGGGAGAAAAAATCGTCCCGGCGAAGGGCTCCGAACGGAGATCGATCTTGCGCAAAACTCCTGCAGGATCGGGGTTCTCGATCGAAGGGATTCGAGAGCTTGACGAGGTCAGAGAGTCTTTCAAGAGAAGGTTCGGGTCAGAAAACAAGGCGGCATTCTGACCAATAAGACTGAAAATTCAACCTTTACGAAGAATAAATTCGAAAGTTCTCGCCGACGCTTTCGGGCGACTCCAAAAAAATGGGCCGGATGGATTGCTCCACCCGGCCCAACAGGTTTACGTCCACAACCGGAACGAGTCCGGTCGCGAAATTCTATCGCGAAAACTGACTCTTGAGTCCACTGATCACGGATCGATTTCGATCGAGAAGTTGAATCAGCTCGGCGCGCTGGGGCGAAGCGTCAGGAAGTTGCTCCACCACGGAGAGGATCTCCTGCTGGATGGTCTGGAGTTCCGCCATGAGGCGCAAGTCGTCTTCGCTCGAACGAACGGGATTTCCACTCATCGACACAGGCTGAAATCCGCGCAGGACCTGGCCGGTCTGGCTACGGAGCGAACGAGCGACATCATCGAGGGAAACGAATCCACGAACTACAACATTCGAGGAATTTCCGACAGGGATCCGCATCGCACCCTCTTTACTCTTGACCCGTCGCTCGATGAGTCCCGTCTTAGGACCTTCTTCTCCGATGACCGGCGGCAGGTAGGAATCGACACGATCCGCCGTGCTCCCGGAAAAACTGGCGGGGATGATGCCCGAAGAATGAGATCCCGGGATCTCTTGCGATGCAGGAACCATTCCCTGAGCGTCCAAGTAGGAAGCATCGACAGGTGCGGCGAGATTCTCAAGATTCTCGATGGCTTCGGAAAGAGCCATGTTCCCAATCACTTCGGTCTCCTGATCGATCACGAGTTTCGGCACATGAACTCCGCTGGCATTGCCCAGGGAAGCTACCAGCAAAGTCCGATCGACCTCATTGTCACCGTCAGCCACCAAACTCGAAGGGACATTCTGAAAAGAGACCATGGAGCCAGCAATCAACGCAACCGCAGCAGCAACGCCAGCCACAGCTCCGATCGCCTTCTTGGCACGACCAAACTGGAAGGGAATGATTTTCGAGTCGGATTCCTCGGCGAGAGCTGGCAGAACCTTGAGACTCGGTTCCTTCATTTCTACTGACCATTCATTCTTCAACCCCCTCGAAAGAAGCGACATGATTTCATCCATCGATTCCAACTCCTCCTGCGCATTCGGGGAGGCATCGAGTTTGGTTTCAAATTCGCGTCTCTCGGAGAGGCTCATCTCACCCAACGCATAGGCGGTGAGATCTGGATCGTCAGGGTTGATCGGTTCACGATTCATAGGTTTAGGCAGGTGGGAAAAATTCAGGAGAGTTCGACGCCCATGAGGGAACGGAGACGCTTGATACCGGTATGGATAAGGAATCCGACGTTGCTGACACTGAGGCCGGTCACCTCGGAAATTTCTTTGTAGCTCAAATCACCCTGGAATTTCAATCGAATGACTTCGCGCTGATTGTCGGGAAGGCGATCAAGAAATTTGAGCACTTCTTCAAAGCGCTCCTTCTGCTGCATCGCACTCGAGGGATCCGGCTCCGAATCATTGAGATTCTCGAATGCCTCACCGGAAGAGGTCAGCATAGGATTCTCTTTCCGAAGAACATCGATCGACCGATTCCGGCAGACGGTGTAAAGCCAGCTCTTCAGCTTACCTCGGATCATCTCGGGATCCTGACGATGCAGCTTGATGAACGTATCCTGCACCACATCCCGGGCACGATCCCAGTCTCCACCCAGGAGGCCAGCCGCATAGCCCGTCAACGGGCCTTCGAAATCCGCCTGAGCGGACTCGACTAATTCACGAGGGGAAACCTCCATTGCTTGTAGGGAAGCGGCGGACATGAGTAGGTGTACTACACCGTATGGAACGCACGTCTTTGCTTCTTCTTAGAAAATATTCGAAAAATCTCTCAGAAAGCTAAGCCATTTTTACCGATTCCTCAAATCGATGCTGAGAAGAGGCGCTGCATTTACAGAGACAACGGTAGCCTCGAGCCAATCGAACTTGTCGTCCCGATCCCGCGCCAGCCCCCGCCAGTCGGGGGAATTCGGCGATTCGACCCGCCGATCGATCCAAGGAATGAGAATTGAGATTTTCAAAAATGAGATTTTTCTGTTGCGTTAGTTAAGAAAACCGTAGTATTTGATTACATTAAGTATTTCGACCCCACCACTCTACAACCAACGAACCCCGACAAATGGCTAACATACTGATCATCGACGACGAGGCCGCGATCCTCAACCTCATGGCAAAATCCTGTCGTCAGCAAGGACACGATGTGACCGCAGTGCAAACGGGCAAGGAAGGCCTTCAGGCCCTCGACGCCCAGCAGCCCGAACTCATGATTGTTGACCTGCTCATCGGCGACATGAACGGACTGGATATCATTCGCTACAGTGAGGAGCACTACCCGTCCACGGAAGTGATCATGGTCACCGGAAACGGTTCCGTCGAGACCGCTGTGAAAGCAATGCGACTCGGCGCTTTCGACTACCTCACAAAGCCTTTCGAGTTGGCGGACCTTCAACGCACCGTGGAACTGGGCCTGCAGCATCGCGATCAGCCGGCTACCGCGTTGGAAGAAGGATTTCGCTCCGCCTCGATCACCCCTCCTTCCAGCGGGATGATCGGCGAGAGCGCCAAGGTCAAGGAGATCCAATCCATCATCGATCGAATCGCTGACAACGACTCCCCCGTTCTTCTCGAAGGCGAGTTTGGCTCTGGAAAACAGATGGTCGCTCGCAGCATTCACAATGCGAGCACTCGGAAGGATGCTCCGTTCAAAGTCCTCCAATGTTCCGCCCTGCCAGAGGAACTGTTGGAGACAGAGCTCTTTGGTTCCCCCACAAGCCGCGGAGAGACGATTTTTTCACGAGCTGCTGGCGGCACCGTTCTTCTCGAAGAGATCCATGTCCTCCCCGTTCGACTTCAATCCAAACTCGACAGCTACCTCGAAGAGATTACCACTCGTCGCATGATGGGAGATCTGCCTCGTGCGATGGATGTTCGATTCATCGCTTCCTCGGCCAAACCTCTCCAGGAAGGCATCGAAAACGGAAGCTTCCGAGAAGATCTCTACTACAAGATCTCGATCATCCCGATCGAAGTGCCTCCTCTCCGGAGTCGAGTTGAGGACATCGATCCCCTCGCCGCCCATTTCCTGAAGCAGTATTCAGATCGCACCGGGGCTCCGGTGCCCGAAATCGACAAGTATGCAAAGCGACTTCTCGAGAGCTACAGCTGGCCAGGCAACGTTGGAGAGCTACAGAATGCAATCGAGCGAGCCTGTGCTTTCTCCAAAGAAAATCGAATTCGCCCTGTCGATCTGCCGCCGAAGGTCACCCAGAAAGTTGAGATCACCGACGAAGACGAGAAGACTACCCATCATCTTCCCATCGGGACAGGACTGTCCGATTACATCCGGAAACAGGAAAAGTTGTTCATCCGCGAGACGCTCAAGTACAACGAGGGCTCTCGTGAGAAAGCGGCAAGCATGCTGGGAGTCAGTATCGCCACGCTCTATCGCAAGATGGGCCTGAAGCTGGAGAAAGATAAAATGCTCGCTAAGTAGCGGCGCACTTCCAAAACGCCTTCCGAAAACCACTCTCCCTCGTCTCGAGGCAGGGTGGTTTTTCGTTTGGGACTTTCCCAAACTGCCTCTCCCTGAAGCGAAGATAGCTTGGGGTAGGGCATAAACTCACCGCGAACCCAAAATGGAGGGAGTGGAAGTTGCGCTCAGGAGACACCCACTTCCTCGAGAACGGGAAGAAGGATAGTTCGCTGCCAATCTTGAAGTCCCTGCAAACGCTCTGGGTCGCTGAGATTCTTTGAGGCGAGCCTTTCCATAATCGATCGGGTCGCGATCATCGTGCTGTCGACCTTCAGAGAATCAGCCGCCTGGTTACGAAACGCACGAATCTTCTCGAATCGAGCTTCGTCGATGTCGAGACGAGGCCCCGTAGCCTTGAGCCGTTTCGAAGGAAACTCGGATTCCGGCACCTGTCGGGCTTCATCAATCGCCACATTCATTCGACGAACGTGGCGCTCTTTCAGATAATGGGGAGGTTTTGCGGATCCGTTCTCGTCCAGGGAAATGGACATCCGGAGGATCTCCTGATTGCTCAGGAATTTGAAGGCCGGTCGATCCAGCTTCTTGCACTCCGAGTCTCTCCAGAGCCAGAGGTGAAGCAGGTAGTTCAAACCTCTGCGCGATAGTTTTCCCCAACCCGAAATTCTCCAGACCTCATCTTCCGATTTGCCATCTCGCCCTAGAACCGAAGTCCGCGCAGCGTCACAACTTTCGACAAACCACTCGTATCGCCCACACTCCTTCAATTGCTGGACAAACTTCTCTCCGAGGTCCAGAAGATACCGGACGTCATTGTAGGCATACGCCAGCATCTTCTCGCTAAGCGGACGACGACTCCAATCCGCCTTTTGTGATTGCTTCGAAACCTTGATCCCGTACTCCTCCTCCAGGAGATTCGCGAGACCAAACTTGGGAACACCAAGCAATCGCGCTGCGATCTGGGTATCGTCAATTCTGCGGGGAACCCATCCGAATGTCATTTCGAACATCGAAATATCATAGTCGGCCCCATGCATCCAGACGGTCCCGAACCGGTCGATGAATTCTGGAAAACGAGACATCCCCTCTTTCCCGATGGAAAGCGGATCGATGATCGCCAACATGCTTGGAAGCGAAAACTGAATGAGACAGAGCTTCGTCTCATAGGAGTGCATGCTGTCCGCTTCGGTATCGATCGAGCAGCACTCGTAGAACCCCTGCGAATCCACTTCCGCGATGAACTCTTCGAATTGCTCCGCAGTCTCGATGTAATGCTCGGGAAGAGAATAAAACGGATCCTTTGCTTCCAAATCAGACATGATGAAGACAGCTCGTGAGAGATCTTATTGGATCCCGCGGAGCAGGAGCTCTGCGTTGGAATTAGTTGTTTTGATCAGCTTGAGCAGAACTTCCATGGCCTCGGGTGCAGGACGCTGCGCCATCTGCTTCCGCAGGCTATTGATGCGCTGAAACTCCTCGGGATGATAAAGCAGGTCGTCCTTTCGCGTTCCGCTCTTCAAGAGGTGGATCGCGGGGAAGATCCTGGACTCGGCCATCTCGCGATCCAGGGTGATTTCCATATTTCCCGTGCCTTTGAATTCCTCAAAAATCACATCGTCCATCTTGCTGTCCGTCTCGATCAGACAAGTAGCAAGAATGGTGAGGCTGCCACCCTCCTCGACATTTCGAGCCGCACCGAAGAATCGTCGGGAACGCTCGAGTGCCTTGGGAGAGATGCCCCCGCTGCCAATAGGACCTCCGCCCCCTCGGCCACCGCGACGCCCCTTCTTCCCGTGACCGCCTCCACCCGACTGGTTGGCCGAGTTGTGCGCACGCGCCAGTCGTGTGAGACTATCGAGCAAAACGACAACGTCCTTTCCGTTCTCCACGATCCGCTTGGCGCGATTCAGAACCATATCGGCAACCTCGACGTGCCGCTTCGAAGATTCATCAAAGGTCGAGCTGTAAACCGAGGCATTGACCGTCTCTCGGAAATCCGTGACCTCTTCAGGTCTCTCGTCGAGCAGCAGGATGATCAGTTCCACATCCGGGCTATTCTCTCGAATCGATACCGCAACATTCTTGAGAAGGATCGTCTTCCCTCCCCTCGGAGGAGCAACAATCAACCCCCTCTGCCCTTTTCCAAGGGGAGCAATCAAATCGATCACCCTGGTAGAAGGGGCTCCCTCTGGAAGCTCGAGAATGAGACGTTCGGATGGGAACAAGGCGGTGAGATGATCAAAGCCGGTAGGCTCTTCCCAGTCCTCCGAAGGGGTATCCTCAATCTCCAGGACCGTTTCGACCGACAAGAACTTCTCACGGTCTTTGGGAGCCCGGATCTCGCATCGAAGCTTCTGCCCCACCTGCAAACTGTGATTCTTGATCAGTGCCGCCGGGACATAGACGTCATCCGCGTTCGAGGCAAAACTGAAATCCGGCCAACGGAGAAAGCCAAAATTGTCACCCGAAAAATCGAGGAACCCCTCGCCCTCCATCTTGGTCCCGTGCTTGCCGTAGTGTTTCAGCAATTCGAACACCAGTTGATGCTTCGACTGAATCCCCGCTACCCTCAAGTCGGCGTCCTGTGCCTGTTGATGAAGCTCATTGAGCGAAAGGTTTTGAAAATCGTTGAGATTGATCTTCTCGGGAACTTTCACCTCCTTCTTTTCGTCCTTTCCTGCCTCCTGGTCCTCGTTTGGCTTCTCGTCTGCTGACGGTTCCGCTGCTGTCTTATCTGTCATTCGCTACGTAGGGTTGGCACCGCCCTGCCAAATGCAGGGTCTGTGCCTCGAAGAGATCTTCGGATCCATCATTCCAGACGACGAGATCGCTTCGGGATATCTTTGTTTCAATCGGGATTTGGGAGTCCAGGATCTGCTCCCCCATCTTTCGGGAGAGCTTTCTCTGATGCATGATTCTTTTGATCTGGGTTGCTCTAGAAGCGGCCACGACAAGTTCGATATCCCTTGAGACGGGAAACTCTACCTCGTAGAGGAGAGGCACTTCAAGCAGAACGACCGCTCGCTGGCCCAACCGCTTCTCTCGAAACGATTCCGCTCGCTCCAAAACGAACGGGTGCAAGAGCGCTTCAAGTTTCTCACGGAATTCAGAATTTTCAAACACCAGTTTCCTCAAAGACGCACGATTCAGCAGCCCTTCCTCAAAAACCGAAGAGCCTCCTTTCAACTCGCGAACCCGACGAAGAATCGCATCCTCTTTGAGCAGCTCTGCAACGACCTGGTCGCTGCAGAACCAGGAGCAGGTTCCTTCCGGTAATGCCCCAACAAAGGTATGACAGAATCGACTCTTCCCACAAGCTGCGCCTCCAGTTACGGCTATCGCGATCATCCCCTCCTGCTACATCTAGATTTTGCGTTCGGCAAAAAAAGAGCGCGACCAACCAGTCGCGCTCCGCAGTGTCCGGTCATTCGCAGGAACGCCGGAACACGATCTTCAAACGGGCCCTATCACTTCTGGTATGGCATCGCCGCCGCAGGAGCAAAGTTGGTAGGAGCACCGATCGGCGGGCGAGGAACCGGCTCTGGGAGCGGTTCGTCGACGAGACCTCCATTGACTGGCATGCCGGCAGGATCCATCAGTTGAGCCCGGACAAAGATCGTCAGGTTCTTCTTCAGGTGTTCCTCGACACTGGAGCGGAAGAGTCGACCCACCACCGGGAGATCACCGATGAAGGGAATCTTGTCTTCCACGTCCTGGATGTCTTCCCGGATTAACCCACCAAGGGCGACAGTCTGGCCATCCCAGATCGTAACTTGCGTCGTCACTTTCCGAGTGTTGAAGACCGGCATATTGATGATGTTTGGAGTGATCGGAACGAGGACAGGGTTTCCGAGGAGGTCTGTCGTCGTCGTGTTGATCGGGCTTCCGTAGTTGATGAAGCCGTCGAACTCGACCACCTCGGGGGCAAGGTTCAGATCGATGGTAAAATCATCTGCACCGAGAACAGGATCGACTTCCAGGGTCACACCCGTGTTTCTGGTCTCAAAAGCCGTGGGAGTTGCAGGAGTGACCGGGAACGTGGTAATCGTAACGTTACCTCCGGCGTTACCGCCGCCACCACCACCGAAGTTGGTGGGAATCTCGGGTGGATCATACTCGGTCGGGTAGATGAACTCCCGAATGACCTCGATCTTGGCACGTTGTCCGCTTCGAGCCATTACCGACGGAGCGGAAAGCAAGTCCGTCCCTTTACGCTGGCTCAGCGCACGGATCATGACGGCAAACTGTGGATCGGTGAAGACGCCTGCGATTCCGAAAACCGCAGGAGAGCTTCCCAACGGAGCTACTCCGTTGATGAGTGCATCAATTCCGTTCTGATCGAGCGCCCGGCTTCCGGAGCGAAGCGCCGCAGTGAGTGGGTTACCACCTACAGGCAACCCCGTCGCAGGATTGACGAAATTGAAGTCACCAGCAGCAGAAGGGTTGGAGACATTTCCATTCGTTCCTCCCCCTGCGAAAACACGAGGAGTTCCTCCCCCGACATTGAAGCCGCCCAGCGTCCAATCAAAGCCGAGCTCCTCATTGTCAGTTTCAGAAATTTCGACAAATCGCGAAGTGATGTAGATCTGCTTCTCGACGCCACCGCGAAGCGAGTCGATGAACGCCTCAACCAGTTCCATCTGGTCCTGGGTGTTTCTCACGATGAGCTGAGAACTCGTTTTGTTGTAGATCGCACTTGATCCCGGAGGGAAGGAAATACCGGCATCAGCAAGGATGTCTTTCGCCTTCGGGCGCCCTACGAGTGGACCACCTCCAGCCTCTACCGGATCTGCAAAGGGATCGGCAGCCGCAGCTCCACCACCACCCGCGCCACCAGCATCAGTGGAGAGAAAGGTTGGAGGGACGACATAGACGTTGGTAAACATGTCAGCCACTGGTGCGGAAAGAGGAACAACGACCACGGCGTTCGTTTCGACCTTATACTTGAGCTGCGCGAGGGAAGTCGTGTAACGAAGAGCTTCCGCGAGAGGAACGTTTCCAAGTCGCAGGGTGATAAGGGTATTCTCCAAGCCCCCTCCTCCACCTCCCCCGGGGGCGGCACCGCCACCGCCGCCGAAGGCAAATCCACCGCCATCTGCACCACCCGCAGCAGGTGCAGCTGCGCCGCCTCCGCCGAGGATACCCGCGTCGAGAACGATGTTGATTCCCTTACGAGCAGGATCGGTCTCATTGACATCCAGTTCGGTGCTCCGCTGCTGGAGGAAGTTCAAGGCCTCTTTCAACGGAGTCTCGGAAAACTCGATGCTTGGAATGATGATGTTCTTCAGCTTGTCCTCGATTCGACGAATCT
Source organism: Verrucomicrobiales bacterium (assembly GCA_029213195.1). Lineage (GTDB taxonomy): Bacteria > Verrucomicrobiota > Verrucomicrobiia > Verrucomicrobiales > DEV007 > Arctic95D-9. Next base: position 165,862 of record JARGNI010000002.1, read on the forward strand.
CCGTCGTGCTCGTATCGGTGGGAATATCGACGATGGGACCACCGTCAATTCCGGCAGGCACAGGTGACTCCCAGCCCTCCTTGATCTCACGAAGCATCTTGGCCCGGGTGTGATCGTATGCAGCGTCGTAGTAGTTCATCTTGAACCGCTCGTTCTCTTCCATCCCTCTGCGGGCAGCGGTGTTGTAGCGGTCATCGTTCAGGGCTTTGTTGTACTCCCGGTCTGCACGATCATAATCGCCCAGGTCCATGTAGCCTTGAGCCGTCTTAAGCGCCAGCTTGACCCGGCGGACCCGTTCCAGGTGGCTCGGGGTCATCGCAGGCGAATAGTAGTCGGGATCGTTGAGCTGCTGGAGCAGACGCTTTGCATCAATGTTGTCTGGATCAACACTGGGCTGAAGAACCTCTTCGACGATCGCAAGTGCCTCTGGATAGCGTCCCTCATCTGCACGCTGGCGAGCTAGCAATACACTGGCGCGGGAGAACTGCGTAATGTATGCGCGCCGCCGAGGCTCTGTCATGGGAGCTTCAGGAAGCAGGTCAAGAGCCGCACGGTAGGAATCGATCGCTCCCTGATAGTCCCCGTCAGCCATCAACTGGGAACCACGAAGTGCCGCTTCATCCGCCTTCTTCACGTTCTCTTGAAGCCGAATCACGTAGGATTGAGCAATCTCGGGGACACTTCCGTAGCCAGCGGGGCCAGCGATGGAGGTATCCACAACAGCCAATCCAGCTAGACCACAAAGTGCCAGAATCTTCGGAAAGGATTCGCGGGTAAGGTTCATCATTTTCATAAAATCGTCTGAATCGTTGGTTTCCAGTAACGGCCTGATGCAGAAACTCCAATGGAAACCAGAATATGGGCCTACTGTCAACCTCTACTTCTTCTCAATTTCGAGAGAAACTTCCGGTCCTTCTCCGGTTTGATAAAGAACAATGACAGAATTTTCTTTGACCTCTTTCACCCGATACTTGGTCTCGGGGTCTTTGAGGAGGTTGAAGGCTTCGCCTTCCTTTACATAAAATTTCTTTCCTGGCTCGAGCAGAAACTCAAGTTCAGCGAAATAAGTGGGCATGAGCTTCTCGTCGTTCTTGACCAGCTGGTGCTGGGACTGCTTCGGAAGAAAGGTGATCGTGAGCACGGAGACATCCTCCGTAATGCCATTTGGCTTCGCCTCTTTCTTTTCAACAAAGTTGTCGATTCGAAACTGCCCGTCCTCGGATGTCTCCCCCATCGCCATGATAAAGGTTTTCCGCTGAGGCCATTTCGCGGTTGGAATTTGCTGAATCTGGAATTTTGGCTCGGGAGTCGCGCTGAACTTGAGCTTGTATTCCTCTTGCTGACGCGAGTGCATCACCAGTTTTTCCGCATACGGAGGATGGGAAGCGGGATCGATTGGATCCGTCTTCGCGTTCCACTCTTTTTCGTTGGTGAATCCATCACCATCGGGATCCTGCTGAAGAACGCTCGAATTGAGATAATCCAGATTGTTTGCGATCAACCACGCATTGGTAACCGGAGGGCGCAACGGGATCGAACCTGGATCCGTCATCTGAATCAACTGCCCTTTGGACTCGACGATGGGAACCGACACGAAGAGCGGAACCGGCTTCGGCCCCATCATCATGTTTTTCCAGACACTCTCCTTGTTCACGAACCGCTCGGCAATAACGGCCTGTTGCTTGGTGGATTCCGGAATCTCATTGTCCGGAGCGACCTCCTGCAAAACGAATCGCTCCCCAAATCCCAGAGCCTTCGTCAGGAGAAGCCCGGAGAGACCGGCGACGATCACTCCAATGGCTATCAGTAGAAACTTATCCCAGGGCTGACTTTTCATCGCTTTCTTCCTCCTTTTGACGTCTTCTCACTTTCTTTGCTAGCCTCAACCTCTTCGGGTTTCAGGAAACGGACGATATCGACCACCATGAAAACCGTGAGTTCTTCCTGCCCCATGAGAACCCGAGCATCCTGGTCGGAACGGACAAAACCTTCCTCGCTGGCTTTCGCATCGAGTTCGTTCTGGGAAATATTTTCGTAGTCCCACTCCTGGAGCTTCTCGATCCCGGCGACCTCTTGAGTCTCGGGATTGGAGTAGCGCGGCAATGATTCGTTGGGATCGGCAGCCAGCAACTTGATAGGGCCTTCCAAGTTGTCATTTTTCACCTTGAGGACGCGGACGATGTAAAAGAAATCCTTATCATTCGCCAGTGCGTTGATGAAATCCTGGAAAGCTCCATGACTCGACTTGAATCGAAGGCGAACCGGATATTTGTGAACGACAGCCCCTTGCTCGGCTTCTTCGCCACCTGGTTCACCCGGGATCGGATCCCGGTCGAAGGTCATCAGTTGGCGCACGTCCGAATCGACCAGTGTGCGCAAGAGATCATCGATCGCTTCCAGCTCATAGTCGAGATAAGGGACCAGCTCTTGTGGCGGAATCAGGTTGCTGTAGGCATTGAACCCAAGTTGGAACTCGGCCGGGCTCTCCATCTCCAGTCCCCCCTCCTGGGCAAAGGATCGAAAATCCTGAATCCGATTTTTCACCAACTGCTGAAACTCGGTGGCTGCCAAGGTCGTGTTCAATGGCCGGTTGAAAGAAGTCAATCCGTCAAAGAGCGCATCTACTGCCGCTTGAAACTCGGCCACTTCTTTGGCCAAGGCTTCCGCATTCTCCGAATTGGGATACGGCTTCCGGCGCTCAAGCCCCTCGATCGTACCCACCCGACTGTCCCAGTTCGCGAGAGACTCTGAATATTTGCCGTAACTGGAAAACGCGTAAAAGCCAGCTCCCCCGAGGAGCAAAACGGATACGATTCCAAAAACGGTTAACCAAACCTTATAATTCATAGACGATGGATCCCTATTTCGTAAATTTTACCTGGTTCTCTTCCGGAAGCGGAAGTGTCATCCTCCAGAAATAAGCGAAGCGATTGTTCTGAGCGCCGGAGTCGACTTCACTCACCTCTCCGATTTCCACTTCCTCAAGTGCGAAAAATGACTGGGCGTTTTCATCTTTCGAATCCGCCTGCAAGCGCTCGAAGAAGTCGTACACGACCTCCGAGCCACTGGAATTTTCACGCCAGAGTCCCTGCATCAGGAAAGAATCGATGATTGCCTCGGTTCCAGCAGGGACCGCCGCAAGGAGAGAATTCTCATCCTCAATGACCGGCTGCCCATCCGCGAGGGGCTCGAGGAGAGTGAGATATAAATCATCCCCTTCCATACGAGAACTCAGGTAGTTGAATACCTGAACCCAGTAAACGCGATGCCGGATCGCTTCCACATAGGGGTTTTTCTGAGCATCGATTCGAGCCATCTCGGCCTTGAGGTCTTCGATCTCTTTGTTGTATTTCCCAAGCGCATCCGCCTTCTTTTCGATTTCGTTGGCTTTCGCCTCCGATACCTCAGCGCCCTTCGAGAAAAAGAATCCCAAGGCCCCGAGAAAAAGAGCGAGAGTCGCCACGGCCAGTACCAGGGCTGGCTTTCGTTGATTCAGATCCTTGGCCTTTTGCGCCGATTCAGGAACGAGATCCAAGCGAATCGGAACCTCTCCTGACTGGGCGAGCGCACTTCCGACCAACTCACCGAGAGTGTGTGCGTTGGAGCTGACCAATTCCTGGTCGGCAGAAGGAGCGACCGTAACGTTCCGGACTGCATTGAAGTAGTCGACCGGCAGACTCAGCTTCTCCGCGAAAAATTCACGGATAAATGGCAGCGCGGCAGTCGCGCCACTCAGAAGAATGAACGCGGGGGCAGAACCTCCCTGCTGACTGCGGTAGAAAGTGATCGTCCGCATGATCTCGGAATGCAGACGCGTAAGCGAGTTGCGCAGCACTTTGGAAATGGCCGCTATTTCCGGGTCCTCATGGTCGGCGTAGGCACCCCCCAAGGACACAAATCCATCATTGATCTTCTTCAGATCGGCCTCGACGAATTCACTTCCGAATTCCTTGGCAATAGCGCGAGTGAGATCCCCTCCCCCGATTTTGACGGTTCGGATAAATACCTTGTTCCCCTCGCGGAAAATCATGTCCGTCGTCCGAGCTCCGATATCGACGAGAAGCATGCAATCTTCGATATCCGCGTAGTTGAACGCAAGAGAGTTGTAGAGTGACACCGGGGCGACTTCGGCGCCGAGGGATTTGAGGCCGGATTCTTCGACGATGGCGTCGATCTCGTTGATCTCATCGGATTTAACGGCAGCAAGGACCACCTCTACCTCGATGTCATCAGGATCGCCCATGAGCTGGTATCCCCATACCACCTCATTGATTGGATAAGGCACCTGCTGCTGCGCCTCGAATTCAACGATCTGATCGACCTGCTCTCCGTCAAGCGCAGGAAGGCTGGCAAACTTCATCAGCACAGGAAAGGAGGAAACCACGTAGTGGGTCTTTGCTCCTTTCACCTTGAGACCCGAAACAATCTCTTTCAGCGCGGCACCCGTCTGGGCCTGCCGGTTCGAATCATCGGAAGGATCTCCGATAAAGTCACGCCGTTCGAGCCGGTCCATGCGCAGGCCGCCTCCTGCCGTCTTGGAGAATACCGCTCCAGTGACCTGCTGGGAACCAATGTTAAAAACTATCAATCGATCGTCTGCCATAATGAAATCAGAACCGTTGGTGCAAAGAATTTCCCCTATCGTGGTTTCTCGGACTCCGCATAGCGGTCGATCCAGAGCAGGGCGAAAGGAGTCTCATGCTTGGAGAGAATACCAGGCTGGGTTCCCGTTGCCTGCCAGAACTTGGCCCGGGCTCCGCTCTGGGTCGACTTTCCGCCCACGATGACCCCGTTGTAGATGACTTCTACGCCCATTGCTTCCACCGCGGAATCCTGAAAACGTCGGAAATCACCGGTGATCTCTCCGAGAGTATTGGGGGCCACATAGACGACGGAGTAGTACTCTTCTCCCGCCTGCATGTTGGTGTGCTTTACATCTCCGGTGAGGACCCGGGGATTGCCATTCTGATCTCGAAATCCGATGTAGTAGCGGAACAGCAGCTCCGGGACCACGGCCTTGGAAGGTCCGTCGATTTTGAATTCCACTTCGACTTCCAGCCAATCACGCGGATTGGGAACGTTCTTATCCTTCACCGCGTCCGCCTGGAAAATGGGAGTCTTCTGTGTCTGCTTATCCATCTTCTTGACGTCCACATCGCCCACCTGCAGTTGGATCTGCTGGGGCTGCGCGGAAACGCTGAGGCCTGAAAGCCCAAGGAATACGAGAGTAGAAAGTAGGAATTTCATGAAATATAAGTTCGGGGGATAATTGAGATGAGAACGGATCTCCGCACTCTAACAAGAGAATTCTAAGACAGTTGTTTCAAAGAGGTAAAGGCCCAAATCGATTCAATTTCCGGTTTTTTTTCGAAAGTAGCCAATCGTTTCCACAATTCCTTCTTCAAAGGGGACCTGCGGCTGCCAGTTGAGGATCTCCTCGGCCCTCGAAATATTTGGCTGACGAACCTTCGGATCATCTTCAGGAAGAGGCCGAAATTCAATGGTTGAACCGGTGTCGATCAACTCCGTGATTTTTTCCGCAAACTCCAGAATGCTCATCTCGCGAGGATTCCCGATGTTGACGGGTTCATGGGTCTCGCTTTGCGACAATCGGAAAATTCCATCGACGAGGTCACTCACGTAGCAAAAGCTCCGGGTCTGGCTCCCGTCACCAAAGACGGTGATGGAGCTGCCTTCCAGTGCCTGCCCGATGAATGCCGGCACCACTCGTCCATCGCGAAGACGCATGCGTGGCCCGTAGGTATTGAAAATCCGGACGATCTTGGTATCGACCCCATGGGTTCGGTGGTAAGCCATCGTGATGGCCTCCGCGAAGCGCTTCGCCTCGTCGTAGACTCCTCTTGGTCCTATGGGATTGACATTGCCCCAGTAATCCTCCGTCTGCGGATGAATCAGGGGGTCTCCATAGACTTCCGAAGTCGATGCGAGGAGAAAAGTAGCCCCCTTGTCCTTGGCAAGCCCGAGGGCATTGTGGGTTCCCAGGGAGCCCACCTTCAGGGTCTGAATCGGCAACTCGAGATAGTCGACCGGACTTGCCGGCGACGCAAAATGGAAAACGAAATCAACTGCCTCGTCGACCGAGATATACTCGGTAACATTGTGTACGATCAGGCGAAAATCAGGATGGTCCGCAAGATGAGCCACATTGTCTCGTGACCCCGTAATCAGGTTGTCGATCGCAATCACGCGATGTCCTTCGGAGAGGAGTCGATCGGAGAGATGGGATCCCAGAAATCCGGCGCCACCTGTGACGACGGATGTAGGTTTTTTTGAGTCCCCGGAAACTTGCATGCGGGTGTGTTCTCACATGGAGAGGCGAGCCGGTCAACTGATTTCAAGCTCTTCCTCCAGACGATTGTTAACAAAGGCAAACTAATGGGTTCATTCCGTATTTTCCGTAATTTCAACAAACCGCTTCGGTCCCTGGTCATCCAAAGTGGAACGCCGTGTCCCGACCTGGAACAGGTCCTTGGAAAGCCCGTGAGCAGACAAAAACTGAATCAGGAATCGAACCCGGTTGTCTGCGATCTCCTCGTTGGCTATCTCGTAGGGGGTATCGTCGGCACCCCCCTCGATGACAAAGCGTATCTTGGGATTCTCCCTGATCGCTTTGCGGAGGATCGCAACTGACTCCTCTCTCGCGGTGTAATTGACCGCAGATCGTTTCTCAAAATCCGTCGTGAGACGAAACACCTTCTTCTCCGGTGGAGCTTTTTTCATCACTTCGCTCCCTCCGGCTTTCTCCTCCTTGCCGGTTCCTGAGGAAGCCATCTGCTGCGATTCTGAACCCTCTTTCAACGAGGGCTCTTCAGCACTACGTTTACCCTTTCCTCTCTTTCGCTTGGAACTGGCATCGCCCGGCTTCTCATACTTTTCCAGGGCTCGCTCCAATTCTGCGATTTGCCTCGTCTTTCGCGCCAGCTCTTCCTGGGCAAGATGGAGACTTTCCCGCATACGATTCAGCTCATTCCGAAGCTCTTGGATACGATCTTGTCCCCTACCCAAAATGGGGAATAGCCACACCAAACAGAAAAAGAGGATGATCACTCTTCCGCCTCTTCTTGATCTCGAACGCATCATGGTTCGAATGATGTCGGAGAGTGTGACGCAATGCCACCGAAATCTGATGGCGGAACTGAAATGGACCGACTGAACAGGAGAAGGAACTTCTCCCTACTCGTCGTCGATTTCCACATCGACACGAATGCCGTGCTTCTGAGCGGATGCGATCGCGAGCGAGCGAATCGAACCGATCGTCTTGCCACTTTTCCCGATGACGCGACCGGCGTCGTCCGGGTGCAACCGAATGCGATAGAGGTGTCGATCCCCGTCCCGCTCGTGCAGAACACTGGCTTGATCTGGATGAGTGATCAGCTGGACCACCACATATTCCAGAAATTCCTGGATCGCGAGTTCAGGCTCCATGTGCCTCGAACAGGAAACTCCGCCTCTGCGGAATCGTTCACTCCTAGGCGGAAGCCTGACGAGCTTTCTTGATCAGGCTTCGGACGGTATCCGACGGCTGTGCGCCTTTGGAAATCCACTCGTCGACCTTCTCGAGATCCACGGTAGCACCGTCTTCTTCCTTGAGAGGATCATACGTTCCTACGGTATCGATAAAGGCTCCCTCGCGACGCGAACGCCCATCGGCAACGACAATACGGTAGTAAGGACGTCCTTTGGCTCCTTCGCGTCTCAATCTGATCTTAACCATTTCCCTGTAGTAGTGATGTAGGATGAAGTCCTCTCGGACCGGAACTCCATGCTCTTCTGCAGGAGTCTGACCCGGTTATTTCCGGAGGGGATGACTCTGTACGGCTGAATTCTGAAAAATCAAACGGTTGTTTTTCGATTCTTTCCCGACCTGAAACAACATATCTCCCTTCCCTTCCCAGGCACGGAGTCTGCTCCATTGCCTGCAGACCAGGTTTTGAAAGAACGAAACTTGCACGATTCCTCGACCGACGTCAGAAGTAAGCTCTCTCCATGAACCCAGATCTGGACCCCGGACTCGCTTCTACGATCCTCTCGCAAACGGGAGCGAGCGAAATCGCGTCGGTCAGCACGATCCAGGATCTCTGGAGCGGCTATGGCAAGATACTTCGCATACATCTCGCCGGGGGTTCGAGAAAGTCTCTCGTCGCCAAGCAGATTCGCTTTCCAAGCCAGAATGATCACCCGCGCGGGTGGAATTCGGATTTCGCCCATCAGAGAAAGGTAAAATCCTATGAAGTGGAAACCGAATGGTATCGACACTGGGCGCATCGCTGCCTCGGCAACTGTCGGATTCCCGAGTTCCTCGGGTTTTTCTCCCTGGAGCATTGCGATCTCCTTCTTCTTGAAGATCTCGATGACGCCGGATTTCCGAAGCGGCGATCCCAGCTCTCCCGTTCCGAGATCGCTCCATGTCTCGAGTGGCTTGCTCGATTCCATGCGTGCTTTCTGTCCTCCGTTCCCGAAGGTCTCTGGAAGACCGGAACCTACTGGCACTTGGAAACTCGACCTGATGAATGGCGAGCCATCAAGGAATCGAGTCTCAAGCAATCGGCGGCAGCAATCGATCAACAACTCTCGAGGGCGCGATTTCTAACCCTCGTCCATGGAGACGCCAAGCTGGCAAATTTCTGTTTCAGCCCCAACGGCGATCAGGTCGCCATGGTCGATTTCCAGTATGTCGGCGGAGGATGCGGAATGAAGGATGTCGCCTATTTCCTCGGCAGCTGTCTCGCGGAAGAGGAGTGCGAGAAATGGGAAAGCTCCCTTCTGCAAATCTACTTCGATGAATTTCGAAAATCGGTGAGAGAGCATCATCCCAAGATTGACCCGGAGGAGATCGTCCGCGAATGGACAAGCCTGTTCCCCGTCGCCTGGACCGATTTCCATCGCTTCCTGATGGGGTGGTGTCCGGATCATTGGAAAGTCAATCGCTACAGCCTCCGCCTGGCCAAGCAAGTTACAGACCGCCTCCTCCCTGCCCCATGACCCTGACAGATCACGAACTCGAGGACTTTGCCGACCGAGCGTTGCGCGCCGCTCGACGGGCTTCGACGCACATCCAGACGTGGGTCGGAGAACATCGTGAGGTCAACACCAAGCAGGGAAGCGGATCGCTTGCTTCGCAGGTAGTCACCGAGGTGGATATCGCCTGCCAGGAGTTGATCCTGTCGGAGTTGGAGTCAACTCTCACGCCAAATCAGATCGGACTTCTCACCGAAGAAAGCGAAGACGACTCGAGCCGACTGCGGAGCGATTATTTCTGGTGCATCGATCCTCTCGACGGCACGCTCCCTTTCATCGAGGGAATCCCGGGCTACTCCGTTTCCGTTGCCCTGGTCTCCCGGGAAGGAAATTCGGTTTTGGGCGTCGTCATTGATCCCAGAACAGGAGAGGAGTTCAAGGCGGTTCGAGGACAGGGGCTCCAAATCAATGGCAATCCCTTTGTCACCCCTTCCGCCCACGGCACCAATTCGCTCCATTGGATGATGAACCGAAGCATGAAAACACATCCTCGATACACGGAAATCGATTCCGCGATGCAGACCCTCGCGAAGCGTCTCGGATTCCAGCGCATCGAAGAATCTTCGACCAGCGGAGGAGTTCTCCACGCCTGCCGCGTCCTTCGGGAAGGACCCGCGGTCTATTTCACCCTCCCAAAGACGGGAACAGGTGGCGGATCCATATGGGACTATGCAGCGACCGCGTGCTTCTTCGAAGAGGCGGGAATCCCCGTCACGACCCCTCGAGGGGATCGCCTGCACCTCAACCACTCCGAAACCACTTTCATGAGCCATTGCGGCGTCCTCTACGCCTCATCGATGGAATTGCGGAAGGCAGTCGAGGAACTCTGTGCCGGCTTTCTGCCTTGAGGCGGATCCCAATCCCTCATCTCTGCGACCGCAGTTTTCGATAGGCCTCCGCGTATCGTTTTCCGAAGGTAAGATAGGACTCCCGGTCGAAATGGACGCCGTCTCGGTCTTTGAGACCGTCCGATGAGACAAAGGCGGTGGAAGGAACCTTCGACGGGATCGAGCGGTGAACCTCATCGACCTGCCGTTTCCATTCGTTCCAGGGCTTCTTCTGCCACTCCCCCATTCCTCCAATAAGAAACGGGACCTCAGGGGCATCGAAGGTCTTGCGGAAACGCGCAATCAACTCAAGCATCTTTGCCTCGTAGAGCGGAGCCAGTTTTTCGTTCGAATCGGACTCCCCCTGGTGCCAGAGAATCCCTTTGAGCACGCCATGCGGCAAAGCTACTTCGGCTCGCTTCTTCATATCGTCCCACGGATGAGTTTTGGTGGATGGATGATACCCTCCTGGTTCCCACGCGGCGATGGGAGAACCTCCCACGGCACAAGGAATCAATCCAATCACGACGTTGGGATCTGCCTTCGCCATTTCGAGGCCAAAAGTTCTTCCGAGACCAACCCCAGCGATAGGCTTGTCGAAATGGAGAGGGTCGACGGCCGGCACCCATTCCCTGTCCTTGTTGAACATGAGAACCCGGGCCTGTGGTTCCTTGTCCTTTTTCGTCACCTTTCCTCGACCGGCCATGTTGGATTGCCCGACGAGGAGATAGAGATGAAAATTCTCCTTCTCGATGTCCTTCACCTCCTGCGATAGGCCTTCGACCGAGAAAACAGAAAGCAGTCCGAGCGCGAGGCAGAGAAGCGAAGTTCGAAAACAGGCTGGGGAACAATACAGAATCGTCATGAAGGTGGGGGTTCGATCAGGGCGCAACGCGTCAGCTGTAGAGCATGCGATATTGATAGAATCGGTCAAGCCTCGGAGCAGGCGGAGTCGCGATGCGGTCCGAGGTCTCGTTATCTGTTGAATCGATCGCCCGCTTCCAGTTTAGCTCCTTCGCCAGATTCCGTAAAATAACGGAAGGTCGGCGAACGAGGCATGATCGAATCCCGGGGCTCTGTCTTCAATTACTCCTTATCCGACTGCTGACGGGTGCGGGATCCTGACAGACAAAACGAGACAGATCATCTCGCGATCCAGCCAACCACCTACCCGATCAGTTCCGGGATAACCTGCCCCCCGAATTGGGAGAGCTGCTTGTATCTTCCCCCGTGGAAATAGGTCAGCTTGTTGTCGTCTAGCCCCAGCAGTTGCAGGATCGTGCAATGAACATCACGGATCGGGTGAACGCATTCTACTGCCTCGGCTCCGATCTCATCGGTGGCTCCGACCACGGCTCCCTTTTTCACTCCGCCGCCCGCAAACAGCATCGTCATGGCATCGACATTGTGGCCTCGCCCGAGCGAGTAGACACCGCCTCTTCGGTTGTTGTCCGGGGTGCGTCCGAACTCACCCGTCCAGATGACAAGGGTGTCGTCGAGCATCCCCCTCTGCTTGAGATCCTTGATCAGGGCCGCCATCCCTTGGTCGACGCTGCGAATACGAGCAGAATGTCCTCGCTCGAGGTAATCGTGGCTATCCCACCCACCTGAAAAGATCTGGACGAACCGAACCCCTTTCTCGACGAGACGTCGAGCCAAGAGACATTGTTTCCCAAAGGTTTCCGTCTCTTTTTTCCCCATTCCATACATCTCCTTGATGTATTCGGGCTCGCTCTCGACATCGACGACTCCAGGGACTTCCATCTGCATGCGATACGCGAGTTCGTAGTTCTCCATCCGAGCCGCAAGCGCTTCGTGCTGCGGATTCTCGGCGGCATGCTTCTGATTGAGAAAAGCCAGCTCGTCGAGAGCGCGTCGCTGATGCTCCCGACTCTTGAAAGACTGCGAATCGAGATCGAGAATAGGAGATCCCTCGGGTCGGAGTCGAGTTCCCTGGTAGTGCGCGGGAAGGAATCCGTTGCTCCAGTTGCGGGAACCTCCCTGGGGAAGGGCCAACTCAGTCATCACGACATAGCCCGGCAGATTCTGGTTCACCGAACCCAGTCCATACGTCGCCCACGATCCGACCGCGGGATCGCCTCCGAGTCGGCTGCCCGTGTTCATGTGGAAGAGCGCCTCAGGATGATTCAGGGATTCGGCCTGGCACCCGCGATAGTTGCATAGCTCGTCGGCCACCTCCGGGTCCGCCATGTGCACCCATTGATCGCTCATTTCCAGCCCCGCGTTGCCGACTTTTCTCGAACCAAAGGGGCTTCCGACATAGAATCGAAATCCGGTTGCGAGCCCCGCCGTCCGCTTCGACTCCTGTTTGTGCAACTCCTGCAGCTTCGGCTTGGGATCGAAAGTATCGACCTGGCTCGGGCCTCCTTCCATGAAGAGCATGATGACATTCTTGGCCTTCGCAGGAAGCATCGGCTTCTTGACGGCCAGCGGAGATTCCGCGGCGAGCATGTCGGTCATGGCGACGCCACCAAGGGTGGCTCCGAGTCCGTAGATAAACTCTCTGCGTGAAGTGGCCGTAGAGATCGGTCGAGAACAGATAGGTGATTTCATGATCGGGATAGAGGAAAAGGGTTAGTAGACGTAGACAAATTCGTTGGCGTTGAAGAGGAGGAGACAAAGGTCGGCCAGGGCTCGCGTCTCGGCATCGACATCCCTTGCCTTGAGGTCTGGCTGATAGTTGCGAAAGGCGGGAAGGATCTCCTCGTACTCAAAGGTATCTCCGGAAAACTCCTCGACGAGGGAACGCGTGATCTCCGTCGGATAGACAGGAGCTTCGGGCTCAACCCCTCGGTGGTAATCCGTCATCTCCCTGACATACCTCCCGAGCCGTTTCTTTTCGATTCCATCAGGAGCACGCCCGAGGGTGCGCCGAAAGGCATTTCCGATCTGGGTTTCGAGATCGGTTGCCTCTTCGCGAAGACTCTTCGCAAAGGCGATGGAGCGGTCCGTGATCTGATCGCTGTTGAGAAGGGTAAACGCCTGGGGCGAAACCGCGGCGCTGTCTCGGACTTCGCACGAGTCGTTCGGGTTGGGCTGATTGAACAGCTCGAGGAACGGATCGGCCATCCCTCGAACCCGATATGCATAAATCGTTCGCCGATTCCGCCGCTCCGGAATCGGATCCGGCTGATAGGCAGGAGCCAGAGAGAACTGAATCATGCGAGGCTGCAAGGCCACTTCCATGTTGATCTCGGGTTTGATCGGGAGCCCTCCTGCGTCCGTTTCCAACTCACCCGTGATCGCGAGCAGAGAGTCTCGGATCTCCTCCGCAGTCAGCCTCCGGGTGGGGAAATAGGCGAGCCACTGGTTCTCCGGATCTTCCGCGGCGAGATATTCTCTTCGTGGATGCTCCGCAGCCAACCGATAGGCTCGGGAGGTCATGATAAGACGATGCAGGCGCTTGAGAGTCCATCCGTTCTCCACGAAATCCGCTGCGAGCCAGTCGAGCAGTTCGGGATGCGTGGGCTTCTTCCCTTTCACTCCGAAGTTGTTGGGATTCCCCGCCAGCGCCTGGCCAAAATGCTGCTGCCACACTCGGTTGACGAAGGATCTTGCGGTCAGGGGATTCTCGGGGTGAGCGATCCACTGAGCCAGGGCAAGACGCCGACCTTCGATCGCATCCGGAATCTGATAGGGATCGTCCTCGGACGCACCCTGGACCGGAACTCCGAGTGCGCTGAGCACTCCGGGTGTCACGGCCTCCCCTTTCGCCTCGAGTGCTCCCCCCGTGAGGATGTGGCTCTCGGGTCGCCAGTTGATGTTCGGATTGCCCGACATGCGAAGCTTCCTTGCATTGAGGAACTTGGGATCCGGACCGTTGTAGACCGTTTGCGCGAGGGGCTCATAGCGATCGAGACGGCGTTCCCAGATCCAGACATCCTGCTCTCTTACTTTCAGCTGCCCCTGCTCTTCCACGGAAAGTCCTACATGACGAGGGGGCTTGACGTGATCGGGGAGTTCTTTGCGATCGGCATGGGAGACATAGTCGAGACCATTCTCCTGAAACCAGGCCCGTGCCGCTTTTTCCCGCTTGTTGGTCAACGTCTTGACCTCGGCACGAGCGAAGTCCAGCAACTCCTTGCTCATCTCCCGACTTTCTTCAAACCCATCGCGATTTTCTTCGGGAAGAAACGGAACAGCACGCTCTGCCATCTGGGTGCCCGCAAAGGCAGCGTAGAATCGATAGTAGTCCCGGGTCGGAAGAGGATCGAACTTGTGGTCGTGGCACTTGAAGCACCGCATTGTCGTGGAAAGAAAGGTCTGCCCGACGGAGTTGACGACATCATCGAGATAGAGCTGGCGAGCTTCCTCGCGCTTGACCATGGCTGGATCCCAGGGCCCCATCCGGAGAAACCCGGTGGCGATGATCTTCTCCGCCTCTTCGGGAAGGTAATTCCCTTCCTGTCTGCCTTTCACATAAGCTTGGTAGTCGCCCTGCAAGCGCTCCCTCAGGGAACGGTCAACCAACTCGTCACCAGCCAGTTGCTCGAGGACAAACTCGTCGTAGGGCTTGTCTTCGTTGAACGCTCGGATCACATAGTCGCGATATCGCCAAGCATTCGAACGTTCGTAGTCGTTCGACATTCCTCCCGTATCCGCATACCTCGCTACATCCAACCAGTGCTGAGCCCAACGCTCCCCATAACGAGGACTGACGAGGAGTCGATCGATCAGTTCGGACCAGGCAGCCTCCGAATTTTTCTCCCAACTCTTTTGAAAATGATCGATCTCTTCCGCTGTCGGCGGAAGCCCCGTCAAGTCGCGCGTGGCTCGGCGAATCAAGGTCCCCGGACTGGCTTGGGCAGCCGGCTTCACACCCGATTCCGCCCACTTTGCTTCGAGGAACGCATCGACGGGATTCGATGAAACAGGGTGAGATCCATCATTCAACACGGTTGGATTCGGCTGAGGAACATCAGGACGAACCAACTTCTGGAACGCCCAGAGATCCTCGGGATTGTATCTCCGATAGGTCCATTCGTCTCCCAGTCCTCCGCTGGTCTGAACGATCATCCCTTCCTCGGTCACCGCCTCTTCGGCCGCTGCCTTTCGGATCGCGAGCTGTACAGACTCCTCGGGCCAGGCGACACCGTCCTCGATCCATTTCTCCAAATCCGCAATTTGCTCCTTGGTGAGGCGATCGTTCTCCTTCGGAGGCATCTCCCAATCCGGGTCCGCCCACTTCACGGTCTCGATGAGAAAACTCTTCTTCGCGTCTCCAGGCACCAGCACCTCATCGCCCCATTCCTCTCCGCCTCGAATCAAGTCTTCCCGGGTCAGCATGTTGAGCCCGCCCTTGATCTTCTCGGCGTCGTCTCCATGACAGCCATTGCACTTCTCGGAAAGCAGGGGCTGCACTTTCAAGGTAAAGTGTCGGTCTTCCTCGCGGAACTCATCCGCGAGAATGCTCGTGCAAGACAGAATGAGCCCGTAGGAAAATAGCGTTTTGAATTTCATGGTTCGTCAGGGTTTTCCTTTTTCGTAAAGTTGTTGAATTTCGTCAGCCAAAAGGGGTTCAGAAAAGAGAATCATTTCATCCATCTTCCCATTGAGATTGCGGATCGCGAACTCCGGGGTCTCTCGGTATCTTGGCTCGCTCCAGTTTCCGATCGAAGCCGGACCGATCCTCACCTCGGCGGGCGCCAGCTCTTGGGGAATCGTCTCTTCACTCACCTTCGTCCCGTTCATGTAGTGTGAAACGATTTTGGATTCTCCATCGAAGACCGTGGCAATCTGCATCCAGTGCCCGATCCGCGAGGGATTCCAGATCGATGGCGAATAGACATTGTATTTGTCTGGCCCCTTCTCCCCCTCCTTCGCCTTCACCGAAAAGAAGATACGACCATCTCGCATCAGCTGCCAATGGGGCTCGAACTGCTCGTGACCATCCGTCAGGAAGAGGGAATTGAACTGCCGGTCGAGGCTGTCGATCTTCACCCAGCAAACGAGAGTGAGCGAGGAAAAAGCCCCGGGGATGTCGACCCGGACCCGACTCCCGGTAGGAGAGAAATCCAATGCCCTCGAACGCTCTCCCCAACGATCTTCCACTTTCTGCGAACGGATAATCTCTCCACCAGCCTGCTTTCCGGAGCGCTCTTTCATCATCGAACCGGGATTCCCCTCGTTTCCCAGGAGATACCAGGCGATGACGCGTTCGTCCTTCAACCAGGATTCCCTTGCCCTTTCCCAAGCCTCGCGGCGTTGGGCTGAGCGCTGAGAAAGCTTCGCCTCTACCTGGCTCATCGAATCTCCCTCCCTCTCGATCACCTGCCATTCTCCAGCCGCGTCGAGCCGAAGCCCGGTGCCCGCCATGACACGTCTCGGCTCCTCGAGATCGCGATCCCATTCCACCTGCCCGGAAAGGACCTCGACCAGCTCCGAATCTCGACTGACCTCGACGAAAAACTCGGGCCCCGCCTTCGTGAGGGTTCCCGACGGAAGCTCCACCGAAACCTTCGTGACCGACTCGGGAACGCGAATCCACCCTCGTCCGGAGGAGAGACGAAATTGCAAATCCGAGAGAACTTCAAAAGAAACAGGGCCTGACAAGACCACCTCGACCCCGTTGAAGAATTCCAACTTGGCGGTGCCAGATCGAAGGTCGAGCAGCCCTGCCTCGACCAAATCGCCTTCCTTCAACCGGGATTGACCTCCCCACTCGATCTCCGACTCCGAAGCGAGAACCCCAAACCCAAAGACGACGGGTTCGTCAACGATTTCCGCCGCTTGAGACTCTTGTCCGACCTTCCACCCGACGAATCCCACCAGAATCATGAGGAGAGTCAGCGCGGTCAAAACGAGACGATCGAGAGGAACCCTCCGAGGGACACCGGATCGAGTTCCTACGGGATCTTCTCCGAGGACATTGGAAGCGGTTTCGTTCGCCTCGAGATGCAGTCCTGTATCCAGTTTCTGCCGCTCGTAGTAGGCCTTCCGAGCCTCTTCACTGACGATCATCTCCGCCTCGAGACGCAGGAAATCCGCCTCGGACAACTCTCCATCGAGGAGATCATCGATGAGCTGAGATCTTTCCGAAGCCTTCATGCCTTCACCTCCGATTCCTGGCTCTGTTTCTCGATGCACTGCGCAAGGATATTGCGCAGCCGGTGGAGGCTGACTTTCACCCCGCCGGCGCTGCGCCCGATCTTCGCCGCGTAGTCACGAAGGGAAGTGGATTCGAAATAGCGATGAAAGAGCAACTCTCGATCGGATGCCTTCAATTTTTGCAGACAGGTCCTCAGGGCTTCTCTCCGTCCCTCGAGATCATCCGTCTCGCGAGAAAGTTCTTCCGATAGGATGCCATCCAGTTCATCACTGAACTGCAACCGGGCATCCCGGGCCTCCTTCTTCCGAAAGTTCAGAACCTCGTATCGGGCAATCTGGAAAGCCCACGCCTTGAAATTCGTGCCGATCTCGAAATCGCTCCGCTTCTCCCAGATCTTCAGATTGGTCTGCTGAGCCACGTCCGACGCCTTCGAATCGCCCGGGAGCAGAGAGCGAACGTAAAAAAGAATCGCCGACTGATGAGTCGTGAGCAGGGCCACGAACTCGCTGTCAGGATCTGGGGGCAATGACGACATGGGGATTTACCTGCAAATGCCGTTCCGCCAGGAAAGGTTAACGCCTTTTTTGATTTTTTTCCCGCAGGACAAGAGGCCGCCTACTTTACGGGGAAGTGAACCGTCGTCACCAACTCCTCGCGATCGGACTCGTAGATCTCGAAGGGATGAATTCAATGCCGGATCTACTCGACCGGCATGTCGCTCGCGCGAAGCACGGTCTCCTGCACGGCGAGGTCATGAGCGGAAGGATAACGATTCTCCTGCTCCCCTCGGACCGTCGCCGCGAGGTCGGCCGCATCGCCGACATAGCGAGCATAGGGGGGATCGAAGGAGATGGTCTGTCGCCCTTTCTTGAATTCCCGACCGCCCGGGAAACTTCGTGCTTGGCTCAGAGAAAGCTCCATCACGGGGCGATCGAGGGGTTGAATGTGACAAGTGCCCTCCGTTCCACAGACCGTGAAATGCCGCCTTGAAAAGCCTTCGACCTCGAGAGCCGTCGAGCGGACCGTTGCGGTGGCGGTGGGATACTCCAACACCGCGAGCATGTTGTCGACGAGCGTATCGTCGGCATCGACGAGGGTGCGCCGAGGGTGGGACTGCACTTTCTCCGGAGCTCCCAGCACCCCCACCGTCAGGTCGATGATATGACATCCCAGCTCGAACATCGTCCCTCCATCGAACTCGTCGATGACCTGGCGGGAGGCCGACGGCATCACCTTCGACATGACCGCGTGTGTCTCGAATACCTGTCCCAGCCATCCCTCGTCGAGGATCTGGTGCAGGAGTTGGATCGCCGGGTTGAAACGATACATGTATCCCATCTGGACTACGAGTCCCTTGGCATCCGCCCGTTGCAGCAACTCGCGGTATTCGGAGAAGGAAGTCCCCGCGGGCTTGTCGAGATGAACGTGAAAACCAGCATCCACCGCGACCCTGGCATATCTCAAGAGATCACGAACCTCAGTTTCAATTCCCACCACCTTCAAGCCGGGGCTCTGAAGTCCCTCATCGAGAGAAAGAAACGGCAGATCCTGATATTCCTTTTTCTTCTTCGCTGCTTCCCGCAGTTTTTCATCCTCTTCCACCACACCGATCACTTCCCAGTCCTCGCTGGCCCGATACACCCCGATCTTGTTGGCATGGGGATGCCCCACCCCGATCTGGAGATAGGGAAGTTTCTTTTTCGTTGCGCCAGAAGCGAGCAAAGGACTTGTGGCCGCAGCCGCGAGAAGGGTTCGTCGAGTGATCATAGGGATTGCTAAAAGAATGGGCCAAGTCAGCGCCGCCAAGCCGCTTCTTCCCTGGGAAATTGAGGCGGGTGACAGCGACGGACAGTGTCGCGGATGCTACCAGATTTCGATCTCTTCCCAAGGACGAATCAACCGCGATTTCGTAGGACCCTTTCATCTCTTTCCTCCACGAATCACTTCGCAAGCCCGGGGTCTTCTGTCATACTTCGCGCATGGATGAGCTTCGTTTTCAAGATCAGGTCGCGATTGTCACCGGCGGTGGAGATGGCATCGGCAAATCGGTGGCCACCCGATTGGCCGAAGAAGGAGCCAACGTAACGCTATTCGACATCAGTGTGGACAGAGCCGAGTCGGTCGCCGGAGAACTCGCCGAGTCGGGACTGCGTTGCGAGGTCGAGATCGTCGATGTCTCCGATGAGGAATCTGTCCGAGCGGGAATCGAGGCCGTCGCAGGACGGAACGAAGGGAAACTCGACATCGTCGTACACTGCGCCGGAATTGTGGGACCGAACGCGACCAGGATCACGGAAGTATCGGTGGAAGATTTTGATCGCACCCAGGCAGTGAACCTGCGGGGCACCTTCCTGATGACCAAGTATTCGCTCCAAGTCATGGAGAAACAGGACTACGGCCGCATCCTCAATTTTGCCTCCATAGCCGGGAAAGAGGGGAACGCCGGCATGAGCCCCTATTCCTCTTCCAAGGCCGGTGTCATTGGGCTGGTAAAGTCGGCCGGCAAGGAGTTCGCGGAGACCGGAATCACCGTGAATGCCATCGCCCCCGCCGTGATTCGTACCCCTATGGTCGAGGGCGTGCATCCCGACCAGGTCAAATACATGACCGACAAGATTCCAATGAAACGCTGTGGCACCCTTGAAGAAATCGCGTCGCTGAGTTGCTGGATCGTTTCTCCCGAAGCCTCGTTCTGCACCGCCTTCACCTTCGACCTTTCGGGGGGACGTGCCGTCTACTGATCCGCCCGAGGCAATGGAGCGACTGCAGGCAGGCTATCCGCCATCCCCGCGCCCGTACGCCTGAGTTCCGAGATCGTGGCTTCGCGGAGTCGCATCACTTCATCCCGATACCTCGGATCCCGGGCGAGGTTTACCAGTTCCTCGGGATCCGTCCCGAGGTCGTAGAGTTCCTCCGGCTCATCCGGGACCAGCGTGCGGATGTATTTTTTCTCCCCATCGACGAGAGACACCCACCAGGGAACAGAACCCCGCATGTAGAGTTTCTGCTTCGTCGCAGGATCATCTCCCACTGGAACTTCGTCGGCACTCGACCCATAGCTGTCGCCGGTAAAGGTAGTCAGCACCGGATGCCCCCACTCGTCCGCTGGATTTTTCAGGAGCGAGGAAAGATCCCTCCCATGCATTTTCCAGGGCAAATCCAGTCCGGCGGCCCCAAAGAACGTCGGGACGAGGTCGACTCCTCCCACGGGATGACGGCAGACGGCTCCTGCCGCAACCTTGCCCGGCTGGTGGACGATCAGGGGAGATCGGATGTTGGCGTCGTAGGGTGCCTTCTTCACCTGGAAGCCATGCTGTCCCCAGGCAAAACCCTGGTCCGAAGTGAAAACGACGAGAGTATTTTCCAACTGACCAGTCTCTCGTAAGGCCGCCATGACCTCCCCCACCCCCTCATCCAGAGAGCGAACCGCCTGGTTGACCTGGCGAACCCAATCCGTGAGCGTCTTCCTCCCATCGGCGTGGATCCCTCCCTTCGTCTTTCCCTTGATGAGAACAGGTTCCCCCGAGGGCCCCTTCTCCCATTGCTCCACCTGCCGCGAGTAGGTAGGCTTGCCATCGCGGGGAGGATAGATGTCAGCGGGATCTTCGACCTGTGCATCCGGGTAGTCCTCGAGATGACGATCGGCAGGAGTGAAGGGCCCATGCACGCCACCATAGCAGAGCCAGAGATACCAGGGCTTGTCTTCGCTTCGGCCTTTCTCGCCCCGGATGTATTCCACTGCCCATCGAGTGTAGTTGTCCGTCGAGTACCCGGTTGTCATTTCCGGAGCCCCTCCATTCTTCTCGATCAACTGATCATAGTAGTAATTTCTCGAGTTCTCGGGATAGCGAGGACGATTCCACACAATTTGATAATCCCAGTCCCGACCGAAACCGGTATCGGTGCCCGTATGCCATTTTCCGATCTGGGCAGTTTGGTAGCCATTTTTTCGAAAAACCGAGGGCCAGAAACGGCACTTTTCGGGATCGTATTCGCTACCGGGGTAGGCTCCCTCCATCCTCATAGACTCGATCCCGAATCCGTGATGCCCCGTAAGCAGCATCGCCCGAGAAGGCATGCACCAAGTCCCGATCGTGGCGTGATGAAAGCGCACCCCGTTCTCGGCGAGAGCATCGATATGGGGGGTGCTCACCCAATCGTAAGACTCCGGATAGCAGGATATAGTGCGATGTGAGTGATCGTCGGTGTAGATGAAAAGAATATTGGGTTTCTCCTCTCCACGCACCGTGAAACTCAACCCCGCGATGAAAAGGAGAGAAAACAAGCGAATCGGCATACGCACCTTACTGAAGAAAATCCCGGATCTGCTCAAGAGCAATTGTTCCAAAAAAAGAAAAAGCGACACAAAAACGGGGCAGCCACAAGTGACTACCCCGTCCCTGGTCGCTGTCAGGAGGAGCGTTTGGAAGGTGGCAATTCCTAGGGGAAAGTCCGGGTGTAGGTGCGATACGTGCCGTTGGAATACTGGTCGCGGTAGGTCACGACGGTCATGTGAACTGGGTAAGGCCGACCGCAAGAGGTGTAAGCCGTGACACAGTGCTGTCTGCGACTGATTTCACAGGTACGAACCACATAGGGGGTCGCGCAATGCCCTCCCGTCACAAAGCCGCTGTGGCCACCCTGATAGGAGTGAGACTGATGTGATCCGTGATGGGGGCGATGCACGCTGTGCCCCTGGAAGGGCGAAAAGGGAACGCGAGGAGGAACGATATGGTTCCCGAAAGGTGAGTGCCCGAATCCGATGGAGAAGCGTGGGCCAGCCTGTGCTTCGGGTGCCAATCCGATGAAGGCCAGGGCGCCGAGGGCGAGAGTCAGAACAGCAGTTTTCATGAGTAGAAGTGGGGTTGATGTGGTTTCAGCAATAATGCTGGGAGATGGACGCACGAATAAGTGCGTCTATGCAGAAGATTTAGAAAATCGAACGATTTTCCTATTCGAGCGCCCCTCCCCTTTTCCAGACCTAGCGAGAGTTGGCGAGCCAATCGACAAGACTGGCGAGGTCCTCGCGAGACATGATCCGTTGCAATCCCGGCGGCATCAGGGAAACCGAGATCTGCTTCCGCTCGAGAATGTCCCGATAGTCGATCGTGAATTCATTGCCTGCGATATCGGCAAAGAAGCTCTTCCCGCCTTTCTGGCCAAGGAGAAATCCGATCCGCTGCGAGCGATCTTTGAGCAATAGCTCCCACGGCTCGTACTGGGGAGCGACTTCTGCTCCGGGATTTACGATCGAATTCAGGATATGCTTTCTTCCTCGCTCTCCAATCAGGGTCAGATCGGGTCCTCCCTGCTTTCCGAACCCATCGACACGGTGACAACTCGCACAGTGACGGTGGAAGACCAGCCGCCCTCGATCCATCCAGCCCGAATCCTGGGCCTTTCTCTTTGCTGGAGCCGTCTCGTCCACGTAGCTCAGCCACTCCGCGAGGTCGTCGCCAGCCGGCTGACTTTCCGCATCGCCCAACGGCTGCGCCGCACGGCCCACTACCTCCCTCGCAAATCGTCGCACTCGCGGATCGGTTGCTTCATCTCGGAGGGCTTCCTGAGCAAACTTCTCGCTCGCTTTCCGACTTGGGTGCGACAGCAATGTCAGCATGACCTCAATCTGCAGATCCACGTCTGCTGCTTGATAGAGGTTTCGAAGGTCCTGCACCGAGAGAAACTCTTCCCGGTTCGCGAGGACACGGAACGCGGCCTTCTGGACCACTGGATTGACGTCGGCCCGCTTCAGCCGATTTCCCATGTTCTTTTGAATCGCGCCATCGTCAACGGGTTCACCATCAATGCGAGACAGGGCCGTCACCGCAGCGAGAAACAGGGTCGGCGAGGGTGGATCCTGGGCAATTGCCTCGACGAGACCTCGATCCGCCTCCAGGCGTTCATCACTGATCCACTTCAAAGCGAGAAGTTGCACGATGGGATCGGGATCACGAAGGCATTCTCGAGCGACACCCGTAGGGTCCTTAGGATTGCTCTTTCGCCACGCGAGAAGCATCAACGCTCGCTGATGAGCATCAAACTCGGGGTTCTCAGGGTCGGGCCGATGCAACCCAAGCTGAATATTTTCTGGTTCCGCCAGAGTCTTGATGAGTGCCGTGGCCAACCACGGATCTCGCCAGTAGGCCTCGGGGAACTTTGCATCCTCGACCGGGGCGACCATCAGCTTGGCCCGCTCGAGTGGACTCGGCATTTCGCGAGGACGCCCCTGCCAGTTCTCGATTCTCCAGACGGCCCCTTCTCCATGCAGCTTGTAGTCGCTCTTGACCCAATCACTGCAATAGAGTGCCCCATCCGGCCCGACCGCAAAGGCGACGGGACGAAAATCTCCCGTGCTGCGAACCACGATCTCCTGCTCGGTATCGAAATGCGTCCCGTCCCAGGTCAGCGGGTATCGCTCGATCTGTCGATCGGCCCAGCTTGCGACATAAAGATTCCCTTCGTGAAAAAGGACATCGCAGGGAGCTTCCCCGGTCCCGGCGAGCATGGGAACCGTTCCCGGCAGCTCGCCATCCCAGGAAATGAACGGATGCTGTCCGCTCCGTCCATAGCGATACTGATACCCGTGATCGCTCCCATAACTGGCAAAGTGGAGTCGACTGGGAGGACGAGAGCTTGGATCGTTGTCGGTTGCAAAGATGAACCCGCCAGGCGCATGACACACCCCGAAAGGATTCCAGAAGCCCGTCGCAAAACGTCGCAGGTCTCCCCCATCGGCCCGACCCCACCAGAGGTTCCCCCCTTCTCCCTGGTCCGAGATCTTGGTCTTCCCTCCAATGAGGGTGTAAGCAGCGCCAAGGTTTTCGCCGATCCCGAAAAGGAGATTTCCCTCGTCATCGAAGGTCAGCCCGGAAATGCCATTGTGAGGATAGTCTCCCTCCGTTTCGAGAAAGATGATCTTTCGCTCGACCCGGTCCGGATCGGCGACTCCGTCGTGATCTTCGTCCCACAATCGAAGGACTTCGTTCCGAGTCGCGACATAAATCGCCCCCGTATCCGGGTGCGTCGCGATGTCCATCGTTGCTCTCAGATCTTCCCCGAAAAAGACGACGCGAGTGTCGGCGACACCATCGCCATCCTCGTCCTTGAGCCAGTAGATCTGGTCGGTTGCTGGCCCCGTGTAGCCTTCGGGGCGAAAGTGAGTGTTCGACTCCACCACAAGCAGTTTCCCGCTTTGGGTGAAAGTAATCCCAGTCGGAGTCCGCACCAGATCCGAACCGGCGAAACGGTGCACCGAGACGTCTTCTTCGG
Source organism: Verrucomicrobiales bacterium (assembly GCA_029213195.1). GTDB lineage: Bacteria > Verrucomicrobiota > Verrucomicrobiia > Verrucomicrobiales > DEV007 > Arctic95D-9. Next base: position 190,066 of record JARGNI010000002.1, read on the forward strand.
TGGAAAACTCGACCTCTCCGAAACTCGAAAGGATCCAGGAAACAGAGACGAGGAAGCAAAGCCAACGCATGGGACTACTTTGCCTTCACCCCCCCACCCTGACAAGCCCGAGTTCCACGGAAAGAGGCCCCCTGCGATGCTACAGGCTGGCGTGCAGTCCCTTTCGCATCGCGTCGACCGGAGCTTTTTCGGGAAACCAGAACTCATAAGCAAGGACGCCCTGCCAGAGCAGCATCCCCAGCCCATTCGCCGCCCGTGCGCCAGCAGACTCGGCGTCGGCCATCAGTCGTGTTCTCGCGGGAGCATACACCATATCGTAGACAAGATGGTGCGGTGCCAGCAGGGCATCCGGCACCACGACGGGATCGGTGCGCTTCATCCCGATGGAAGTCGCATTGATGATGAGATCGATCTGGTCCAGTTCTCGCTCCATCTCCTTTTCTTCCCACGGAATGGCCTTGAGCCGATCCGCCGGGCCTTCGAGCCGGTCGGGATCAGTCAGCAACTCTTCCAACTCGGCCGCCAGGGCCTGGGCTTTCTCGACGGTGCGATTCACGAGCACAAGTCGATCGCAGTGATCCATCGCGCACTGCACCGATGCGGCCTTTCCAGCTCCGCCGCCTGCTCCGAGGACCATGATCCTGAGATCCGTCAAATCCATGGAAAACTCCTCCCGGATCGCTTTCTTCAAACCGGGGGCGTCGGTATTGTGGCCGATCTTTGCCCCGTCTTCGAACACGACGGTATTTACGGCACCGATTCGCTGGGCCACTTCGGTGACATCGTCCATCGCCGCGTGGACGGCTCCCTTGTGGGGGATGGTCACATTCGTCCCGACAAATTCCGCCTGGGCCATGAGATCGAGTGCTTCCTCGACTTCCTCCGGAGTGACATGGATGCGGACATATTGCCCTTCCTTTCCCGCCTCTTCGAGTGCCGGATTGTGCATCTGGGGAGATCGGGAATGTTTCACCGGATCTCCGATGACCGCCAGCCGCGCCGGCGGGTCGAGAGAGGCAGAACCATCACTCCAGCTCCGCAGATCACTCAGATCATAAACTTCTTTCGACTCACTCATGGGAAACCCTCAACGAAACCTCGTTCGATACGCTTGGCAATCCGAATCGGGAGGGGAATTCGCAAAACGAAAACGGCTGAGGTCTCCCCCAGCCGTTGTTCAAAAGTAGAATCTACCGTGCCTTTAAGCAGCAGCAAAGTCGCGCATCGTCGCGGCGATGATGGAGACACTGACGGCTCCGGCATCGGCCTTCCCGAGGGATTTTTCTCCGAGGGTCTTTGCTCGACCCATCGTCGCGATCATGTCCTTGCTCGCTTCCTTTCCAGCTTCGGCACCTTCCGCAATCGCTGCGGTAGCTTCGGAAACCGTTGCCGCACCGGCTTTCTCGCCCGCCTCAGCAGCAGGAAGAAGAGCGTCGACCATGGTCTTGTCGCCGGGCTTGGCACCTCCGCGACTCATGACACCTTCGGTACCTTCCTTGTAGAAAGTCACGATTTCTGCGGCGCCGAGAGTTTCGGCGTCCTTGATCGCCTTTCCACCGGAGCGGAAAAGAGTTCCAAAGACAGCTCCGGATGCGCCCCCCATGCTGGACATCATCGCCATGCCCACGGCCATGAAAACTTTGCCTACGGAAGGAAATTCCTCTCCTTCGAGAGCCTCCTTGACGGCGTTCATTCCACGCTCCATACCGACTCCGTGATCCCCGTCTCCGAGGGCTCGGTCGGCATCCGTCAGGATCGGTTCTGCCTCGATGATTTTGTTGGCGACTGCGATCATCATGTCGCGAGTCTCGTTGATCGAAAGGGTTTCTTTGGCCATAGCGAGTTTTTGGAGGACTTAACAGGGGTTGATCAGGGATTCAACCCTGTTCCATCGCCGGATGTGTGTCTCATTCTGCGAGACTTCAGCCGCCGTTGCGACCTTCCATCTTGCTGTAGCAGTTCGACTGACAGGGCATATCCCAGTATCCCTTCAACTCGTCATCCATCTTGGTGAAGGAAAACGAAATGCCGGACATTTCCTGGCAGGTCACCAAGGGACCGACAATGACGTCGTAGATCTTGATTCCCCGCTCAGTCAGGATGGCCTTGGCTTTGCGAAGCGCAATCAGCAGCTCCATCATCGTGGTAGCACCCAGCGAGTTCACGAAGAGGAGGATCTCATCTCCCTCGGCCAAGGCATCGACTTCTTCGTCTTTTTCAAAGTCTTCGAAAATGAGTTCGAGCATCTTTTCGGTCAGCTCGTCCGCCGTGGTCATCGGAATCTCGGCCACTCCGGGCTCGCCGTGAATGCCCATCCCCAAACCGATGAGGGCCTCATCCAGTTCAAAGGTCGGCTTCCCAGTCGCAGGGATCGATCCTGGCGACATCGAAACTCCAACGGAGCGAGTCATGAGCACCGCTTTCTTTGCCGCAGCCTCGAGCTCATCGAGAGTGGCAGCGGTTTGCGAAGCGGCCCCCACCAGCTTGACTACGGGAACAAGTCCGGCGATCCCCCGACGCTTGTCTTTCTCCGTGGGAGGAGCCGAGCAGACATCGTCCCAGATCAGGACGGTGCGGACATCGATGTCTTCATCGTCGGAGAGCTCTGCCCCGAGATCGAAGTTCAATACATCGCCGGCGTAGTTCCCGTAGAGATAGAGGACTCCTTTTCCGCGATCTACGGCTTCGGTCGCCTCAAACACGATATTGGGAGGAGGCGCGGCGAAAATGTCGCCACAGGCGGCGCCATCGGCAAGATTCCGGCCGACAAGCCCATGATAGATGGGCTCGTGCCCACTGCCACCGCCGACGAGGAGGGCGACCTTCCCGTCAGGGATGTCGGTTTTGACGATGGATCGTTTGCCGACCGATTTGCAGTCTCCGTTGTAGGCGTCGACGAGACCGTCGAGCAGTTCGTCGGCGACATTGAGAGGATCATTGATGAGTTTTTTCATCGGATAGGAAAGAATAAGAGTGAGAGAGGCATTGTTCTCTCAGAGATTCGGTCCCCTGACAATCGGAAAATGTTGTGTCGGCAAATTTGCGAGACACATTTAGCGGAATTCGATACAGTGCTCCCGACATGCCATTCTTTCGCTCCTCAGCCTACTTTTTTGCCCTCCTCATCCTTGGTTTCGGACTCCCGCTTGAGACCCATGCTCAGAAAGCACTCAAAGCAGATCTCGATCCCATCATCAGTCTTCCCGGAGCCTACGACCTGACCCCCGAAGACCTTGAGAAAATGTTCGAGAAAGGAAGCTGGAATCGGAATCCCTATTTCAAGTGGCTGACCAAGGACAAGTCTCGAGCCATTTTCCAGAGGAAGGCCATGCCCAACCTCAAAGTCGACCTCAGTCTCCTCGGAGGCACCGTCCCGATCGAGGAGGCCATCGTCGACTTCAAGGACGGCAAGTACCTCGGGACCACCATCTCGATCTACAACTGGGGGGACTACAATCGGGAGAAATCCAATCCGAGCCAATACGAAGAAATCCAGGAAGCCGATTTTCAGGCCCGGTTCCGCAGCATGGGGAAGCATCTGGGAGAACAACTCGCGACCCGTCCGACTCGTCGCACCGCTAAGCCCACCCAGGGAGTTCTCACCTCGGGCTACATCTGGATCTCGGCTCGGGGGAAAGCCGTCCTCGAACACAATCCGATCGAGGACGGGGAGAAGAAGATGTTTCTCCGCATGCGTTTGGCGCGGCGTGATGCCGAAGGCGCCTACGAGGCCGCGACCCAGGCCCGCCCCGGTGCCACGGCTCGACTCTCCGACCTCCCCCGTAACGTCAGACGGAGAGCCGAAGGAGACGTCTACGTCGCCAATCTGCCGATGGTCGACCAGGGGGCCAAGGGCTACTGCGTCGTTGCCTCGGCTCAGCGGCTCTTCGAATACTACGGAATCCCCTGCGACATGCACCAGCTGGGGATGATTGCAGGGTCGGATCCGGAGCGGGGAACCAGCTCCCTCGATACAAATCGCGAGCTGGGTGCCATCGATCACCTCTTCAAGACCCGTTTCGAATGCCTCGCCGTCCGGCATCAGTCCAGTCTCGTCGAACTCAAGGATGGCAAGTATGTCGGCGACCGAATTCCAAACGAGGATTTTCACAAGATGATCCGAAAGTCCATCGATGAAGGAATCCCCCTCCTCTGGTCACTCGAACTCGGTCGGTATCCGGAAGAGCCGCCAATTTCCCAGCAGACCAGTGGCGGCCACATGCGGATGATCATCGGCTACAACGACAACGAAGATAAGATCATCTTTTCCGACTCCTGGGGAGCAGGCCATGAATTCAAGAAGATGGATGCCGCTCACGCCCTCAGTGCAACGCAGGGGCTCTTTCTCATGAAACCCATCGTGAGGTAATCGCGGAGCGGAGATCTGCTCCGCCGCCCCGGGGAACGCTCCTGCTTGAGCGGCTCCATTCAGTGGCGGTATTTGTTCATCGTCTCCCACCCCACGCTCTCGGCTGCCTCGTAGACGTCATCGATCGTCGCCTGGACCGCAGCATCCTCGCGGGTCATTCCAAAAGGAAGCCGGATCGCGAGAAACGGAGGATCGCCCTCGTTCTTTTGTTTGAGTTTAGCGAGATTCATCTCCTGGAAAGATGCTAAGACCAGGGCTTTTGAAATGGGCGAACCCTCCAGGTAAAGCCTCCCGGAACGATCGATCCGCAGCTCCCGAATCCCGAATTCCTCCACGTCAAACAGCTCGCAAGCCAACCAGTATGCGCTCCATTTTCCATGCACCACGGCCACCTTGGTGGGGGGAATTACGATGCCGTAAGTGTAGTTCGAGAGGGTGCAGGTGCAGTCCTCGAGATTCCAGGGAATGATTTCGATGAGACGCTTGGGGCAGGAAGGAGCTACCTTCCTAAGTTCCACCCATTGTTGGGGTGGAAAAGTGATCGTCTCCAGGGTCTCCAGCTCCTCCACCTGCGACGAGGTGAGATCGATCAGGGTGTGAGGCACAAGCACTTCCCGAGTCTCTCGATTCACCGGGGGACCATCGGCTACGACTGTCTCGCCGGGGGGAAAAATAGAAATCAGGCAGAGAAGAGTGAGGGCGTGGATTGGATTCGTTTTCATCAGATCAAGGGAAGGTTCTTCCTCTCCCTTCCCTACCGAGAGCCCCGGAAAAGTTACCGGGAAACACAAAGGAGTTCGACTTGGCTCTCAGGATTTCGCTCTTCGCACGGAAATTTTCTTCCTCTCTCTCCCCGAGTGCGTTCTTGATCTCTGATCATCAAGCGGCACATTTCGCGCATGTCAGCCCCCTTCATTCACGATGACTTCATGCTGCAGTCGCAGGCAGCGAAAGAGCTGTATCATCACTTTGCCAAAGACGAACCCATTCTCGACTTCCACAATCACCTTCCGCCCGACGAAATCGCGGCAAATCGGAAGTTCGAAAACCTCTACGACATCTGGCTCGCCGGAGACCACTACAAGTGGCGGGGCATGCGGGCCAACGGAATCGATGAAAGCCGCATCACCGGAGACGCCTCTCCTCGAGACAAGTTCGATGCCTGGGCCGAGACCGTCCCTCACACGCTGCGGAATGCACTCTACCACTGGACCCACCTCGAACTCTCTCGGTATTTCGGATTCGAGGGACTGTTCTCGACAAAAACCGCGAGCGAAGTCTGGGAGATCGGCTTGGAGAAACTCGCGCAACCCGAATACTCCTGCCGGGGCCTTCTCGAGATGAGCCAGGTCCGCGCCCTCTGCACCACTGATGATCCCACCCATTCGCTGGAGCATCACCAGGCCATCGCCGCGGACGACTCGATCGATTGCCGGGTCTACCCCACTTTTCGCCCCGACCCTGCGCTCTGGGTCGACGATGCCGAGCATTTCAACACCTACGCCGACAAGCTCAGCGAGGTCAGCGAAGTCGATTGCTCCACCCTCGGCGGTTACTGCGATGCCCTTCGCTCGCGTCATGACTTCTTTCACTCCCTGGGCGGACGGCTCTCCGATCACGGGTTACATCACCTTTTCGACGCCGATTGCTCGGAAGAGAAAGCCACCGCCATCTTCGAAAAGGTCCGTAGCGGTCAGTCGGCCGATGAGGCCGACGCCGAGGCTTTCGGAGCCTACCTCATGCTCTTCTTTGGAGAACTGAACGCCGCTCGCGGCTGGACGATGCAACTCCACATCGGAGCCGAGCGGAACAACAACCAGCGCCTTTTCGAAACGCTCGGTCGTGACATCGGCTGCGATTCCATGGCAGACATCCACCACGCAGGAGCACTGCGCCGCTATCTCAGCACCCTGGATCTTCGGGGGCATCTCCCCAAGGTGATGCTCTACAATCTCAACCCAAAGGACAACTACGCCCTCGCGACCATGCTCGGCAATTTCCAACAGGCCAAGCCGGGAGATCCCCCGAGCCGTCTCCAGCTCGGCACCGCCTGGTGGTTCATGGATACGAAGGAAGGAATGGAGTGGCAGATCAATACCTTCTCCAACACGAGCCTTCTTTCCCATTTCAACGGGATGCTGACCGACTCGCGCAGCTTCCTCTCCTTCACCCGTCACGAATACTTCCGTCGCATTCTCTGCAACGTGATCGGAACCGACATCGAAAACGGAGAAATCCCGCGCGATATGGAAATGGTCGGCGACATGGTGCGCCGCATCTGTTTTCAGAATCCAGCCGAGTATTTTGGGTTGGAATTAGGATAGGGTTCTAGATTCAAATTTTTAGTTTTCAGTTTCGAAAAACCCACCCGGTTGCATCTCTACGTCCACATCCCCTTCTGTCACCACATCTGCCCCTACTGTGGTTTCTACAAGCACCAGCCAGGGAAGCTCGCGAATCGGGAATTTGTCGAAGCAATTCTGCTGGAAGCCAAGGCACGGACTGACAGTGCTGGGAATCGGATCGAAACCGTATTCTTCGGAGGAGGCACCCCGAGCCTCCTCTCTCCCACCCACCTGGAACTGCTCTGCGTGGGTTTGAAAAAATCGCTTCCACTTTCGGAAGTCACCGAATGGACACTCGAAGCCAATCCCGCGACCTTCGATCTCGAGAAGGCCGAGCTGATGCGTTCACTGGGAGTAGATCGGATCAGTCTCGGTGTGCAATCCTTTCAGCCGGAGACCCTGAAAACGCTGGGGCGCGACCACTCTCGAGACGATGCCATCGAGGCCTACGAAACGCTGCGGGAAGCGGGCTTCGAAAACGTCAGCATCGACCTGATGTTCTCCATCCCGGGACAGACTCGGGAGCTCTGGTCGGCTGACCTCGAGCAAGCCATCGAGCTCTGCCCGGATCACATTTCGGCCTACAACCTGACCTACGAGGAAGACACCGAGTTCCTCGCACGTCACGAATCTGGCGATCTCGACACCGATGAGGACCGGGACGCCGACCTTTTCGCCGACGCCATCTCTCGGCTCGAAGCGGCTGGCTTCGTCCACTACGAAATATCCAACTACGCCCGCCCTGGCTTCGAGTCTCTCCACAACCAGGCCTACTGGACCGGAGAAGACTACCTCGGCCTGGGACCCAGCGCCGTTTCAACTCTTCAGGGAACTCGGTCGACCAGCATCGCCGATACCGCCGCCTATGTGAAAGCCGCGAAAGCAGGATTCGATACTCGCACCGAGATCGAAATCCTGAGCGCAGAAGATCTTCGCATCGAACGCATCGCCCTCCAGTTGCGGACGCGCGAAGGAGTTCCGGTCGCTCTCTTGCCACGAGGAGAAGAAAGTCAATCCAACCCTGTTGACACCCTCATTCAACAGGGTTTGATCTGCCTCGAAGGTGACCGAGTTGTTCTCACGCAAAAAGGCAAAGCACTTGCCGACCCGATCTCGGCTGCGCTAGTGTAAAGGCATGTCCGACAGCTCTCTCTCCGACCACCCGTTCCGTGTTCAACCCGGCCAGAAAGTCGATCTGGAAGCGTGGTCGACACGCGACGACCAACTCTTCCCCCTGACCAAGCCCAAGGGAAAGGATCTCTTCAAGCAGTTCAGCCACCAGGTCGACATCCTCCAGGAATTGTTCTATGCCGAAGGAAAACATCGTCTCCTTGTCGTCTTTCAAGCACTCGACACGGGAGGCAAGGACGGAACGATCCGAACTGTGTTTGAAAAGATGAATCCGCAAGGCATCCGCGTCGCTTCGTTCAAACGCCCGAGCAGCAAGGAACTCGCCCACGATTATCTCTGGCGAGTCCACCCCCAGGTGCCGGGGAACGGAGAAGTCGTCATCTTCAATCGCAGCCACTACGAGGACATCGTCGCCGTCCGGGTTCGCGATATCTATCCCGAGTCGGTCTGGTCGAAACGCTACGACCATATCGTCAATTTCGAGTCCATGCTCGCCGACGAGGGAACCACGGTTCTGAAGTTCTTTCTCCACATCTCGAAAAACGAGCAGAAAGAACGACTCCAGGCTCGGCTCGACGAGCCGGAAAAGAATTGGAAGTTCAATCCTGGTGATCTCGATGATCGCGCGCTCTGGAATGATTACATGAAAGCCTACGGAGATGTCTTTGAGAGGACAAGCACGGAGAAAGCGCCTTGGTATGTCATCCCCGCCGATCAAAAGTGGATGCGAAATCTCATCATCTCCGACATCCTCGTCAAAACGATGCAAGATCTGGGCATGAACTATCCTGACATTGATTTCAATCCCGCCGAGATCCAGATCGAAGACTGATCCCCTCGCCTACTCTCCCCTCATGAAACTCCCCTCTTTGCTCGTCCTCCTGGGATTACTTGCCGGCCCCATCATCGCCAAGGATCGTCCCAACATTCTTTTCGCGATCTCCGATGACCAATCCTGGCCCCATGCCGGAGCCTATGGGACCGACTGGGTCAAGACCCCCGGATTCGATCGCGTCGCCGCGGAAGGACTCCTTTTTCATCATGCCTACACTCCCAATGCCAAGTGTGCTCCCAGCCGCGCTTCGATCCTGACAGGTCGACCTTCCTGGCAACTCGAAGATGCCGGAAACCACATGCCTTTTTTCCCTGCCAAGTTCCTCGGCTACGTAGAAGCGCTCTCCAGCAAGGGCGGCTACTTCGTAGGAGCGACCGGCAAAGGCTGGGCTCCCGGCAAGGCGGTCGATGCCGATGGCAAACCGCGCCAACTCGTTGGAAAAAGCTACTCCAAGCACAAGGCGAAGGCTCCTGCAGCAAAAATTTCGTCGAACGACTATGCCCGAAACTTCGAAGACTTTCTCACCGACGCCAAAGAGGTAGGAAAGCCGTGGGCGTTCTGGTATGGCGGGACGGAACCTCATCGAGCCTACGAATACCAGGCCGGGGTCAATAAGGGCGGCAAGAGTCTGGAAGAGATCGACGAGGTTCCTGCCTTCTGGCCCGACAACGAGATCGTGCGCCACGACATGCTCGACTACGCCTTCGAGATCGAGCATTTCGATCATCACCTCCTCCGCATCATCGAGCACCTCGAAGAAACCGGGGAACTCGAAAATACCCTCATCGTCGTGACTTCCGACAACGGAATGCCGTTTCCCCGAGTCAAAGGGAATGAATACCTGCTCTCGAATCGTCTCCCTCTCGCGATCATGTGGAAGAAAGGCATCACGAAACCCGGTCGTGAGATCGAAGACTTCGTCAGCTTCATCGACTTCGCCCCCACCTTTCTCGAAGCGGCGCAGCTGGCCCCGGAAAATTCCGGAATGGCTTCCCTGACGGGGAGCAGCCTCTTCCCCATCTTCCAGTCGGAAAAAGAAGGCCGCGTCATCCCGGAACGAGACCATGTCCTCATCGGGAAAGAACGTCACGATGCGGGCCGGCCCAATGACTGGGGCTATCCGATCCGTGGCATCGTCACCCACGACTACCTTTACCTGCGCAACTTCGAGCCCGATCGCTGGCCGGCGGGAGATCCCATCACCGGATACCTCAACACCGACGGCAGTCCCACCAAGACCTGGATTCTCGACGCTCGACGCAAGGGAACGAACACCCACTACTGGGATTTGAATTTCGGAAAGCTCCCGGGCGAAGAACTCTTCGCGATCCAGGAGGATCCTTACTGCGTCCAGAATCTCGCGGAAAGCCCGGCGATGCAGGAGATCAAGAAAGAGCTGGCCGAACAGATGGAGAAAGAGCTTCGAGAGCAGGAAGACCCTCGCATGGAAGGCCGCGGGCACATCTTTGACGAATACCCGATCGCCACGGACTCGGCCCGGTTCTATGAACGATTCATGAAAGGAGAACCGACTCGAGCGGGCTGGGTCAATCCCTCCGACTTCGAGAAGGAGACCTTGGAGTAGTTTCCCGGAGGCAGTTGACAATAGATGAGGAGGGACGTCGTCCTCGACGTCCGCGGACCAAGAGTGTGCGGTTCGTGTATGAGATCCCACGGACAACGAGGACGTTGTCCCTCCCTTCCAGAATGTCGTCGTTCGGTTTCATTCCCCCCAGATGACTCCGGGATTGCCAAGCTGTCTCCTTTTCGAGCATCATAGCCGGATGAGGATTCCCCCCACTCCCTTTGCTCTCCTGTTCGTCTTTTCTCTCCCCTTCCTGACAAACAGCCAAGACCACGACACGACCCACTGGTTCAAAGGGAATACCCATACCCATTCGCTGTGGAGCGACGGCAATGATTTCCCCGAGATGATCATCGATTTCTATCACAAGAATGGCTATGACTTCGTCGCTCTCTCCGATCACAACGTTCTGCAAATCGGCGAGAAATGGATGGATGTGGCAGCCATCAAAAAACGCCAGCGAGCGATCGGCCGAGATGCGATCACCAAGTGTGAAGCCCGATTCGGAAAAGACTGGATCCAATGGGAAACCCGAGAAGAAAAGAAGGGCATTGTCCTCAAGACTCTCGACCAATGTCGCGAGGTATTCGAAAAGCCGGGCGAGTTCTACCTTCTCACCGCAGAAGAAGTCTCGAACATGGCGAAAGGCGGTGCTCCGGTTCATATCAATGCGTTGAACCTCGCCGAAGTGATTCCTGCGGTGAAAGACAAGGAAGCCTCCGTCGCGGAAGTCATGGCCCGAAGCCTCGGCATGATCGCCGAGGCAGGAGAGAAGACGGGGCGCCCCATTCTCGCTCACTTGAATCATCCGAATTTTCAGTGGGCGATCACCGCGGATGATCTGGCCAAGGTAGCTCAAGGCGGATTTGTCGAAATTTACAACGGCCATCCGGGGATCAATCACCTGGGCGATGCGACCCGGCCCGGCGACGTCGAAGTCTGGGACATCGCCAACACGATCCGGATTGCCGAGATGAACCTTCCTCCCCTCCTCGGTGTGGCGACCGACGATTCGCACACCTATCACGGGGGAGACGTTTCACCGGGGCGCGGCTGGGTCGTGGTGGGGGCCGAGAAACTCGATGGAGATTCCATCGTCCAAGCGATGCAAGGCGCTCGATTCTACGCCAGCTCCGGGGTCGAGCTGACGTCCATCTCCTTCAATCGTGACTCTGGTGAACTCTCCGTCGAAGCGAAACCGGAGGATGGTGTCGAATATACTTTCGACTTTATCGGCACCCGAAAGGGATACGATGCCGCTGCAGAAGAGACCGGCATCGGCGAAGTTTTTGTGACTGCCAAAGGAAATGCGGCAAGCTTTCGAATCCCCCAGGATGCCCTTTATCTGCGCGTCACAGTGACTTCGTCGAGACGCCATCCAAACCCCTCTTTTCCAGGGCAGAAGGAACAAGCCTGGACTCAGCCCATGGGCTGGAAAACGAAGTAATCACTCCCTGGCAAGCCCCTCGAGCGCACTCCGATCCAGTTTCCCGATCGCAGTTCGCGGCAACTCCTTCACCTCGATCCATCGACTCAGTCTTTCGATTCCGGGGAGCTTCCGATTGATTTGACCGAAGATCCCGTCCGCCGCAGCCGCCCCGGACTCGAGGACGAGGACCAGCTCATGACCCCGTCGTTCCTCCGGGATTGCGACAATGGCGGCATCCCGACCCGAATCACGACTCACCGCGGCGGCGAGGCTGTCGATCTGGCTGAGAGAAATCAACTCCCCGGAAACTTTGACGAGATCGTCAGCCCGCCCGAGAAAGCGGAGCTGTCCCTCGGAAATCTCGCACCGATCTCCCGTCACATACCATCCGTCCTCGGTTTTTCCGGAACGGTAAGACCAACTATCATCTTCTCGCATGGCATAGCCGGAAAACAAGGGATCTCCAAAAATGGCAAGCCGCGCATCTTTCTTGACCCGCGTCTTCCAGCAGGAAAGCAGGGGCAGCCACTCGACCTCATCGCCCTGAGCCGTCGCAACCTGCGAACTTGCTTCCGTCATTCCGTAACTGACTCGCACCGGCCAGTTCAAGGCTCTTGCCTCGGCAATCAGGGGTGGATCCATTCTTCCTCCGCCAAGGAGAACGCAGCGCAAGGAAGGAGGAGCCTGCACCTTGTGCCGAACCAGATCAAAGAGATGCGTCGGAGTCAGGGATGTCTGCGTCACCCCGTGCTCATGGATCATTTCGACCAGCCAGGAGCCATCACGTTCCCACTTTCGATCCGAGGCATCCACGAGCGCCCCCCCGGTGAGACAGGCGCGAGCAAAAATGCCAAGCCCACCGACATGGAATCCTGACAAACCAGCAAGACTGACATCCTCCTCATCCATCCCGCAATGATCTACGACGGCACGAGCCGAGGCGAGAAGAGCAGACTTGGGGAGAACGACGAACTTGAATCCCCCACTCGATCCTGACGTGGCCAGAACAACGGAGGCACTGACACTGCATTCCTCGCGGAGGAAATCCACCAGTCCGTCCGCCTCGATCCGACGCTGGGGATTGAGCCGGAGATCGACGGAGTCGGACTCCCAGAAATCGATTGATGTCAGGTCAGCCGTTTCCATGGGAGTTTTTCGAGGAGATCATCGAATCCGAGACCGGTTCCTCCTGGTGGAACAATGCGGGTATCCTCGAAACGGACTTGCTCAAAAAACGAATCCTTTTCAAACCGCAGGTGGGTGAGCAAACCACAATGATCGAGAATGTCGCTGGCCACCGTCTCGAAGCAACCCGCAGCATACACGGCCCACATCTGCCCGACCGCATGATCCATGTAACTGGTCACACTGAGGCGCCGGCCTTCCCGCCGCGCCGCCCAGCCGATGAGTCTCGTATCCAGCGCATTCTCCTGCGGATCGGATCCATCCGTCGCCATCTTGTAGACCGCGACATCGGATGAAAAGAGCCTCGTTCCCACGTCGCGATCCGCGGCGATTGGTACACCGATGGATTGAAGAAACTTCCATCTCCAACGTCCCCAAGGGCAAGGATCTTCGACCCAATCGATCGCATCGCGAATTCCCGATGGCAGATCCAGCCACCAATTCACCCACTCCCGAAACGGTACTGATTCGTTGGCATCGAGTCTGACCCGGAAACCTTTCCGTCGCCATCGGTCGATCGCTCCCGAAACTTCATCGAGAAACGGACCGACTTTGAGCTTCACTTTTCGAAACCCTTCCGCCCTTACCACTGCTGGGTCGTCCTTGGGGGAAGCAAGCCAATGATTGCGCGGTTGGGACATGGGAGATCCAGCGAGGTGAAAAAGGCTTCTCCCCTCTTCGCGCGCTTCCCCGTCGAGGCGGGCACATTCTCTTGCACTTCGAATCAGATCCGTCTCCCGCCCAGAACGTAATATCTCCAATTGATCGGAAAGCGGTCGATCTCCGAGCTCGACCCAGGGATGAAGGCATCCCACTCCGGCCCCGATTCGGATGAGACACCCATGATGCGTGGTCGCACTCCGGCGAGAGTTCAGTGTCCCCTTGGACCGCAGTTCATAGGGCCAGTAGAAGATCTCGTTCATAACCCATAGGCGATGCAACCGACCACAGCCCCAAAGAGGAGCAACTGGAGTGCAGCCAATGCGAGGAACTTGTTGTAGATCGGAGAGGGTTTGGCTCGGTAAACTCGACTGACAAGGAAGACGGCCAGGACCGCCTGGATCCCGAGGATGACAAAAGCAACCGGATAGCCCCCCCTTTCGCTCAGGAGATAGGCCCAGATTGCCAGCGGGCCGAGGCAGAAGAGGGCAATTTCCGCCCTCGCAAAACCAACACCCCATCGCACTGCCAGGGTTCGCTTGCCGGTCCCCGAGTCTTCTTCGACATCCCGCAGATTGTTGATCGCAATCAGGGCACTGGAGTAGAAGCCGCACATCAGGCTGAGGGCGAAAACAAAGAAAACCATCGACGACTCGATCGAACCAACCTGCACGTAGAAGCTTCCTGCCACAGCTACAAAACCAAAAAAGAGAATGACGAAGAGCTCCCCCAGCCCTTTATACGCGAGAGGGACAGGACCTCCAGTGTAGCCATAGGCGAAGAAGATCGAGACAAGCCCGATCGCGATGATAGGCCAACCTCGCGCCAGAACCATCGGGATGGCGACCATGGCAGCGAGGAAACAGAACACGATGGCACCGGCCATGACAGTGCGTCCCGAAAGGGCGCCCGTAGCGGTAACCCGTGTCGGCCCGAGCCGCTTCTCGGTATCCGCTCCCTTGTTGCTGTCGATCGCGTCGTTGAACAAGTTGGTTGCGATCTGGATGAAGACACAACTGACAAGAGTGCAGAAAAACAGCAACCAGGAACCCTTGCCCGACGCCAAAGGAAACGCAGCACCCACCCATACCGGCACGATCGCTGCCGGAAGAGTCTTCGGACGGGCCGCAAGGATCCAGGATTTCATGCAGATTTTTGCTCCATCTCCAGTCCTGAACTCATGATCTTGCTCATACTCTTGTTCTTGATCCTGCACCCTGCTGCGCGATCAACCGATCAAGAGCAAGAAAAAGAGCAGGAGCAAGAGGGACTACGGCACTCGGGGAAACTTCGAGAAATCGGGTTTCCGCTTCTCGACGAAGGCATTCTTCCCTTCCTTCGCTTCTTCGGACATGTAGTAGAGAAGAGTCGCGTTCCCGGCCAGATCGAGCAGCCCCATCTGTCCGTCGCAATCGGCGTTGAGTGCGGTCTTGAGACAACGAAGGGCGAGAGGCGAGTGATCCAGCATCTCGCGACACCACTGCACCGTCTCCTCCTCGAGTTTCTCCAGGGGAACAACCGTATTCACGAGCCCCATATCGAGTGCTTGCTGGGCATCATACTGGCGACAGAGATACCAGATCTCGCGGGCTTTCTTCTGACCCACGATGCGAGCGAGGTAGCTGGAACCCAGACCTCCATCAAAGGAACCGACCTTGGGACCGGTCTGACCAAATCGAGCATTCTCCGCGGCGATCGTCAGGTCGCAGACGACGTGGAGCACATGCCCCCCGCCGATGGCATATCCGGCGACCATGGCTACGACCGGCTTGGGGAGGGAGCGGATCTTCTTTTGCACATCGAGGATATTCAGGCGAGGGACGCCGTCGTCACCGACATAGCCTGCATGACCACGAACCTTCTGATCGCCTCCCGAACAGAAGGCGAGGTCCCCTTCCCCCGTAAGGATAACGACACCGACCTCGGGGTCCTCATGAGCGAGATCGAAAGCGACCAGCATCTCTCGGACCGTCTGGGGTCGGAAAGCATTCCGGACCTCGGGCCGATTGATTGTGATCTTGGCGATCTGTCCATCCTCCGAGGTTTCATAACGGAGGTCTTCAAATTCGTGAGCGGTGATCCAGTTCATGAGCAAAAAAGGTTGCGAGAAGAGACTAGCGAAGATCCCCTCTCCTGCAATGGATTACGCTTCAGAGGAAAAGGACGTTGCCGAAAGCCACGAACGAATCTCCTGCCCCATTTCGGGTCCCAGGACCCGGTGCCCGTGATCCGCGAGAACTCTGCGCGTCATCGTGGGAAACACCTCTTCCATCTCCTCGGCCAGTTGGGAAAACTTGGCATCCCGCTCACCGGTGATCCAGAGAACGGGAGCGTGAAATCGTCGCAGGCTGCTCCGAAGATCCTCCTGTCGCCCAAGGGACCAGGTCTCGAAAGCCATCGCGATGGAGTCTCTACGGGCTTCGAGAGAGCGCTGTCCTCCCGTGACTTCCGACGAGGTGAAAACCGGCTGATCATTCCAGGCCTCGAGAAATTCGTCCCACGGGAGCTCGCGAACCCGCTTTGCCCAGATCGCATCGGAGGTGCGCCTCGCCAGCCGGTCCTCGACACAAGGCAGCCCCGGATGCGCCGCGGCAACGATGGCGCCTCCCCAGCGTTCCGGATGAATCGCCATGGCATAGAGCGCGAGCCGCCCCCCGAGCGAATACCCGGCGAGGATGGGCCGCTCCATTCCATGGGAAAGCGAAGTCGCCAGATCGTGAGCGAATTCAAAGAACGAAAGCTCACTCCACTCCCAGAGATCCACAGCCTTCAGATTCGGGAGTTCGAGATTCTCCCAGTCGGAGGGCTGACCGAGGTTTCCATGGAGAGCGAGGACAGGTGGAGTTTCTATTTCCATGCCCGCCAGAACTCCTCGGTCGCGTCTTCTTCTGGAAAGACCTCCAGGACTACCTGATCGGGAAGGCCTTCGGGAAATGGGTGCCCGGCTCTCCACGATACGTAGTCCAATCCCCACATTGCGGCCCAGGAAGAAAAGGACACCTCGTGACGATTCTCGGTCACTTTTTTCTCCTTCGGATCGAGTCCGGCCATGCTGGGGAGGCGTGAGAAAATACGGCCGCCCCCGTTGTTGATGACCACGATCCGTCGCTTTGCGGGAGGCAATTGTTCGAGAATCGCCGGGGCGTTGAGATCATAGAGCAGGGTCAGGTCACCGAAGACGCCCCAACTTTCCTGTTCTCCCACCGACATCCCGAGAAAGGTGGCGAGCTGGCCATCGATTCCATTCGCTCCTCGGCTCGCAAAGACTTGCGGATGCGGCTGGACATAGCTCGCCGCGAGATTCCACTCTCGAATCGGAAGGCTATTGCCCAGGAAAACCAGCGCCTTCTCCGAAATCCGCTCACTGAGATCTCGCATCATCGCCGGTTCCGACTTCGGGTGCTCCCGAAAAGCCTTGTCCGCCGGTTCAGCGGAAAAAACAACCTCATTCAACAGGGTGGAGTCTGCCACCTGACCCTGTTGAATCGCGCCGGAATGTGCCAGCTCCGGGGGAGTTGGGAATTCGGAAACGGCAAGGTGTCTCGAAGGGCGGGCCAGCCCGGAGAACGGCTGGGACGAGATCGACAAGACCTCGATCTCCTTGTGGGTTTCCAGATCCCGCCAGAAACGGAGACTGGGAACGCCACCGATGCGGAGAACCTTTCGCGGCGAAAGCTCTCGGATGTTCTTTTCCAGCGGCACTTGGAAGGACACGAGTTCAGAAACTTCTCGAAGTCCACTCGTCCCCTCAGCCCAGAAAGGGACCTGCAGCTGCCCGAGAAAATGCTCGACGGGTTTCCGCCAGTGCTCCGGGAGTTCTCCCAGCACGACCACGAGTGATTTCGGATCGGCGACAAACGCTTCGAGACGAACTCCGTCTTCGGAATCGACCTGATCCTCGGGAGACGGGAGTTCGACTGCTGTCACCTTGGAAACTGTGTCCTCGGAGCGAGGCTCTTCGAAACAAACATTGAGATGCAGCGGCCCCCGCCGATCCCAGGACAAAACCCAACTGAGATCGGTCACTGCCGTGACATCGATCTGCTTGGTCGCATAGTCTCCAAACAACTTCAGTTGCTCGATCGCCTGGGGTGCTCCACTACCCCGAAAATCGGGAGGACGATCCGCGGTGACGAGAACAAGCGGAACTCCGGAGTAGTGAGCCTCGATCGCCGAGGGAAGGAGCTCTGCCACCGCGGTGCCTGAAGTCGTGACTACCGCGACGGGGGACCTTTCCTTCTTGGCCCGCCCCATCGCGAAGAAGGAAGCCGTCCGCTCATCGAAGTGATGCCGAATTTGCAGGTCGTGTTTGTCCTCGATCTGGAGCAGCGAGGCGACGAGCGGAACATTCCGGGCACCGGCGCAGACGAGAAATTCCCTCACTCCCAATCCGAGAAGATGAGCGAGAGTCGCTTCCGCGATCGTGGCATTGTGGGTCATACTCCGAGGAGAGACTTGACCGAATTTCGCTTCAAGGCAAGCTCGCGCCACTCGCGATCGAATCGACTTCCCTTGACGAGTCCCACTCCACTGGGGAGATAGACATCCCGCCCGCTCCACGAAATGTTTCGGATCGCAACGAGAACCTGGAAGAATCCTTCGTGCCATGCGCCAAACGGGGCCCCGAAATCACTGGGCACTCCCAATTGATCTCGATAGGAGACAAGCTGACGAAGCGCTCCCTCGCCTCGTGGACAAGCCCCGAGTGCGGGCGTCGGGTGAAGCCGTTTGACCAGTTCTCCAAGATCGGAGTTGGCCTCGTCGAGGGTGACGCGAAGCAAAGTGAGAAAATGCACGATGGAACCAAGGTCGAGCAGGGTGCGCGGTTCCCGTTCGATCTGCCCCAGCGGGGTCAGCAACTCTTCCAGGTAATCGGCGACCAGCTCGTGCTCGCGGATTTCCTTGGGATCATTGGGAAAATCCTCCACTTCGTGGCGAGGTGCCGTGCCCGCGAGCGCCATGGTCTCGAGAACACCGTTCTCGACAGTGAACAACTGCTCGGGAGTCGCCCCGATCATTCCGGAATCTCCGTCGCGATAGCCGTAGCCCCACAGGCTCTCGGGTGCTGCAATGATGGCCTTGACCAGGGCAGAGGGCTCGCCTCGATGGAGAATCCCCCGCTCGGTCAAGACAGGAACAGATTTCTTGAGGTCTCCTCTCTCGATCTGGCCGAGAATGTCATCGAAAATCCCCCGGACATCCGCGTCGCCCAGACCGGACCAAGCGATCTCCGGGAGAGGGGTCGCGCCGTTTTCAGAAAGGAGCACCCGAAGATCGGAAGTTTCGAAAACCCGGCTCGGGATTTTCCACGGTTCTGGATCCGAAAGGTCGAAATTGTTTCGATAGAAGGCGGTGGAACCATCCGGGGGTGGATTGGGAGAAGACACGAAAGGACCGATCCCGCAGAGATATCTCCGGGAGTCGAGCTTGATAAACGAGAAGTCTTCCATCAACGGTAGCCCGACCGGAAAAGGACGCGGTTTTCGCGTCGGGCCCAAGTCGGGAGGGTCACATATCAGCAGTTTACGGATCTGGCAACTCCGAGGACGCGAGACTCCCCTTCCCCCGTTCGAATTCTCATTCCCCCATCCGAGGGCATCCTCCGGGAAAAATCATGCAATTCGATCGGTATCGGGTAGACTTTGCCTCGGAGTTCATGAATTTCAGCGACCTCAGAGCCATCCTCCAGTATGTCCCTCAATTTCGAGGGGCCACCTTCGTCGTCGCTCTGGACGGGGCCGTGATCGATTCTCCCGACTTCTCGCATATCCTGCTCGATCTTGCCGTCCTTCGCTCGCTCAACATCAAGGTCGTGCTCGTCCACGGTGCCGCCGCCCAGATCAAGGCTCTCGGGGAAAAACGCGGAATCTCTCTTTCCAACATCGACGGGACCGGGGTGACCGACGAAACGACGCTCGAGGTCAGCATGGATGCGATCTCCAGGCTCAGCAATTCCATCATGCAGAGCCTGACGACCGTGAAACTCCAGGCCGCCTCCGCCAACGCGATCCATGCTCATCCCTCCGGGATACTGAAAGGGGTTGATACCGAATTCACGGGTACGATCGAGCGCATCGATGCCTCAGTCTTGCAGAGCTTCCTTGATCAGGACATCCTCCCGGTGGTGCCTCCGCTGGGCTTCGACGCCGACGGACAGACCCTGCGGGTCAATTCGGATATGGTGGCTCGCGAAGTCGCCACGGCACTTGGAGCGAGCAAGATTCTTTTCCTTTCGATCGATGACCCCCGCGACTCGCTTCCAGCTGGGGTGCGCTACTGGTCCGAAGGCAGTGTCGGCGAATTTCTCCAGGATCACCCCGATCTCGCGCCCGGGATCGCCTCGAAATTGAAGCACGCCTCGGCCGCTACCCGCGATGGGGTGACCCGGGTTCACCTCGTCGGCAGCCAGAACGATGACGCCCTGCTTTCCGAACTCTTCAGCAACGAAGGGGTCGGCGTCATGGTGTATTCGGATGCCTACCAGAGAGTCCGACCCGCGACTCGAAGCGATGCGGATGAACTTCACCTCCTGATCCACCGCGCGGTGGAGGACGAGCAGCTACTCGAAAGACCTCGCTCGGAAATTGTAGCGGCGATCGAGGATTATATCGTCCTCGAGGTCGATGAGAACATCGTCGGCTGCGTCGCGGTGCACCCCTATCCCGAAGCTGGAAAGGCCGAGTTGGCCTGCCTTTTCGTCAAGAAAGGCCACACCGGCCAAGGCTACGGAACCACTCTCGTCGACGCAGCTCTCCAGCGATCCAAAGAGCTCGAAGCCCGAGAAGTCTTCGCACTTTCTACCCAGGCAGCGGGATATCTCGAGCGCGCCGGCTTCAAAAGAATTGACGATCTTTCTGTTCTTCCTGCAGATAGAAGGGAAAAATGGGAAAAAAACGGGCGCAATGCGGTAGTCCTTTCTCAGCGAGCTTCGTCTTGAGTCCTGAGCTCGTTCTCTCTACAGTCCGGTCCCGACCTATTTCATCCCCGACCTTTTCTCGACTTTGATCCTGACCGAAAGCGAACTGACCTTCTCCTGGACTCCCCTCACGGCGGGCTTCGGGATTACCGTATTTCTGGCGACTGCCATTTTCAGTTTCCTGATCTGGAAACGAAATCACTTTTCGAAGCCTACGGGGGCACTGGAGTTTCTTCGACTTCTTATCGTGGCCATCGTCTGCCTCCTTCTCGGACAACCCGAGTGGCGGGAGATCTACACCCCGGATGAGAAGCCAGTCATTGCGATCCTGAAAGATGCCTCGGGAAGCATGGCGACCGCAGATGTCATCGATGCCGACTCCCCCGGCGAAGCGCCCGGAACCAGGGCCGTTTTCGCTGAGGAACTGAATTCTGCCGCGGATTGGGAAAGCTTGAGCGAAGACTTTGAGATCGTACGACAGGATTTTTCGGCCGCTCCCGCGGATTCCACGAATCTCGGAGACGCCCTCACAGAAATCTTGGAGCAGGAATCTCAGTTGCGTGGAGTCGTCCTGATCTCCGACGGTGACTGGAACTCCGGCTCGGCGCCCAATCTCGCTGCGACCCGACTCCGGATGCAACAAATCCCCGTCTTCACGATTCCCATCGGGAGCGAGACCAAGCTGCCGGATCTCGAAGCGAGCGCCTTTGATATCCCCACCTTCGGGATTGCGGGAAAGCCCATCCGGCTTCCCTTCAGCCTCACGAGTTCTCTCCCCCGATCCCAAACCACCAATATCGAGATCCGGACCAGCGAGGGGGAAACGTTCTCCCAGGAAGTCACCATTCCCGCTATGGGACGAGTTCAGGACACCATGCTCTGGACGCCCCAGACCATCGGTGACTACGAACTGACGCTCACGCTTCCTACCGTGGAAGAGGAGTTTGATCGCGAGAACAACACGATTACGGCTCCCATCGCGATTCGCAAAGAAGAGCTCAAGGTCCTCGTCATCGACTCCTTTCCCCGGTGGGAATACCGCTATCTTCGGAACGCGCTCGAGCGGGATCCAGGCGTCGAAGTTCGTTGCCTCCTCTACCACCCCACCGTCGATGCCCTGGGAAATGGCCCGGGTTATCTCGAAGAGTTTCCCGAGCCCGATTTGCTTTCGACCTTCGACGTCATTTTTCTTGGCGACATCGGACTCGCGCCGGATCAGCTCTCCCTCGAAGAATTGCGAGCCATCAAGCAACAAGTCGCTACCCAGGCCGCGGGACTGGTGCTCCTCCCCGGATTTCGAGGAAACCAGTTTTCTCTGCTGGAAACCGAACTGGAAGATCTGTTCCCGGTTCACCTCGACAGCGCGCAACCGCGAGGTTGGGGCTCTCCTACCCCGGGCCAGTTCGAGTTGACGGAGTTGGGTGCAAGGAGTCTCCTCACCCGGCTTGAGGATACGGAAAATGCGAATGCTTCCGTTTGGTCTTCACTACCCGGATTCCAGTGGTATGCAGGAGTGCTCCGATCCAAGGCCGGAAGTGAAGTCCTCGCCACCCACAGCTCCGAAACGAATCAATTTGGGCGGATCCCCCTGATCGTGACCAAGACCTACGGCACTGGAAAAATTCTCTTCATGGGAACCGACGGAGCCTGGAGATGGCGAAAAGGAGTCGAAGACAAATACCACTATCGGTTCTGGGGACAAGTCGCTCGCTGGATGGCTTACCAGAGAAACATGGCGAGTGACGAGCTGATGCGTCTCTTCTACTCACCGGACCGTCCTCGCACCGGAGATGTCCTGACCCTGAACGCCAACGTCATGAGCGTCGGAGGGGAACCTCTGCAATCCGCCCGGGTTTCCGTTCAGATCATCAGCCCAAGTGGCGCCGTGGAAACGATTCAGCTGCAGCCCGGCGGGGAAGAACAGTGGGGTCTCTTTACCGGAACCTTCGAGCCTTCCGAACCAGGAAAACACCAGATGATCATGTCCTGTGTGGAAAACGGAGGCCGGCTCGAACTGGAACTCAACGTGCAGGGTTCCGAACTGGAGCAGACCGGCCAGCCGATTCGTCTCGATGTCATGAGCGAGATCGCCCGAATTTCCCGAGGAGAAGTGCTTCCCAGCCCGACACCGGATCAAATCATGGAGAAACTCAGTGCGATTCCCGAACCCGATCCCATCGAGCGGAGGCTCCGAATCTGGGCCAATCCATGGCTCATCGGAGCAGTCATCCTCCTCCTCTCCATTTTCTGGATCGGGAGAAAGATGACGGGGGCAGTTTAGACGGTCGGACCAGGCTCGGCGGTGGTCCGAAAGGGAATGCGCGGCACCCCGCTGAGGAGCGATAAGCGCCTAGAGCCGCTTCACTCGGAGGTTCCGAATCTGAAAAGGCTGACCGTGGTCTTGAATCGAGATCAATCCCTCGGCGGCAAGATCTTTGTCCTTGGGCTTCTTTGCGGCGAGGTCAAAATTCTGAATCGCTTCCCCATTGAGCACGACAATGAGCTGGTTTCCTTTCATCGTCACGGTCATGCGATTCCATTCGCCGGGCTCTTTGCTCATGTTCTTGGAAGCTCCCTGGGTCTTGATGATTCCGCCGTTGTCATGATGTCCCATCTCGGAATCAGGCTTGCCCAGCGAATCGAGAATCTGGACTTCGAATCCCGTCTCCACCGGATCAACTTTGTCTGAAATCCGAAAATAGAACCCAGAATTTCCGCCCTTGGGGTGCTTGTATTCAAAATCAAAGACAAAATCCTTGTAGGTGTCTTTGAGCCAGACGTAGTGATGGTAGCGCTTCCAGCCGGATTCCCCCTCCCGAGGCTCGAGAACGAGCGAGCCATCCTCGCCGATCTTCCAGTTCCCTTCGGTCTCAAGTTTCTCCATATTGGAGCCATCGAAAATCACCTCAAAGCCCTCGGCATCCTTAGCCGGGTGACCTCCATGAGAAAGAGTCGTGAGTCCGAGGAAAAAGAAAGAGACAAGAGACAGGGGTAGATAACGCTTCATAGGGACAGCATGGGGGACGGAATTTCCCGTCGCAAGGCCGCGATAATGTGCCAGATTTACCCAAGACCTCCTTTTTCAACTCATGAAGTTTTCACTGCTACTTGTCACCACTGCTGCTCTCCTTCCCCTTGCCACGGCCCACGCCCAGCCGGATTCAGGTCTCGGCACTGCGGTAAAACCCCTTCCCGAGGGAGTGAAGACAGGGATCGAAGGAAAGAAGGCGCCGCCTCTCGGAGTCACCGACTGGATTCAACTACCCGATGGAGCGGATCAGTTCGACACGAGAACCTTGGCTGACAAGGTCGTCGTTCTCTTCCTCTGGCAGAGCACGTGCGAGGCATGCGAAAAGCGGGAATTCCCCGTCCTGCAGAAACTCGTCAAGGAGTTCGAGGGAAACGAGCAGATCATGTTTCTCGCTATCCAGACACCTTTCGAGAACTTCACTTCCAACAGCGAATTGCGACTTAAGCCGACTGCTGAGAAATTCGATCTCAAGATCCCCTTCGGACATCTCGCCAAGACTAAGGATAGCTACAGCATCAACGTGGCCTACGAGACTGGCGGCACGCCCTGGTGGGTCGTTATTAACAAGGAAGGCATTGTCGAGTTCAATGGCTACACCATGGATCCCGAGATTGGGATCGCAAACCTTCGCAAGCTCATTGCTGGTGAAGCTCTGCCGGAGTAAAACGGTGTAAATGCGAACTTGGTTGCCTCGGCCAAAAGCCTATTCCATCGCAGAAAACCCTTCGATTGCTTTCGCAGGGTTGGAACCGCCTTCTCAATAAGTCAGGGTAACCGCAAAGTGGAACTTTCCTGACGTCGGGTCGTCGAAGACACCATTTTCTCCCAGGGCCCAGCCGTAAGCCGCTCGGGCATACCCACGATCTGCAATCGTGCAGTTCAGCCCGATTCCTACGCTTCGCAGGGATTGGCTGATCTCTGCCGGGAGAGCTTCGCTGATGTCCATAGCAGCGATATCATAGAAGACCAGCGCATTCCAAGTGCCTTTGAACTCACCAAGGAGAGGCTGTTTTGAAGGTGTGCAAGTGGCATCCTGGAAAAGCGGAGCAAAAGAAAGCGGCGGCGAGATCAATTCAACGTTCCCGATGATCCCGGAGTCTCCTCGGATGATGCTCTCATCATAACCGCGAACCGTGTTGTAGCCTCCAGCAAGGAGTTGTTCCGTCGCGTTCAGTCGATTTTTCGAGGCCCGTCCTCTAAGGCGAAGACGTAGCGTGAAATCAGCAGGCAAGCGCTGAAGTCTTTCCAGTTCACCGTATCCGTAGAAGTAGCTCGCTTCCGAGTCCAACCTCGCCAAGCCAAAGGCAATATCATCATTGTTGTCGAAGATACCTCCAGGGGACCCAACGATGCCAAAACTCCCCTGGGTAACCCCTGTCTGGTCCGGAACGGAAAACTCGTAGACCCCGCGAAATTGTCCCACTACCACATCACTATTGAAGATATTGGCGCCACCAAAAATCAGGTCCGTGTTCGTCGACTTGTAGTCGAAAGCGAAGGTGAAATCGTGTTTCCAAGCCGAAATTCGTTTTGGTCGTGGCAACGGAACCTTGTAAGCCAGGATGAGTTGTCGACTCAGACCTGTCGTGTTTGCAACCGTCTTATCGAGGGCTTCACTCGTGACATGGGCACCCGAAAGCTGGAAGATATGCCGCCAAGGGAGGTAGGCCTCATAAAAGAGAGAATGAGCCTTCAGGGTACTCCGGTTCTCGTCCGTCGTATAGTTGTAACCGAGTGTATGCTCCCTCCTCCCAGGATTGCTGAGAGTCACTCCAAAGGACCACTCCTGCTCCCCGGTAAAGTCGACTCCAGTGTTGCCAAAACTGGCATACGCATGAATAGGCTGACGCTCAACGACCTCGAGGACAACGTCTGTCGTCCCATCCTCCTCTCCCTTCTCGTAAACCAGGTTGACCTGGCGGACCGGATTCTCATTCATCCATTCGAGATCAGCCGCGACGGTCTTCTTGTTGATCCGATCATCCGGGTCCAGACGCAAACACTTCAGGAGATACTCTTCGCGAGTCAACTTGGCTCCTTGAGTAGACTTCTTACCCAGCACGGCTTCCCTCACTACCACCTGGAGACGACCTCCGGTAATATTCTGCTCGGGATAATAGACATCGACCAAGGGATAATCACTCTCTCTCCAGGCTACCACAATGCTCTTTCCAATCTCGGAAAGCAGCGCCATCGAGACAGGTCGTCCGACAAACTCAGCCAAGGTTTCCTCGAGACCACCAGGAGCCGGGAGATCAGGATCGATCATTACCGATTCCTTCCCGGGTGACGCCGACATGGTCGCCTTATCCTGGTTCGAGATCAGTTCAATAGAGGCCAGGTTTACGCCCAAAGGAGTCGCATCAGCCGTTGCCTCCTCCTCATCAGTTCGTCGATCTTCGCTGGTTCCATCCCCTTCCTGTCTATCGGATTCGGTCTGGAGAACCTTTCGCTGCAACTCGGCGGCTCGCTCCAACGGACGGTTCTGTGCCGAGGAAGAGATCACGCACAGCCCACTCAGCACGAGGACAAATGCAATTCTCAGCAAATGGAACTGAATGGTCATTCAAGAGTCAAAGATCAGCGCATCATTCATTGATCCAGTGCCGCCGTCAACTCATTCAGCGCTTCCTGATTCAGGTTTGCCTCCAGCAACGCCAAGGTGGCGGGGCCGACCTCAATGGGAATCGTCAGGATCGAAACGGCTCCATCGATTGACGTTACCGGGATGACCAGGGTCATTTCGAGGGCCGCCACCAATTCCCTGGCTGAATCCGTGAGAAGGTTCTCTTCGAGAATCGCTTTCAATTCCTCTGGTGGAACCCCATCCAGCAAAATGGAAAAAGGTCCATCGTTTCTCACTAAGATCGTGGAATCGGAAAATCCGATGGCCTCAGCTAGTTCCGACCAAGCATTTACCTCCAGGTTTTCCTTCAACTGGCCAATAATGCTCTGCGGAGGTTCCGTAAAGAATCCATCGAGGCTAGCAGGGGCTTGGAGCTGAAACCTCGTCCCATCGATCTGAACAACAACGGCCTGCCCTGTAATCAAAGCATTGGCTGCAAATGCAGAAAATGCATTCGCGGCAGCATCGGTAAGACCTGTTCCTGAAAACAGATCGCTCACCGTTCCGTCACCCAGTGGGTTCTGATTTCCACCACCTTCATTGTTGATGTTGTCTGGGTTGTTCGACTCGTCTTTAACGAAGACAAACTCCTCAACATTGGAAGAGAACAGCTGACTCTCTCCAAAAAGAAAAGGAGTTCTCCCGACAACAGGTGTGGTCCCAAAATCAACCGTGTCCAATCCCCCCCCGCCGTCTACAAACTGGATCAACCCGTTGTTGCCTGCCAGGACATTGTCGTTGCCGGAACCCAGCAGAAGCTGAAGAGACTCTATCTCCGAAAACTCATAGTCTGGGTTCCGAGAGACGGAGCCATCCGAGATCGTGTAGCTCTGACCGGTGGTCAGATTCGAGTCGTTCAAGACAAAGGTATCGGCCTCGGAGCCACCATCGAAACGAACCACATTTGCTTGGTTCTGAAAGACAAAGAGATCACTCCCCCCAACACCATTCAAGATCTCGAAGTCGGCGAAAGAGAGCAAGTTCACGAAACCACGATTCTCCTCAGTCACGAGAAACTGATCGGCGGAAGGCGTGCCCGTAAGTGTGTCTTCACCGGCGCCTCCTACCAGCGATTCGATACTCGAAAATGCCCCCACTTGAGTCGCTGAATTGTCCTGCAAATCGACAACCACGGGTTCGGAAAATTTGCCCCAATCGAGAGTGTCGACTCCGCCTTCGCCGTTGATCGTTGCCACATCCCCTCCAGGGCTGATGGAGAAGAAATCATTGTCGCCTCCCCCCAGAAGCTCACCATCAAAAGTTTCGGTGTCGGGAAGCGTCACCTCGAACATGTCTTCTCCCAACCCTCCGGAGACGAGCGAAAAGTTCTCAAAGGCAACCGTTCGTGTGTCAGGAGGACCTTCCACTTCGTATCCGTCTTCCTCATTGAAGAACAAGGTCGAAGCTGTCGTTTCCACAGTCCCCGTCTCGTCGCCGAAAGCCGACTGCGATTCCACGGCACTCTCGATCTCACCGACTCCATTCGCCGTGATCCTGATCGTATCTCCCCCGCCCGTACCCTCGATTCTGTTGGTGTATCCGCTGGCGCCGACGATCCTTTCAATACCGGAAAAACTGGTCGTCCCTGTGCCAAACTGGGCTACTCCAGAGTCCAGATTGACGTCCAGAGCAGAGCCGATCAAACCAAAATCGAGAAGATCAACATCCCCATCGTTGAAGTCTGACTCGAAAACCGAAGCACTTCCCGAGAGAACGGTGAAGGTGTCACTCCCCAAATCGCCATCCAGTGATCCTCCAAATACGTTTGCACTCCCTAGATCAATCGTGAACGAATCGTCCAGAATACCTCCCCTGACCTGTGAGAAATCGGTCACATCGATCACTCCCCTCGTGTCGTCTTCGTAGGTAAAACCCGTCGAACTGTCGATATCGAATCTTCCGGGATCGGTATTGCTCCCACGGAAGGTGGGAAACAGGTCGGGCCTGCCCGACAGAAAATCGATATTCAACAACTGAGAAGCTTCGATTTCCAACCAGCTCCCCGTGTATCCTCCAAAATCAAGCGAGTTGATTCCACCACCGCCGTCGGCAGAAAAGCCGAAGAGTGGAATCGACCCATTGACTCGAAACGCAGTGCCCGAGGCAGTATCCCCTTTCAAAACCAACCCGTTTCCGCTGATCGTAGAATTCAACTCGACATCTCCCCCCATCGAGCCCACTTCCACACCCCCTCCTGAGCTGGAAATCGTTCCGTCCAGGAGCACGGCTTGATCAATCCCGTTGGGTGCTGCCCCAGTAATCTTGATATCGGCGGCGGCCATCGAGTCAGCGTTACTGCGCAACCAGACACCAACATTCGGAGTTCCGCCTGCACTGAAATCCCCCGCTCGACCATCCAGGACAATCTCTCCGAGAGCTGAATTCATGCGACCTCTCGAATCGATTCCGGAAAAGTCTCCCGCCACCGGAACACTCCCCTGATTCGCCTTGATGGTGAGGTGATTGGTTGAATCGATGACTCCCTGATCGTCCAAAATAAAGTATTCAGAAGTCGCAATGTCGATCGCCCCTGAAGAATAGACTTCGGTATTCAAGATCAGTCTTCCCGCCTTCCAGTCAATATCACCGATCAAGGAAGAACTGTCGGAGCCCACTGTATCCTGAAAGAAAAGCTGACCGTCGCTACCCGCATTCACTGAGAAATTACGCGCTTGGGTTTCGCCACTAACCGGCCCTTCAATGATAACATTGGCTCCACCGAGCTGGCCTCCTGCCGTGGTATCGATCGAGGAATCGCCTTGCAACACCACATCATCGCTAATCGTAATTCCGTAACCTTCCGTTGAAATCGTTCCACTCAGATAGGTCGTTGAGACCTCTCTCTGGAAGCTGGGACCGGAGCCATCAAAGAAAAAGCTCGCATCTCCAATACCGGTCAAATCCCCTACAACAAAGATCTCTCCACCAGGAAAGGCGGAACTTGGAGTGGCGAACGTAGTCGGATCGCGGAACTGAACCGACCCGATCGTAATCGTCCCATTCCCAACGACAGCATCGCCAATGACTATCGAGTTGAATCCATCACTCAATAAGCCCAATTCTCCGTTTGTGAGATGCAGCCCATTTGTCGGAACTTCCGGCCCGCTGCCAAGATTGATGGCCAGATCGGAAGTGATCGGGGCAATCGTCAGATCCCCCTGAGATTGAATGATTCCTGCGACCTCGATCGAGTCAGTGATCAATTGAATATCACCAGTTGTCAGCCCTCCCCCAATCGAACCCCCGGAAAGCAAATCCAGCGAAGCCCCACGAAGGACAACGGCCCCGGTTCCTGAAGAAATCTCTCCTCCCAAGGAGAGATTTCTCGCGGCAGAAAAATCAATACTCCCTCCCCCGCTGGCTGAGACCTTTGCACCCGGTCGCACGACTATGTCGCGATCTGCATCCAGCGAAAACAGCGCATCCGAGTTCCACGAAACATCAACACCAGCTTCGATTGTAATGTCTCCATCACCTTCCCCGATGACCGTCTCAAGAAAGAGATTCTGATCCGCTGCGAGAAAATTGACGATGTCCTGATCGTGAATTTCGTTGCTGTTGATCGTGGATGTTTCCCCTGCGACTCCATCAATGATCAAAATATCCGTCGGATCGATAAGGAGGGTCCCCCCTTTTCCAGAAACAGCTCTCACATTGATCTGCTCGGTCAGATTCCCGACAAGGACGGATTCTTTACCTGATACCTCTACGAACCCACCGTCGCCCCCATGGCGCCCCCCTCTGGCTACGGCCATTCCGGAGAATGTCAGGCTGCCCGAAGAGAATGAAATGATCTCCCCACCATCTCCTTTCTCGATGGCGCTAGCTTGCAACGAAACACCTCGACCAATCTCAACTGTGTCCGCGTTGAAAAAATCAGGATCCAACCCTCTGCGTCCTCCCCCCAAAAGAATCTGTCCACCACCACTTTCGCCATCAGCAATCAATAGACTACCACTGAAGACTTCAATTCCTTTGCCCAGGATGAGGATACCCCCCCCGTTGCCGGAATCTCCTGACACATCCACTTTGCCGGAGATCTCAGTTCGGCCAGCCGGTCCACTGTCGGCCACCACATTCCCTCCGCTCTCTTCTTTCTTCGCAACCACGGTTCCCGTCGATCGCACGCCTCCTCCTCCACCGGCTCGAAGGAAAATCTGCCCGCCTTCACGAGAGACGGAGGTCGCAGCGACTCGCCCTTCGTTCTTCACGGCCATACCATAGATATTGCCTCCGTGTGCCTTGAGCTCGGCCACATTTGCTTCGATCGTGCCGCGGTTCACGGCTCCCCCATCTGAACTCCCAGAGCCTCTCACAAAAATCCGTTCCGATCCAGATTCTGCCAACAGGACATCATTTCCACTCGCCAATCCAACCGACCCACGGGGAGCAGTAATGGATCCTTCGTTGATCACAGAGGACGCAATCAGGAATACATCCCCTTCCACCGCGTGAATCCTTCCCAAATTGACGATTCCAGCCTGAGAATTTCCCCGGAAATCAAGGTCTCCCCCGGCCAGAAAAGCATCGTTGGAGAGATCGAGCGTCGAGGCAGTGAAACCTGCCGTGTCGATGACGCCGCCTTGGCCTACCAATATTCCAGCCGGATTGAGAAGAAAGACACGCCCATTTGAGATCAGGCTTCCATTGATGATTGAAGTCGCACCACCGGTCACACGGTTCAAAGTGACCGACGAAGTTCCTGGCTGAATGAACTGAGTCGTCTGTCCTGCGGCAATAGAAAATGAGTTCCAGTCGATGATCCCGTGGTTCGTGCCTTGGATTACCTGCAGGGTGTTTCCGTTGTTGGCGAACTGGATGTCGCCATGAACCACCACACCCCCGCTGGGATTAGTGTATCCAGACCCGCTGAAACACAGAGAAATCGACGCACAAAAGGCAACAACGCGTTTCCTGGGAGAGCTCCCATTGGCCGATTTCCGCTTTTTCATGAATGGATTGCAGAATGGAAAACTCAGTTCTCTTCCTCATTAGGAATGATTTCGACCCGGCCTTCCTTCACCTGTGCGTAGCCCTTGCCATCCTTCACCGCAACCGAGTAGAAAGTTCCTCGGGCAGCCGCAACTCCGCTTGGCGTTCTGACTTTAAAATCAAGCTCTCCTGCGGCATTTGGCTTCAGGAGCGCCCCCAGGCTCCCCTGCTTCAGGTCGATCAGAACATCTTTCGGGCTGGCTTCCTCGTCGACCGTCTCGATCACAACTTCGGAATTCGCCGATATGCGAATCGCTGACCGCGGGGTGATCACCACCACAGCACGGGAATCATCACCTGTCTTGATTGTCGTGCCAACCGCAACCTTGTCACCTTTCTCGACCGGCGTCGGATCCGCTCCTTCCTCTCCTACAGCACTGACCTCTCCGACCGCCACCGTCACTGTCCCGCTCTCGGGAGCCGCCTGCAGGCTAGTGAGAAAAAATAAGGTGAGAAAAGAAATTCCCCCCAGTTTCACGAAAGCGATGGTGCTCATAATATGGCTGTGGTCTGATTTCATTTTGTGTAGCGGGAAACGGACCGATTTACAACGAAATTTCCGTGTTTCTTCCGACGAATAAGGTTCGGAAATTATGTAGTTTTCTCGAAATTTTTGCTTAGTCTTTTCGCGATCTCGATGTCCTCCGACAAAAGTCAGTTCTTCGCCCTTATCTTTGCCCCACCCATCATGGCGGCAATCATGTGGTCTGTCTGGTCATCTGATGTTGTCCGCAGACTGGAAAACGTGACGGTGGACTGGCGGTTTGTTGCCCGAGCAGAGACAGATCCAGAACCCGATCCGCGAATCGCCCTGATTGGGATTGGGGGCGTTTCATTGGAGAACATCGCACGTTGGCAGGACTGGAATCGGAGCATCCATGCAAAGTTCCTCGAAACCTTAACCCATCGACCACCTGCCGTAGTGGCCTTCGATTTGTTTTTCTCGGAGAAATCCGTCAACGGAGAAGAGGATATCGTCTTTGCGGACGCCCTGGCTCTATACCCTTCGGCGATCACCGGAATGTATCTGGACACGAGTAAGGAAACCTTTGAATGGCATCAGAAACATCCCTATCCGCCGGTCTCACTCTTCGCAACCAAGGCGTTCCCGAACGTGACGGGTGATGTCAGCAATCTACTCACCGGGCCAACGGCAAAAACACCAGTCGAGGTGATCGCCCAGAGTTCGTGGACAGCTTCGGTAAACTCTCCCCCATCCAATATCGATGGAATGAGAAGGAAAATTCCCCTGATCGTACGGGTTGGTGAAGAAGTTTTTCCGTCGCTCGTCCTTCAGATCATCATGCAACTCGAGGAAGCCAATCGCGATTCGGTTGCCATTGAACTGGGTAGATCAATCACCGTCCCCAAGAAGAGCGGCGGGGAATGGGTAATTCCAATCGATGAAGCAGGAAAGCTCTATATCAACTACCGTGACACGGCCCGGCTTCCTATGGTGGAATACTACTCCGTCTGGCAACAGATATTGAGGTCCCTGGACGGCGCGCCATGGCCACTTGAGGTACCGCCACTCGAGGATCAGATTGTAATCATCGGTCAAAGTGCCGAAGGCCTTTCCGATTTTGGACCGACCCCCTATTCCGCAGAAGACCCTCTGTTCCGTGTTCAGGCTACCGTTTTGGATAGCATTTTGAGAGAGGACTATCTTCGCCAGATTCCAAAATCCATCACATTGATTACCTGGATGATCATTGCGTGGTTGACTCTAATTGCGTTGAGAAAAGCACCATTTTCGGTCGCCCTGGGAGTGCCGGTCCTGATCACCTCTGGACTCGTCTTCCTGGCTTTCTACCTTTTCGACAAGTATTCCCTCCTCATCCCGCTCGCCCTGCCTGTGGTCGGCTTCCTTTTCATGCACACGACTATCGTCGGAGATCGCCTCGCTTCCGAGTTTCGCAAGAATCGCTACATCCGCGGGGTCTTTGGATCCTACGTCTCGCCCGAGATCGTGAATCAGATTATCGACTCCGGAAAGACTCCAGAGCTAGGTGGAGAAAAAGTCGATATCACGATCCTCTTCAGTGACATCCAAGGTTTTTCTACTTTTTCTGAGAAATTGGAACCAGAGGAATTGGTCGAACTGATGGTCGAATATCTCTCCGCTCTCACCGACATCCTGACCGACAAGGGAGGCTGTCTCGACAAGTATATCGGAGACGCGATCGACGCCATGTTCGGGGCCCCTCTTCCCCTGGATGGCCATGCCTACATCGGCGTGGTTTCCACCATCGAGATGCAACGCAAACAGGCCGGTTTGCGAGAGAAATGGAAGTCCGAGGGACGCCCTGATCTCGTTCAGAACATGAGAACCCGAATCGGACTCAATACCGGTTCTGCGGTGGTGGGAAACATGGGGTCCAGGCGACGCTTCAACTACACCATGATGGGTGACAACGTGAACCTTGGAGCACGATGCGAGTCGGGCGCCAAGTCTTATGGAGTCTACACCATGATCACTGAGGCCACCTATTTGGAAGCCCGGAAAACGGCAGACGACATCGTCTACCGATTCCTTGATCAGATCGTAGTCAAGGGAAGAACCCTTCCCGTCAAGGTCTACGAGGTCATCGAGACCCGCGATCGAGTTTCCGATGACACGCTCCGCTGTCTCGACCTCTATTCCCAGGGATTCGAATCCTACCTGGCGATGCAATGGGACGAGGCAATCCGTCTATTCGAGGAAGCATCCGAGTTGGAACCCTTCCAACCCGACCGGGATCCCGGAGTCGGCACCAACCCCTCACGGGTCATGATCGCAAGATGCGGAATTCTGAAGACGAGCCCACCGCCAGCCGACTGGGACGGCGTCTATCGCATGACGGAAAAATAGGCATCGCGACAGCCATCAACTGAAGTCGCGCGTCTGCCTTCAGATTCAATCGAGTGGCTGGGCGACAACTTGAAGGAGCGGTTTCACCACTGCGGGAGAAATCTCGGGAAAGGCGCTCAGAATTTTTGCGACCTTTCCGGAAACCAGGGGAGCGGCAAAACTACTCCCGGTTTCGACACGTGTCTGATGATCTGTCCAGGGAACCTCCACCCGCTCGCCCTTGGCAAAGAAAGAGACCATATTGCCTTCCCGACCGAACAGCTCATCCGGCTCACAATCAATCCCCCCCACACTGATCACACTCGGAAAGAAAGAGGGCCACTCTCGGACCGTCGAATCGACGTTCGAGCACGCAGCTACCACCTGGACTCCAGCGAGGTAAGCCGCGTCGACCCACTCCTTATAGTCCATGACATACCGCGGCAATCCACGGCAACCAAAGCTGCAATTGATCACCTGGTATCCACGTGAAATGGCCTGGGTCACACACTCGGCGATCACGAAACTGCGGGCATGATTGGCACTGTCGAGGGCTCGAAAACTGCCGAGTTGAATTCCGGTTGCTTCCCGCACCAAGAGACTTGCCACCGCTGTTCCATGCCCATACACATCCGCCCCCTGATTGTTCTCGATCTTGAGGCTCATCCCGTCACAGGAAACGGCAATGTCGTCCGTCAAGGTAACGCCGGAAAGCCCGGGATGACTTGTGTCCACCCCGGAGTCGATGACAGCGACCTTGATTCCGTCACCAGTTGCCTCGGCGAGCGCTTCTCGCACGCTGGGCAAGCTCGGCCACTTCGGATTCCCACTCTCAACCGGCATCGTTCAATCCCAGGACAGCCGTGAGGAGTGCTTCATTGACGAGTCTTTCGACCACGCAGGTGACTCGAGCCAATTCCGCAACATCGTCGGAACTGAATCCCTGCTTCTGGTTGGTTTCCTGTTCTTCCAATTGGACACAGGAAACCACACCACGCAGCCCGAATCCAAAATAGAACGGGACCGCAATCATCGCCGAGGTGTGCTTAGCGATCTTTCGGTCCAATGTATCATCGTGTCCCGCGCTCGCCTGGATCGAATTCTCGCAATACGGCTGCTGTTGTGCGTAGACCATGGAAATGATCCCGGAACCGATGAGCTGTTCAAAGCCAACGAGGGAGTCGGCATTGTCCCCGGAATTGTAGATCGCGACGAGATTTTCCTTCTGGTCACGAAACCAGACCGTGCCTTCGCAGCCGCCCACCCGCGCAAAGACCCGCTTGAACAAAGTCAGGCAGGCATCGTCGAGAAGCCCGGCGAGATCCGCTGGAGCACAGGAATCGATCCACTTCTCAAGGTGAGTCGTCACCTCTCCCCCGGCAGAGCACAGGGATGGATCTCTAAGAAACCGGGTTCGGGTGCTCACCATAGGGTCAGGAATTCTGAAGCCGACTCACGAGTTCGTGAAGCGCCTTCTCATTTTCCAGGATCTTCGGGAGCAGGGACTCCCGAGCTTCCTCGCTGAGATTTCCCTCAGCGAAAGAGTGAATCTGCTCGATCTGCTCCTGGGTCAGAGGCTCGGAGGATCGACCGGAAACCTCGGGACCGAGGTTTTCAAGAAACTGGGCGAGAATGGAAATATCGTTGTTCATGGAGTTGGGTAATTAAGTTGCTTTCATGGAGACGAAGCAAACAGCCCTCCTATGCAGCAAAATGACAGAATTTCAGAAAATGTCATTTCTCAAACCCGCAAAATCACCTGCCCTTATTAAATTATAGTATTTCTTGTTTTTATATTGACTATCTGAATGACTCCGATTATATTCAGGGACAAACAACGTCTAACGACGTTTGTTTTGTGTTGAGGGGTTATAAAGGCGGTGCCTGATTTGTTTCAGGTGCCGCCTTTTCTTTTTCCCCTGCCCTCGATCCGATCTTCCTCGGCTGAAAACTCCCTGGGAGCTTTCCTATCCGCTCAATTATTCGTCTGGGCCTCCGTCACACAAGGAAAACGGCCCGGCGTTCGGATTCACATCCGTAGCACCGGGCCGCCCCGTTCCGCACAAATTGTTGGTTTTCACCAGAAAGAGGGAGATGTCACGATGACCGAAGCTTCTTCTTTCCAGCAAGTTACGCAGGTTCTAACACCATACATCACCCTAACTTACCGATAATAGATACTTTTCGCAACTCAAAATTGAGACTTTTTCAATATTTGTGTCTTATTTTTAAAAACTGAGCACAGTTCTTCCCCAGCTCCTCGATCCAGCACCCGGAAGAATCGTCACTTCCTGAAGGTGGAAAAAACGTCTTTTTCACTCGACACCGATCAAGATCCCTTCATTGTAAGGAAAGATTTATCATTTCTGAGAATTGAATTCTTAGATTTGAGATCCCGCTCTACTCCTGCTTCCTCAGCTTATGCGCCTCAAATCGCTCGAAATCCACGGTTTCAAGTCCTTCGCAGACAAGACCAAGCTCGAATTCCACGAAGGGGTGACCGGTATCGTCGGCCCGAATGGTTGCGGCAAGTCCAATATCGTGGATGCGATGCGTTGGGTTCTGGGAGAAACTTCCGCCAAAGCCCTGCGTGGTGGTGAGATGGCCGATGTCATTTTTAATGGCACGGATCGTCGCTCCCCTCTCGGCATGGCCGAGGTGACCTTGACGCTCAGCGGGTGCACGGGCGTGCTGGAAACCGATTATGATGAGGTGGCGCTCGGTCGCCGAGTCTTCCGGGATGGGAAGAGTGAATACCTCATCAACAAGCAACCCTGTCGTCTCAAGGACATCCACAATCTCCTCATGGGCACCGGGATCGGTCGATCGAGCTACTCCATCATGGAGCAGGGAAAGATCGACATGCTGCTCAGTTCGAAGCCGGAAGACCGACGGGCCGTCTTCGAGGAAGCGGCAGGCATCACAAAATACAAGCAGCAGAAGAAGGAAGCACTCCGGAAACTCGACTATACCGAGGCAAACCTGGTTCGCATTCGAGACGTCATCGCCGAGAACGAACGGCAGATTCGCTCTCTCTCACGACAGGCTTCCAAAGCCAAACGCTACCAGGGACTTTTCGACGACGTCAAGACACTGGAGCTCCACCTCAGTCACAAGCAGTGGCGAGAGCTCAGAGCTGAGAAATCGGAACTCAACACCTCGGCCCGAGCTCTTCGCCTGCAGCAGGACGAACTCGAGGAGGCGATCGAGAAACGCCAGGCCCAGATGGCCTCTGCCCGTGTTGAATACCAGCAGATCGAGCGTCGCCTCACCGATTTACAATCCCAGCTGGCGCGACTCGAGAATGAGATCAGCTCGGCAAATAACCGGATCGAATTCAATGGGGAAAGAGCGCACGAACTGAGTGTTCTCATCAAGAAGAACCAGGAAGACATCGCCGAAGCGACGTCTAAGAAAGAGCGGCAGGAATCCGATATCGCATCCGCGACCTCCCAGTTGACCGCCATCGAAAATGAGATCGAGGAGCAACAGGTCGAAGTCGAGCGACTGGAATCTTCGACCGCGGAAGCACGCGAAAAAAGAGAGGCACTCAGCATTCAGCTACGGGAAGTGGAAGAAGAGCGCAGCCAGCTGAAGAGCCGGATCGCCAGCCTTTCCGCGACGATCGAGACCAACCAGAGCCAGGCGGAATCCGACTCGCATCGGGAACGACAGCTCGATGACGAACTGGCACGGCTCGCTGTCGATGAGGAGTCTCGCAAAGGCGACGCTGGCGAGCTTCACGACCGAATCGGGGAGCAACAGAAGGGAATCGAAGAGTTCGAGGAGAATCTCGCCGAGATGGAGCAAAAATACCACCAGGCAAAACGCTCCGCGGTGGACCTGCAGGAAAGTCTTTCCGGTCTTCACAAACTTCATGCCGAGAAACAGTCCCGCCTCGAAGTTCTCGAGCAATTGCTCGCGGATGGCGAAGGATTCGAGAAAGGAACTCGAGCCGTCGTCAAGACGCTCGGAGAGTCCTCCGAGTTGAATGGGAAGGTTCATCTGCCTCTTTCCCGCTACCTGCGCGTCGCTCCCGAATTTGCCGAAGCCATCGAGGTAGCCCTGGGCCGACGTCTCCAGGCAGTCCTCGTCGAAGACCTCGATGTGGCCCAGAAAGTAGTTTCCGCGCTTCGTGAAGAAAATCTGGGAACGGCCTCCGTCGTGGCAAGAACCCATATCTCTTCTTCGAAGCGGAAGAAGGCAGGCCGGGCTCCTCTCGGTGCGATCGGTTGGGCCGTTGAGAAGATCGAGGTCGACTCCGAGGTCGATACGCTGGTCCACGACCTGCTCTCGGGGATTCTCCTGGCTCCTGACCTGCCCACCGGAATTCGCCTGCGGGAAAAACATCCCGACCTGGCAGTGGCAACCCTCGATGGCGCCTTCCTGACACGGGAAGGAATTCTCCAGGGAGGTCGGACCGGCGACGAATCGGTCTCGGTTCTGCGAATGCAGAATGAGATCAGCGAACTCCGCGAACTGGCCGAAACTCTTCGCGCCGAGGTAGCGCAACGACAGGAGCGTCGGGACGAACTCAACTCGCGAGTCGACCAGCTCGAAGAGACACTCCAGATCGCCCGGGAAAGGTTGCAACAGAAGCGGGTCGCCAATTCAAAACTGGAAGGCAAACACGCTCTCATCGAGCGAGACCTGAACCAGCTTCGGAACAAGATTGAGAGTATCCAGTGGGAGAAGAAGGAGGTCAAAGAGCGGCAGGAAGTCATCTCCCTCACCCTCGAAGGCAACCTCGCCGAGCGCGAGAGCACAACCGCTCGCGTAGCGGAACTTGATGCCCTAACCGAAGAATGTACCCAAGGTCTCAGCGAGGCGAGGATCTGGGAGGAATCCCTCACCGAGGAAGTCACGGAGGCACGGACGACGCTGGCGGTGAAACATGGTACCCGGGAAAGCCTCGTCGAGCAACGCGATCCCATGCTGGACCGACTCGCCGAGCTGGAATCCCTCATCGAGAAGAACCAGGCCGAGATTCTCGACTACGAAGAAAGGATCGAGAGAGCCGCAGGTGAAACCGAGGCCCTCCAGGAAAGCATCCGCGATTGGCAATCCCAAATCGAAAGTCTCTCTACCGAGCAGGAAGACATTCAGACCGAGAAGAATGGCTACTCGGAAAAGATCGAGGCCGGCGAAGAAGAATTGACCGCGAAGCGTCGCGAGGTGCAGGTCGTCGCCGAACAGCGAGGAAAAGAAGAAGTCAAGACAGCTCAGCTCGACATCCAGCTGGAGAATCTGGAACGCAATTGTCGGGATCGTTACCGCACCGAACTGGAGTTCTTCGAGCCGGACAGCCATGCTCTGCTGCTCGCGATCGAAGAACGGAAGCGAAACGGTGCTGCACGAGTCGTGCGCAAAGCACCTCCTGCAGAGGAAGAAGCGCATTCAACTCCCTCCGGAGAAACTCCCTCCGAAGAGTTGGGCGCTGACGACGAAGCGACCGAACTGGAAGATCCGGCGGAACCCGATTGGGAGTTTGTCGAGGAGATCGTGACCCAGTTGAGAACCAAGCTCGATTCCATGGGACCGGTTAACATTGATGCCATCGAGGAGTTCGACGAGTTGGAGGAACACTACCGCTTCAACGTTCAGCAACTGGAGGATCTCGAAAACTCCAAGGAAGAACTCCTTCGAATGATCGCGAGGATCAACCGCGACACGAGGAAGATGTTCTCCGAGACCTTCGAACAAATCCGGAAGAATTTCCGCGACATGTTCAAGGAGCTCTTTGGAGACAAGGCCAAGGCCGACCTTCTCCTCATGGATGACGCCGATCCTCTTGAATGCGGAATCGATATCATCGCGAAACCCCCAGGCAAGAAGCTTCAGTCGATCAGCCTTCTTTCCGGAGGCGAGCGCTCCATGACCGCCGTCGCCCTGCTCTTTGGGATCTACATGGTGAAACCTTCTCCCTTCTGTGTTCTCGACGAGTTGGATGCTCCGCTGGACGAAGCCAATATCAATCGCTTCATCCGGGTTCTCGACCGTTTCATCGGAGGCAGCCAGTTCGTCATCGTGACCCACAGCAAACGCACGATGTCCCGTGCCGACGTGATGTATGGAGTTTCGATGGAAGAATTCGGGGTTTCGAAGACCGTTGGCGTGACCTTCTCCAAGGCAAACGAA
Organism: Verrucomicrobiales bacterium; assembly: GCA_029213195.1. Lineage (GTDB taxonomy): Bacteria > Verrucomicrobiota > Verrucomicrobiia > Verrucomicrobiales > DEV007 > Arctic95D-9. The sequence continues at coordinate 230,138 of JARGNI010000002.1, forward strand.
GCGAAAGGGCTCAAGACTGCCGCAGTCGGTGGCTGACCTCAGCCGCCCCCTTCGTCAAAAAGGAGTTGAGTCCCCCCGCCCCCTTGCGCGAGAGTATTGATTGTGAAAGGAATCGGTTCCATTGCTGTTCTCGCCCTCCTGCTCTTCGCCCACGTCGTCGAAGCGAAGTCGCCTTGGCAGGGTATCGCCGAGGCCAAACTCATCACCCCTGTCAAAGAGATCCGCCCGGGGAGTTCGTTCTATGTCGGATTTCTTCTCCGACCGGAACCGGGATATCATACCTACTGGCGTGGTCCTGGCGTCGTTGGCGTCGCCACCCAGCTGCACTGGGAACTCCCCGATGGATTTGTCGCGGGTGACATCCTCTGGCCTACCCCTCGAAAAACGGACATGGCGGGAATCATCGCCAACGGCTACAAGAGAGAGGTGATTCTCCTGACCCAGATTCGCGTGCCGGAGACGCTCTCGGAGGACGATGTCACGCTACGAGTGAAGGCCGCCTGGATGGCTTGCTCCGCTTCGTGTCACCCTTCGGTCGACAACTTTTCCCTGACTCTTCCCGTGGCCTCCGAAAACCCGAAGGACCCGGATCCGAAGTGGGAGAAACGTTTCCAGGAGATACGCGAATCCCTCCCCAAACCCCCACCCGAGGAATGGGAATTCATCGTGGTGGCCCCTGGCGCAAATCACATTTTCCTGGAAGCTACCATCCCGGAACTCTCGCAGAATACGACCGAAGAACCGGTCTTCTTCTGTGACGATATGCAGGTCGACTCCGATTCGCCCGCTCGCTTCGAATGGGTGGAGAAGTCCCAGGGGAAATTTCGCCTCCATTTTGTTCGCCCCGACTTTGCTCCGGAAAACCCCGAGAAGTTTTCCGGAATCCTAAAGCATCCGGAAGGATGGAAGAAAATCGCCTCGTCGTGCGTCGAGGTTTCCGTGCCGTGGCCGGCAAGTGATTCGCCCGATGAGTAAAAAAAGCGCATTACTCCCCGGCGAGCGTTGCGACTCCGAATGGTGCGAGGTCCGTCGTTCGGGAATTCATGGGCGAGGCCTCTTTGCCAGAAAAAAAATCCCGGCAGGCACCTACGTTATCGAATACGTGGGAGAACGAATCGACAAGGACGAAGCCAACGAACGCGGCTGGGCCCAGATGGAGCATGCCCAGGAAACAGGTGACGCCGCAGTCTATATTTTCACCCTGAATGATGAATGGGACATCGATGGCAATGTCCCCGAAAATTCCGCCCGTCTCATCAACCACAGCTGTGACCCAAACTGCGAGGCCTTCATCGAAGAAGACGCCATCTGGATCGCCGCGCTCCGCACCATCAAGCGCGACGAAGAGTTGTTCTTCAACTACGGATTCGATCTTGAGAACTACAAGGAGCATCCCTGTCGATGCGGCACGAAGAAGTGTGTCGGCTACATCGCAGGAGAAGACTACTGGAAGGAACTCAAGAAACGCCTCAAGAAGTCTGAGAAGAAGAGCAAAAAGAAGAAACGCTCGAAGAAATAAGTACCTGCTCCTTCTGTTTTCGCCAGAGAGGCTTCCCGCGCCCTTTCTTCAGCCCCCCCCTCACCGAGGCGGAGGACCACCTCTTCCCGGAGGATGCCCACGACCCGGTCCCATTCCCCTCCCCGCGCCCGGTTTCACGATCTCCACCGGAGTTCCTCGAAAGACGCGAGGAACGACCGGCCACTCGCGTGTCAGGAAATAGGCATAAGTGCCGTCCGGGAATTCAGGAGTGACGCAGAAACGGCCATTGCATTCGTCGAGATCTCCAAAACCTTCGACGAATTCGTAATCCTGCACGAAGGCCCCGTCGAACTCGCCTGTGGGAAACTCTCCGCCAGGACGTTCTCCGGAGCGCAGGCGATAGCTGGTTCCCAGTTCGACCACTCCAGAATCGGGATCTTCGGGATCCCGGAATCCATAGAGGGCGTAGATGGGAAAACCGTCCGCAGCCCAACCGATCTGGGGAGAATGCTCACCCTCTCGGTGCCCGAGTCGACGCATCAAGCCGATAGGCAATCCGTGGTAGTGATAGCTCCCATTGGGCTGGACATGTCCATAGTTCTCATCCAGCCCCAGTGGAATGGCACCGCCAAGCGCTTCGTAATTCCAACCGGAATCGCGTTTCCCCTGCCAGAACTCCGCCGTCCCGGGTTCGAGAAGCACTCCGTCGAGCGTGATCCCGAATACCCGCAGCCGAGGTGGACGTCCTCCTCCCCCAGGATTTTCTATCGTCGAAGTCGTTCGGTCGCTCACCTCCGGATTCTCGGGAATCACGATGTCGTAGCTCTGTTCGCGGATCTCGTTCGGATTCGCCCGATTGGGGAATCGGCCCACCTTGTGATTCGGCATCCCATTGGAGACGATCTGCTTTTCGTCGCCCTTCTCCGAAATCGAGACTTCGGTCGTTTCGGGAGGAGTTCGATTGGCAGGGACGAGATCGAGTTCTTCGGATTCGGTCGCGGTGTGCACCCGGGACGGGGGCGGGCCTCCACCAGGCCCCCGCCCGCCTCCCGGAGGCGGACCCGGCGGTTGTGCCCAAAGAGAAAACGAAGCAACCATGGTGAGACCACCAATGACCAGGAGCCCAACTCGAGAAGAGAAAGTGTGCATACCGAATGGAACAGGCGAAGCCTCACAGAAGAGGAAATCCCCCGATGACAAAACTGTCATTTTTGGCCGATCACGGCAGCCCCCCCCCTCACGGAATCCGGAGAGTTTGGCCCTTCCGAATCGAATCTCCCGTCAGTCCATTGGTGCGTTTCAGATCAGGCACCGTGGTCCCGTAGCGATTGGCAAGGGAGTAGAGAGTGTCGCCCGAGACGACTTTGTGATACTGGGGAGAAGCGGGCGCGGGAGGAGCCGCATTGTTCGGAGTCGAACCGCCTCCCGAAGAGATATCCTGGTAGTTGGGGTAGTTGGTCGGCCCGGACTGGACCACTTCGGTCGTTTCGGGAGCGGAAGAGGTCGGTGTCACGTCCCTGTAGGAAGAGCGAGTGCGCCCGCTTGTTTTGTTTCGCACCCAGTCTTTGCGATAGTTGCCCTCGTCATCGAAAGGGTACTCCTTTTTCTCCAAGCCATGACCTCCGGGAGTCTTCAGCGTAGCGGGATCATACTCGACATCCTTGTAGGTTCCGCCGGTCGACTTGCACTGGGTCAAAAAGAGCGGTGCGAGCAACCCCAGCAGCAGGGGCCAGCAGCAGAAACGCAAACCTTGCGGGAAACGGATGTTCATGGGTGGAAGAAGGTATTCGGCAGGAATCCGGGACGCCCCGATCTCAGAAACTAGGTGGAGAAGGAAATATACTTTAGATTTCTTAAATAAAAAGAGAGATCCGCGTCTGACTCTGAAACTGACGAGCCCACCCAAATCTTAGGCGAACCTATTTTCTTCTCCGCAGATCAGTCTCGCCTCCTGCTTTGACGACCCATCCCAAATGTTCTAGAATCCCGACCTACTCGTATGAAGCCGATTTTTTCCTGCCTCCTGGTCACTACCATTCTTGCTTTGTCTGCAATCCCCGCTCGAGCCGACAAGGTTCTCGAACTCGGCAAAACGACTTACCAGTCCTGTGTCGCCTGTCATGGAGCCGATGGCAAAGGAATGAAAGCGGGAGACCTGCTCATGGCGCCGTCTCTGCACGATTCCGATTTCGTAAAGGGAGACCACGTCGAGCAGCTCACGGCAATCATTCTGAAAGGCATTCTCAAAGAAGACAACAAGTATGTCCAAGCCATGCTTCCCCTCGAAGCCGCACTGAAGGATGACCAAATCGCCGCACTCATTGCCTATGTGACCGAGGAATTCGGGGGCAAGCGGCGCTCTCCCACCGCGAATGATATCGGGAAATGGCGGAAGGGCTACGCCGATCAGAAAAGTCCCTACAAGCGCGCGGACCTGGAACAGATGATCAAGGACGCTTCTGCCCCAGCGCTGATCAGCGATCTCAAGTATTCCCTCTACCTGGGCAAGTGGGAGGAGCTTCCGGATTTTTCCACTCTCAAACCCGAGGAAACCGGGACACTCAAGGGCGGCAAAATCTCGCTCGATCCTTCTCGAAAGCACAAAGGCGGCTTCGGTATGGTATTCGAAGGGAAGCTCACCCTTTCCGATTCCGACAATTATCAGTTTGCTCTCACCTCCGATGATGGGTCTGCTCTTGCCATCAACGGGGAGACGGTGATCGGAAACGACGGAATCCATCCTGCCAAAACCGTCTCCAAGAAAGAGAAGCTGGAGAAAGGTGAGCATACAATCAAGGTCCTCTATTTCGATGGAGGCGGACAACGCCAACTGTCTCTCAGCATTCAAGGGAAGAAGCTGGGAACCGCTTGGTTGTCGAAGAATCAAAAGAAAGGCGGATCAAAGGGCAAAAGCTACGACCCGATTCTCCTTACTTCTCACAAGCCGGGAGAAGCAATCGTTCATCGGGCCTTTCTCCCTGACGCGCTTCCCCGTGCGATCGGGGTTGGGTATCCAGATGGCGTCAACCTGGTCTGGGATGCGGACCGGCTCAATCTCGCCTATGTCTATCGCGGCGAGTTCATGGACGCAGCTCCGCATTGGAACGGTCGCGGCTCAGGCAGTAAGCCGCTAGGCCAGGACAAGGTCCAACCAGCTCCGGGGCTGGCGCTCCAGGTTCTCGAAAGCCTCGATGAACCCTGGGTGATGTCTCCTGAGGCGAAGATCAAGTATGAGCGGGACAAGGCCGACCCGCAGAAGGAGATCACATTTCTCGTCAACCCCGAGGGTTATCAATTCCGGGGCTACCGCCTTGACGAAAAACGCTTCCCGACGTTCCGCTACGACTTTCAAGATCTCACCGTGACAGACCACTTTGCACCCGCCACAATCGATGGCGTCGTTTCGCTGACTCGGAATCTCAAGTTTACCGGGAAGGCGGGTGACAATCTCTACTATCGGGTCGCCGCGACCGGTCCACTCACCGAGGAGAACGGTTGGTATGATCTTGGAAATCTGAACATCCGTACCGCCGGCGCCGAACCCGTCATCCGCCAGGTGAATGGGAAGAAAGAGTTGCTCCTGCCCGTCAACGACAACGCTAGCCTCACCATCGACTATCGCTGGGATACGCCCCTCAAGCCCTGATCTTCGTACTTTTCTCTTTCCCGTAACTTTTTTCTTTTTCCCATGAATCAACCCTGTTCACTCTTTCATCTGACCCTGTTCGGTCTCGCCTCTCTTTTCCTGCCGCTCCAAGCGGAGGACCCTAAGCAATCGGATTTTTACACGATCACTTCGATTCCGGCCCCTGAGGGAGTCGTCATCGAGGGTGGCTCCATCGAACTCCTCCCCGACGGGAAAGTCGCCGTCTGCACTCGTCGCGGACAAGTCTGGACGATCGAGAATGCCGATTCTTATCCCGAATCTCCCCCCAAGTGGACGCTCTTTGCAGAGTATCTCCACGAGCCGCTCGGGCTCGCTTGGAAAGACGGTTGGCTCTACGCCGTGCAGCGGCCCGAAGTCACCCGCATGAAAGACGAAGACGGCGATGGCCGTGCCGATGTCTTCGAGACGGTCAACGATGACTGGGGGATCAACGGGAACTATCACGAATACACCTTCGGCACCCGCTTCGACAAGGAAGGCTATCTCTGGACCACGCTCTGTCTGACCGGTTCTTTCTCCGCGAACTCGCTCTTTCGAGGCTGGGTCCTGCGAATCGGCGAGAATGGTGAAATGATTCCCACCGCAAGTGGAGTGCGCTCTCCCGGGGGGATCGGATTCAATGCCGAAGGAGATGTCTTCTACACCGACAACCAGGGAACCTGGAATGGATCGAGTTCGCTGAAATGGGTCAAGCCCGGCTCTTTCCAGGGCAATCCCAACGGCAACATCTGGTATGACTATGCCGACGGCAAAGCAGGAGATCGCCCCAAGGACCCCATCTACGAGGACGGTGGGACGACGACGATCGAAGCCCGCAAAACCATTCCCGAGCTAGTACCGCCTGCGGTGGTGTTTCCTCATGGCAAAGTCGGTAACTCGCCCACCGTCATCGAGACCGATCACAGCAAAGGAAAATTTGGTCCCTTCGCAGGACAGGTCTTCGTGGGCGAGCAGACGCACTCCAAGATTCACCGGGTCTACCTCGAAAAGGTCAACGGCCTCTACCAGGGAGCGATCTTCCCCTTCCTTGAAGGGTTTCAGTCCGGAAATATCGCCGTCCGTATCTCCGAGTCGGGACTCCTCTACACCAGCGGCTCGAATCGCGGATGGGGAGCACGAGGAGGAAAGAACTTCAATTTCGAGCGAGTCGACTGGACCGGAAAAGTCCCCTTCGAGATCCACGAAATGCGGGCGACCCCGGATGGCTTCGAACTGACCTTCACCAAGCCGATCGATCCCGAGTCGGCAAAGGACGAATCCTTTTCGATGAAGGCCTACACGTACCTCTACCAGAAATCCTACGGAAGTCCCGAGGTGGAGAAAATGACTCCCAGCGTATCGGTGACCTCCGTCGCCGATGATGGCAAAAGCCTGAAACTCAAGGTCACCCCGCTGACCCAGGGCCACGTTCACGAGTTGGAATCCAAGGGCCTTCGATCCGCCGCAGAAGGTCATGGACTTCTGCACCCCACGGCCTACTACACGCTCAACGAGATTCCGGAGTCGTAGAACTCCGGATCCTCTCGAAAGAGACTTTCCATCTCCTTCGCAAGAGCGGCGAAGGAGCAGAAGTGTCGCTGACCCGCACTTGCATGGGTTCAGCACCCCCTTCTTAGACCCATTCTCAGAAAGAAGTTCGGGAAAACGTGAAATTCGACTTGTACGATAATTCTAGTGGTTTAGTCTACTGAATCGGCAGGAAACGACAGCTCCCCAATCCAGAAAATGCAGCGATCACAGAGCTGGAATTGGCGATCGACTGCTCTGAAGACAAGCGTGAGCGCCGCAGGCTGCGCGCCATACACCTTTTGCTGTGTGGAGGGAGTTTCGAACTCACCCAGGCGCATTCCCGGGTCAGCGAGCGGGCGCTTGAGATCTGGATAGCTCGATTCAACGAAACTGGCATCGATGGTTTGACCTATCGTCCTATTCAGGGACGGCCTCGGAGCGTATCGAAGCAAACCGTTGAGGAAGTGATCCTGCCACTGGTTGAAGAACCAGCTCTCGCCGACCAGACTCACTGGACGGTGACAAAACTGGTCGGTTGGCTTGAGGAAGAGAAAGATCTTGAGATCGCCTACAGCACGCTGGTTCGCTATCTTCATGAGCACGACTACAAGCTGAAAATACCTCGACCAGTTCCCGAACCACCGAATGTCGAAGTGTGGGAGGACCAGCGTGAAGCCTTTGCAGGAGAACTGCTGGAGATGATCGAAGACAAAAGTTGTGACCTGTTCTTCGGAGACGAAGCCGGTTTCGAAGGAGATCCCCGACCGCGTCGCAAATGGGCCAAAAGGGGCGAACGAATTACCCAGGGCTACTTCGGGCGACATGTTCGGCAGAACGTGATCGGTGCCGTTGCCCCAAGGACTGGAAAGCTCGTCAGTCTGATCGTTCCTCATTGCAACAGCGATGTTTTCCAAGTCTTCCTCGACACGATGGCAGAGGAAGTTCCACCAGTGCCCGGACGCCACTGCAAACTGGTTCTCGACAACGCCAGTTGGCACAAAGTGAAGTCACTCAACTGGCACCATATCGAACCGGTTTACCTTCCGCCCTACAGTCCTGACTTCAATCCTATCGAACGCCTCTGGCAACATCTGAAGAGCCACTACCTCGCAGGCTTCATCACCAAGAGTGGTGAGGAACTCACAGAGAAATTGATCGATTCGATCCAAACGATGATGCGGGAGCCAAATCTCATTCGTTCTGTCTGCAATACTCACAGCGAATAAACGAAAATACTTCTGAGAAACGGTCTATCCCCGGCCAAAATACCGGGGTCCAGGTGGGGGAACACCAGCTCGACCCAACTGTAGGGAGAGTCGGGATCCCCGCAGGAAAATCATAGCCTGCCCCCTCCGGATCAAGCATTCCAGCCGACCAAGGAATCCTTGAATCCCGTCTCTGCATGAAAAAATCATCACGTGACTAATCCCTTTGTTGCAAATGGGACCCGTTATCATTAGTAATGGGTCATGAGCCATCCCTACAAGAACCTGTTCCTTCCCCTTTTCGCTATTTTCTTGTTCAGTTTCTCCAGCTCCGCCCATCCCCAGGAGCTTGAATTGGCCAGACTCGTTTTGAATGATGAAGCTCCCCTGGTCTTCTCGGAGCTCACCACCACGATCGTAGATGCGACGCCCTCAGTCAGTCCGACAAGAACGGTAGCCGATACCCCTGTCGTGATTCGCCAGACCACGACAATCGCCACCCGCACGACAGAAGAAGTCTCCGAGGTCCCGGTGACAGTCGGCATCATCGGAGAGAACGAAATTTTTCGTCTTGCCCCTCTCTCCTTCGATGACCTGACTCGCTTCGAACCCAATGTCGAATCTCTCGGAGGATCCCGATACCTGGCCGAGCAGGTGACGATTCGAGGCGAGGGAGGAAATGCCGTCACCGTGCGAATCGATGGGGCACGGCAGAATTTCGTATCCGGGCACACCGGCCAGCGCTTCTTCGTGGAACCTGATTTCCTCAGTGGCGTCGAGATCCTGCGAGGAGCCGGATCTTTCCTCTACGGCAGTGGTTCTGCCGGGGTCATCAACCTCTCGACCCTGGATCCAGCAGATGTGCTGAACGAAGAAGGAAACTTCGGACTGCGTATCCGGAACCAATATCACACCAACTCCGACGAGTGGGCCCATAGTATCGTCGGAGCAGTGGCGGGAGAAGGGGTCGAAGTCCTTCTCGCCACCTCCCAACGAGATGGTGACAACATCACATTGTCCGATGGCGTCGGACTCCCCTTCTCCGGAATCGAGCGAGAAAGCTCCATGGCAAAGATGATTCTCATCCCGAACTCGGAGCACCGGATCGAGCTCTCTTTCACCGACTACTCCAGTTTTGATGAAGGCGGAGCGAATCCACAGGTCACCGGTCTCTCGTCCACCAACGAATTTGTCGGACGGGAGGTCGACTACCAGCAGTTTGTCGCCAACTACCAGTATGCCCCGATCGACAACGACCTGATCCGCCTCAACGCCACCTTCTATCACAACGAAACCACCCAGGATCGAGGCTACACGGGTGCCTTCGTCGGAGGGAATACCGGACGCCGTAATACGCACTCCCTCGACGTGACAGGAATCGATTTCTCCAACAGCAGCCAGATTCAGATCGGCAACCGCGAGCACGAAATCGTCTTTGGACTCGAGTATTTCTCGGAAAACCAGAATGGCGAAGAGACGCGAGCTCTCTTCTTCGTTCCCGGTGCCCCGGGAAACGCCAGCGGACGGCCAGATGCGGAAGCGGATCACTTCGCGCTCTTTCTCACCGATGAGGTCGACCTGACCGACGAACTGACCCTGTTTGCCGGACTGCGCTACGATACCGACAACACACTGCAAACCGCAGGAGGAGCGCTCAGCCAGAGCGACTCGGGGCTTTCTCCGAACATCGGCTTCGATCTCGACCTGACCGAGAACCTTTCGCTACAGGGGCGGTATTCCCGCGCCTTCACCGAGCCGACCCTCAACGATCTCTACCAGAGTGGCTCCCATTTCGGCATCGTGCCGAACACCCCTTTCTTCGGCCCACAACCTCCCCCGGTCTTCTTCGGCCCGAACTACTACGAGGAATTCTTCCTTCCGAACCCGGGTCTTGTCGCAGAGACGAGCGACAACTTCGAACTCGCCCTCTTCTTCGAAGACGAGGACTTTCACGGGGGCGCCGCCGTCGGACGCCTGACCGGCTTTTACAAGACAGGCAAGAATACCTTCGACACGGAAATCGTCAATTCAGCCAACACTTTCCCTTTCGCCGGGTTCGCCGGACCGGGGACACTTACGCAGGACTTCCGACAAAGCGTGAATCGGGCTGAAACCGAGATCTACGGGGTGGAATTCACTTTCGACTATGATGCCGATGTCTGGTTTGCTTCTCTCGCCGCCGGAGCGGTCCGGGGAATCGATACCTCGACCGGGAACAAGCTCAACGAAACCCCAGGTGACCAGGTATCGCTCACGCTGGGCTCCCGCCCCACCGAGAAGACCGAGTTGGGAATCTATGGCATCTGGAACAGAGGAAGGACCGATCGAGTCGGTGCTGACTCCTTCACCGCGAACAATCAGCCTCCCAAGGGGTACGATATTTACGGCTTGTTCGCTTCGTTCGCGCCCACCGACAAGTGGACGCTCCGACTGGGAGTCGATAATCTCTTCGATCTCAACTACCAGAGGACTTCTCTCCTCCAGCCCGAACCGGGAAGAAACGTGTTCTTCTCCTCGACTCTGTATTGGTAGAATTCCGTTCTCGGGTCCCCAAAAGGCAGATACACCATCCTAAATTTGCTTCAAATCCCCTCTTGCTATAATTTCCATAACCTAGATATTTAGGAGAACGCAGTTTCTTTTGAATACCGAAGCCTCGAATACCGAAGCCAGCGCTCACCGTGATCGATCGATTCGACTTGCGGTGATCACCTCGCTCGTGTCCAAAGTCGGCACCATCGTGCTTCGCTTGGTGTCCATCCCCATCGCGATCCGGCTGCTCGGGATGGATCAATTTGGAGTCTACGCCGCGATCACCATGGCGGTCGGTCTGATCGATATGCTGCATGTCGGGATCGGGCCGGCCTTGACTCGAGAAATCTCGAAAGCTCTCGCCCGCGGAGATCGGGAGAGAGAACGAGCTGTCTTTGCCACGAGCATTCTGCTCAGCACGGGGCTGACTTTGCTTGCCCTATTCGGAGCTGCCTGCCTGCTCTATCACATCCCGATTCCCACTCTTTTCGGGGAGGAGTTTGCTCCCCTCAGCGAGGTCATGTATCGCGCGGCCTGGCTTGGTCTCGCCATCATATCGATCGAGATGATCTGTGTCACTTTCGAGATGGGCCGAGACGGCTACCAGGAGACTCGCTTCACCAATGCCTGGGGGGCCGCCGGGAACGTCCTCGGAGCTGTCGCGTTGATTGTGGGAATCCGCTACTTTCCCACCATCGAATTTCTTCTCATTGCCGTGAATGGCTCCATCGCTCTTGCCAAGCTTGGCAACACCTGCCATCTCCTGATCCAGCGGCCGTATCTGCTCCCCCGCGTTTCCCTCTTTCAGCGCCAGCTCGTTCCCCCACTCGTGAAGGACAGCCTTCGCTTCTCGGTCACCTATATTCTGGCGGCTGCGGTGGAATACAACCTCATGGCTTTCTGCATCGGACGGGTTGCCGGTCCCGAAGCGGTCGGGGTCTTCAACATCATGATCACGGTCCACTTCTCGCTCACGGGACTGGTAGCCATGATCACTCGTCCTTTCTGGCCCGCCCTCATGGATGCGTATGAAAGGAAGGACTCGCTCTGGTGTCGGGCAGCCACCCGCAAGTTGCGCCTCGGAGGCATGGGATTCGCCTTCCTCGCTGGTGCCGGAATGACTTTGGTCGGCCCCTGGGCCCTCCCTCTCTGGGCAGGAGAAGAACTCACGTCCGTCAGTTCCAATTTCCAGATGGAGCATCTCGCACTCTTTGCCTTTTCGCTCTATTTCAGCCTCCACGTATGGAGGCATATCAATCAGACCATATGTCTCGGAGTCGGGCGGATCAATTCCGTCGTCATGATCGTAATCTGCGAGGCGGTTTTCCTCTTCTCGGTGACAGGCTATGCCCTCGTCCACTTCGGGTCTATCGCGCCAATCTACCTGGCAATGGCGGGCGCGATCCTTCTCTTCACCAGTTGGATGTTTCCCCTGCTCTTTGCCCAGACTTTCCGGAACCTGGAGCAAGAACCCGAGGAATCGCAGGGGTCGAGCCCTCCGTTGGTCGATGCATCCCGCCTGATGCCCTGATTGCGGAAATATTGCAGGCCCTACCCCTCATGCTTCATCACATCGGAACCGGGGCTCAAGCCATCCGAGGGTAGAAAGGGGCCAAATGCCGTTGGAATGGAGGCATCAAAGGACAATCGTCTCCCGTCTCTTGGGTGATCCAGGGAAAGCCTCCAGGCATGAAGCATCAAGCGATCAACGTTCACTCGAGCCTTCTTGCGGGGAGCATAAATCGGGTCGCCGAGGATGGCGCAGCCCAGGACTTCTCGCAGATGCACCCGGATCTGGTGCGTACGTCCTGTATGGATCAAGCAAGCCAGGAGTGCCCAGTGTCCTTCGGGATCGCATTGGACAACTTCGTAGTCGGTGGCGGCTTCCTTTCCTGCGGGCTCCTCGACAACCGCCATCCGTTGTCGATGCACGGGGTGACGGCCGATTCGAGTTCGAATCTCGCCCTGCAAAGCGGAAGGCTGGCCATTCGTGACAGCAAGATATTCTTTCCTCGTCCGACGCTCGGAAAACTGTTCGACGAGGGACCGATACGCCACCTCGCTCTTGGCTGCGACGAGACATCCTGAGGTGTCTTTGTCCAATCGATGGACGATACCGGGACGATCTTCTCCAGCGAGTTCACAGAGCTTGCCTCCCGTATGATGAAGCAACGCGTTGACCAGGGTACCCGAATCATTTCCCGATCCGGGATGAACCACCATGCCGGGCGCCTTGTTGACGACAATGAGGTCCTCGTCCTCGAACAGAACTTCAATTTCGATTTCCTCGGGCAATAGTATGGTCTCGGTAGGTTCGGGAATACAAATCTCGATCCGGTCCCCTGCAGCGATTGCGTGACGAGGTTTGACCTTCTGCCCATTCAGAAGGATGTCTCCGTCCTTGATCCACCCCTGGAGAGAGGCTCGCGAGATTTCCCTCCCCAGCTTGGCGACAGATGAGGGCAGGAAGCGATCGAGGCGCCCTCCTGCGTCGGCCTCCGAGACAATAATCTCGATGGTATCTCCCTTTTTCCCTGCCATTCCCCCTTTCTCTACCTCAGTTTCGGAAGAGAACCAAACACGTTTCGAACTCGTCTGAATCGCCTTTCCCCTTGCGCTCCCTTTTTAGGGAACGCTAGTCTAGGATCCAAATCGAAAGAACTCATGGTTTCCCTGGACAGAGAATCGACGACTCCGTGGCGCGAACTCCTTGCCGGAATCACCACTTTCGCCTCGATGGCCTACATCCTTGTCGTCAATCCCGACATGCTAGCCCTCACGGGAATGAATCACGCCGCACTGGTGACCGCTACCGCTCTCTCCGCAGCAGTCGGCTCGCTGCTCATGGCCTTTTCGACCAACTACCCGATTGCTCTCGCTCCGGGAATGGGGCTCAACGCCTTCTTCACTTTCACCCTCTGCGGGCAGCTTGAACTCCCCTGGCAGGGAGCGCTATCCATGGTGTTCTGGTCTGGAATTCTCTTTCTCGTGCTCTCGCTGACCCGCTTTCGAGAGGAAATCCTTCATGCCATCCCATCTCCTCTACGTATTGGTATCCAGGCAGGCATCGGGCTATTCATCATCATGATCGGTCTCAAGAATCTTGGGCTGATCGATGACCCAAAGCCGGGATGGATGGCGCTCCGATTCCAATCCCCGGAGTCCTGGATTCCCCTGGTGCTGGGCTTCGCCGGGCTCCTCCTCGCCCTTGTTCTTTTTCGATTACGAATCGCTGGCGCCCTCCTCCTCACCATCATCCTCGTGACCCTGGCTGGGGCCTGGATCTCCATCGACGGGGCCGCCATAACGAAGAAACCGGAGAGCATCGTCGCAATGCCTCCCTCTCTCGCTCCCATCGGCTGGCAGATCGACTGGCTCTATCCCTTCCGACACTGGGAAACCGTCTGGATCGCCTTTGCCACGCTCCTCTTCGTCGACCTCTTCGACAGTATCGGGACCCTCATCGGAGTCGGGCGGCAGGCAAATCTGAACGATGAATCAGGCGAGTTGCCGCGCTTGAAGCAGGCGTTGGCTTCCGATGCCGCCGCAACAGCCATTGGGGCCTGTCTCGGCTCCTCGACAACCACCGCCTACATCGAGTCTGCGACGGGAGTTCGAGCCGGAGGAAGAACCGGCTGGACGGCAATCACGGTGGCCGCTTGTTTTCTCCTCGCCCTCTTTTTCTACCCTCTCATCGCCGTCGCTCCGGGGGCGGCCGTCGTTCCCGCACTGCTCCTCGTTGGCGGACTCATGATGAAAAGCCTGGTAGACTTGAAGAAGGAAGACTGGCAGTCCCAGATCGGGGCTCTCACCATCGTTCTGGCCATCCCTCTGAAATTTCAAATCGCGGAAGGAATCGCGACCGGACTGGTCGTCTACACCGTCCTCATGATTGCATCTCGTCGAGCCAGGGAGCTCCACTGGATCCTCCTCACTCTGAGCCTCCTCTTTGCCCTGCATCTCGCCTTCGCGAGGTAGCAAGCGAAGGACAAATCACTCGAGTTTTGGAGTGTAGATCGGCAGTTCGAAGTTCGGACGCAGACCGTCCACCATCTGCCAGGTCGAAAGCGTCTTGTACTTCGACAAAGGAACCACGACCATGGAAATCTGAGACCCGATTTCCCGTTTTGCAGCACTGGTATATTTTCGCCCAAAAACAATCCCATGAGCAATCCGAACTCGGTCGAAAGGGTAATTTCCTCGAAGATCTTTGACCACTTCGTATTCGTAAACGCCAAGGGCATTGGCATAGTCGAGATCCGCAAGATTCTTCAACTCAGACTTCTCGACCAACTTCAACAAGAGAGCCAATTCCTGTTCCTGTTTCCCAGAAGCGACATTGCTGCTTTTCTTCAAAAGAGAGGAATTGGGGGCTGCCTTCGGCGTCTCGATGGGAAGAGCCTGGACAAGAGTTTCCGTATTACCGGTCGAGGCAACCTGCATGAACTCCCGGAAGTGGGTGGAGACTTTCTCGGCCCATCCCCTCGCCTCGGTCGGTCCATAATGAATCCCGTCCGTTGCCGGGTAGGGATCGACAAACTTGGTCACTTTCTGACTCTCGAAGACCTTTCCTTTGTATTTGTGGACGACGGTCTTCATGATGGTCGCCAATTCCTCCTGGAGTGACCTGGGATAGCGTTTTTCGTGCGAGTGCGGCGGCAACACTCAATAAGAGGTCGCGCCCGCTTGGGCAATGCTGTAGCACATCTGCTCAATCAAGGAAGTCACCTCGGCCACGTTGTCTTCCTTCGCCCTTCGCTTCGAACGAAGCGTCGCATACAAATTGATCCCGGTCTGGACCACGACCACCTGGGGCTGATGAGTCTCGAGTAGATCCTCGATTTTCGGCACTGCTCGCACATAGCCGACTCGTCGCTCGATCGACGGAGACTTTTCCCAGAACCCGATCGTGCAGGGAAGCGACTGGTAATTCTTCAGCCAATAGTAAGGACTTGCCCCACCCGCCACCACGGTGTGGACCTCGAAGCCAGAAGACCGAAGCGACTGATCAAATGTTTTCCCGAAGGCACCGATACTGAGCGAGTCTCCCAAGTAGAGAACCCTCGATGACTTCGAGTATCCCACTGTTGGGAGAAGAAACAGGGCCGCCAAGGCCAAGGCAAAATACCGGTTCATAGCAAACTTTTACCACGATTCCTGATCAACGAAACTGAATACAATTTTGATATTTTTTGCAAAAATTTTGTCTCATTTTTGCGAAAGCGACATTCTCGTCACAAATCGAGTCCGGCCGCACAGAGCTTCTGAAAATCCTCCCACTCCAATTTGAGATCCGAATCGGCCTCCTCGATGGTTCGCATCGTCACCACAGCAATCTGCTCTCTCGCTGCGCTGAGGGAGCGACTGACACGAGTCTGGTCGCAACGCCACATGCGTGCGATGACGGTTTGGCTGATCCCATGAAGATAGGAAAGTTTCAGCATCAGCAAAACATCAGGGTCGAGAGAATCGAAGGCGGCCTTGATTGCCCGGCCCATAAGCTCCGACAGGTCATCATCGAGAAGTTTCTCTCCTGGATCGTCCCCCTTGACTCGATCAAATCGGTCGCCTGCTCGATCATCTTCCTCCTCATAGGACGGGAGCTCCCCTTTGAATTTGTCACGACGTTTCAAATCGAGCCATCGATTCCAGGTGATTCGGATCATCCAGGTCGAAAGCGAGGACCGGCCCTCGAACTTCTCCAGGAGTGGTCTCGTTTGCCCTTTTTTCCCCGCTCCGAAACACTCGGCGATCACATCCGCAACGAGATCCTGAGCCTGCACCCGGTCGACTCCCCGAGACATCATGACCCGTTCCAACATGGGCTGATACTCGGTCTGGAATGCGAGGACCGCATCCTCGTCACCATTGACGGCCCGATCCACGAGATCGAGATCTTCCGCGTGCTTGAGAGGTTTTACTTCCGTGGAGGGATCACTCATCTGTCTTTCCTACTACGCTCCAACCCCTGACAGTGCTAGAAGAAAATCACGATCAAGAATTCAGGACGTTGTAACTTCGACACGCACATCCTCGATGACCGCACCGTCCTGAAGATGCACTTTACGATCCACCCGATCGAGGAGCCGGTCATCGTGGGTCGAGAAGAGAAACGCAGCTCCTCTCTGGTGATTGATCTTTCTCATCAGGTCGATGATGATATTTGCGTTTCTCGTGTCAAGATTGGCCGTCGGCTCGTCGGCAAGTACGAGCAAAGGGTCTGTGACCAAAGCCCGGGCGATCGCGACCCGCTGTTGCTGCCCCCCGGACATTTTCTGGGGGCGGTGGTCAAGACGGTCGCCCAGTTCCACCTCCTCGAGAAGGGCGGCTGCTTTCTCGCTCGCTTCGCGTTTCGGGTGACCCAGGATTTGGAGCGGCAACATCACGTTTTCCAACGCCGTCAAAACTGGAATCAGATTGAAATTCTGAAACACGAAACCAATGGCCGTATTGCGAAGCTCGCTCCGTTCCGAATCTGTCAAACCAGCGGCTGCGTTTCCGTTAACGAGGATCTCCCCCTCAGTCGGGGCGTCGAGCAAACCGATCAGGTTGCAGAGGGTCGATTTCCCCGATCCGGAGGGCCCCCATACGGCGATAAACTCCCGCTCGGCGATCTCCAAATCGACGCCCTTGAGGGCCTGGACCTCCGTGTCGCCAAAATGGTAAGACTTTCGAAGCTTATGCGTTTCAACGATTTTCATACTGTTTCCCAAGCATTAGCACTTGCAGTCTAGTCACCTAGTCGCATTTTGCACGGGGTAAAATCATGGAACGCGCTTTATTAATCATCTGGGGCATTTGGCTGCTCCTGATATTCATCGCCGCTTTCCGTGTATTTGCCTATCTCATCGCAAGGCGAAGCCAGGACAAACGCTGGCGCGGTGTGAAAGAGGACCCTGACTCGCAGAAAAAGGCAGTCGTCATCGTTCCGGTCAAAGGCTTCGATCTTCAGTCGACTCCTCCCTTTTTTGATACCCTGCTTTCCCAGAATTATTCCGCTTACCGGGTTATCGTCGCATTCGAGTCCTGGGACGAACCGGTAGCAGAATGGCTTCGCGACGAACTGGAAGTTTCCGAAGACTCTCCCGTCTGGAACCACCCGTCTGAGGATTCGTCCCTTCGCCAAGTCGTACTGGCCTGCGCGGGCCCTGCTGAGGAGGAAGGCCAGAAAGTCTGCAATCAACGAGCCGCGTTCGAATTTCTCGAGGAGGAAGACGAAATTATCGCCTTTGCCGATGCGGACATCTCCCTCGATGAGGACTGGCTCTCCTCCTTGACGGCTCCGATCAATATTGAAAGTCACCAGCTCTCGACGACCTACCGTTGGCTCATCCCGAAGCGCCCCAACTTTCCCAGTCAGCTCGCCAGTGTCATCAATGGCTCCATCACCACCCAGGGCGGCTGGGAATTCTCCAATGTCCTCTGGGGAGGCTCGATGGCAATCCATCGGGACGTTTTTCAAGAACTGGATGTGCCTGAACTCGTCAAAGGTGCTCTCAATGACGATCTCCGAATCTCGAAAGCGGCTCGAAAGGGCGGGAACAGGATTGCCTTTGTTCGCTCCCTCGTTCTTCCGACCATGATCGATTTTGACGGAAAGGCGTTTTTCGAATTCGCAAAGCGTCAATACACCCAGGTCAAGTTCTTCAGCCCCATCCTCTACTTCAGCACCAACCTTTTGCTTGGGCTCTATGCGCTGGGATTTCTTTCCATCATTGCGGCACTCGTCTACGGCATCTTCTACGCCTGGGTTCCGTTGGCGGCGGCATATGTCATCGACCAGTTTCGGGGGCTGGCGAGACAACAGGTCTACCTATCGCTTTTCCCTCAAAATGGAATCCGGAAAAAGCTGTCGGCTACCTGCTGGTTGGAACAGATGCTGACACCATTCTGGATGTTGCTTCACTGGCTCATTGTCGTAAGCACGTGGACGCAAAATCGAATCCAGTGGGGTGGCATTCGCTACCAGATCCTTTCTAACTCGAAGACCCGAATCCTCGATCGCGAAACCACTCACGAGCCACTGCCTGTTGGTGTCCCAGGTCTCAGCATGATTGCGGCCCTGCACGACCTGCCACGCGCAACGCCTACGACACCGATACGTCCGGTAGAAACCGCTACCGAAGCCGCACCCGTCACGGAACCAATTGCCCCCATGGCTGCGGAAGAAGTTTCGGCGACAGTTCCGAAAGAGACTTCCGAACCGCTCGAGACCGTTCCTGCCGTCGCTGCGATTTCGGCAACGCCATCGGAACCTGCTCCCAAACTGTCGCACCCCGGCGTCTCCATTCACGTCACTTCGCTGCGACAAACTGCAATTTCCTTCAAGAGAGAACGTCGCGAAGCCTCGAAGCCTTCCTCGTCGATTCTCCTTCGCAATGGGAAGCTCCTTCGCGGAATGGAAGCGCATACCCGAGTCCTTCCTTCGACCCGGTATCCGGTTCCCGTTCTCTCGCCCCCGGTTCCCCCAAGCGAAGACAAAGTCTCGACCCACGTTTTCCCCAAGGTTTCTCGTGGCCTAACCGCAGCCGCAAGCCATGTCGCCGGAAAAACGCGGATCGGATCGGCTCTGGCCGGACTTTCTCACGATGGCAGCGAGCGTCCTTCCCCAGCAATCCACGGGATGTCTCGTCTCGCCCTGACTCTGAGCAAATCCGCCGATATTCCAAGAGTCCACTTCCCGACACGCCCCGCACTGGCCCGTTCCTCTCGGCCTACAGGAACCGTCGTTTCGAGACAGGATTCGACATCGCAAAAATCGGAAACATCGACCGCTCCGAAGGGGCCGCCTTCTTCCCCACTCCCTGCCATGACATCGCTGGCTTTAGGGAAAGGAGCTGCCGCCCATCGTCCCGTACGACGTTCCCTGGGCCACGGAGAAAACGGGGCTCCCGTTCGCCCGGCGCGGTCGGGACGTGCCAACCTGGCTTCCTCAAAGCGGCGTGGGCTCGGTCGCAGTCGTCCCGTCAGTCGGGGAGCCAGTGGCCGCTCCGTTTGACCGGCCCCTCGTTCTTTCTTTTCCTTGGCGGGAACAGGACCTTTCCCCTACCCTTCTCTCATGAAGTCCTTTTGGATTGCGATCTCTATCGTCGGATTCGTTTCGGTATCAGTTTGCTTCGGCACGGAAGTTCGAACCTGGACCTCCAATGATGGCCGCACCCTGGAGGGCACCCTGGAGAAAGCCGATCACGAATCCGTCTCCGTGAGGAGATCCGATGGGCGGACTTTCCCCATCCCGATCGCCAGCCTTTCCGCGGAAGACCAGGAGTTCGTCGCGCAGCACCTCGCAGACCTGGCCCGGGCCAAGGGATTGGAGTCGGGGCCATTTGCGGACAAGGTCGTCGATGAGTGGGTTCAAGTTCCCGCTTCGGAGTATGGCATTCTCTTTCAGGTCTTCGGATCCCGGAAACTCCAGCGGCTCAAGGAACCATTTCCCCTTTTCGTCCATCTTCATGGAGCAGGAAGCCGGGCCACCGAGGTCGAAACCGGAAAGGTGGAAATCGCGGCCAAACGACTTGCGAGCGAGGAATTCTACCAAGATCACCCCTGTCTCATCCTCGTCCCGACCTGCCCTCCCGACACCTATTGGGGCGATCATGCCGAGGCACTGGAGAAATTGATCGATACCGTAGCCGGCTCGCTCCCCATCGATCGCAAGCGAATCTATCTTTCCGGCTACAGCATGGGAGCCCGTGGAATCGGAACCCTGATAGAAAGGCGTCCGCACTTCTATGCCGCTGCGCTTTTCGCCGACGGCGAAGCCAAGCAGAGTTGGGTCGACCTTACCGACACAGCCCTCTGGATGACGTTCTCCGGGGAAAGAAACCTGGCCGGAGCTCAGGCGGTGGCGGAAGCCTACCAGGCGGCCGGAAAAGTGGCTCACTTCGATGGATTTCCCGACCACACTCACAATCAGATTCACTGGACCCTGGCCAAGACGGAAGGCGTTTACGAGTGGTGCTTTTCTCAGGTGAGGAGGGAGTAGATTTGGTCATTGGTCATTGGTCATTGGTCATTGGTCATTGGTCATTGGTCATTGGTC
>JARGNI010000084.1 GCA_029213195.1 Verrucomicrobiales bacterium
TCTTCGCTAGAAACCTACGCCCAAGCTAACGCGCGCGTACACAGATCAGGTCAAAAGCACCCGTGTACTGTAGTGCAACTGCAAGGATCGAAAGTGGAGAAGCACATATACGCTATGTTAGACCAGCGGATTAACGTGCACACAAAAATGATTGATCTATACCAAGATATACTTGAACTATAAGCTAAACTGCACTATATTAAATAAAACATAACCATAACTGGAGAATGATGACATGACAGACGCTGTTGTGACGGACCTTGACCGCCTCGTTTCTGTGTACGTAAAGATTCGAGACAAGAAGACAGAGCTAGCTGCTGAGTTTAACGAGAAAGAAAAAGACCTCGATGCCAAGTTAGACAAGATAAAAGCAGCACTATTAGAACATTGTAAGGCTACTGGGACTGAGTCTGTAAAGACCGCTTCTGGTACATTCTGGCGCTCACAAAAGAAGCGTTTTTGGACGAGTGACTGGGAGGCAATGAGTAGGTTTATCGTGGACAACGAAGCGGTCGACCTACTAGAGAAACGAATTAGCCAAGGCAACATGCGGCAGTTTCTTGAGGAAAACCCCGAACTACATCCGCCGGGGTTGAATGCGGATAACGAGTACACGATAACTGTACGGAGAAAAAAATGAGTGAGCTAGAAAGTTACGTCCCTGTAGAGGAGGTGGCCGACTATCTTTCTGTAAAGGTAAGCACTATCAGGCAGTGGGTAAACAAGGGGTTCATACCGAAAACTACCTACATAAAAGTGGGGTACACGTACCGCTTTAATATACCTGCCGTGATAGAGGCGCTGAAACAGGAAGAGCCGAACCCCGACGCTACGCAAACAACCCAAGAACTAGAACTAAACTTTAACGAGGAAGATGACCTATGAGCGATTTAGCTTTGTTTGATAATATGCCCGCCGAATACAAAGACCTACTAGCACAGTTAGAGCCAGATACTAACGCTAGTGGTGGTAGTAAGCAGGGTGGCACTAACCGTCTGAGTATTCGTGGTGGTGTATTCCGTAAGGTGGTAAACGGACAGGAAGTAGGTGAGCTTGAAGCACGGGCGATAAACATAGTTATCGTTAAAACTTCTCCTATTTCGCGCATGTACTACGAAGGCCAGTACACGGCAGGTGCTAGTAATCCTCCGTCTTGTTGGTCTGCAAGTTCTGCCGAAGGTAAGCCTTCTGGTGACGTGCCAAGCGATACTCGCCAATCAGTATCATGTTTTGATTGCCCGCAGAATGTCAAAGGTTCTGGACAAGGACAGTCGCGTGCGTGCCGCTACCAACAGCGTGTAGCTATAATGCTGACCGATAGCGATGGTAAGTTGAAGTCTAACGCGGTGTACCAGTTGTCCTTACCCGCTACTAGTATATTCGGCGACGATAAAAAGAAGATGGGCTTACAGACTTACGCCCGTTTAATCGATTCGCAGAACGCCCCACTAGCTTCGATAGTTACAGAATTACGTTTCGATACTGACAGCTCGACCCCTAAGCTATGCTTTAAGCCAATCCGTGTGTTAGCTGAAGACGAGTTAGGACTTGCAGTAGCAGCTCAGAAGGACGAAGGCACGCTAAAATTAGTTACGCTATCTATAAAACCAAAAGAAGTGACTAGCGTTCCACAACTAACTGATGCTAAAGTTCCAAGCCCTGCCCCAGAAACCCCAGCGTTGTTCGCTGAAGAAGAGGCAGAAGTAGAGGAGCCTAAAGTTAAAGTCTCTAAGAAGAAACAAGATGCCCCCAAGCCGGACGTAGATTTGGCTTCTTTACTAGATGAATTTGACGATTAAACCAAAGCGGGTGCCTTCGGGCACCCGTAACTCTCTTTGATCTGGACTAGATAATGATGATGGACACCAAACAATTTTTAAGTACGGTGTTGAGTGACGAAGGGTACTACTGCGTAGCGGGTATAAAGAACGGCAAGACGATACAAAAATTCTACACGTCTTTAGATGCTGCTATAGAAACTGCAAACAACTTTGACTTAGAAGAACGTGACGCTTACTTTGCGTTGGGTTCTTTTGTCGACGGCACTAATAGGAAAGCTGAGAACGTACAGCATGTTAAGTCGCTGTTCTTAGACCTAGATTGCGGTGAAGGTAAGCCTTACAAAACCCAACAAGATGCGCTACTTGCGCTGAAGGATTGGTATAAAAAATACAGCATTCCTCGCCCTACAGTAGTAAATTCAGGGCGCGGTCTGCATATATACTGGACACTCGACAAGGCGTACACGCGAGAAGAGTGGCTGCCGGTCGCTACTGCGCTCAAAGCCTCGTGTTTGCAGGACGGTTTAGAGATAGACCCTGCTGTAACATCCGATGCTGCGCGCATACTACGTGTGCCAAACACACACAACTTTAAAGACAGCCCTCCCAAAGAAGTTAGGTTTGTCGTTATAGCTAAAGATTCCGTGGACTTAGCTGAGTTTGCTTCCAAGCTGCCTACTGCACTGATACCAGTATCCTCCGTAAGAGAGTACACAAGCGCGGATAGCGCTGACATGGCGAACGCAAAAGGTAGTGAGAGTAAGTACAGATATAGGTTTGCCAATCTACTGATGAAGACTGCGCATGGTAAGGGTTGTGCGCACATCGATAGAGCTATACGCAAGGCAGACGAACTAACCTACCCAGAGTGGACTCACGCCCTGTCCATAGCCAAACGCTGTGATACAGATGGCGTTGTTGGCGAACCTGCTATTCACCTAATATCAAAGGGGTACAGCGAATACAGCCCTGATGAGACAGAGAAGATAGCGTCGTCGATAGATTACCCCCACCTATGCACTACTTTCGACGCAGACTGTCCGGGGTTGTGTGAAGGATGTCCCAACAACGGGAAGATCAAAAGCCCTATTACGTTATGCCGAGAGCTTAAGTTAGCTGAAAGCGACGAAGTAGAAGTTGTGATACCCGCTGCACCTGAAGATTTTTATGACGAAGATTTCACTAGGGAAGCAGAAGAAGTTATAGCCGGTGCGGGTGAGCAAGACCAACCACCTGCCCCGCCCAAGAAAGAGTCCGTGTTAGAAAAGATAAAAATACCTGAGTACCCCAAGAATTACGTAAGGCCCGAAGGTGGTGGGGTAGCGAAAATTGTTATGGATAAAGAACTAAATAAAGAAGAAGTTATTATCTTTGGTAGTGATTTATATTTGACAAAGCGGATGCTAGACCCCGTAGACGGGCCATGCTACGAAATTAAACACATTACTGCACATGAGGGGGAATGCTCTTTTATTGCGTCGCAAACAGCGCTTACGTCTACCGAGAGCTTCCGTACCGTAATGAACATGAACGACGTACTAGTTTTACCTGACGATCAGAAGGAGCTTATGAGATACGTGGGCGCTTGGATGCAGAAACTAAAACAGGCCGGTCCTCCTATTATGGTTAAGACACAGTTTGGTTGGACTGAAAACTGTAAGTCTTTTGTACTAGGGGACAAGGAGATATTTGCCGATCATGTAGCGGAGAACCCCGCAGGGTCGCGTACCGCGCAGTACATGCCTATGTTTAAGAGGAAAGGCACCCTAGAAAAGTGGAAGGAACTCACTAAGTTCTATGGGCAGGACGGGTTTGAACAGCACCAGTTCATGTTTGGGTTAGCTTTTGGCTCTCCGCTTATGGAGTTTATATCCGGTATATCTGGTGGTATTTATAACTTAAGTAGTTCTGAAACAGGTATAGGTAAGACCACAGGTATGTGGGGTGGAGCTTCGGTATGGGGCGACCACAAGAAGATAGTACTGATAGGTAAGGATACGCCTAACTCCGCTTGGAACCGTGCGGAAGTACTAAAGAACCTGCCCCTGTATATAGACGAGGTGTCTAACTACAAGCCCCAAGACGCTAGTGATTTCTGTTACGCCATAAGTGATGGGGTGCAGAAAAACCGCATGAGCAACAAAGGCGAGAACGCCGAGCGGTACAGAGGCGAACCTTGGAATCTTGCTTGCGGCTCCACAGGTAATAACAGCATAACGCAGATAGCTTCTAGTTATAGATCGTCACCGAAAGGTGAGTCTGGTCGTGTACTTGGGCACACCGCTAAGAAACTACTACATGGTTCTGCGGACACGATAAGAGCTAATGAGCTAAACGATCAACTAGCGCAAAACTATGGGCACGCAGGGCCTTTGTACATACAGCATGTGGTAAAAAACAGACTCGCAGTTGAGCAACTTGTTCAGGATACCCGCACGCAGTTGGTTGAAGAACTAAACGCTGAACCGCAGGATCGTTTTTGGATAGCACTAGGCGCTACTACCTATGCCGGTTGTTTGATAGCTAAAGAACTTGGGTTAATAGACTGGGATCTAGCTAAGTTGTGGAAGTGGATAGTCGCATCTATCTTAGCCCAGAAACATAATTTGCAGGAGATGGACATGGATATACATGATCTAATATCACAGTTTTATATGGATAACACGCGCAGTATCTTACGTATTACTAGCACTGCCGACGCTAGAGACCCAGAGCTACAGAATCTAATTAGGCCCGACATGCAGGATATGCCTAGTATGAAGTTAGTAGCGCGACATGAGACCGACGTAAACAAGTTATTTATACGTATCCCCTCACTTAAGATATGGTGTGCTGAGCATAAGTACGATTACAACTCGGTCAAAGAGCTTATAATCCTGAAGATGCACGGTAAGGCAGTTAAGAAGCACATGGGTAAAGGTACTAAGATGGCCCTAGGGTATGCGCATGTAATCGAATGTACTCTTAATAACGATCCTACTGTAATGGCGGAAGGTTCAGATGAGGCTGAGTCATAGTGACCTATCCCCCGATGGGGTAAGAATAGTCGTAGACTGGAGTAAGTTTGTAGTTGGTACGTCTATCTTTATCCCGTGCGTGAATACTAGACAGGCTTTGTTCGACATAGTATCTGCCAGCGGGATACCCAGAAGTGACTTAGTAAAACGAGTTTGTGTTGAGCGAGGTAAGTACGGAGTTAGGGTGTGGCGCATGCGCTAAGAGTTGTATGGAGTTGTATGGAGCTTACTGGTACTATAGTAGCTCATCATTCTCCCTAGTCATATAGAGAGTTTAGCCCCCACTAGTTGGGGGCTTTTTTATTCCTCACCCATATCCTGCATACGCCGTATAAGTATTCTTTCCGCAGCGCGTTGACTAGCAGGGATACCGCCAAGCTGCCTAGCTATCTCGTCTGTCACACTATGTTGGCGCATAGACCGCTCTAGCGAGTCTCCACTTATAGCTGCGTACGGGTTTCTTTCCGAGAATTCGATCATCTCTTGTACTAACTCGGCAGCTCCATCTACATCCCCTTCTTTCGCCGCTAAGTAATAGTCGCCCATTAGCTTGGTACGCTTTGCGTTTACTCTCCGGTCAACACCTTTATCTCGGGCGTTGATCTCTAACTGCTTTGTGTAACCCGCGGGCGCCAAACCTAGCGATTGAGCAAATACATTCCACGCGTTTACGTCTTCCATAATAGGGTCATTACGCAGTGTAGTAGCTCCTTCCGTAGCGTAACGTAGGGCTTTGAGGCCGTTAGAAAGCACAGAGGGGAGTACTGCCTCTGATCCCTTCCATACTTCCCCTTCTGCGATAAGATTCCCACCTCTTATTACACGCCTTCCTACACCTAACACTGGACCTCCAACAAACTCCGCAATGTCTAGCAGTATGTCTTGCTCTGCGCGATTGGGTTGAGACCGGTATATTAAGTTTGACATGCCGATACGAGGCCCTACGTCTACCTGAAATATAGCGTTAAGGGCACCCGAGTACATACCCTCACCAAAGTAACTGGCTGCTATGCTATCGAAATCCTCGTCTTCGTCGTCTAAGAATACATTGTTACCTAACCACGAGACTATACCGTACAGTGGTAAACCTTGGACTCCGGCAAACAAAGCCGAGGACGCAAATAATCCTACTATCTGGCGTTTAGCTTCGGCACGTTGCTCTGGGGTCTTAGCGCGGCTTAGTGCTTGTTTCGCCATCTGGAACTGAAGGTAGTACATGGATATACCGAACCGCTTATACATCGTCATCCAGTTACCCCAGTTGTTCTGGGAAACACGCGGTGCAGTTTCGATCATAGCCCCACTGTTTGTAAGCTCAGTATCGTCGAGGGCAATCTCAGCGGCTTCTTTACGATCTTGTTCTGTTAACTCACCTTTTTTGGCGCGTTTAGCTAACTCAAGTTTGTATGAAGTTATTGCAGTAATCTGGCGGTTAGCTCGTTCGCCCTGATGGAACATCCAGCCCATAGTATTATTAGCAAAAGTCCACGCAGTATTAGCGGGGTTTTCCATATCCAAGTTTTCGCCCGTAGTGGATATGTTTGACTGACCGCGGTCTTCCATTAGCGTAGCTAGTTCTTCTAGCTCACGTTGTTCTGGAGTAAGGTTAGGATCACTAAAGTCTATGTTAGAAAGCGACGGCCCTTCAAATACTTCGGTTTGTCCCTCGCCTGTAAGCGTCTCAGTCCTGCGGTTCATGCCCGTACCCATAAACAACTTACGTGCATCGTTCATGGTTTTCATAGTATCAACAAAACCGTAACGCCCGCCCAAGTACGGCAGTACGACGATAGGTAGGTTAGACGCGTTAACTAACACAGACGATATGTTGAAGCCTAGAGTCCACCCAAAGCCTAGCGTTTTCGCCATTTTACTTAGCGAAGATATATTAGGGTTGCGCGCAAAAGATATGTAGCCCTGAAAAGTATTGTTAAGGTTTTGTGCGGCTTCAAAGTCTGCGTTGTCCACACCCCTGTACTTAAGGGTAGCTTCGTCTAAATCTGTACTAATCTTATTCAAAGCTAAATCGTGCTTAAGGTTTATAATTTGATTAGTAAAGTTAGGCGCCCGCTCTCTAAATACTTTAAGCGCATCGCGTTGGAAACCTAGCGTATTTTCTCGTTGTTTAAACGAACGGATCAAAGACCTTTCCGGCATGATGTCAAATAACGCGTCGAGTAAAGTAGCCTCTAGCTCTGCGGACATGCCTTGCTTTCGTGCCTTACCTAGCAAATCAAAAGCAAACTGAGAGTCCACTTGCCCAAAGCGCTTATCCTTACCGCGCTCATATACTTCTATATCTGTAACGCCTTTTGTGCCCTCCAGTAAGTTTCTAGCTTTGTTGCGCGCACCTCTGGACTCAAAGGACTCTTTGTAAGTTTCCACACGTTTCGTTAGCGGATCAAGCGCTCTGTAGAATAGCCAGTGACTGCCCTTGCGGTATAGCGGAAAGTACGGCTCAATAGTTTCGTTTTGCAGTAGCTGAGTAAGGAGTCGGTCTCGTAAGCTCTGCTGTACTCCCTCGTCTTCTATCGCGCTTAAACGCGTGTCCATTGTTTTAATTAGGTCTTTGTATACTGTTGAGTAAGAGTCGCGCAGCATTTTATAACCGTATATTAGGTTTTCGCGTTGCGTAGTAGTTAGGTTTCGTTCGTCAAGAAGCGAGTTCATTAGGTCCCATGCTTCCAGTCTTGCCGCGTCACCTAGGTAATCCGTACGGGGTTTAGTGGGGTCGGTGCGCTCTATGGTACTTTGCGCTACCCAATCATCTAGCGTCTCTTTGACGTTTTTGTCTTTACCTATTCTTTCTTCTACAACGGCGGCAGTGTCTCTAATCTTTTTTAGGTACGCCTGACGGTCCCCATTCTTGGTCTGCAACAGCTCAAACAGTTTCTTTGCCTGATCCGCAATGAGTGGGTACTTGTTTTGGGCTATCTTATATACTGCGTTCAGAGGCAGTATTTGAGTCATGGCGTTTTTAGTTGCCGTACTTGCCGCCGCGTAGTAGCCCGATACTGTAGCAATATCTTCTTCTCTGAGTTTACCTTTAGCGAATCTACCCAAGGAGTTTAGCGTGGCTTTTTCCGTTTCTTCTACGGTAGCCGAGTATAGTTTAGCGGCGTCGCGTGACTCAGGAGCTGGGGAGATAAGGTCTTCGACTAACATGTCTGCCTTATCCATAGCAGATTTAACCGTCTTGCTAGGCTGCCCACGGTATCGGCGTATCATATTGTTTACGATATTTTTAAACTTACTCCAGAGGCTAATCTTCTCGCCCTTGTCAGTAAACCTACCTAACTTGGCTTGGAACTCAGGATTACTAAATGCCTCCGCCACGAACTCATCAAGGTTGGTAGAGCCGTATGCAGTATCCAGCCGGTCTTTAACTGACTCAAACAACTTACGCATTTGCTGCGCAGCAGGGGTGTTCTTAGCTATTTCGTGAGAGGTTACAGCGTGCATGGACTCATGCAAGAGTACGTGGTTTTTAAGGGGTATATCTTGGTTCAGAGTAATAGTATCTGTTTTAGGATCGTACAAGCCCGCCACTGTTTTGCCTTCGGCGTTTACTACACCGCTAGCCATGACGACTTTAGTGTTACCCAAGCCCTTTTCTATAGCTGTAGCAACACGAGACACTGTCTGGTCGGCGCTTTGCGCTAAGTTGTTTATAGCAGCACGTAGATTACCAGCGCTTAAGTTATCCCGAATCTGTTGGGGTAGTGGCTGACTAGTTGCTGCAATAGCCTCGACAGGCAGTGGTAGCCCATCCAGATCGTTTAGGCTGGTCTTAAGCTCTACAATCGCGCGACTTAGGTCTTTATTAGCAGCGGCACTTAGATTTTTTCGTATCCAGTCACTAGCACTTTTAGCCGCTTTAGGTATTTTCTTTTGGTCAGTAGATACTAAATCTTGTGCGAGTGCGTCTATACCGCCTTGGAAATCTTTTTGGGTTGCAAAGTACTTACCTACAGGACTTTTAGGTTTAGCTGCGGCTTCCGTGTATATAAGAAGGTTATCTTCCTCTCTACCAGTTGGGGCGGCAGCTTGAGTCGCTTGTCGTCTTTCTTCTACGGCTGCTACGTCCACGTCCG
>JARGNI010000031.1:0-2747 GCA_029213195.1 Verrucomicrobiales bacterium
GACAATGCGCGGTGCCTTTTTACCTCCTCCTGCCCTTAGCTTCGGCGATCATTTACGCGCTTGGTTCGATCGTCATCAAGCGTGCCCTCAAGGAAGGGGTGACGATGGACCAGTCCTTTCATCTCACGAATTTTGCGGTGGGAATCATGTTCCTACCGCTGTTACTTCTCGAGCAGAGCACGATCGACTGGACGCAGATCTGGAAGCCTGTTGTCATGGGCATCACTTTCTTTGTCGGTACGTGGCTTACCTTCGTGGGAATCCGAAGGGGGGATGTTTCCATGGTGACCCCCATCATGGGAACCAAGGTGGTTTTTGTCGCTCTTGGGGTCGTGATTCTGACTGGGGATTCTCCCAGCCTTCCCTTGTGGATTGCTGCTATTTTGACCGCTGCCGGAATTCTCCTGATGGGGGTCGCGGATATGAAGGAAGGGCAGCATCTCGTTTTTACGATCCTGATCACGCTTGCCAGCGCAGCGATGTTTGGCCTCTGCGATGTACTTGTCGCGACCTGGTCACCGGAATTCGGGGCCCCGACCTTTCTGGCGATCGGCTCGCTCGGGGTCTCCCTGTTTTCCTTCGTGATGTGGCTCCTTCAGAAACGCCCCTCGCTGCAATTGCCTCGCACCGGTCGATCGTGGGCATGGTGGGGAGCTTTTCTGGTAGGCCTGCAGGCGATTGGAATGGGCGTGGGACTCAGTTTTTTCGACGATGCGACGGGGATCAATGTGGTCTATGCCTCTCGTGGACTCTGGGTCATCGTCCTTGTCGTTCTGTTTGGCGCCTTTCTCGGAAACTCGGAGCACCACGACAAGGGCAGAGATTTTCTCTGGCGTGTCGCCGGGACCGTGATACTAACCATTGCCATCGTGATCGCGGTTGTCGATCGTGCTCAGGCGATGACCGAGTAGTGCATCATGAATGAGAAAGAAATTTCTTCGACGATCGGAATGATTTCCGGAAATGGACTCTATCCCGGAGTCTTTGCCGATGCGGCCCGGAGGGCTGGGACGGCAAAGTTGGTCGTTGCCGCTTTTCTCGATGAAACGGAGGCGTCGATCGCCGAACGAGTGGATGCGATCGAGTGGCTCCGGGTCGGGCAACTCGGGAAGATGATCAAGTTCTTCAAGCGGGAGCAGGTGACCCAGGCCGTGATGGTAGGGCAAATTGCTCCCAAGAATCTCTTCGACCTCCGCCCCGACCTCCGCACCCTCAAGATGCTGAGCCGGGTCAAAGAAAGAAATGCAGAGACCCTGTTCTCCGCGATTGCTGATGAGTTGGAGAAAGACGGAATCGAGCTCCTGCCGGCTACAACTTTCCTCGAAGAACTCCTGCCTGCGGCCGGGCACGTTTTCGGTCCGGAATTGTCCGATCGGCAGAACGATGATGCGTCCTTCGGGATGCGGATCGCGAAGGAGACCAGTCGTCTCGATATCGGTCAGACCGTGGTCGTCAAAAAAGGAACCGTTCTCGCGGTCGAGGCATTCGAAGGAACCAACGAAGCGATTCGTC
The DNA here is from genome assembly GCA_029213195.1 of Verrucomicrobiales bacterium. Lineage (GTDB taxonomy): Bacteria > Verrucomicrobiota > Verrucomicrobiia > Verrucomicrobiales > DEV007 > Arctic95D-9. The sequence goes on from JARGNI010000031.1 coordinate 1,513, forward strand.
GAGGGGGGGGGCTCGGTCGAGGGGAAGCAATGATGGTGAAGGTGTCCAAGCCAAGGCAGGATTTCCGGTTCGATGTCCCGGTCGTGGGGCCGGCAACGATAGAGACGGCCGCTGAGGCTGGGATCAACGCGATCGTAGTCGAGGCCGAGAAAACGCTCCTGCTAGGCAAGGAGGAAGTCGCGCGCCTATGTGCGGAAAAGAAAGTCAGTCTCGTTGCCCGAGCAGGCGACAATGAAGAATCGAAATGATTGGTTGCCGTCTTGGTAACCTTCGGGCATAGCAGAGGATATGAGCGTTAAGGTAGGAGTCATCGGAGTAGGAGCGATCGGGCGGAATCATGCTCGAATATACTCTGAGCTCGATTCCGCGGATCTCGTCGGCATCTACGATGCGAACGAAGATCACGCCAAGGCCATCGCCGAGGAATTCGGAACCCAGGCCTACGGGAGTATCGACGACTTGCTGGATACGATCGACGCTGCATCCGTTTCCACTCCGACAATCACTCATCGCGAAATTGCCACTATGCTTCTCGAGTCTGGCAAGCATGTGCTCGTTGAGAAGCCGATTTCGGATTCTGTAGACGACGCGAAGGCGATGATCGATCTCGCTCAAGAAAAAGGGCTGATTCTCCAGGTGGGGCATATCGAGCGATTCAATCCAGTGATGAGCCAGCTGGAGGAGCGACTCAATTCTCCCAAGTTCATCGAGTGCCATCGACTTTCGCCCTTTCCCAAGCGTAGCCTCGATATCGGGGTCGTGCTCGACCTGATGATTCATGACCTGGAGATCGTTCTTCATCTCGTGAACTCACCCATCGCTTCCGTCGATGCGGTGGGAATACCGGTGCTGACTCGGCGCGAAGACATCGCCAACGCGAGGATTCGTTTTGAGAATGGCTGTGTTGCCAACATCACCGCCAGCCGGATCAGTCCCGAGAGAATGCGAAAGATCCGCGTGTTCCAGGGCGATGCCTATCTTTCTCTCGACTACCAGGATCAGAGCGGCTGGATCTACCGCAAGGATGGGATGGAAATCGCTCGGGAGGAAGTCCTCGTCGAGAAGGATGAGCCTCTCAAATGTGAGCTGGCCGATTTCGTAGCCTGTGCCGCACGTGGTGATCAGCCGCGTGTGAGTGGGCAGCAGGGCGCCGCTGCCCTGGATGTCGCCCTCGAGATCACGAGGATGATCGAGGATGATCGAGGATGATCGAGGATGATCGAGGATGATCGAGG
>JARGNI010000031.1:2847-67233 GCA_029213195.1 Verrucomicrobiales bacterium
CGAGGATGATCGAGGATGATCGAGGATGATCGAGGATGATCGAGGATGATCGAGGCTTCGGCCTGATTTCTGGAGGCACCTCGTTCTGGTAGCCCTTGCTGGGGCTGCCTCGTTTCTTGCCGGTCGCCCTGAAAGGGAAGCGACGCTCTGTTTTCCGTCGCCATCGTGCGCTCGTCCATCGCGAGCAAAGAGAGTTTTTCGCAAATGTGAGACTACTGTTTAATAATTTTAAAATATTTGATTGATTAAGTCTTTCGGATGTCTTAATTTAAAAAAGTTCAGTTCCTCAGCCATGACGAAATTCCTCATTCTTCTCCTTTCCGTCTCTCTTGTATCGATTGCCTACTCCGACAATGGCTCGCAGCGCAGTCGAGAGTATCGCCCGCTCGAGGCCAAGACAGTTTCGATCCGAACGGGTGCTCGGGTGACTCCTTCACAAGAGAGCGCCCGCACCTTTCTCGATTTCAAGCGAATCGGATGGAGTCACTTCGACAATCGGGAGTGGGAAAAGGCGACGGATGCCTTTCTTTCTGCGCTGGAGAAGGACCCTGAGAGCGTCGAGGTTGCCGAGGCTCTGGCAATGAGCCTCTATCGGGGTGGGGACTATGAGTCAGCCTATCGACTTGGCGTCGAACTGCATCGAGTCATGCCTTCCGTCGGGAAGATGATCGCCGACACCGTCGCCTCCGATGTCCGATTCATGGTCAGCAAGGGCGAATACGAGGTTGCCCAGGAATTCCTGGTCCATTTCCCGGTCACGAACCCGTCGTATGCGCCGGCCCATGGTCTCGTTCAGGATGCGACGACCATTGCCTCGGCAGTCGGGCCTCGTGGGGATGAGTCGATCGAACCCAGCAACGATGTCCGCGAATCTTTTGTAAGAAATTAGGAAGCGTCTTCCCGTTTTCTCCCTTGGTTGGAAAAGGCGGTCCTGCTAGGGGCCGCCTTTTTCATGTCGAGATGGATAATCGAAATCGATCTCGTGTTTGCCAAATCAAGAGGGCTGCGACTTCTGCTTTTTCAGATATTCCTTCTTCCACTCGGTTCGTTCGGTGGAGGCCCACTCCACAAGGACTCTCTCAAGGCCGACATCCTGTCCCGCATGCTCACTCTTGAGCCACTTTTGGCGAAGGATCTCGTCGCGTTCCGCCAGAAACTCCTGGTAGAGTTTGCTGTCGCGTGAGCTGGATTCGGTGGTTTTATCTGCCATTTTCAGGTCCTGAATTACGTGCACAAACTCAGCGGGCTGAGACGCTTTTTCAACCAAAGGAATCGTAAAATCATTATGAACAAGAATGTGATCCTCTTCGCAGCCGTGTTCTTGATCTCACCTCTTTCGGTTCTTGCCGACTCCGATTGGGTTCAATGGCGTGGCCCGTCCGGCAATGGCGTAGCTGCGAAGTCGGCAAACCCGCCGTTGGAGTGGGGGGAGAACCGGAACGTTCGATGGAAAATGCCGATTCCGGGGCGAGGGCATTCGTCTCCGGTTGTGACGGGTGATTTCGTGGTTCTGACTTCGGCGAGCGAGAAGGAACAGTTCGTTCTCGGGATCGATCGAGCGTCAGGCGATCAGCGTTGGCAGTCCGTCCTTCATAAAGGTGGGATTCCAACGAATCTGCATCGCAAGAACACTGCGGCCACAGCGACGCCAACGACCGATGGAAAGTCGATTTATGTTCTCTTCCACAATCGGGGACGACTCCTCTTGACCGCCCTTGATTGCGAAGGTCGTGAAATCTGGGAGAAAGACACCGGTCCGTTTCATTGCGACTATCGTTTTGGCTACGGGCCGAGCCCGACTCTGCACAACGGAATGCTTATCGTCGCTTCCGAGTTTGCGGAAGGAGGCTATCTCGCTGCTTTTCGGAGTTCAGATGGTTCCGAGGTCTGGAGGATTGATCGGAAGGTCAAGACTTCGTATTCTTCCCCGATCGTGGCTCATGTGGCAGGGAGGGATCAATTGCTGCTGAGCGGCGCCAACAAGATCATCAGTCTCGATCCAGCGAATGGAAGCCTGTTCTGGGAGGTCGAGGGAAGCTCACTCGCGACATGTGGCACGATGGTCTGGAATGAGGATACGGTTTTTGCCAGCGGAGGATTCCCAAATAAGGAGACGATCGCGGTCCGGGCAGACGGTTCGGGTGAGATTCTCTGGAGAAATACGGACAAATCCTACGAGCAGTCCCTGCTCTACACTGATGGCCACATCTACACCCTGAACGACACGGGGATCGCGGTATGTTGGAATGCAGAAACGGGGGAGCGCAAGTGGAGGGAGCGTCTCGGAGGTCCGGTCAGTTCAAGCCCGATCTTGGCAGGGGCGAGGATCTACGCAACCAACGAGAGAGGCATCACTTTTGTCTTCGCGCCCAACCCGGACCGCTTTGAAAAACTGGCGGAGTTCCAATTGGGAGACGAGGGATTTGCGACCCCGGTTTTTGTCGGAGACACGGTATTTGTTCGCACGGCGGAACAGACCGGCTCCCGGCAGGAGTTCCTTTATTGTATTGGGACTGGTCCAGGGTCCTGAGTGTTGCCGTGAGGGAGGTCTCCTGACTATCGCTGGGGAGCGACTCTTGCCTCCCACGCATCGAGCTCGTTTCTCAGGCCGTCGACGATCGCTTTGCCCTTTTCGGTATCCAGTTGACTTTCCTGCTCGCCGGGATCGGAGGCCAGGTCGAAAAGCCACTCGGAGGTTCCGTCTTCATCGATTCGCAGGATATACTTCCACTCGCCATCGCGGACCGCTCGCCAGGTTCTCTCGCCGCGTCGAGAGCGCCAGAAGAGGGTTCGGGAGTAGTCCTTCGCTCCACTCTGGACATGTTCCACGAGGTCATCTCCATCGAGAGTGACTCCCTGGGGGAGGCGGGCACCTGCCGCGTTGAGAAAGCTCGCGGTGAGATCCATCAGGCTCCCGACCTGGGCCGACTCCAAGCCGGCTTCGAGTTTCTCCGGCCATTGCATCACGAGAGGAACTCGGATGCCCCCGTCGAAGAGGGTCCCCTTGAAATCTCGCCAGGGGAGGTTCAATCCGGGTTTCATTGCGCCGTGATCACTGGTGAAGATCAGAAGGGTGTTGGAAAGTTGGCCGTGTTTCTCCAGGGCATCGATGACCGCACCGACCGAATCGTCGAGGGACTTCATCATCTCGATATAGGTCTCGCGAGTGCCAGTGGTCCACTCCTCGACCGAGGGGAGACCGCCATCGTCGTCCTCAGGGCCCTGGAAAGGGAAGTGGGGCGCGGCGTGGGGCAGGTAGAGAAAGAAGGGTTGATCCGGCTGCATGGCTCGCTCGGCGAGAAACTCGAGCGCGTCTTCGGTGATGAGATCCGTCGTGTAACCCTCTCGTGTGATCGGGGTTTCCCCTTCGAGATACACTTCCAGGTCGGAAAGCTCCCGGTGACGGAAGTAGTCGACGTTGCCTCCGAGGAAACCGGTGAAATCGTGGAATCCCTGTTTCAGGGGAGAGAACTTCGGTTCGTAGCCGAGATGCCATTTTCCAAAGATGCCGTTGTGGTATCCGGCTTTTGCGAGGGCAGGCGCGAGGATGGCATACTCGGCGGGCAGACCGAGATCCTTTGCTTCCGCCAGTCGGATCGCGTCGTCGTAACGCCCAACGTTTCCGGTCCCAATCGCACATTCGAGGCCACCGACTCGCTGGGGATACCGACCCGTGAGAAAGGACACGCGGGAAGGGGTGCACTCGGGCCCCATCGCGTAGATGTTCGTGAAGCGGACGCCTCGTTTCGCGATGCCGTCGATGTGAGGAGTCTCCACATCGGGCGCTCCGAAACTGGAAATGTCTGCATAGCCCATATCATCGGCAATGATGAAGACGATGTTGGGGCGTTCGGTGCTCTCGCCGATTTGGAAGAAAAGAATCAGCGAGAAGAGGAAGGGAGTGAGGCGGAAATTCATTGTAATGGGCTGCAATTTAATGGGTTGGGTGTGGATTTTACCCGAAGTAATCCGGCGCCTCTCCCGGCTTCCACTTGATGTTGCAGCCCGTGCTCGGATACCAAGGTGTCGGAGTCGGGGTGCCGGAGATCAAGTCATTCACCGCCTGCCTCAAGTCCTCACCCGTCGGTTCGCCACCTCGACCCGGGCGAGTATCGTCGTACTGGCCGGCGTAAGTGAGTTCGAGGTCCGAGTTGAAAAGATAGAAGTCGGGGGTGCAGGCAGCGGCATAGGCCTTCGCGACTTCCTGCGACTCGTCGTAGAGATAGGGGAAATTCCATCCGCTTGTTTTCGCAAACTCGATCATCTTTTCGGGAGAGTCGGCAGGATAGTTGGCGACATCGTTCGCATTGATTGCGACGGTGGCGATTCCGGATTCGGCGATCTCATCCGCAAAGGAGCCGAACGAATCTGCCAAGTGAACGACGAAAGGGCAGTGATTGCAGACGAAAGCAATGAGCACGCCCTTCTTTCCCGAGATCACTTCGTCGAGAGCGATGCTCTCTCCATTGCCATCAGGGAGAGAGAAATGGGGTGCTTTCTGACCGGTTTGGAGTCGGAAGGTGGAGGGAACTTCAGCCATGGGGGGGAAGAATGGATTGTGAAAATGGTTACGAAAGCTAAAACTTCTAGAGTCCGAGTTGACATTTTAGGCGAAAGCGCCTACATGTCCCGCTCATTTTTTGAGAAAGGGAAACCTGACCTGACCATGGCTACTGTAGATGTGATTTTAAAGGAAAAGATCGAGGGACTCGGCGCGGAAGCGGACGTGGTCAAGGTGAAGCGCGGCTATGCCCGTAACTTCCTGGTGCCGCAAGGCCGAGCATACGAAGCGACCAAGGGAAACCTTCGTCACGTCGAGCATCTCAAGGAGGTTCGTGCGAAGCGCGAGGCCGAGGAGATTGCCGATGCCGAGAACGCGGCAACGCGCCTCAAGAAGCTTCGTCTGTCGCTGGAACTTGCCGTGGGGCAAGGTGGCAAGGCTTTCGGATCGATTACGACGGCGGACATTGCTGACCTCATCAATGAGAAGAGCAAGCTCGACATCGACCGTCACCAGCTCCTGCTCGACAAGCCGATCAAGTCGCATGGCAGCTACGACATTCCTGTGAAGCTTCATCCAGACGTGGAAGCCTCCGTTACCGTTCGCGTCAAAGCTCCTGAAGAGGAAGCCGATACGGAAAAAGAAGAAGAGAGCTGATCGAATCTTTCATTTTCGCTTTGCGAAGACCGGGCGAATTGCTTACGTAGCAATTCGCCCTTTTTTGCGTCCGCTTCGATTCTTCGAAGGGACCGAGATCGGGTTCCCGCACCTCAACACAGACTTCCCGTTCCCATGCCAGAATCCCGCGCTTCCGATCGCGGAGGTTCGTCGTCGCACGACGCCTCCAGCTCTCTCAAATCCGGTCCCAATGGGAAAGGTCGCAAGGATGGCGACCGCAAGTTCACCCCGGGTTCTTCCGAGGATCCTCTGCGTTCCATGCCCCTGAACGCGGACGCCGAGCGCGCTGCCTTGAGCTGCATGCTGCTCGACCCCAATGAAATTCTTCCCAAGGCGATCGAGAAGATGTCACCTGCCTTCTTCTATGTGCCGGCCCATCGCACGATTTTCGAATGCATGCTGCATCTCTACAAGACGAGGACGGGGGGGACCCTCGACCTCATTGTCCTCTCGACCGAGCTGGATCAGAAAGGGCAACTCGAATCGGTGGGAGGCCCCAAGGCTCTTGCGGATCTCCTCGATGATGTTCCCACGACCGCGCTCTTCGATGACTACGTCCAGTTCCTGAAAGAGAAGTTCGTCCTCCGCCGGGTCATCCAGGACTGCACCGAGAGCGTGACTCGGGCCTACGACAGTCCGGAGAACGTTGCCGACTTTCTCGACTCGGTGGAGAAGAAGGTTCTCCAGATCCGGAACGAAACCGAGCAGGAAAAGGGGATCGAGGAGATGAAGGTCCACGTCCTCAATGTCATCCAGTCGATCCAGGACATGTACAACGGGGAGGGGGATGCCGGAGGCTTGATGACCGGATTCCACGACCTCGACGAGATGACCAATGGATTTCACGGAGGGGAGATGATTGTCGTCGCGGCTCGCCCCTCCATGGGTAAGACCTCGTTCGTGATGAACATCGTCGAGAATATCTCGATCCGGAAGGATAATCCGGTCCCGGTCGCGGTCTTCAGCTTGGAGATGAGCTGCGAATCTCTGGTCCAGCGGGTTCTTTGTTCCCGGGCCAAGGTCCAGATGCAGAAGCTGCGGGGTGGCTTTCTCGCGAAGCAGGATTTCCCCAAGTTGATGTCCGTGGCCGGGCAACTGGCCGAGGCTCCGATCTGGATCGATGACACCCCCGGTCTTACGATCAACGAATTGCAGGCCAAGGCCCGCCGGCTCAAGCAGGAGCAGGACATCCGACTCATCGCAATTGACTATCTCCAGCTCTTGAAGTCTCCGGATACGGCGAGTCGGGATGGACGAGAGAAAGAGGTGGCCGAGATTTCGGGAGGGATCAAGGGGATCGCCAAGGAACTGAACATCCCCATCATCGTTCTCGCCCAGCTCAACCGGAACCCGGATGGTCGTGGGGGAAAGCCTCGCATGAGTGACCTGCGAGAGTCCGGGTCGATCGAGCAGGATGCCGACCTCGTGGGACTGCTGATGCGACCGGAGGTCTATGCCGACGATGAGGAAGACCGGGAGAGCAAGTGGGGAGAGGCCGAGTTCATCATCGCCAAGCAGCGAAATGGTCCGACCGGTGAGGTGCCACTGACCTTCCACAAGGAGTTCATGCGTTTCGACAACCGCGCCAAGGTGGACGAGGAATAGGACCCGAGCTCGGGTAGGTTGTGGGGCCAGCACGAGGCGGACTTCTCCGCAGCGCGCAGATATTGCGGAGAATCGGGGAGCAGCCCAAATGCGTCGTTGTATCTTGCTGCGCTTCGACTGTATACTCCCCGGTCTCCCCGTGAGATCATTTCAACAACGTTTATGGAAAAACCAACCACCCGTCGAAACTTCGTCAAAGGGGCTGCCGCAACGGCTGCTGCTTTCAATTTTCAGGTCGTTCCCAGCCGAGTATTCGGTGCGAATGACAAAATCACTCTCGCTGGAATCGGTACCTCCGGCAAAGGCGCCAGCGATATCAGTGGATCCGCTGGAGCCGGCTTCGAGATCACGCACCTCTGCGATGTCGTCAACACCGACAAGTATCCCAATGCCGGCGGCGGTTGGGTGAAGACCCGGGAGAATTATCCCGACGCCAAGTTCTTCGAAGATTGGCGCGAGATGCTCGAGACGGAGGGAGACAAGATCGATGCGGTCACCGTTTCCACTCCGGACCACGTCCACGCCCATGCTTCTGTCGCCGCGATGAAGAAGAACTGCGCGGTCTATTGCCAGAAGCCATTGACCCATGGCATCTGGGAGGCCCGCGTGCTCACGGAGATGGCCGAGAAGACCGGAGTCGTCACCCAGATGGGGAACCAGGCCCATGCCGAGAATCACATGCGCCGAGTCGTCGAGCTGCTCCGCGCCGGGTTGATCGGAGATATCGTCGAAGTTCATGCCTGGACCAACCGCCCCATCTGGCCCCAGGGGATTCCCGAGTGGCCCGAGGCGGAGGAGGCACCCAAGCACGTCAACTGGGATCTCTGGATCGGACCTGCTCCCTACCAGGAATACAGCTCCAAGATTGCGCCGTTCAAGTGGCGTGGCTACTGGGACTTCGGAACCGGAGCCCTGGGGGACATGGCCTGTCACATCATGGACGCGAGCTACTGGGCGGCTGATCTCGGAGCTCCTACGAGCGTCTCCGCGGTCAGTGCCGACGGACGTGGTGCGCAGAGTGACATCTCGCCTCCCACCTGGGCAACGATCGAGTATGAATTCCCCAAGAGAAAGGGTAAGAAGCCGGTCAAGTATGTCTGGTACGACGGCTACAAGGACGCCGTTTTCAATCCAGAGAAATGGGCTCTCGAGAGTTCGATCGATGGAGGCAAGATCCGTGAGCGAAACCTTCCTCCGAAGGAAGTTCTCGAAGGTTTCGGTGGCGATGAGCGTGGTGGCTACGGCTGCGTGATCATCGGAACCGAAGGAAAGGTCTGGTTCAATCGGAGCAAAGACAATTGGGTCGTCAAGCCCGGCAGCCTCATGGACGGATTCGATTTTCCCGAGCCAAGCATTCCCCGTGCTCGCGGCGAAAATCCTCACAACGAGTTCTACGATGCGATCAAGGCGGGCGACCCTGCGCTGCCTCAGTCCAAGTTCGCCCAGAGCGGGCCCTTCACCGAGATGGTGTTGCTTGGAAACCTTGCGGTCCGGCTCAACAAGAAGGTCGAGTGGGACTCCGAGAGTCTCAGTTCGCCGAACACCCCGGAAGCGGCCAAGCTCATCAAGCGCGATTACCGCGAAGGTTGGGAACTCAAGGTTTAGGCCGACGGGTTCTCTTCCTGAATTATTTCTTCCGAGAGCGGGAGCCCAGTCGGGCTCCCGTTTTTCGTTGACGGGTTGGGGGCACCGGGGAGAGCATCGCTCTTTGCTCCTTCTCCTCAGGCTTCATGATCTTTTCCTGCTTCGCCGTTCTCGGATTCCTGATTTGGATAGGAGCCTCCCTCTTTCTTCTGTTTCGTGCCCGAACCCGGAGAGCAGGATTCATCTCGCTGTCCTTTGCCCTGGTAGCCTTCGCGCTTACGGTTTGGTGGTCTGATCCCGGTCGGATGACGAAAGAACCACCCGAGATGGAAGAGATCGTCGGGACCTGGAAGTGCTATCACGTCTCGCCGGGCTTTCTCAAGCGAGCGGGAATCTCGAGAGACGATTTCTCTTCGACGCTGGTATTCGCCGAGGACTCTACCGTTATCGTAGAGAGCATGCCCGACGAATCGGATACGGTATCGGCGAAGAGATCATGGAAACTTCAGCGTCCCGGGCTGACTCCGGCGGGAGCCTGGACGGTTGAAATCTCCTCGGGGCCGAGCCCCGGTCCCCACCGGCTGGTCTGTCGGAAGAAGATGGGTTTCCTGACCTTGTCGAAAGGAATCAATCCCGTCTACGGAGAGAGGGCCTTGTATCGCCGTGTCTCTCCGGGGATCGAAGCTCGAGAATCTCCCGTCAAAGCGAAGAAGGAGGGCCAGGCGACCTTCTAGGGAAGGCAAACCTGGCCCACGGAGTTCTCACTTCACGCCTTCTTCTTTCCGCGAGTGGGGGTGCTCATGAGAAAGGCAAGCCCGAGCAACAGGAGAACCAGGACCAAAGCGGAACCGATCGCGAGACGATAGTTCGGCGAAAAGGTCAGATCGAGGGAGAGTGGGGCGTTCTCGGAGACTTGAACGGTTCGCTGGAAGGTGTAGACCGTGCCCTCCTCGGGGAGCGTGATCGTGATCGCCTGGGGAGCCGGCAGGGTGCTGCGTTGGTGATCGACAAGTCGACCCGCGATACGCGTCAGAGCGGCATTGTCCTCGCTCGTATTTCCCTGGAGCAACTGGCTGACTTCCTGAGGGCGATAGTTGAGGTCGCCCGCCTGAAGGACCCGGTTCTGATTGATACCGCTCTCGATCTGTTCTTCCTGTTGGTTGGGAGGAGTCTCACTCGGATTGTTGAGAAAGAGACGCTGACGGCGTGTGTTGAGTCCTACGACAGCCTGCTGCTTCTTCAGGTTCTCCAATTGAACCCGAGCATCCTCGTTCGAGGCGGCATCGAGGGCATACTGGTTGGCGACACTGTTGAAAGCCCAGCGAGCTTTGCTTTGGTCTCCTTCCTGGAGGAAATCATTTGCCTGCTTGAGGAGTGTGGCGGCTTTCTGGGCTTGCGCCTCTCGTTCGCCCTTGGCCTTGGAAAGGTAAGTGCTCTTGTCGAATTGAGTCCATCGCTGCTCTTGCTTGAGTTCGAGGTTTCCACTTCGATCGGTGAGAGAGAATCCCTTCGGAGCGACTACATTCCACTCGATGTTTTCGAGTGGGACGTTGAGCTCGGGGCTGAGCAAGGCAAGGTCGTGGAGTTTCTCTCCCTCGATCGAATAGACAAAACGCACTTCGGCGGTCTTGTCGTCGGCGCCCGGCAGGATGTAGAACTGCCATGAATCTCCCTGGCGCACCGAGTGAACGCTCTCCCCGTTCACGAAGATGCTGAAGAGATCTCCGCCCGGAGGAAGGCCAACGGTAAGTCCGCTGCGCTGGACGACCTCCATGGTCAGGGAGACCGAGGTCAACTGGTCCCCAAGAGGAGAGAGCACTGAGGTCAGTTCTCCCCGAGCCACGCGAAGCTTGAGGGACTCGGCCAGGGAATGACGATCGACCCGGATCGGTAGCGTCTCGTCCGGAGAGATCGTGCGGAGCGAAAGCGCTGGAGCGGTGCGATTGCCCGCTTCGCGAAGCGATTGCGGCACCGTATTCCAGTCCGCATTCTGCCAGCCGCGGGGGAGTTCTCCAGGTTCGATTTCAAGTCGGCCACCGGCACGCACCGCAAAAAAGGAGGCCAGCTGACGGGCATCGGGGAGCGAAGCCGGCTGGAGATTTTCCTGGTCGTTGGCGCGATCGCCTCGGAATTCGTATTCGATCCGAAGATCGATGCGACCGATCATGCGACGCTTGAACTGGATGCGCCAGAGGTCTTCCTCGTCCGGCACCTTGACGAGATCGCTGACCGCGTCGCCGGTGGCTCGCAAGGTGCGGTTGACTTCTTCGTCGGTGATGGGAAGTCGGATCAGAAGGTCCTGGATCGAGGCGTTCTCGACCTGGAAATTTCCGAAGAGCACGGTGCGAGTCTGTCCTTCTCGCAAGGTGATCTCCTGGAGGATCTCTCCGGTGAGCCAGGGATCGAGCTTCTCGATGCCGAGATTGAGGGTCCAGTCTTTCTGGAGAAGGCGAAAGGCGAGGGCTCCCTGGTCGTTTCCGCCGAGGGTTCGTGGGTCGACTTCGGAGACATTCTGACGGTTCAGGGTCCGGAGTCGGATCCCGGTCGTCGGTTGGAGGATGAGTTCTCCGGTCTGGCGGTTCGCTTCGCGCAGTTCGAAACGGGGAATGTTCCAGTCCGCGCTGGGGTCGGGAGCAGATCCTGTCAGCGAGACCGAGAACGCCTGGGCTCCGATCGTTTTTCCATTCAGATGCATCACGATGATGCGGTTGCCCTCTTCGGTCAGTTCTGCCCAGTGATGAAGGGAGTCGCCGGAAAGAGACTCGACTTCGAGCCCTTCGGGAAGTGGGAAGCTGAGTTGGAAAAGTCCGGCCCTCGTGATCTCTGCGGTCAGATTGACGGCGAGAACGACGCGTTCATCGCCGAGGGAGATGACTTGCTTGCTGTTGACCCGAATCTCCGGGGCGACGGGGGCGACTCGCAGGTCGAGACTGCCTCCATCGGTGCCATAGCGGTAGACGCGGTGCATGACGTTTCCTTCCCCGGCGTTGAGAGCCTTGTCGAAATCGGAAAGGTTGACGAGGGAAAGTGTTTCGGTCTCGGTCTTTTCTGGTTGGGCATCGGGGCCAAAGGCGAGGGCGACTCGTCCGACGTCGCTGTCAGCTTCGAGCACCCGCAGCGGAGCCAGGGTGGCATCGGCCGGAAGCGGGGCGAGACCACGCTGAGTCTCGACCATGATGACGAACGGCTTCGACTGTGCTGGCTCGAGACGAGTCTGCAGGAGACGAGTGTCGGCATCGAACTGCCAGGTCGCAATGGGGCCGGTCACTCCGCTCACGGTCAGTTCTTCGGGGATCTCGATTGTGAGATCGGAGATTTGTCCCTGGGCCGGGCGGATCTGGATGCGGTGACGACCGTCGATCACTCCCGGACTGGGAAGATAAAGGTGGGATGCTTCGACAAAGAATTGAGTCTCCTCCTGGCTGACATCGCGAGCCTGGGGACGGAGAAAGACTTTCGGATTGGGGCGCGGCGCCAGGAGGATGGATGCCGTGCTGGCTTGCTCCGATTTCTTGGAATCGATGCGAATGGCTTCCGGGCTTTGAAATTGCCAGTCCGGTTGGTCATAGCTGGCCTCGATTTTTTGAACCGCTGCCGGGCCCGTGGGGATGGAAAAACCTGCCGTCACATTCTTCACATCCATTTCGAAGGAAAACGTGGCGAGAAAATTGGCCTTCTCGGGGAGGGCAGGGGGAAATGGGTCCGCAAAGGGGTCCTCATCTACCACAGGCTTCGGAGCGGGTTCCGGGATGGTGATGAGGTAGCACAATCCCAGCCCCTCAACCTGCTGACGAGTAATCCGAAGCCCCTCGGCTTCGAACTTGGTCAAAACGGCGGGAGCTCGAAGGAGGAGGAAACGGTCGCCTGTCTCTCCGCTGATACGGATCGAGCCAGTACCCTTGAGTTCGTGGTTCTCTTCCGAGAGTTTCCACTCCTGGGTGATCTCGTTGGCAGGTTTCAAGTCCGCTGGCAGGATGCCCTGGGCCGAAACCGAGAGGGTTCCCAGGGAAAGGAGAAGCGCGCCGATCAATGTAGTTGCGGTTGCGCCTCCGCCTTCCTCCAGGTCGGTCGGTTCATCTCGCTCTTCTTCCGCCTTTCGCTTCTTTGCGGCAGCGCGTTTCTTTTTCATGTCTTTTCCGATGTGGATGAGCCTAGGGATGAGCAGGATGGCGATCCCGAGTCCAACCGCGAGGAAGAAATACGGAGTCCCGTTTCTCTGTAGAAGAATGCCGAGGGCTATCGCTACGATTCCCGCGACACGAAGAAGCCGGGCTCGGTCGGCAGCACTGGGGAAGAGAGAGAAGACAAGGGCGCTGATTCCGGCGACGACGAGAAGGGCTCCCAGCCAGGAAATGTTGGCCTGCCAGAGTTCGGTGTTCTGGATCGAAATCTCGAGGAGATCCTGGGGGAGTGTCACGGGAAGACTGATCTGGAGCGAATTCATCGGTCCGAAACCGGTGAAGGACCGAGTCGCCGAGACGATGCAAGCGAGTCCTGACGCGAGGTAGAAGCAGACCCCAAAAAATGTCCCAATGCCGCCGAGTCGGACTAGGAACATCCCGATGGCGAGAAGGGCGAGAACGATGACAACCAGTCCCATTCCATTTTCGGCCAGCCATTCGAATCCCGTGGGGCGAAGCACGGGTGCAGGAGGAGAGACCGTTCCGCCACTTGGAACGAGGACGTAGTTTTCATCGGGAATCAGGCTCCATTCAGTCTTGAGAACCGGCACCGTGACCCTCGGTAGCTGCAGCGTGGGATTCTCTCCCTCGACAACCGGTCGTCCCAGGCGGAGTCGAACCTCCGAAGGCGCATTGGAGTCGGTTACGGCGGGCAGGGGGATCAGCGTGGACTCGCCGGCCTGTCTCGCCGTGACGGGTTTCCCGGCGACGGACACGGCCCAGAGTCGGGTGTTCTCGGGCAGGTCGAGACGCAGGGCCTGGCGACCCCGAGACTTTACGTAGTAGAGCAGGTCGGAGACCACCTCGCCATCGCGTGAGACTCGACTCTGGATTTCGGAGAATTCGATGACCTGTCCGACGGTTGTGCCGGGCTCATACCAGGTGACATCGACGGCGAGATCGAAGGGACGACTCGTGTATTGCCAGGCTCCGAGGGAGGGCGCTGCGGAAAGGAGCTGGAATTCGGCCGGCAACTCGAGGGCATCCAGCTTGAGGAGGGTGTCGGACACGGTGGCGACCTCCGTCTTCACCTGCATCGGGCTGACGATCTGGAGAAAACCGCGCTCGCCTTCGACTCCGAGAGGAGTCACTCGTCCGGGTTGAATCGTGCCACCCTCGCGACCGAGGGGTTCCTCGAAGGTGATCAGGAGCGTGTAGGCACCGATCACAGGCTGGTGCAGCGTGACGAAGAGGGTTTCTTCGTCCTGGCGAAAGGAGCGGACATCCTTCCCGTCGGCGGTGACATTGCCGAGATCGGACGGGACCGTGACCGACAGTTCCGAGATCGGAGCTCCGGTGACGAAATAGTTGATGAGGACACTTCCGTAGGCGGTGCCTTCGCTGAGCGAGTAGAGGTGAAAGACGTCGGCCTGGATGCTCTTGGCGAGGACTTCGACACTCATCGTTGCCGACCAGTTCTGCTCCCGAATCCGAAAGGCTTGTTGGAGACCGGGAACCTGCTTCGGGAAATAAGAGAGGGGTTTCTCGACGAGCAGCTCGGTCTCGGTGATTCCGATGCGGAAGCCGGGCTCGGAAATGACCCCGATGTCTCCTCGGATCGCTTCCGCATCAGGGTGCTCGATGCGCGGCAGGATCCAGTCACCACCCTCGGCGGGAGTGCTCAACTCCCACTGCAGGGCGACGAGCTGGCGTCCGCTGACATCGGCGTTGAAAATGATCTTCAGCGTTCGCTGGCCATCGATGGGCTCCGACCCGACAACATAATCGGCGACAGATGCTCCACTGACGGACACCACGGAATAGCCTTCGGGATAGAGGAGGTTCCATTCGCGGATGGGGGCTTCCCGGATGTCGAGTTCGAGCTGGCTCTCGATGACTCGGTCGGTGTCGGAAAATCGATAGAGCAGGATCTCGGAAACCGAGGTTTCGGGTTGAATCCGGTCGGCGGTGATCTCGTAAGCATATTCCGCCGAGGGAAAACGATAGACGAAAATCTGGCGGGCGGCGATCTGAGCGTCGGGATACTGATCGGGTGACAACTGGGTGAGCCCGGAAAGCCCCGACGTCTCGAGTCGGACGCTTCCCTCGTTGGTCAGGCGGATGTGTCCCGAATGTCGAACTGTTCCGATCGGAGTGATCTGGAGGGGCTCGGCCTTGACAGGAAAGGCACTGAGTGGCTGCTGGGTGCGAATGACGAGCGCGGCCTGATCCTTGATGGGTTGGCTGAGCTTGACGGAAAGCTGACGACCATTGTCGTTTTGATCGAGCTTCCATCCCGCAACACCAGGGCCTTCGACATTGAGAATCTCTCCCTCGCCAGCCAGGTCCAGATCGAGCTGACTTAATTCCCCCTGGAGGATGCGATACTCGACCTGGTGGATTTGCTTGAGCAACCCTGCCGTGACACGGGTCTCGATCTTGGCCGTAGTACTGAAAAAGAGTTTCCCTTCGCCAATCTTTCTCGCCTCTTTCCAGGCGATGTGGCAGTGCCCAGTGGCAGGGAGAAATCCGGACTCACCCTCGGTGATGACTCCTCCATCGCGGAAGGTGACTTCTTCTTCGAATCCCTTGAGCGAGATGGGAGCCACGGTTCCCGAGGCGGCGCGGAAGGAGAGCTGTTTCCAGCCATCACCGCTCTGGATGCTGGCGACGAACTCGACTTTCACCGGCCACTCACCGGGCTTGTCGAAATGGAGTTCATAGTGGGCGCCACCTTTCGGATGGGTGACGAGTACGAGATTCTGACTCTTTCCGCCGGGAAACGATTCGATCGCGACATCGCCCTCGAGCAACCTCAGGCTTGCTTCCGCTTCCGAGACACGGACGGTCCCCGTCAACTCAAAGGACGCAGACTTGCCATCCTCGGAGATTTCTCCAACGAGATTGGAGGAAATCATTTCGACCGGCTGAGGGGTGACTCCATCGCGGGAGAGCGAAAGGACGAGATTTCCCTGGCCCTTGCTCTGAAAGCGAACCGGGGGATTTCCGTTGTTGGCGAGAGGGAGGAAACCATCGAACTTGGTAGGTCGGGCATCCACGCCGTTGCGATACTGGAGTGAGATCAGCTGCTGGAATCCACTCGAAGCTCCGGTATCCGGGCCAAAGCTTGCGACGGTGAGAAGGGCGGGGAGTTCGAGGTCCTCCTGTTTCAACTGGATCGAGAAAACATGGTCGACCACAGGTTGGTCCGACTTCTTGAGAGAAAGAGTCAGGTAGCGCTTTTTTTCCGTATCCGTTTCCACGGCCCAGGAGGCGAGAGTTTTTCCCTGCACCTGGACGACTTCGCCACCTCCGGAAAGCGCCAGGCGGAAGGTCGTGGCCTCTCCCTGGAGAACCTTTACTTTCGCTTTCGCATTGGTGTCGACCTGACTGCTGGAGACGACCACGGTGCTTTCGATCGAGGCCGTGTAGAAGAGAGGAGGCTTGGGCAGTTCGCCGCGAGCCTCGACGATGATCTTTCCGGTTCCGTTTTCACCGATACTCGCTCCCACCGAAGCTTTGCCGTTCTTTTCCTGCGCAAAGAGCGAGGATCCGAGCAAGAGAAGGAGCAGGGGAAGTTTTTTCATGGAAAATAGGGTTCCGGATAGAGTCGAAAAGATCGACTGGGAAGTTGTCATTTGATTGTCAGCGAGTTGTCAGCGGTTTGTAAAAAGGCAGAGGAGAAAGAGTGGCGGTCAACCCTGTAGGCTTGCCGACCCAACGGGGTGGGGTAGGAGAAGGAACAGGGTTGGATGGGGCATTGGAGAGGGGGGATTCAGGATCGAGATGGGGGCGTCGTTCGTGGATCTCTACTCCGAGGTGAGCGACCGGGTTTTCTGGACCATTTCCTGAAGTTGCCTCAGGCCTTGGTCGCGTTTCCAGAGGGAGGGCAGATCGTTCAGAACGGTGGAAAGGGTTTCGAGTTCGACGAGTTGTCCGATTACGTCTTCCTTGAGACGGGACCCGAGGAAGGCAGCTGTACCGGCGACCCGCATGGCGGGCGCGGCCTGCTCGAATGGCGGGGTGTTGGGATCATAGAGAATCGGCCAGCGTTTCTCGACCATCTTACCTGTTGAGAGATCCCGAAAGCGTACAGAAACGGATCCGATATCTCCTTTGCCTTCGGGCCGGGCTTCCACCTGGTAGACGGCCACTCCGGCTTCGGCGGCGGCGAGCTCGGCGGCATCGACGGCGTCGTTTCGGAAGTCCTCTTTCTTGAGCCGGTGTTTCTCGAATCCGATGAGTTGATAGGCTCCGACTCGATCGGGATTGAACTCGACCTGGACTTTCACATTCCCTGCGGCAGGACGAAGGGCACCGGCGATCTGGCGGGCAAACCCGGTGTCGGCATCCTCGGGTCGATCGAGAAGATAGTAGCGGCCATCTCCCTTGCGGGTGAGCGCTTCGAGAATCTCATCGTTGAGTCCCTGGGCACCAATTCCAGCGGCATCGAAGGCGATTCCCGCGTCCCGGAATGTCTCGATCTTGGCGGCGAGACGGGTAGGTTCCGCGTCGCCCAGATTGGCGGCTCCATCGGTGAGGAGGATGATGCGGTTCTGGGCGTTAGGGACCTGCTGCTCCTGCGCTTTCTGGAAGGCGAGATCGAGCGCCGCCTCAAGGTTGGTTCCGCCCTCGCTGGGAAGGTTGACGACCCGGTCGAGAAGGGCTTTGGCATCCGCTCCCTTGGCGCGATCGGCGAGGAGACGAGGCTGACGAGCGAAGCTGATGAGGGTGACTTCGTCGGTCTCCTGCAATTGAGCGAGGAGGAGGCCCAGGGCGCGCTGCACCGTCTCACGGCGATCGGGACGCTCCATCGATCCCGAGTTGTCGAGGAGGAGGGTCAAGCGAAGTGGCACGGAGGCCTGGCGACCTCGCGCAGCCGTCGCGAGTGAGATGCGGAGCAGGTTGCGCTGCTGGATGAAGGGGTGACGCGCCTGGTTGAGAGCGACTCCGACCTTTTCTTCATGGGTCGGAATCGGATCCCGATAGTCGAGTGCGTTGACGAATTCCTCGACCCGGATCGTCTCCCGCTCCGGCCATTGGTTTTTGGAAAGGGCTGCACGGGCAAGATGAAAGGAAGAATCGCCGACATGGAGAGAAAAGGTGGAGAAGGGCTCTTCCTCGGCGCTCTTCTCGTCGAGCGCGAGCGATCGGAAATCGAATCCCCGAAGCTCCCGTGCTCCTCCAAGGAAATCTCGAGTGAATCGAACTTCCTCCTCCTTCTCTGCGGCTTCGCTCACCTGGTCGACGACGGCTTCGTCGGGATCGCGAGATCCGGAACGAAGTTTCTCGGTGATCTCCGCCTCGCCGGAAATGGATTCCTGCAGTCGAGCGACTCCGGCGATGATGACAGTTTCTGCCTCCTGCTCGGGACTCTTGCCCGATTTGTCCATCTCGAGCTTGCTCTCGAGCGAAGTGACCTCCTCCGAGAGATCGGAAAGCCTATGGAGGCTTTCGGCTTCCTCCTGCATGAGAGGCTGCTCGGCATCTTCCAGGGGAGCGCCACCGCCGCCACCACCGAAGCTCCCTTGGTGCGCGACCGGAGGAGCGAAGGGGTCGGCTGCAACAGACTTGTTGGGTGGCGCAGGGGTTTCCCAACCTTCCTTGATCTTCCAAAACATTCGGGCGCGGGTGTGGTCGCGGGCCTCGTCGTAGTATATTCCCCGGGTTCGCATCTCCTCGCTGTTCGATGCGATGAGATCGCCATCCAGCGCACTTTTCGGCATGGCGAAGTCGCTGTCTCCGAGGGGATTGGCGGCATTCGCTTTCTTTCTCTCCATTGCTTCCGTTCCTCCTCTCGGAGCGGCGAAAGGGTCGGCGCTTGGCTGCAGTTGACGACTCGAAAGACCGCCGGAACCCGCCTCGACCGGGGCGGCAAAGGGATCGATCGAGGCTCTACCTTCGGAGGCGACTCCATTTCGGTCCTGATCCGCATCCGCACTGTAGAAGTGGAGGGAATTCGAAGCAGGTGCAGAGTCCTTCTTATCCATACCGGCTCCCCACTGTTCCAAATCAATCGTGGTATCGTCAAAAGGATCAACCACGGCCAGGTTCGAGGTCGGCGGAGTTTGCTTGTCCGCAAAGGCGCGACCATTGACGATATCGACTTCACGACTCTGGTCCCGGATTCCGCCGTCGATGGCCAAGCTGTCGTAGTTGTCCTCGTTTCGGGCAAGCCCGAAGGTCTGGGCACTTTCACTCTTCGCGACCTCCTCTTTGCGTCCAAAGTTCACCCCGGCGGGAACCGGGGCAGCAGGGGGTTGCGCGGCGGAACGATTCGCTTGCTGCTTTTCTGCCACTGGAAAACCAATGGCGGTAGTGCCGTTCGAGACCATGGAGTCCATCTCCACGTTTCCGGAGGCGCCGATCTGGGTTTCGCCGAATCGTGATCCGATGTTTCCGGTGGCGACAGACTGATTCGAAGCAGGTGCCTCAAGAGCAGGGAGTTTCGTGCTCCCACTGACCCTTTTCATTTTCGATAAACTAGAGCCCCTCACCACTCCGTCGGTCAGAGCATACAGATGTGTGGTCGACGAGTCATTCTCTCCGGAGGAAGGAGTTGTAGCCTCCCCGGGAGATGCAGGGACTACCGCTTCCGCAGGCTTCGTCGTGATGGTGGGGCGGGATGGCTCCAGGGGAAGGGACTCTCGGATGACGCGGTCTTTGGTCCGGTTGTTTCCCTCGATCGAGACCGATTTCGCGCGATTCAGCTCATCCGCGTTCGACCTTTCCGATGCTTCAAGGGTAAACGACATATCGCTGGGCATGTCCATCGCGGCATCTTCCCGGACCGCAGCTTCCGCCGCGAGTTCATCATCCAGGTAGGCATAGCTATCGGTCCCCATTGCGGGCCGACTTGCCATTTGAACCCCCGGAAGAGTCCCGAAGACGAGCACCGCGACCAGTCCAAGGAGGCTGATCGATGCGGCAATCGATGCGGCGAACGGGAGAAATCGGATTTTCCTTTTCTTCGCTCCCTTTTTCGGCAGAGGCGACTTCGTCGAGGCGGGACGGAGAAGGGATGGTCGCGATGCCTCTTGAGGCTCTCCGATCGTTGCGAGAAGTTTTTCCCGGCGTTCGGTCGAGAGCTTCCAATCGTTCTCTTCACTTTCGCTTCGCAGCGGGAGAGTTCCGAGAAGGGCATGAAGATCCAGCATTCTCTTGTAGAAAAGAGTCGCTTCGGGAGATTCTTTGATCCGGCGTTCGGTCTCTTCTTTTTCAAAGTCCGACGCTTCGCCCAGGATCATGGCAATGATGCGGGCTTCGAACTCAGGTTCCATCCAGGAGTGCAGATTTTCTTCGTTCATGATGCTTCCTCGATTCCGATTTGGCGGAGGTTTTCCGCGAGTTGTTTCAATAGATGGTGAAGGCGGTAGCCGACATTGCTGACGCTGAGTCCCGTTTCCTCTGCGATCTCCCGATACTTGAGATCCTCGAAATACTTCAGCCGGATCAGGGTGCGATCGCTCTCCTCAAGCTCAGCAAGGAGCAATCGGAGAAAACCTGCAGCCTCCATCCGGTGGAGAAGCCCATCGGTCTCGTCCTTGGCTGGCGTATCGGTTCCCGAGTCTTCGGACAACACCTCGCGACGATGATTCCGGTGGTGGTTGTAGGCTCGATTTCTGACGCTTCGAAAAAGCCAGGCGACCGGATTTTCCACCTCATCCCAATGCTGATGCAGCTGGAGGAACACCTCTTGGACCACGTCTTCGGCGACGGCTCTGGTCCCCGTCAGGGAGTAGGCGTATCTCAGGAGCGGAGTTTCTTGCTCGATGAAAAGGTCGGGCAATGCGGGTTTCGCCTGCCGGTTTACTTGGGACGGTTCTTTCGCAGGCATGGGGGAGACGCGCGGGTCAGACGGGGGGATGAATTCAGGTTCACTCACGATGTGACGGCTGGTTCTAGGGGGATGACACGGCCGCGGAGATATTCTTAGAAATTCAGGGATACTTTTTTTCGCCGTGCTCCGGGTGTCGTCTCTCTACCGACGGCGAGAGATGACGTTTCTCGGAGATCTTCGAAGAAAGAGAGCACAGCTTCTCTCAGGTCGAGGGTATCGACTTTGGGAGCGGTGCCTAGACAAATCTCTTGCCGAATGGCCTCTCGGAAGAGCGATAGACCCATCCCCAGATCTTCTGCGTGGGATTCCTTCCTAGAGAGGTAACTCCGGTCCCTTGAAGCAAATTTGCGGAAAGTCGAGTCAATGGATCGCGTTTCTGGGAAAATCCGAAAATTTACATTGTAAAGTCATTCCTGTTTTCGCTACTCTCGCTTTCGATGCAGTGTGGTCAGGCCGTAGAAAGTTCAGAGACAGGGAGTTCCCACTCTCGAGGATTCTCCTTGATGGAGATGATGGTCGTTCTTGCGATCATGTCCATCCTCTCTGCGGTCGTCGTCGGTTCGCTGGGTACCTTGCGATCGACGAGTCTTTCAGTCTCAACCAGGGAATTCGCTGATTTCGTCAATCTCTGTCGAAGCGATGCGATTGCTAGGCATACCGCGATCCGAGTGGCGATCGTCGAGAGTTCATCCAGCGATCCCGATGAGAATTACAGGAAATACACGGCGTTTTCCTGGAACTCACAGACAAGGCAGTTCGAGCAGTATCGAGAGTGGGAGAGTCTTCCGGGGGACTTGGTTTTCGATCAGAGTCTTGCCGGTTTCGTCAAGGAATCGACCTACTATCAGGAGGATCCCTCTTCCGTCCGCGGCGACTACCTGATGCAGATTTCGGACAATTCCTTCGATCGCATGGTGACCCAGCTCTCGACCAACTACCGGTTCCGCTTTTTTGAATTCTCTCCCAGTGGGAGGGCTTCGGCGCCGGGTGGGGATCACCGGAATCTGGTCGTTGTCGTCCGGCCGGGAGAGGGAGGAACTGCGCGGGAGGTTCCCAACTGGTCACAATTCAACATCGACACGCTGACAGGAAGGATTCGAGTCTACCGTCCATGATCAACACGCGAGAGAACGCTACGGTATGGCACGGACGGTCGGGGTTTTCTCTGATCGAGGTCGTCCTCGCGATGGGGATCGCGGCAATCGCGCTGGTGTCCATCCTCGGGATGCTCCCCTACGCGATGGAGTCGAGCCAGGCCAGTGCCGATCAGACTGCGATCGGCACGGTTTTGGAGGAGGTCCACGACCGGATCAAGGGAGAGCCACTGGAGGTCGGAGTTCCTTCCGGATCCCCTTACTTTTACGATGCCCAGGGCCGCTTCTGGGAGGAAGGCGTGGCCGATCGAGAAGCAGGATCTGTGGGGAATGATCGTTTTTTCCGGGTGGATGTCGACCTGCAGGACCTCCCCTCGAGTGTTCCTTTCGAACATTCGGAGGGAGTGCTCGCTGCAGTCGTCGCGATCTCCTGGCCGGTGGATGAGGCGGGAGAACCTCGCGGCCGGGGAAATCCGAAGACCAGTATCACCTATCCACTGACGACCTTGACCGGGCCGGATTGGCAGGTCATCGACCCGGACTACAAACCAAAAGTGGAATATTGAATCCGAAGTCCCAGTGAAAGTTATTGAACCAGTCCGCATGCGTAGCGCAGGTCCTCGAGGATTCAGTGTCATCGAGTTGCTCGTGGCTTTCACGGTGTTGTCGATCTTGATGACGATTCTGCTGGCCGCGGTCCCTTCGGTCACCTCGACCTGGATCGAAAGTGAACGTCGCATCGAGACCTACCAGCGGGCTCGGGGCGCCCTGGAGTTGCTGACGCGAGAACTGACCCCCGCGGTGGTCGATACCCGAATGCAGTTCATCGTGCTTCCCGGGGAAGAGCTGTTGGGCGCTGGAGCTCTCAATGTTGCGAGCCTTTCTCCCGCTCTTTTCTGGATGGCGCCGCTTGGGGAAGGGGGCGAGTTGCGATGCGTCGGCTATTACCTTTTCCGTGATGAAGAGAAAGGATTCTTCCGGCTGAAACGGGTCTACATCGAGCCCGACAATCCCGACGGCTATTTTCCAAGACTGGTGAACCTCGGGAATACTCGTGACCTCAGCATGCGGACCGATCCGGTCACGGCTAGATGGTTTCTGGACAACCTGGATCTGCGAGCTTTTGACGAGCAGGATCCGGACAACGATGCGGTCGTCGTGTCCACTGCGGCGGACGGGGTCGTCGCTTTCTGGGTGCAGTGCTACGACCTTCTCGGCAATCCCGTGCCCTGGCTTTCCGAGGTGCGCAATCATCCCAGTTCGGACCTGATCTACAATTCCGCCGCTTTCTTCCAGATGGCGACAACGACTCCTTTCGAATCAGGAGAGACCACTGAATTTCTCCGACTGTCCAAGCAGGTGATGAAGGCAAATCGGGTGCCTGCAGAGATCGAGATCTCGATTGTGACCATCGATACGGCACTGCTTGCTCGGGATAGGGAGATTCCTCCCATGGATTCGCTTCTCGTCGATGGCAAACTCGATATGGATGGGTCGGTGCAGCTCTATCTGCAGAATCTCGAGGATGCTGGAATTCGCGGGGCCGAGGTTTTTACAACAAGGGTCAAGCTGGTGAACGGAACATGAGGATAAAAAAGCTGAGAGTCGCGCCAAGTCGCACCAGGAGAAAGACCATCGAGCCTGCCCGGAAGAAACGGGGAGGGGCGCTCATCATGGTTTTGCTGGTTGTTTCGATGTTGGCCATCCTGACACTCGCGTTTTTCAGCACGATGCAGATCGAGGAGCAGGCTGCCCATGCTTTCGCGAACACTCAACGCGCCAAGATGGTGGCGCAGGGCGCCGTCAGTCATGGAATCGGGATCCTGAGAAACTCGATTCCGGAGCCTGCACTGATCAATGAATCGGCTGCCGATGCACCCGGAGAAAACTGGGCGGTGAATCCAGGGCGTCTCACGGTATTTGATGATGAGGGCAATATCGAACATGTCCCGCTGCACACGGGAGTCGCGGAGCAGGATCCGGCGTCGACTCGTTATCCCGACGTCCACTCGGTCGATCTCAACGAGCCGCTTCCCGGGAAAACCTACCCACCCATCGTCATGGAAGAAGGGCGGGGCGGAGAAGCCACGATTCCCCCGATGCGGGTGAAGTGGGTCCCCATGCTGAAGAAGCCGGGAGAGCCGGCCTCCGAAGAGAATCCGATCACAGGGCGCTATGGGTTCTGGATCGACGACGAGAGTGCGAGGATCAATTTCAATGTCGCCTTGGGAAAGCCGGATCGAGATACGGTCGATCCTCAGCAATTCTGGGAGCAATACAAAATCGGGATGATGCCACCATTGTTCACCGCCGGCGCGGGAGATGTGGAGTTCAATGCCAAGAGCAAGGATCGCGAGTGGGCCCTGGGGCAACCACGCTCGGTCAATCTCGATGTGCTATTCAAGGATCGGTCTGATCTCCTCGCCGAGAAACTGCTGGCCCATGCCTGGCTGAGGGGATTCTCCCGATATCCCGAATCAATCCTAGAGTTCGTCGATATGCCAGAGGCCGAACGCCGGGAATGGTATCACCGGAACAAATATTACCTGACTTTCTACAGTCGGGCCCCGGAGTTCAATGCCTTTGGGCGTTCCCGTTTTTTTACGACCAATATCCCTCTCTCGCTCGAGGCTGGGCCACTCTATCAACTCCCGTTCGTTTACAATGGCCCGGGCACGGCGGAACCCGACTACGAGATCGAAGGGATCATGCACCTCCACTCGCTCATGGGCAGTCTTGGCTTCACCCACGGAATCCAGGACGATTCGGACGACGACCGAGGGAGCGTCCATGCGGCCAACATCGTGAATCGTGCCCAGTTCGAGATGCTGAAGCGATACATGGGGCGCAAGTGGCCGGGCTATGAGGAAACCTTTATCGACAAATATGGAGAGGCGGAATGCTATCAGATGGCCCTCAGCATGCTGACGATGGCACGCATGGCGACCACGACGATGTCGACGAGAGGAAATCGTATCTCGAGCCGTGACCTGGCCTGGCGTTCCACATCGGTGATCTATTCGCCCTTTTCCAAGGAGCGGCGTTGGGAGTATCCCGAGCGTCACTACTGGCAGGTGGAAACCGAGCCGCCCGGCGACGAGGGAGGAGCGAGGAAGGAGATTCCCATGTTGCCGCAAACGCAGGGACCTCATATCACCGAGGTAAGACTGATCTTTCGGTCACTCAATGCTCCGGGTGGAAATCCGACCAAGAAAATCATCGGGTTTCGATACGAAGTCGAATACTACCAGCACAGCCTCGGGCAGATCGTCTGGCTCAACGAGTTTCCGACCAAGGTGGATTACCTCCGTCTCGACATCCAGGGAGGCGGAAGCGGCATGCCGGGATTCTATGAGTTGGGCCCTGCGAACCCGGAGACGACGGAAGAGCGGGCTATACGCAACGACGATCGGAACTGGAATTACAACACGACCAAGAACAAGAGAAATCCCGAGACCGGGGAGATCATCCGCAATGCGAAGGGGAAACCGATCCGCATCGTCGACCGTCGCAGCTTGGGGTCTCTCCGCATTTCGCCAGGGGGAAGAGCCCGAATCGCGAGCGTGCAGCATCCGAACAAGAATCTCAGGAACCGTGTCGTTGTCGCGAGCCCTTGGCGATATCTCGGGAAGCGATCTCGCTGGCTGGCCAACCCTCAGGACAATCAGCCCAATGTCTTTGATGAGTTCGCCGAGGTCGATGTGACCAAGAACCGAAACCTGTCCATCGATGTGAGCTGGCGACTTGGGATGGGGGTTCGCGCCGATAGCCGACGTCCTCGCCAGATGATCCCACTGGGAGAAACCGAAGAAGACACCCTGACCACGACCATCGATCTCGATCTCAGATCCGGAGAGAGGAAGGTCGTATCCTGGCAGATCAATGATCCCCGGTTGAGTTGGAACAAGGAGGAGTGGATCATCGACACGGAAGACGGGGGGACTCCCGGGGCACCCAATGAAATCAAGGGAGAGGCTCTCGAACCCGCAGAATTGTCTTCGGAAAGGAGCAAGTATCGCTATTTCCAGAGAGGGCCAGGGAGCGCGCGAGACCCTGAAAAAGAGAAAGGAAGATCCTTCGGATTGAATCGACCTGATGAATACAACTCGCGAAGCCGGGTTTCGTCGAAGGGATACTGGAGTGTTCTTCACACCGGGATTCAGAACCGAGTTCCGTGGAGAACCCTCAACCTCGGAGCCAGAAAGGAGACCGAGGGTCCACCCGACTATCTCCTGCTCGATCTGCTCGGTGCGACCTATCCGATGCAGCACGACCAGTGGCGGATCAACTCGACCTTGCCCGACGAATTCTCGACCGCTTCATTCATGAACAGCACGGCGGGCCAGGTGAACATCAATTCCCGAATCTATCCGGAAGCGAACGAGTATTTCAAGCCTCCACCTCGAAAGAAGCCTTTGGAGGCGGTGTTTACCCACCTTCGTCCCGACGCGGAGGTGGATGCGTTTCTGGATGAGATTGAGGACTACCAGAAAAACGAGTTCTTTCGCTATATCGGGGACCTGACGCTCGTCGATGGCTATCGTCGGTCCGATGCGGGCGCGACGGAGTTCGAGCACGAGGAATACCTGCGGAACATGGCAGGATGCCTGACTACGAAATCGAATACTTTCGGTCTCTGGGGGGCGGCTCAAGTCGTGCAAAAAGTGAGAGGCAGTGAGAAATGGGGAGAATTTGAGGATGGTGACCGGGTGCTTGGGGAGAAGCGATTCTATGCGGTGATCGAGCGCTATGTCTGGCCGGGCAAGGATGGGCGTCCCGGAAATGCCCACGCCGACAGCCAGGGCCGATGGGACCGGTTGGCGGTTCAGAGGCAACCGGTCAACAACTGGTCGGGGGCGACCACCGATACCCTCTACCAGCTCCCGGGCTCTCCACCGATGCGGAAGGGTGGGGGCAATCGATTGAGCCTCGACCTGCAGGGGACCTATCCCTGGTATGACGGGCCGCAGGAGGTGGGGATGGATCGCTACACTTCGAGAACACTCGGCAAAGTGAAGTGGACGGAAAGTACTCTCGAAGAGGCTTACAATCCTCCTCAACCTGTGATCAAATATCGCGTCGTGTATTTCAAGTACCTGGACGAATGAAACGTTTTCTCATTTCATATTCTGCTTTGTTGGCTCGATACAGCCTGGTTCTGCTCGGAGGGACACTCTTTCCTGGCACGGCGCCGGGACAAGACTCCGGAGAGGAGATCGTCGTATTGGGTTCAAGCAAGCCGGTAGCGATGCTGCCTGTGAATCCACGCGAGCTGCTGTCCTTCTTACCCGAAGGGATCGAGGGATGGAAAATGACCCGATCGACCGCCGAGAACCGCTACGATGAGTGGCTCAGTTCGGTAGCGGAGCGACGCTTCGAAAGGCCTCGACCCGATGATCCGGAGGGGGCGGTCATGAAGGCGAGCATCCGCATCGAGGACACTGGCGGTTTTCGGCAGGCTCTGGGGATGTTCCAAGACTTCGCACCTACAACCGGAGAGGGATTCGAAAAGAAGTTCATCCAGGAGAACCCAGCGATCATCATCAACTATGGCGCAGAGGATTTTGAGATCCATCTCCTTGCCGAGAAACGCTATATCGTAAGGATTTCCTGCGAATACCAGCCGCGACGTTTTTCAAAGGAATGGTTGGACCGCGTTGATTTCTCAGGGATTTCTCGGATCCCCAAAACCCAGCCCGTGCCTCTCCCCGAGGAGATCACGATGGTGAAGTTCGATGAATTGAACGACAAGAAGAACCGCAGCTATATCCTTGCCACGACGCTGGGGGAGCGATCCGATTCCGAAGCCATCGAAGACGAGGATCAGTTGACTACCTTTGGGGAACAACCGACGGAACCTGTTGCAGAAGAGGAGGAGGGCGACGAGCGCTAAGTGCACGAGTTTCAAGCCTCGCTCAGCCTTTTCCGACCGTAACCTTTTTGCAGATTTCGAAATGACCCGCATTCTTTCCCTCATTGGTCTCCTTCTTCTCACGGCTTGCTCCCAAGCCGAAAACGATGCCCTCTCGGACGATGCCCTTTCCGAGGAAGCCGCCGCCAAGGTGATGGCGGCTTATCAGGCCGAGGAATACGATACGGTGATCGATCTTACCGCCGCGATTTCCGAGGGCAGTCGTTGGGATCGGGTGCGAACGCTATCGCTTCAGCGAAGAGGGGAGGAGCGTTTCTTCGAAGGCAAGATCGATGAGTCGATCGCGGACTTCGACGCCGTAATCGCCCGCGTCCCCGAGCAGGATCCGCATCATTGGCAGCGTGGCCTCTGCTACTACTACGCGGAAGAATACGAGAAAGGGAAGGCGCAGTTCGAAAGACACCAGGAGGTGAATTCACAAGATGTCGAAAATGCAGTCTGGCACTTTATCTGTTCGGTTCGGGCCCCTGGGGGATCGGTCGCCTCCGCCCAGGAGAACCTGATTCCGATCCAGCGGGATTCTCGTGTGCCGATGGCCGAGATTCACCAGTTGTTTTCAGGGGCCGGTTCGGTCGAGGACGTGCTCGCTGCGGTGAAGCCCAACAATGACAACGCCCTCTCCGAGACCGAGAGAAATCATCTCTGCTATGCGCATCTTTACCTGGCACTCTGGTATGAGGCGATTGGAGAGCAGGAGAAGTCCAACGAACACATTCAAAAAGCGGCCTATCAGTATCCCATGGATCACTACATGGGCAAGACGGCACTCGTGCACGCCAAACTTCGCGGGGTGAAGCCGAAGTCGGGTGCGAATTAGGCTTTCCTGATTTTACTCCAGGATAGTCAAAAGGGTCTCTGATCTCGAGTCGGTCAGCCTAGGCTGGCTCGACCCGAACGGGACAGACTTTCAATTCTGCGGTTTGTGTCACGGGGTCGTAGCCCGATCCGGTGAGGATATTCACTGGCACTTCGGCAAAGGAGAACGAGGTGAAAACGGTCCCTTGGGGGGACATGTCGGTGACCTTCACTTCGATTTCAATTTCTCCTCGAGCGCTCGCCATTTTGGCCATGCCTCCGTGGACGAGACCCAGAGCCTCCGCATCGTCGGGATGGACTTCAAGCGACTCATGAGAGAGTAGATACTCGATCCCGGCGCTGCGACCCGTCTGGGTGCGGGAGTGATAGGCTTCGAGGCGTCGTCCTGTCGTCAGCCAGAGAGGAAACTCGTCGCTGATCACTTCGGCGGGGTCTCGGTATCCCACCACCGTGAACTTGCCACGGCCATTCTTGAATTCCTTTTCATGAAGACGTGGTGTGCCCGGATGATCGCGATCCGGAACCGGCCATTGATATTCGCTGTCTTCGATCCGATCCCAGTCGAGCCCGGCATAGATGGGGCTGAGTTCACAGAGCTCGTTGAAGACGTCCCTGGCCGACTCGTATTCGAACCCGGGAACTCCCATTCTCTTGGCAATTTCACTCACGATCCACCAGTCGGGCTTGGCTTCGCCGACAGGCGGAACCGCAGCGCGAAGACGCTGAACGCGTCGCTCCGTATTCGTTTGCACGCCGTCCGTTTCTCCCCAGGCCGTGGCGGGAAAGACCACGTCGGCCAGTTGTGCCGTCTCCGTCATGAAAATATCGATGACCACGAGATGATCGAGGCTCTTCAGCGCGTGTTCACAGTGATTCTTGTCCGGATCGGTCACGACGGTGTTCTCTCCATCGATCAGCATCGCATGAATGCCTTTCCCGCAATTGTCGAGGGCGGTGACCTTGGTGATGCCCTTGGTCCCGTCGATCTCGGTCTGATACAGCTTGGAGAATTTCTCCGTGCTCTCCGGATGGTCACAAGGCTGGAAGCCAGGAAAGTTGTTGGGTACGGCACCGCAATCTCCGGCTCCCTGGATGTTGTTCTGTCCCCGCATGGGATTGATCCCGCCACCTTCTACTCCCAGGTTGCCTGTCATGAGGGCGAGGTTGCAGAGCGATTGGACATTATCGACCCCACAAATGTGCTCGGTGATGCCGAGGGTGTAGTAGATCGCCGAGGGATTCCCTTTCCCGTAAAGCAGGCCGGCTTTCTCGATGTCAGCAGCCGGGACCTCGCAGATGTCGGAAGCCCACTCCGGAGTGAACTCCTTGACGTGTTGCAGGAACTCATTGCCTCCTGCAGTTCGTTCCTCGATGAAGCTTGCGTCGATGAGGCCTTCGCGCTGGATGACGTGAGCCATCGCGAGCAACAGAGCCACATCCGAGCCCACACGGATCGGAAGGTGCAGGTGGGCCATCTTGGCCAAACGGGTTTGACGGGGGTCGGCGACGATCATGGTCGCGCCCGCAGTCAGGGCCCGCTTCAGCCGCGTAGCCGCGACAGGGTGGCATTCTGTCATGTTGGTGCCGATGGCAAAAATGACATCGGGCTTTTCCATATCCGCGAGAGGGTTGCTCATCGCGCCTCGTCCTATCGTAGCTGCCAGACCGGCAACTGTCGGAGCGTGTCACGCTCGCGAACAGTTGTCTATGTAGTTGGTCCCGTAGGTCGCCCGGATGTATTTCTGCATCGTGTAGGCGGCTTCGTGGGGAGCTCGACCGGAGGCGATCCCGTAGACACTGTGTCGTCCAAACTTGTCGCGGACCTTGGCAAAGCCGGCGGCGGCAAAATTGAGCGCCTCGTCCCAGTCGCACTCGTGGAGTTCTCCATCCTCACGGCGGATCATGGGTTTCTTGAGACGGTCGGCATTCTGGATGAAGTCGAACGCGAACTGCCCTTTGATGCAGAGGGCGCCCTCGTTGGCGGGGCCATCCATCGCTGGCTGGATCCCGACGATCTTGTCGCCCTTGCTCAGCATATCGACGGAACAGCCCACTCCGCAGTAGGGGCAGATGGTCCGTGTTTTCTCGATCTCTCCTTCGGTGTCAGAATCGCGCAGCGCTTTCTTGTCGCCGAGAGCGCCCGTTGGGCAGGTCTGGACGCATTGCCCGCAGAAGGTGCATTCCGAGTCGCGGAGGTCATTGTTGAACTCGGTGATGATCTGGGTGTCGAACCCGCGGTTCATCACGTTGATTGCATAGTCACCCTCGCGTTCCGCACAAACCCTGACACAGCGATAGCAGGAGATGCAGTTGTCATAGTCCCGCAAGATGAAAGGGTTCTTGTCCTTGGTATTCGAGGTGCCTGATTTCTTGCCGGAGAAACGACCCGAGCGGGCGTCGTATCGGTCGACGAGAATTTTCAACTCCTGCGAGGCATAGCCGCTCAGCTGATTCACATCGACGTCGCGATTCTCGGAAGCGACGAGTTCGAGTAGCGTCTTGCGGTGCTTTTCGATCGCTTCGGTTTTCGTTTGGATGACCATGCCTTCGGTGGCCTGGGTCGTGCACGAGGCCACCGGATTCCTGATCCCTTCGACTTCGACGATGCAGAGACGGCAGGCACCAAAAGCCTCGAGTCGCTCATCGTAGCAGAGGGTCGGGATTTCACGGCGATGGCGTTCAGCTACCTCGTAGATGGTTTCGCCCGCTTCGAACGAGACTTTCTCGCCATCGAGAGTGAGCATGAGCGCCTTTTCCGTCGTTTGTGCGTCTAGGTCGGAAATCATGAGAAGAAGAGAATTTCGGATGAGTTCGAAGAAAAGGGTTCAGGATTCTTTGCTGAGATGCGCTTCCACTTGCTCGGGAAAATAGCGCACGAGGGATTCTGTCACATGCGGAGCTGCCATGCCGAGACCGCAGGCGCTGGTCGATTTCATGGTGCTTCCGATATCGTCGATCTCGGCGAGCCATTCTTCGTGAGTCAGGTTGGGGGTGGCCCCATTGAGGCGCTCCGTGATACGCTGGGTGCCGATCCGGCAGGGAAAGCATTTCCCACAGCTTTCGTGGGCGAAGAATTCCATCGCGTTGTGAGCGGCCTCGACCATGTTTCGGGAATCGTCGAAAACCATGATCCCGCCGGCACCGAGAAAAGATCCCCGGCTCTTGAGGCAGCCATCGTCGAGAGTGATTTCGGACAAGTCTCCACCGACGAAGCCACCAGAGAGGCCTGCCATCGTTACGGCTTGCACGGTTCGCCCCTCGGGAGGACCTCCCGCCCACTCATGAATCAGCGTATTCAAGGGAAGACCGAACGGGACCTCATAGTTGCCGGGGCGCTGCACATCGCCGGACAAGCTGATAACCTTGGTTCCCGCGAGGTCCCCGAGACCGAGTCCCTGATACCATTCGGCTCCGTTGGCCACGATGTGAGGGACTGAAGCGAGGGTCTCGACGTTGTTGACTGCGGTCGGCTTGTCATTGAATCCGTGCGTGACAGGGAAGGGCGGCTTGTTACGGGGGAAGGGGTGTTTTCCTTCAAGACTGTTGAGGAGAGATCCTTCCTCTCCACAGATATAGGCTCCGGCACCCCGCCTCACGTAGAGATGGAAAGTGAGGCCGGAACCCAGGATATTTTCTCCCAGCAGTCCGTTGGCGCGAGCGTCCTCAATCGCATTTTCAAGGATGGCTTCGGTCTCCGGGTATTCATACCGAAGGTAGATGAAGCCAAGGGGGGCACCTGTTGCAAAGGCGGCCAAAGTCATGCCCTCGATCACCGCAAATGGATCATGGTCCATGATCGTTCGATCCTTGAAGCAGCCGGGTTCGCCTTCGTCGGCGTTGCAGACAATGCACTTCGGATCTCCGGGAGCATCGGCAACCGCTTTCCATTTGAATCCGGTGGGGAAGCCAGCCCCTCCTCGCCCTGCCAGCTTGCTCTCGGAAACGGTCTCGATGACTTCGCCGGGAGTTCCTTTAAGTGCCTTCTCGAGGGCGGCATAGCCACCGGTCGCGCGATACCCATCGAGGGTCGAGCGTCCTTCTTCGCGAATCTGGGAAAATACGCATTCCGTGATCCCACCGGGATTCTCGGCCGGCATGGGGGTGGCGCGATGGACGAGGGAATCTTTGGTCTTTCCGACGAAGGCCTTGTCGTCGATGATCACGGGGATCATGTCGTCGCAGCGTCCGGCGCAGGGCATCGGGGTCGCACCGTCCTCTTTCAGCGACTCCAGCAGTTCGTTTCCCCCGTGGAGACAGCAGATATTTCCAGTGCAAACTCGAGGCGCCGACTTGCCGGGGGCTTCACGAGAAAAGTGGTGATAGAAGGTGACCGTGCCGAACAATTCTGCCAGAGGAATACCAAGGCCCTCGGCCACGTCCCGAATCGTTTCCTCGGAAAGGTAGCCATCCCGATTGTGGAAGTCGTGGAGGAGTGGGAGAAGGGGGGCTGGCTCATCTTTCCATCTGGAAATGAGCGCTGCATTGCTTTCGCTGGGCATGCGGGGAGGAAATCACGAATCGATGGTCCGGGTCAAGGACGCAATCAGGAGGTTTCTGTCAGGATAAAGGACCGGCTTCTCAGAGGGAAACTCCGCGCTTCCAGGGCTGGAAATCGTTCTGACCCAGAATTTGTGCTCGGGTTCGTTTTTTCCCGGATGCGATTTCAATGAGTTCGGCAAGAAGGCTCGGCGCGAGCTTCTTCGGGGTAATTTCACCCCGGATGATTCCACCGGTGTCGAAGTCGATGAGATCAGGCAGGCGTTGGGCGAGTTCCGTGTTGGTGCTGACCTTGAGCACCGGGCAGACTGGGTTCCCGGTCGGGGTGCCGAGGCCGGTCGTGAAAACCATGAGATTGGCGTGGGCTCCTGCCATTGCGGTGGTGGACTCGACATCACCTCCCGGTGTGCAGAGAAGGGACAAACCGGGCTTTCTCACGATCTCCGGATAGTCGAGGGCATCGACGATGGGGGAGGTTCCCCCTTTCTTCGCTGCACCAGCGGACTTGATGGCGTCGGTAATCAGTCCGTCTCGAATATTCCCCGGACTCGGGTTCTGGGAGAAATCGCTTCCGACGGCTTTTGCCCGAGCCGCGTAGGCGCGTGTCAGTTCGACGAATCGACCGGCGACTTCCTTGGAGACGCACCGGTCGACGAGTTCCTGCTCGACACCGCAGAGCTCGGGAAATTCCGAGAGGATGACCGATCCTCCGATTCCGACAAGGAGGTCAGACATCTCGCCGACCGTGGGATTTGCCGAGATCCCAGAGAATCCATCGCTTCCGCCGCACTCCACCCCGACACAAAGATGCTCCAGCGAAGCTGGCGCACGTTCCACCTGGTTGGCCTCGATGAGTCCTAGAAAAGTCTCGCGAATCGCCGTCTCGAGCAGCGTTTTCTCATCCGGGAACTTCTGCTGTGTGAATTTCAGGACAGGCCGGTCATGGTGGGGACTTCGCGCCTCGATCGCTTCCTCCAGCAATTCAAGCTGAGCATTTTCACAGCCGAGGCTCAGGACGGTGGCTCCGGCGACATTTGGGTGGGTGATATACCCGGCGAGAAGCCCGCAAAGCGCTTTGGCGTCGTCCCGGGTTCCCCCGCAACCGAGCGAGTGGGTGAGAAACTGGATGCCATCCACGTTGGGGAAAACCTGTCGATCCGAAGAGGGGGCGGATTCCTCCAGCGAGATCGCTGCCATCTCGGACGAAGGTGTCCCGCCCTGGTAGGCCCCGACAAGACGATCGGCGAACTGCTGGTAGTGCGTGGTGCGCTCGTAGCCGAGCGATCTTTCAAAAGCGGTTCGAATCGCATTCACATTTCTCGTTTCGCAGAACACCATCGGGATTACGAGCCAGTGATTGGCGGTGCCGACCTTGCCGTCCGAGCGGTGATAGCCATCGAAAGTAGTCTCCTGCCAGGTCGAAACGTCCGGAGCAGACCATTCGAAGGACTTCGAGTCGTCGAGGGAGAAGTCGTCTGCTGCATGCTGGAGATTTCCGGTGTGAATGAGCCCTCCCTGGGGAATGTCCGACATTGCGGCCCCTACGGTGACGCCATACATCGTGACCCGATCTCCTGGCGAGAGCGCGGAGAGGGCGAATTTCTGTTTGGCCGGAATGCTTTCTCGGATGGTCAGACTTCCGCGATCCGTGTCGACCTGCGCCCCTGCCTCGAGAGGGGTGAGCGCGACGGCGAGATTGTCTTGGGGGTCGATTTGTAAGAAGGAACTCATAGGGAGGGGGGATACTGCAATACTTGCGGAATTCGAGTCAACGTGCATCGTGTCGTATGCCGAGCGAATTGTTCGATCTTACAGGAAAATCAGCTCTCGTCACGGGAGGAAGTCGTGGACTTGGAAAAGCGATGGCGCGCGGGTTCGCCGAAAGTGGTGCCAATGTCCTGATCTGCAGCCGAAAGGAAGAAGAACTGGAGGCGGCCGCGCGGGAGATTGGAGAAGGACTGGATGTCGAGATTCACTATCGGGTCACCGACATGAATGACCGCGAGAGTGCCGATGACCTCGCCGAGATGGCCCTGGATATCTTCGGGACGGTCGATATCCTGGTCAACAATGCGGGGATCAATACTCCTCAGCCCATCGATGAAATCGACGACGAGGTCTGGGATCGCGTTCTCGAAGTGAACCTGACCTCCATCATGCGCCTGACGAGGGCGCTGGCTCCCGCCATGAAGGCTCAGAAATGGGGGAGAGTGATACACATCTCCTCGGTTCTGGGGGTGGGCTCGAAGCCGGCGCGGAATGCCTACTCGGCGACCAAGTCTTCGCTTCTCGGGCTGGCCAAGGCCAGTGCGCTCGATCTGGGGCCCTACGGAATCACCGTCAATTGCATTGGTCCCGGTCCATTCCTGACGGATATGCCCATGGGGCTTCTCAACGAAGAGGAAAAAAAGGAATTTTCCGACAAGACGGCGCTCGATCGCTGGGGACAACCTCGTGAACTTGCTGGGCCGGCCATCTTTCTCGCCAGCGAAGCAGGGAGCTATGTGACGGGCGAGATGCTCCTTGTCGATGGGGGTGCCTTTGCACGAGCGCTTTGAAAAATTGAGTTTCCAACACTTATTTTAGGTTTTATAGTAATTAGGTATTCTTAAGGGTTATCATGAAAGTCTTCCAATCTACCTTGTTTCTCACCACCGCGGCCGCACTTTTCACCATTCCCTCTGGGGCGTGGTCCCAGGACGCGCCGGAGTCGATCGATCTCAATGATCCAGACCTCGTTTTTGTCGATGATTCGGTCATCCCGATTCCGCTCGAGATTTTCGCTTCTCTCGACAAACTGGGGAACCAGGAGTGGGATACCCAGATTGTAGGACGGAATATCCAGGTCGATGCCAATCGCTCCCGCACGGCGTTGTTGTTTGGATTGGTCGTCTCGGACGGATTCATTGCGGTGCAGGCAAAGGACAAGGAAGCGGTGAAGCGCATTGGCCGCGAGGTCCTCAAACTCGCGGGTTCGTTGGGGGTTTCGAGTTCTGTCGAGGCCCATGCCAATGCGATTGTGAACGGCGCGGGGCGAAGTGATTGGGATCTGGTGCGTCAGGAACTGGACCGAACTCGGCAGACGGTGGTGAACAAAATGACGGAACTCCGTGACGAAGAACTCGTCGCTCTCGTCAGTATTGGTGGTTGGCTGGGAGGAACGGAAGCCCTTGCCTCGGTCCTCAGAGAGAACTACTCCGCCGAGGGCTCGGATCTGCTCAATCAGCCCGATCTCGTAAAGCAACTCAAAGAAGATTTCAACAGCCTCCCCAAGCGGGCTCGCCGCGGTAAAATCTTTTCGCAGGTATCCTTGACCCTCGAACACCTCGAGTCCCT
The DNA here is from genome assembly GCA_029213195.1 of Verrucomicrobiales bacterium. Lineage (GTDB taxonomy): Bacteria > Verrucomicrobiota > Verrucomicrobiia > Verrucomicrobiales > DEV007 > Arctic95D-9. The sequence goes on from JARGNI010000031.1 coordinate 38,852, forward strand.
CATGCGGAGCGATGAACGTGGTGCCATCAGCGAAGGGAATGTCATTGAGATTTCGGTGGCGACGAAAAACCTCGTGAAAGCGATTTATGAGAGTTGAAACGACTTTGACAACGCTTCTCGCGAGTGCGGCGACCCTCTTCATTGTGACATCGAGTTCGGCGCAGGATTCGGCTGCAGAGAATGCAGGCTCGGCTACCGGGAGCGAGGTCACCGAACCACTCAACGACATCAAGTTGCTTGCGCAGCAGGCAGCCCTCCCTTCATTGAAGGGAGAGAATAAGTTCATTCTGAGGGAATCCTGGTGGAGTGGAAATATTGCCCCAGGAAAAGCAAAGTTGATCCAGGTACAGCTCTTTCGCCGCAACATGTATCGGTTCTGGCTCGCGGTTCCCAACCAGAAGGCTGAGTTGAATCTCAACATTTACGATAGCGAGGGCAGCCTCGTTCCCGCAGAAACTAAGCTTCTCGAAGGCGAGCACATTGTCAGCATCACGGTGAAACCCGAACTCACGGGTGTCTACTACATCCGTGTATCGCTGAAAACGACGATCGATCAGCCTCAGGACTGGGCGGTCATCTACGCCTACCGCTAGGTGCGCTTGGCTAGACTTTCGGAACGGAGGCGCGAAATCTCAGGGAGCACGCTTCGGCTTTTGAATCGGTCCCTGAGTTTCAACAACGCGATAGTATCGTGATTTCTTAGTGCCGATATCGGCATCTTTGTGGAGTTGCGATTCGTAGGCAGATATGGAAGATCAATATCGTGTCCTCGTCGCGAAAAGGCCTACACGAACGTCAAACTTCGGTGCCGCTTTCTCGTCTTTTACTGAGGAACTGCAGGAACGGCCTCGCGTAGCGAGGCCGTTTTTCTTACGACGGGAGTTCATTTTTTTTCGATCTTCTCTTGGAAGGCCATGGATCGATGAGGGATTCCTGCTTCTTCAAATTCGGGCCCTTTCGCGACGAAACCAAAGGATTCGTAAAAACCGATTGAACTGCTCTGGGCGTGGAGATGAAGCGTTGACGGCGGATCCAGCGAACTCTCGGCCCGATGCGTTTTCCAGGTCTGTATCACCTGTCTCATCAGCGCTGTGCCGATCCCCAAGCCTCGATAGGTCTTTAGCACTGCGACCCGTCCTACTTTTCCATTCGGGAGCAGCCTTGCCGTCCCGACGGCGTCACCATCCGGATTGCGTGCGAGAAAGTGTCGGGAAACGGCATCGTATTCATCCACTTCAATCTCTTCGGGAACTCCCTGCTCCTCCACAAAAACTGCTTTCCGAACGGCAAGCAAATCGGATTCCGATTCTTCCCATTTCACGCGCTTGATTTCGATCATTTGTAAGCCGTGGCGGTTGGTCGATAGTTTGCCCATTTGAGAGCAGGGGGAGCTGGGCAGGAAACTCTCTCTGGAGAAAGTGGCACAGCACCTCTATATTTCGAGGAATTATGGGACGGGTTCGTGATGCCATCAGCGGAATGTCCGGCGGGAAAGGAAAACTTCTCATCCTCGCTGGCGTCTGTGTAGCCGTGGGGTTTCTCCTCAATGCGGATAAGTATCTGGGGGGCGGGGAAGAAATTTCTCGTGGCGCGGCCAGTCCCGCCAACTCCCTCCAGAGCAATTGGACGGAAAGCAGCCGAGTCACGGAAGCCGCAAAAGAGCGTGCTCACACCTGGGGCGATGCGGCAATTCGCTTTGGTGGCAGTTTTATGGTGGCCATGATCATCGGGTCGCTCTTGCGCGCCTTTGTTCGCACCATGGTCATCGCGCTCTTGGTTGCAGGGGGAGTCCTCTGGTATCTTGACTCCAAAGATCTCGTCGAGCCCTTCTGGGAGGACGCGTTTCATTCCTGGGATCACGCCAAGGGGTGGATCCTGGCTCAGACCGACTCGGTAAAGCAATTCCTGCAGGGGTATGTACCTTCGATGACCTCAGCTCTGCTCGGGTTCGGGTTCGGATTGCGAAAGTAGATTCGATGATGGGTAGGATTTCCTGGGTGATAGCCTTTCGGCCGGAGGCACAGCCGGTTATCGATCGATTTTCACTTCGAAAGGTAAAAAATGAGAGGGAGTTGTTTCCGGTCTATCGGTCCGAGGATGGAAGGATTTCCCTCGTCTTGTCGGGTTTGGGAAAGGTGCTCTCCTCAGCCGCGGCTGTTTACCTCGCATCCACAGAACCGGAAGATTCTCCCGAAGAGTCGTTGTGGCTCAACTTCGGAATCGCAGGGAGTGGAGAGCGGGATTTCGGAAAGGCATTTCTCGGGTCCCGGATCACGGATGAGGGGAGCGGGAAGTCCTGGTATCCTCCTGCAGTCTGGAGCCGAGGAACGGGTCCGGCACGTCGTGAAGTTCGCACCGTAGATCGTCCTGTCCTGAGCGGGATCGAAGGCTCGTCGCTGGTCGACATGGAAGCATCGGGTTTCATGGCCGCTGCTTCGAAGCTGAATACGCTGGAGTTCTGTCAGTGCATCAAGGTGGTTTCGGATGATCCTGACCATTCCGTTCATGAAATCGACCGGAGCCGTGTCGAAGCTCTTTGTGAAAAGGCGTTGGATGAGTCTCTCCCTTTTCTCGAAGAGTTGACCTCGCTCTGCGGCGAAAGAGCAGCGCGACGTCGGGCTCCCGTGGGATTTCAGGAGTGGACGGAGAGGGTGAGATTCACGGTTTCTCAGGGGCATCAACTCCGCAAGTTGCTGCAGAAGTTTGAAATCCTGGGAGAAAGCCAACGGTCCCTCGACCTCCTGTCGGAGCGACGCTCCGAGCCGGCCAAGGCCTGCCTGCAGAGTCTGCGAGAAGAGTTGGAACTCGTTCGGATGCGGAATCGAGAGAAGTGAAGCCCAGCGCTTGGCTGGCCGGGGAGAAGCTCTTCTAAGATTTCCAAAGGATTTGGCTTGCTGTCGATTTGAAATCGGGCGAGAAAACAAGTGAATCGTAACGCTCCTCATGGCTTCTTTCTCTTCGCTGATTTCCTCCATTCCTGATCTGGACTCTCTCTATTTCGTTCTCTTTGCAGGGTTTGCGATTGCGCTGATCATCTGGATCATTCTCTGGATGCTGGGGGCTGACGATAGCCGAGCCGAAGATGAATCCGAGGAAACTTCCTCTGAGAGCGTAAACGAGAAGCCAGAGCCAGAGCCAGAGCCAGCCAAGACAGCTGTTCCTTCGGCAACGACTACGGAAGGAGAAGACGAGATCGATACCGCAACGGAAGAGGAAGCGGCGTCTCTGTTCGCGGATGAACTGGCTTCTGGGGACGTGAAGCAGGATCCAGTTTACGGAATCGTTTACACCCAAGCTCCTCAGGAGATTGACGATCTCAAGAAGATCAAAGGCGTGGCCAAGGTTCTCGAAGGAAAACTCCACGGCATAGGGGTCTATCGCTTCAAGCAGGTCGCGGTCTGGACCGATGCTGCCTGTGCCGAGTTTTCGAAGCTGCTCACCTTCAAGAACCGAATCTACCGAGACAACTGGATTGCCCAGGCGAAAGAGTTCCACCAGGAGAAATACGACGAAGAACTCTAGCTGAGTGCCGTCTCCCAAACGACTTCCTGGTGGGCCATTTCGTGATTTGCGGTTCGCTTGATTCGAAAGAGCGGTCCTCACCTCGGTCTAGTCGAATCGACTGGTGGGGAAAGGCGGTTGAAGGTTCGAAAGAATTCGCAGAAACCATGCGTATTCGTGATGCAGGCAGACGAATTGTAGAGTATCTTTTTATAAGGATAGACGGCGTCTCCCTGTTTCCCCCGTATGGTTTCCGCTTCCCAATTATTGCCCTCTCTACGAGTCGCTCTTCTCGGATTGATCTCTGTTGCCAGTGTGTCGTGCGTCATGATGCCGGCCAACACGCACTGGGATCAGAAGCGTTCTCTGGCAAAGTATGACTCCATCGGGATCGATGCTCCGGTCGCGCTTCCAGAGCTGTCTCATCGCAGCGATACCGGGTTTTCGGCTGCAGATTTCCTGACGCTCCACTCCGGATTGATTGTGAGTGGTGAATACATCGACGAAGATTTTAAAAAGAAATTGGCAACCTCCAGAGAAAGCCAGGAAGGGGTTTTGGAACTCGGGTTTTCCGTTCCCATTGCCAAGGGGGGATCAGGGTTCGGAAGTTGTGCTCCGGTGACGGCCGATGGCTATTTTCTCACGGCAGCTCATGTCCTTTCTCATGAAGAGTCTTTTGTTCTCTACGCGACTTCAAACAACAAGAAGACCTACATCGACTACGCTCCTGTCCGGGTCGTTTTCCGAAACGACGATGCCGATTTCGCCATCGTGAAGGCGGATGTGAAGACCCCTCGATACCTCCGCTATCGCAAGGAGAGCCTGACGACGGATACGACCCTCTTTGCCGGGGGCTGGATGCACGAGAAAGGCGGGGGGCTTTTCCTCGAGCATCAGGACATTCCGGGGCAGGCCGGCTATCAGAAAGTGGTCACAAGCTTGCCCATGATCAAGGGGGACAGCGGATCTCCGCTTATCGATCAGAAAGGTCAACTGTGCGGTGTCCTCAGCACCATGCGTCTCGGCGTGGTCATCAAGATGAAGCCGAAGTCGACCGCAGTCATGCTGGAGCCTTCGCGGATCGAGAGCATCATCCGCAAGGATCGCGCCCGCTACTAGGCGCTTCTGTATGCTGTTCAAGCCCTTCTCAGGGTTGGGCAAAAAACTCCGATGCGTCGTCGTAGTCCAGTGGTAGAGATATCGGCTGTTTTCGAGCCGCTGCCATTTGCGCGGCCCAACCGACTTCGGCGACAGGAGCCGAGTTCACAAAACTCAGGAAGGACGATTCTCCTTTCTGGATGGAGTCGACAAAGTGGGCGATACACTTGTGAGTCTGGTGGTTCATGACATCCCCACTGTCGGGTGTCGTGGTCCCTTCGGGCCAGATGTGTTCTTCCTGACCTTTTGATCGGCATCTTTCAGGGTCGAGCGGGTAGACCCACTCGCCATCGGTGACTCGATTCGACCAGAAACGGATCTTCTGCTCACGGTCGAGATAGCTGTCGAAAATGAGTCCGCCTTCCGTCCCGTGGATGTTGTGATAGGCATCGTATCCGTTCGCCTGATCGACGTTGCCAAAGCAGAGCCCGGTAGCGCCGTTGTCGAACTCGATATGGAGATTCCAGACTGCAGGGATTTCAAAATCCCGTTTGTGTACGGAAGAACTGCTCGCATAGACCCGGATCGGTTTGGCTCCCTGGGCCGCCATGATGTTCATCATGGCCGAGAGCGAGTGAATGATCCCCATCCCGATCGCGTCGCCCATGCGGTCTCCTGCCAGCTTCCAGACCTTGTCGCCCGAAATATTGATGGGGTGACGATAATTGATCTGGATCTGGGTGATCTGTCCAAAGTCGCCTCGCTTCGCCATTTCCTGGATCTCTGCCTCGAGCGTGTCGAAGTTCATCAGGTAGTCGACCATCGTGATCAGTCCGGGATTCGCTCTCTCCAATTCGAGTTGTCGAACAAACTCATCGAAGCTGGTCGCACAGGGTTTCTCGCAGAATACGTGCTTTCCCGCTTCGAGTGCGGCAATGGATTGACTGCCGTGGGCTTCGTTGGTCGAGCAGATGACCACTGCGTCGAGCCCTTCCGTTTCCAGGAATGTCTCGAAAGAGTCCGTAAAGAGCTCGGGAGAAAGGTCGAGAGAGCGGAGGACATCCTCGGCACGTTCCTGGTTTCGCTGGTAGACCGAAACCACCGCAGTATCATCGCGTTCCACGATCCTCTTGAGCAGTGTCGCCCCCATCCAGCCGGCTCCAATCAATCCAATTCCAATTTGTGACATGGGGAGATTCTGCCGAAGCGATGCGCTGCCACAAGACGAAAGTTTACGCAGACAGGGGATTGCCGGAAAGAAGGGGTTCCGTGTTTCCGGCTTTGCCTCCGATTCTCGAAAGTGCTAGCCTCCGCGCCATGGCACGGACGATTGCTTTTCTCTTTGTTTTTTTCTGTTGTGCGCCGGCTTGGGGACAATTCCATTCGGAGAAGTCGGATCAGCCCAATGTCATTGTTTTCCTGACCGATGACCAGGGGTGGGGGGATTTGAGCATCAGCGGAAATACCAACCTTTCGACTCCTGCCATCGACTCCCTGGCGAAGGAGGGAGCCAGTTTTCAGCGATTCTACGTTTCCCCTGTCTGCTCCCCGACGAGAGCCGAGTTCCTGACTGGACGCTACCATCAACGAGGAGGGGTCTATTCCACCTCGGCAGGAGGAGAGCGGCTTGATCTCGATGAGGTGACGATCGCGGATCTCTTCCGGAAGTCAGGCTACCGGACGGGAGCCTTCGGGAAATGGCACAACGGAATGCAGTATCCCTATCATCCCAATGGGCGTGGCTTCGAAGAGTTCTACGGATTCTGCTCGGGTCATTGGGGCGACTACTTTTCACCCATGCTGGAGCACAATGGGCAGATCGTCGAAGGGGAAGGCTTCGTCGTCGATGATTTTACGGATCGGGCTATCTCTTTCATTGAGAAACACCAGGGCGAACCGTTTTTCGTGTATTTGCCCTACAATACTCCGCATTCTCCCATGCAGGTTCCCGGCGAGTTCTGGGATCGCTTCAAGAACAAGGAGCTGGCGATGAAACATCGGGACCCCGGAAAGGAAGATGATCTTCACCTGCGGGCTGCTCTCGCAATGTGTGAGAACATCGACTGGAATGTGGGGAGAGTCCTCGAGACTCTGGAGCGGCTCGAACTCGAGAAGGAGACCATCGTGCTCTACTTTTGCGACAATGGGCCAAATGGTTGGCGTTGGAATGGAGGAATGAAAGGAAAAAAAGGTTCGACCGATGAAGGAGGGGTTCGAAGTCCCTTGCTTGTTCGATGGAGCGGAACGATCCAGGCCGGGACGGAGATCGAGTCGCTATCGAGCGCCATCGATCTGCTCCCGACGCTCACGGATCTTGCTGGAGTACCGCGAGGAGAAGAACCAGATCTGGACGGAGCCAGTCTCGCGCCGCTTCTGTTGGGGGAAGAGGGCGCAGCGGCAGATTTTGAGAACCGCTTGATCTTTTCGGCTTGGAAAAAACGGGGCTCCGTGCGGTCCGATACGTTTCGTTTTGGAACGGATGAACAGCTCTTCCAGATGAAGGAAGATCCGGGACAGCGAAAGAACGTGGCAAAAGAGTATCCAGACGTCGTCGATCGACTGAAACCAGTTCTCGGCTCATGGATGAAAGAGATGGAGGAAGAATTGGGGAGCGACAATCGCCCTTTTGTGATTGCTCATCCCGGTCATGCCTTGACCCAAGTGCCGGCTCGCGATGCCGTTGCCTCCGGCGGCATCAAGAGATCGAACAAGTTTCCGAACGATTCCTTCTTCTCAAATTGGACTTCCGTCGAAGAGACGATTTCGTGGAAAGCAGAGGTCGCGCAGGCTGGAACCTACGAGGTCGAGCTGTTCTACACCTGTAAGGAAGAGAACGTGGGTTCGAAGATCCGATTGAGTTTTGGCGATGCAACTTTGGATGGCACGGTTGCCGAGGCGGTAGAGTCGGAACTGATCGGGGCGGACGAGGATCGGTCACCAAGGGTGGAGAGCTACACCCAGGACTGGGGACGCATGACACTGGGTACGATCGAATTACCGGAGGGAAGAGGGGAGCTCACGCTGAAGGCGCTGGAAATCCCTGCAAACGAGGTGATGGACTTTCGACTCCTACTCCTTCGCAGGGTCGACTAGGAACTGAGACCGAATTTCTGAAGCATGATCCGGTCGTGTCCATACATGTCTTGATCGAAACGGACTCGTCCATCGCTCATGATCGTCGAGGTCCAGTAGATCAGGTAAACAGGCATCGGGGTGCTCAGAACTTCTTTCCGGTTGGGATTGTTCACGTCCTGCATCGCCGCGCGAGCGGAGTTGATATTCCATCCGCCATTTCGTTGCAGGAGAAGGGCTGCCAGTTCGTCGGGGCGCGATACGCGCACACATCCATGACTGAAGTCTCGATCGGCCCGCTCGAAGAGGCTGTGATCAGGCGTATCATGCAGATAGACCGAGGAGTCGTTCGGAAAGATGAATTTGACGAGACCCAGCGAATTGTCTGGGCCGCCCGCCTGCCGGATAAGGAGACTGCCGGAGGCGGCTTTATTCAGATTCTCCACGGTGTTGGGCTTGATTTGGGAGTCCGAAGCCCCGTAGTGGGGGACCAGTTGGTAATTGTGCGAGGCCATGTAACCAACTGGATTGTTGAGAGCCTTGGGGACGATCTCGGTTTTGGCGATAGAGAGTGGGACATTCCAGTAGGGGCGGAAGAAGAGGTGCTTGATGTCCCCGTGAAAGACAGGCGTTTGATGTTTGCCTTTCACCCCGACGATTACTTTCATCACCGTTACTTGCTTTCGGGCGTTGAACATTCGCAGGGCGCTTTCGGCGATGTTCACTTCGATGTGTTCGACCTGCTCGTAAGCTCGAGGCATCCAGCGGAGGCGGTCGATATTGATGATGAGACTGTTGACTCGTTCCGTTGTGGGAATGTTGAGTTCTGCGAGGGTTTGCTGACCGATATATCCGTCGGGTTCGATGCCATGACGAAACTGGAAGGACTTGATGGAATCGGAAGTGCGTTGGTCGACGATGTTCTTTCGATTCTTGATCTTTGGACCCGGAGGAAGATCGCCCTCAGCCTGGAGCCGAGCGCGCAGAAGCTGCAATTCGGGGTAGGATGTGCCCGGGCCAACGGGTTGGGATGTGGCAGGGAGGCTTCTCCAACCTCCGAGGGAGTCTATCTTTCGGTATCGTTCCAGGGTCTCCACCATCTTGCGGTATCGATCATCCTGTGGAGGAGCGACGCGAAGGAGAAACTCGGACATCTGGGAAGCCGGCTGGGCCAGGGCCTGATCGAGAAAATGGTAGGCCGTGACCTTGCGCGTGATCTCGTCCCACTTTGGGTGCACTGTCGTGGGATCGACGAAGCCGTAGGCAACCGCCTGGATGGCATACAGGGCAAGGCGGGTAGTTCCGACCTCCACTGCCGCTCGAGCGGAAGGATCTGCGCTGGGTGCCCTCCACTGGCGATCCCATTCGTCGAGTTGGAAGAGGCGAGGGGAAAGGCCGTGGGCATCGAGCGAGCGAATAAACTCGGCCAAAGCGGCAAGCCGCTCTCCGGTCCAGACTCCCTCGAAGTTGCGGGCGGCATACCAATCGCTGACACCCCCCCCGACTTTCTGTGCCTCGGGTTTGATGAACTGAGCAAGTCTCTGGCCGTAGGAGGTGGAAATTCCACCGAACAAGACCAACATGAAAATGGTTGAAAATTGAAGGATGGAGCGACGCATCAGAGAAAAGAGGTTAGGAGATGTTAACTTTCCTTATTTTGGCGAGAGTTCAAATGGTAGTATGAAGCGATTGGCTTGCTTCTAGAACGTTTGGGAGAAGAAATTCATGCAGCCTGATTGCGCCAATTCGCTCTAGGAGAGGTCATCCAGCGCGTCCCACACGTCAGGTCTCTCCGAGGTGGGTGGTTCGGTCGTCCCCTCGATGGCTTCGACGTCGTTTGCTTTCGGGCATTCCCGCCCCTCGATCAATTCATCGCATCGGGCATAGGAAGGAAGGTTCAGAAGAAAGTCTTCCCGTATGATTTCTTTCAAATCGAAACTCTTCTGACCCTCTTCGAGATCGAGGTCGGAAGTCCACTCCGGATAGTCAGCCAGGAAATCGACATACTCGAGACAGGTGCTGCATTGAAGCTGGAAGGGGCCCTTCAGCTTTCCGGAAAAGGCAACGAGCTCTTCGAAAGCATACATCGTGATATCGTAGCTGACCTTTCCCATCGGGCGGATGCTGTCGTCCGGAGAGAGTTCGAAGATCGAGGCAGGAAATTCACCGGAATGGTGAAGTCCTTCCACGGGAATGTCGCTGATAAATATTTCCATGGCTGAAAATCGTCGTTCTAGCTACTCCATAGCGCCTTCGAGTCGATCTCACCACCCATTTTGGGCGTCTTTCTGACACAGTCTCGGGTTGCCTCGGAGCGTTGGATACCCTATACGGAGACGCATGAGTCGTTACGCTTTGGGACTGGATTATGGCACGAATTCGTGTCGCTCACTTTTGGTCAACCTCGATAATGGAGAAGAGTTGGGTTCGGTGGTATTTCTCTACCCCTCGGGAAAAGCCGGAATTCTGACCGATCCGGGCGATCCCAACGTGGCTCGTCAGAACCCTCAAGATTACTTGGATGGGCTCGTCGCTATCATTACCGGCGCGCTGAACGAGGCAAAGCAAAAGGACCCCGATTTCAGTGCAAACGAAGTCATCGGTCTCGGCATCGACACAACGGGGAGCACGCCGCTTCCGGTCAATAAGGAAGGAACACCTCTCTCGTTTCTCCCCGAATTTGCCGACAATCTCAATGCGCATGTCTGGCTCTGGAAGGATCACACCGCTCATACCGAAGCGGCAGCAATCACGGAAAAGGCTTCCGAATTGCGTCCGGAATATCTCGCCAAATGCGGTGGAATCTATTCGAGCGAATGGTGGTGGAGCAAGCTCTGGAGATGCAAGAACTGTGATCCCGATGTATTCGCTGCGGCCTACTCCTGGGTGGAGCACTGTGACTGGCTGCCAGCCGTCCTTACCGGGAACGATGATCCTGCGATCATGAAACGCAGTGTTTGTGCTGCGGGGCACAAGGCGATGTACAGCGAAGAGTGGGGCGGGCTACCCGATGAGAAGTTCCTGTCCGAACTGGATCCGGCGCTCGCGGACCTCCGTGACCGTCTCTATGATCGCGCCGATTCTTCGGATGTCTGTGCAGGGCATCTCACTGCCGAATGGGCTTCTCGTCTCGGCCTGCCCGAGGGAATCCCCGTTGCGGTGGGCGCTTTCGACGCCCATATGGGGGCCGTGGGTTCAGGCGTCGAGGCGGGTACGCTCGTCAAAATCCTGGGGACCAGCACCTGTGACATTACCGTCCTCCCGAATTCAGAGGAACTCGGCGATGTCCCCGGAGTTTGCGGGGTGGTCGATGGCTCGGTATTGCCGGGGCATTTTGGAATCGAGGCCGGGCAATCCGCGGTCGGAGATATTTTCCTCTGGTTTGTGAATCACCTCGTGCCCGACTCCTACGGCGCAACCCAGGATGAAAAATTCATCGAGATGGAACGCCGTCTTTCCGAACTGAAGCCTGGCGAGACCGGGCTGATGGCCCTGGATTGGAACAACGGGAACCGGACCATTCTCGTCGATGTGCAATTGAGCGGACTCGTTCTCGGCCAGACCTTGCATACCGAGGCTCACGAAATTTATCGGGCACTCATCGAGGCGACCGCATTTGGAGCCCTCACGATTGTGAATCGGATGGAGGAGTATGGGGTGAAAATCGACCGGATCGTGAACACGGGCGGGCTGGCAGTGAAGAACGCCTCCTTGATGCAGATTTACGCAGATATCCTCGGGCGCCCTCTCCGTGTCGCATCGAGTGACCAGACTTGTGCTCTTGGGGCGGCCTTGTTTGGTGCCGTTTCCGGAGGAACGGTTTCTCTTGAGGAGATCCAGGGGAACTGCTGCCAACTCCGGGAGGTAGAATACCTTCCCATCTCGGAGAATCAGGAAGTCTATGAGGAACTCTACCAACTCTACAAAAAGCTCCATGATGGGTTCGGAGATATCGAGGGAGCTGCCCCGATTGGTCGCGTCATGAAAGACCTCATTGCGATCCGGCAGAGGCAGCGCAGTTGAAGCTTTGATTCTGCCCAGGTTCGACGGTTACCCCTCAGGCCAACTGCGGTGGCTAAGTCTCTTCCCGGAGAAAATACCGGCGGCGGGAATCGAACCCGCACTCCCGAAGGAACGCGATTTTGAATCGCGCGCGTCTACCAATTCCGCCACACCGGCTCCACAAGGGGTCGCTCTCGAGAGTGCGTGAGAGCGAGGGAAGAGAGCGAGATACTAGCAAGCCCCGAAGGGAAATCAACTCCTTGTTTCTGATCGTCGCTAATCCAACCATTTGAGGTCGTCGAGTCTCGCCGAGACAAAGCCGAGAGATAACTGGGACTGGAGCTCAAGGGGGATGCGGTATTCGTCATCGGAGACCCAAAGCGTCGTCTTCTTGATCTTCTCGTAGGTCTTGATCGAGAAATCCGGATTCACCTTTCCGACTTTGGCGTCCAACTTGATCGTGCGATAGCGCTTCCCCTTGATCTTGCGTTCCTCGCTCCCAATAACGGTGAACTGGGCGAGATACGGTTTGTTGAATGGGGTGACCACCATGCTGATCTCCTGTCCGGGCTCGAGCGATTGGCTCCGCAGGTAGAAAGCGGAGGAGAGGACATCCTGGCCAAAATCGAAGCTGAACCGGTTCGTTGCCGTGCGAGCGGCTTCGTCCCGCTTTTTCGAGGTGGTTGTGAAAACCTGTCGCTCATCCTCGAAAATGATGTCGTAGCTGCTCTCCTCGGTCCGGTCGACTTCTCGAAGCTGAAAAGTGATGGGGCGGAGTGAAGTTTCGTCGACGAGCGAACGAGCCCGAAAGTCGTAAGGCCAGAGCATTCTTGCGAATCCCGTGCTCCGCCCACTTGCGTCGCCAACGAAGCGGGTTTGAGATTCGCCGGTCTTGTCGATCGAGATCTGGAATTCGCCAGCGTTGATCCGATTGTTCCAAGCCAGGGTGTAGTCGAGATGGACAGGCCGGAGATTGGCGTGCTCTCCGGGAGGCAGCCGGGTAACCTCTTTCAACCAGTCGGGAGGACCAGACGGTTCCGATTGGAGGGGCAGCGATAGGATCGCCAGGCTGGCAGTGATGAGGGGAAGAACTTGGAGCTTCATCTGAGGGGTCAAAGCGATTAAGCGTCGAAAGTTCGCATTTCTGTGTTCACGTAATAGTGGCGTTGATAATTCAGAAATACAAGATAATCATAGACGAATGAATGAGCTAAACCAGTCAAAATTTTCACATTGGCTAAAATTTAATGGAAACGCACTATTCGGTGTGCTGGCTTTGGCTCTCCTGACTGCTTGCCAGGACGACGGTCCGGCGACCCCGAGTTCTTCTTCTGATACGAAGGGGGCCAGTGAAGTCATAGGTCAGGATTGGCCGCTTTTTCGCGGAGATCTCGAAATGCAGGGAGTGACGGAGGAGGCCCTTCCGACTCCCCTGGAGATGGCATGGTCCTTCGAGACTGGGGACGCGTCGGAGAATCGAGTGCCTCCGATCGAGGCATCGCCTGTGATTGCCGAGGGAATGGTGCTGTTCGGGACCCAGCTGGGTGTCTTCTTTGCGATCGACCTGGAGACGGGGGAGGAAAAATGGCAATTCAAAGCCGAAGGTTCCATTACCGCTCCAGCGGCGGCCCATGAAGGGCACGTCTATTTTGGGGACAACTATGGCTTTGTCTATGCGCTCGACCTCGCGTCGGGTGAAGAAAAGTGGCGCTTTGAAACCGAGGGGAAGATCGAGGGCGGAGTCAACGTTCTCCCGAGAGAAGGCGAATCTCCTGCCGTATTCATCGGGAGTCACGATTACTTCCTCTACAGCCTGGATTCTTCCAATGGAGAAGTCATCTGGAAGCATGAAACAGGAAATTACGTTGTCGCCACGCCTTCCATCATCAATTCCGGCGGCACCCAGGCAGTTTGTTTCGGAGGCTGTGACGGGTTGCTTCATGTGCTTCCCACGACAGGGGATGAGGAGGCCAAGCAGGAGATCGAAGTCGGGTCCTACATTGCGAACAGTGCTGCGGTGCGGGATGGCATCGCTTATGTCGCTCACAACGGAGGGGAGATCCTCGCGGTCGATATTGCCAGTGGCGAGGAAGTCTGGACCATTGAGACGGGGGCCGAGTATACTGCCTCTCCCGCAGTCGACGAGAAGCTTCTCTACGTGGCAAGCCCCGACAAGAGCCTGGTCGCCTATGACCGGGTCTCCGGAGAAGAGGTGTGGAAATTTCTTTCCCGGCGCTCTCTCGACAGTTCTCCCGTCGTCAGTGGAGATCTGATCTGGCAGGGAGGGATGGATGGTCGGCTCTACGCCATTTTCAAAGCGGATGGCAGCGAAGCCTGGAGCTATGAACTCGGGGCGCAGATCAAGGCGTCACCGGCGGTATCACGTGGGAAGTTGGTCATTTGCGGCACCGATGGGGTGGTGTATGCTTTTCAGGCTGCTTCCGAGGATCCCGCTCCAGGCGAATCCTGAAAGTTTCCGTCCTATTCCGCGTCTTCATTCGTCTACACGATCATGTCTACCCCCTCCAGCGATTCTCCCAGTCTCATCGAGAAAATCAAAGTCCCCCTGGCGACCGAAACGGAGGAGCAGACCGAGGTGGGAAACTATTTCGTGGCGAACTATCCACCGTTTTCCTTCTGGGACCAGGAGCAGAAGAAGGAGGTCTACGACGTCCTCAATTCTCCTCGTCCGGAAGACACAAACCTGGGAGTTTATTTTCACATCCCGTTTTGCCGGAAGCGATGCCATTTCTGCTACTTCCGTGTCTACACCGATAAGAATGCAAACGAGATCAATGCCTATCTCGATGCCGGGATTCGGGAGTTCGAGCGCTATGCGCAGACTTCTTACCTCGCAGGGCGGAAGCCACAGTTCGTCTACTTCGGGGGCGGTACACCAAGTTACCTTTCGGTGAATCAGCTGACCGATCTCACCAACCGAATGAAGGATCTTTTCCCGTGGGATGAGACCGAGGAGGTCGCCTTCGAGTGCGAACCAGGAACCTTGACCGAGAAGAAGCTCGAGGCTTTGCGGGAAATCGGGGTGACTCGACTGAGCCTGGGAATCGAGAATTTCGATGATCATATCCTGGAACTGAACGGGCGAGCCCATCGTTCCAAGGAAGCCTTTCGTGCCCTGGGCTTTGCCAAGACTCTTGGGTTCGACCAGGTCAATATCGATCTGATCGCCGGCATGATGGATGAGACTCCGGAAAATTGGCAGAAGTGCGTCGAGACCGCGATCGAACAGGATCCTGACTGTGTGACGATCTACCAGATGGAGATTCCCTACAACACCACCATTTACAAGGAGATGAAGGAAGCCGGACGGATCACGGCTCCCGTCGCGGACTGGCCGACGAAACGGGCCTGGGTCGACTGGGCGTTCGATCGGTTCCAGGAGGCAGGTTACACGGTCAGCAGTGCTTACACGGTGGTGAAGAATCCCGAAACGACCAAGTTCGTGTATCGCGACAGCCTCTGGGAAGGGGCCGACCTGCTCTCGGCAGGAGTGGCCAGTTTCGGACATTTTGGAGGCGTCCACTACCAGAATCAGGCCGATGTAGGTCCTTACATGACGGAACTCGACTCTGGGGAATTGCCGATCTATCGAGCCTATCGGACCAATCACGATGAACGCTTTATCCGCGAGTTCGTCCTCCAACTGAAGCTGGGCAAGGTCAAGCCGAGCTATTTCCAGGAGAAATATGGGGAGAATCCCGTCGAGCGTTTCTCGGCAGAGCTCAAGAAGCTTTCCGATGCAGGTTACTTCACCGCAGACGGCGACGAGATTCGCGTATCCCGGCAGGGGATGCTCCAGATCGATCGCTTTCTGCATGGATTTTTCCTCGAGGAACACCGGGATGCACGTTACACCTGATCAAACGGATGAGGCACAGATGGAAGCAGCCAAAGCATATGCCGAGGCTCTCCACCGACTGCTGCCTTTTCATTTCTTCTACGAGAAATCCGAGATTGATCTCCCGGATTTCGAGTTTCTTGAAGGCGACGAAGTTCCCTACCCATATCGATCGCTTCTCGTGCATGAGAACGACATGACGCCCACGTTGGCGGCCTTTCATCACTCGCGGCTCTACCTGAAAGTTCATCACTCCGAAGCCAACGATGATTTTGTGATGCGATTGGTCAGCCTCCACGCGGTCTCCTCCGACAAGCCCGTGGAATACGGAGCCATCGCAATCCAGCTCGGGTCCCTACCTGACGAAGTGCGCGAGAAGGTCGTGGAGGGCAAGAAGCCCCTTGGTGGGTTGTTGGGCGAATATCAGGTCGTTCACAGTGGCAGTCCGCAAGCCTATTTTTCCGTTCCTGCCGATTCCCTGATTGCGGAGGCATTGCACCAGGAGGAAGGGCAGATCCTCTACGGACGTTGCAATCAACTCCTCGATAAGGAGGGAATGGTTTTCGCTGACATCGTCGAAATTCTCCCGCGGTGCAACGAGTCCGAACGATGGGTTGAGAACGTAACCCTTACTTAACCACTCTCCTGACTATGAGCGAAACAGCACCTTGGGACACGATCGTGATCGGAGCTGGGCCTGCCGGCTCGACAACGGCGGCACTTCTCGCCGAGAAGGGGCACCGTGTGCTTGTTCTCGAAAAAGAAGCTTTTCCTCGTTACCACGTCGGGGAATCCCTGATGCCTTTTTGCTGGCACACGCTCGATCGACTCGGTCTTACCGAGGAAATGGACAAGATCGGGTTCCAGCAGAAGCACAGCGTCCAGTTTGTTTCGACAGATGGAGCCGTATCGAAGCCATTCTATTTCTTTCTTCACGATGATCATCCATCTGCCGTGACCTGGCAGGTTGAGCGAATGCAGTTCGATCAGCTTCTTGTCGACAAGGCCAAGGAACTCGGAACCGAGATTCGCGAAAAGCATCGCGTCGTCGACGTGATGCGAGACGCTTCTGGTGCAGTCTGTGGAGTGGTCGCAGAAAATGCGGAGGGGGAGCGGAGCGAGTTGAGTTCTCGTCTCGTCGTGGACGCCTCCGGACGCGACTGTGTCGTCGCCAGCAAGAACAAGTGGCGGAACCGGGATCCCCAGCTCAACAAGGTTGCTATCTGGACTTACTTCGAGGGAGCGATGCGGGACCCTGGGCTGGATTCGGGCTCGACTACAGTTGCCTATTTGCCCGAGAAGGGATGGTTCTGGTATATTCCAATGCGAAACAACCTGGTCAGTGTCGGTGTCGTCGCCGACAGGGACTACCTCTATCGAGATTCCCGTGATCCTGCCGAGATCTTTGCCCGCGAAATCGAGGAGAATGCCTGGGTGCGCGAGCATCTCAGCGAGGGATCGCAAGTCGGCGAATACTGGGTCACGGGAGAATACAGCTATCGCTCCAACTATTGCGCCTCTGACGGCGTGCTGCTCGTGGGAGATGCGTTTGCCTTTCTCGATCCGGTCTTTTCCTCCGGTGTCTTTCTTGCACTCAAGTCGGCCGAGCTGGCCGCGGATGCGATCGACGAAGCTCTCGGAAGAGGGGATCTATCTGCCGAGGCGTTTGCTTCGTATGGCAACGATCTCTGCACTGCGATCGAACGGATGAGAAAAATTGTGTATGCGTTCTACCGGGAAGAGTTCAGCTTTGGCGACTTGGTCAAGAAACATCCCCATCTCCGCCCGGTCCTGACGGATCTCCTGGTTGGGAATGTCTTCGTCGATCAGTTCGATGATCTCTTCGCTGCAGTCGAGGAAATCTGCGACCTCCCCGATGAGTTGCCGTATGGCTACCTCGTCGAAGAGCCTAAGCCAGAGGTGGCCATCGCCTGACAGGTCTGCATTCGAGTCCGCCTCTTGCGGGTCAAGGGACCACCGAGCTTTTTTCCACCGCCTCGAGATAGTTGCAGAGCAATGTGAGGTTCCTGGTCCAGGTCCTCGCGTCGGCCGAGTCACCCTCACACCAGATCCCATCCGTGTTTCTCTGGGAGAGGATCTTGGAAACGTTCTTTTCGAGATCGCGCTTTTCCTTCTCCCACGAGGAAGCGGATCGCTCCCCTGAGCGTTGCTTTCGGGCCTCAGACAGACTTCTCTCGAGAGCTGCTTCCATCCTCTCGATACGGTTTCCCCACTTGGGAGGAATCTGGAAACCGTAGTGGGTTGGGAGTTGGCTGTCATCATAGGTGAGGCGATAGCTTCCCGCCTCGCAATACAAGGGTCGGTTGGTTTTCAATTCGTAAAAGCGGGCCCAGGATCCATCATCCAGCCTTGAGTCTCGGAGCCACGTAAGCGCTTCTGGGATTGGCTCGCGAAAGCGATCCATCCCTGTCGCGGCCCAGAGTTCGAAAAGCGTTTCGATCGCGCTGTAGGTCTCGATGGAGGAAACCGCTGGTGGCTCGAACCTTCGCGCCCAGACGGGATGCATTTCGAAATCGTACTGTTGAGCCCAGCCTCGCTGAGGGGCAGGCAGCTGGGCGAGCCGCAGGAAATCGCCGAGTCGGATGGCGGCTTCGACAAATTCTTCCTCCTGCGTCAGTTCATGAGCTTTCAAGAGGAGTCGAGCGATGTGGTAGAGGTTCCCGTCATTCAGGGTCAGGTAGCTGGAATAGGACACGTCCGGCCATTCTCGTGGCCAATCCTCAGGGAAGGTGGCAGAAGTCGGTTCGGTTTTCTCGCGGGCTGCACCCTCATATTTCTGGGGCCAGCCACCTGTAGGATCCTGTGCAGCAAGTAGTGAGGCCAGGCCGAAGTCGAGGGTGTCTCGCACGGCCTTGGGCTCGTCGATCGTGTGAACATATTCCAAGAGGAAGCTCAGGGCGGACTGTGTCTTGTTGTCATCGAGGGTCGAACGATGTCTCCGCTTTCCTGGATCCTTGTCACCGGCCGCGAACTGGGAGGCCAGGTGATAGCGGTTTGCCTGCTTCGGGTCGAAATCAAAATCCGAATCCCAGCCCCCGGACGAGAGCTGGCATCTTGTCAGGCAGATCGCCGCGTTGCCGGCTGCCTCAAGGGCTTCGGGAGATCCAGTGAGTTGATAGACTCGGAGGAAGGCGGGGCCAAGACTGGTGGTCCCCGGAGGCTGGATCGAGATGACGGAGGAAGACGACCGGTGTTCGCTGTGGCCTTTTCCGGTGGAGAGCGTCCAACCCGATGCGTATCCGCCCTCGACCGAGAAACGGGAGTGAATCGTGCGAATCGCTTTATCCAGCGCCTCCTTCACCTGCGGTACCGAGACCGGCTCCGCCCGGGCAGGGCAAGCGGAGGATATCGTGACGATGGCCACGAATACAAGAAATCTCGGAAACATGGTCAGGAACGTAGCGGAGACAGGGATGCAGGAAAAGCTTCTTCCGTGTCCGATACGCCACCGAGTTCCGATCGAGTCGGGGCGAATCTTTGGTTGCGAGTCCGGCTGGGCACTCGTTCAGTAGCACCGTGAGATTTCTGGGTCCGCGTTCCGATTTGCTGCTGCGATTTTTCTTCGCTGTGGTCTTGTGTCTCTACCTTGGATGGGGCGTGGCGCAGGAAGAGTCGACTTCCCCGGTAGAAGATGGAAATGGGGAAGAACCTGCTGAGGTTGAAGAGGAACCGAAGCCGTTCCTGATTCTACTGATCCAGGGTGGCGCGAATCATCCCTACAAGCAGAGAGGAGAGATTCTCCGCAAGGGCATCGAGGAGCGGGTCCAGCGTGAAATCGAGTGGACCGTGATCGGAGACTTATCGGGGCGGAGTGACGTGGAGATCCCCGAACTGCAGGATCCGGAGTGGAAATGGGATTTTGATCTCATTCTTCACGATCATTGCTATTCGAGAGTCACGGCAAGTGAAGCCGTCGCGAACATTCTGCAACCTCACCAAGAAGGGATTCCTGCGGTCATCCTTCACGCCGCGCTCTGGTCCTTCCCTGCCCGGAGTGAGGGCGTGGGAGATTGGGCCCAGCTGACGGGAGTCGAAGTGTCCGGGGAAACCCTTCTGGATGGACTTGAGGTTTCGGATACGCCCACCGAGGACGCGCCTTTCAGCTGGAGCCCATCGTCAGATTGGCCGACCGACGAAGTCTATTTGCTGAAGAACCTTCGGAAGGAGGCAAAACCTCTGCTAAGCGGTAAAGGGCTGACGAGTGGAGTCGAGCTCCCGGTTGCGTGGACGGGGACCTACTGTGGAGAGCAGGCACGGGTCATGTCGACGAGCTTGGGCAACCGAACCGAAACGCTGGCCCGGCCTGATTTTCTGGACCTCCTCAGTCGGGGGGTGCTTTGGGGGCTGGATGCGCCGGAGGAGTGGAACTCGGTCGCGGCTGACGAATCTCTGGCCGGACTGCAGTTGAGTCCACTTCCACCCGCTCTCCTGCGGATTGGGTCAGGTTCGGGGCCGCGGGGCGTTGCGAATGCGCTATCAGAGAATCTTGCCGGGGGACACGACGCGGATCGAGCCAGGGACGGAGACCCCGCGACCTATTGGGAGGCGGATGAGGCAGGTCCGACCTTCTGGACTCTTCAATTGCCGGTCGAACAGGTGCTTTCCGGAATTGCAGTCTCCGGGAAGGATCTCGAGTTCCCCGAGATGATGCTCGAGGTGCGTTCGAGCGAAACCAGTTGGCGTTCTCTAATGGAGGTCGATGCCTTTGTCGAGGAGATGAAGAAAGGGGCCCGCTTGTGGCGACTCTCGGATCCAGTGAGGGTTTCGGAGATTCGGATAACCTTTCCCGAGAGCCGACCCGGACAGCGACATGGACTGAGGGAGGTCGTCCTCTACGCATCTCCTTCTGAAATTCCTTCGGTTTTCGACGCGGGGAATCCTCTCGCATCAGGGGATGGACTGCGGACTTTGCGCAAACCGGATCGTGATCCGCAGATTCGATTGCGAGCGGGATGGGATTGGACTTCGGCATCGCTCCTCCCGATCTCCCGTCCCCCGATTGATTGGTTTGAAATCGCGTCTGGAGATCTTTTCCTGTTCCCTGATTCATCGGATACCGAGGCTCCTCGCATTCTCCTCAAACGTGATAGCGGAGCAGGCGAGGAATGGGTTCCCTTCCTCGAATCGCTGCCCGATCCCGATCCTGTCGCTGCTTTCTGGGATGGCGAGTGGCTTGGGGTGGTCCAGGACGGTGCCATTACTCATTACCGAGATTCGAATGGCGACGGGAAAGCTGATGAGAAAAAGAATGGCGGAACCATTGAGATCGGGGAAGGAGAGCGACTCCAGCGACTTCGTCTCGGAGTGGATGGGTGGTGTTATGGAATGCTTTCCCGGGAGAGTGGAGATATCCAGGGGGAAATCATTCGATTCCATGCCGGAGGCGGAGAACTGCAAAGTCTTTTTTCATCCCCGTACCGGCTCGAGTCCTTTTGGCTTGAGGCCCCGGGGAAGCTTTGGGTGCAGGTGAGAGAGATTCAGGACGGGATTCCTTTCCGGGTTTTGCCGTTGCATGAGCCCATCCTGGAAGCTGATTTCGAACCGGAACGTGACTCGGATGTTAGCGCGGAGAGTGCCGTGGTGCCGACGTTCTTTTTTTGCGTGGACGGTTCTGTCTCCGCTCGAGGGGAAGCAGGAGAAGGGGCGGCTTCCACGATTCGAGAACTGGTCGAAGTGCCCAGCGTGCTTTCGGTGGCGGGGACAGGAAGCCGAGCCCTCGTTCTGCACCAGGAAACGGGAGGGTTTCGATTTTCCCAGCTGTCTCAGGGAGTGGTCGATCGACCAATGGTGCTCCTCGATGAGATTGCGAATGAGGATTTGCCAGGGTATCTCGACTCATCCTCTCCCCAGGTTCGGGTCGAGACCGTCTACGAATTGTTTCGTCGGAAACGGGATCTCACTGCGTTGGTCGCGAGAACAGGGGCGGATTTTTCTGAGAACGGGAAGATTGCACGGCTCGGTTATTTTTCTCAGCTCTCGAGCAGTTCATCTTTGGGCTATCTCGTTTCCGCAGCGAGAACCGAGCAGGCCCGCGTCGCTTTTGCACTCCTCGAGACGCATCCGTCTTCCGGGGATCTCGAGGTGTATCGGCAAATCCTGGAAATCGACGAGCCAGACGTCACGGCCCAACTGCTGGCGACCCTGAAGCGAACCGAATCCAAGAGGGAGGATTTCTTCCCCTTTCTCTATGACTGGACCGACAACGACTCTGCCCTCCTCGCGGGCACTGCAATGAGCTTCCTGCTGCGAAGCGAGATGGTGGAAGCGCTCTGGGAGGATCTTTCCGAAGGCGAAAACCCCGCACATGCCCTGGCGATGCTACGCTATATGCCAAAGAGCGAGACAGCCCTGCGCCTCCTCGAACTCGTAGACCAGAGCACGGATCCTGAGTTCCAGCGTGATGGATTGCGTGTTCTCGCAGACCTCTACCAACAGAGTAAGAAGGGTTCTACAGAGGATCTCCACCGGATCGAAGAGTTTTTTCAAGAAGCGCTACAGTCCGAGAGATTTGCTCCCGACTTTCTCCTGGGTGAAATGCAGGCGAGCGGGATGAGTCCCGGCTCCCTGGATGATCTCTTGTCTCTTGCAGACAAGCATCTCTCGTTCGAGCCTTTTGTCGTGACTGCTCTGGAGTCTTCCGGTGCAGCTCCTTCTACTACCGCGGTGTCCTGGCTTGAAGGAATCCGAGAGGATTCCAGCCGCGACAGTCTCCTGCGGTTGCGGGCCTATCGACTTCTCTTGAGATCGGCATCGGACGAGGAGGGCGGCGTTTTCGAGTTCATCGAGCCTCTCCTTTCGGAAGTCGCCAGCCGCGACCTCGGTCCCGAGTTGCGTGAACTCTGGTTCGAGATGCGGGTCGAGGAGCATGGATTGGAGTCATTGGAGAAACGGGTCCTCGAGTCGCGGTCGGTTCAGCATCGCGAAATTTTCTGGACCGCCCTGTGGGAGCGCATCGGTTCTGCCCGCATTTCGACCGAGGAGAAGGAACAGTTGGTTGGGGTTCTCGATCGGAGACTGTCCTCTGATCCCGGGAACTCCTTCGAGCTGGCAAAAATTCTACTTGGGGCCGAGAACGTTCCGGCAAGAAGCGAATCGTCCGAATCCGTCGAGTCCGAGAACGAGGGGGAACCGGAAGTAGAGGAGGATGCCGCGCCTCGGGCGGACAAAGCGAGCCGGCAGGAGAACCATCTCGCGGACCTTGTCAGGGAAGCGATCGCGGCACGCGTCGGCAAGAAGAACTTGAGAATCGAGCTGCCCGGCGCTTCCGAAGAGGAACTCGTCTCGCGGGTCGAAGCCGTCTCTCCCAGTCTTTCGCTGGGCTGGGAGACCTTTCGAACTTCACACTGTGCCGATTGTCACAATATCCATCGCGAGGGCCGAGTGATCGGCCCGGATATTGTTGCTGCCGCCATGGAGAAGTCGACGGCGGAATTTGTCGGGATTTTCGGAACAGAAGAGGGAAACAAGTCGAGTCCCTACCGAGCCTATGTGCTGGAATTACAATCGGGCGCCAGTGTAATCGGCTGGATTCTGGACGAAAGCGATGGGGTCTTCCGCCTGATGGACGTGGCCGGGAACCCGTTCGAGGTGGCGGAAAATGATATCCATCTCAATCGCGGCCCCATAGGCCCTCAGATGGGGATCAAGGAAAAGAAGACGTGGACACCCGACGAGCTGGCCTCGCTGCGTGCTTTCCTTCGGAGCCTGAAACTCTGAGGTTCCTCTCACGGGTTCGATGGGCCGAACGTCGACGAACGCGGGTCCGCTCACCAGGAATTTTGCCAGATTCGCACTCCTGCCGAATGCGTTTCTTTCTCCTCGGGGCTGACGAGGTCGGGGCGAATTTCGGCAAGGGGGAGAAGAACAAAGCCGCGTTCTCTCATTCTCGGGTGAGGAAGGATCAACCTCTCAGACTCCATCTCGAGATCGTCATAGTAGAGCAAATCCAAATCAATCGGCCGGGGAGCGTTGGTGGCCCTTTCTTCGGGCCGACCAAATCCTTTCTCGACTTCCAGGCAGTAGTTTAGAAGGTCGAGGGCGGAAAGCGCCGTCTCGATCTCAAGGACCGCATTGAGAAACTGGGGATCTCCTGGCGCACAATCAACCGGGTCGGTCTCGTAAACGCTGGAGATCCGTTCGACCCCCTCCTCGGCAATCGCCTGGAGTTTCTCGCGCGCCTGCTGCAGGAAGACGAGACGGTCTCCGAGATTGGATCCCAAACTGATTCCCACCGTCGCCATTGCCAAGTATGAAGGGGAAGGAAGGAAAGCCGGAACGAAGTGGCTCAGGACCTCAGGCCCAGAACATCCTGCATATCGAAGAGGCCCTTTTCCAAACCCTCTGCGGCGACCCACTTGGCCGCACGAACGGCTCCATGCGCAAAGGTGAGACGACTCGAGGCCTTGTGTGTGAGCTCGACTCTTTCGCCGTCTCCGGCATAGATCACGGTGTGATCACCGACGACATCGCCTCCACGGATCGCGTGGACACCGATTTCGGAATCGGTGCGGGCACCGACATCCCCATGTCGACCGTGACGACAATCGTCCCGATAGGAGAGCTGCTTGACCTCGGCGAGGATCTCGGCAAGGCGGCGCGCTGTGCCACTGGGAGAGTCCTTCTTGTGTCGGTGATGCATCTCGACGACTTCGAGATCAAATCCATCTCCGAGGATCTCGGCGGTTTTCTGGGTCAGCCAGAAGAGGGTGTTGACCCCGACGGAGTAGTTGGGGGCGTGCACGATCGGGATCTCCTGCGAGGCGGTCTCGATCATTTGCAGCTGGTTCTCATCGTGTCCCGTCGTTCCCATGACGAGAATTTTTCGTTTCTCGACGCAGGCTTCGATGAGCTCGTTGGTGAAGGTGGGGAGGGTGAAATCGATGACGGCGTCGCATTTTTCGAGCGCTTCGTTGAGCGAGTCGCCCAGGTCGATCGAAGCGGCAATGCGGGCGTCCGCATCATCGCTCGCAGCCGCAGTGACGGCTTTGCCCATACGTCCGCGGCATCCGGTTACAAGAATATTCAACATGAGAAAAAGGGAGGAGGGTGAGGGGGGGGCGAAAAGGAAGTCTGCAGGACTAGACAAGTCCGAGAGACTGAAGAATCGAGCGGAGTTGCTCCACTTTCTCGGAAGGCATTTCGACCATGGGGAGGCGAAGCTTGGGAAGGCAGGCGCCGGTCAGGCCCAGCGCTGCTTTGATCGGCACAGGGTTGGTGTCGAGGGTGAGAAAGGCAGAGAAAAGGTCGCCATACTTGGCATGAATGGCTTCGGCATCGCCGATCCGCTTCTCCAGCATTGCCGACGTCAGGTCGGCCATGGCGGCAGGGATCAGGTTGGAAGCGACCGAGACAACCCCGACGGCACCCTCTTTCATGAAATCGACAGTGAGGGCATCGTCGCCGCTGAGGATTTGAAACTCCTCAGGCAGGGCTTCACGGAGCTGGCGGACGCGCTCGGTGACTCCGCCCGCTTCCTTGATCGCGCGGATATTCGGACATTCGGCAATGAGCCGCTGCACGGTTTCGATATCGATCTGGATATGGCAACGACCAGGAATCGAATACAGCATCAGTGGCAGCTCGGTCGACCCAGCGATGGCTCGGTAGTGCTGGAACAATCCCTCCTGCGATGGCTTGTTGTAGTAGGGGGTCACGAGCAACGCTGCGTCGGCTCCGGCAAGTTCCGCCGACTGGGTCAGGTCGATCGCTTCATGAGTCGAGTTCGATCCGGTTCCGGCAATGACGATGCCTTTGCCGCTCGCCTGTTTCACCGCGATCTCGATGACACGGCGATGCTCCTCGGTGGTTAGGGTTGCGGACTCCCCGGTGGTTCCGACCGGGACAATTCCGCGTATCCCGTTTTCGAACTGTCGATCAATGATGGTCCGAAAGGCATCGGCATCGACTGTGCCTTGCTCGGAAAAGGGGGTTACGAGTGCGGTGTGGGCTCCGGCGAACATGGGGAATCGGGTCTAGAGAGTGGAAAGGGTTCCGTCGAAGGTGAAATCGGCAGGGCCAAGTAGAGTGACCTTCTCGTAGTCTCCTTCCGCAAGGCGGTTGAATTCTACGGTGAGGGTATCGCCTCCAGCGACTTCGACGCGGATCGGAGGAGGAGTCTGGGAGAGCTCGTGGTGAAGAATGGCACAGGCCACCATCCCGGTCCCGCATGCGAGGGTTTCGTCCTCGACACCGCGCTCGTAGGTGCGGATGGCGATCTTACCCGGTTCGCGGACTTCCACGAAATTCACATTGGTTCCTGCCGGGGCAAACTGCTCGTGATACCGGACCGCCGAGCCCCACTCCCGAATATTCACGGCTGCAAGATCTTCGACGAAGAGGACGGCGTGGGGAACTCCCGTATTGATCGAGTGCACCATTGCCGTCGCATCCGCAATTTCCAGCTCCAGCCCGAGAGCCAGGTCGAAGGGTTTGCTCAGCTCGATCTTGACCTCGTCGCCGATGAACTCCGCCTCGATGACTCCCGCGATTGTCTCAAAGCGAGTCGAGGTAAGCTTCCCGCCCTCGAGTCGATTCACGAAACGGGCGAAGCAGCGAGCCCCATTGCCACACATTTCGGCTTCGCCTCCATCGGCGTTGTAGTAGCGCATCTTGTAATCCGCGCCACTCTCTGCGGGCTCTACCGTGAGAAAACCGTCGGCTCCGACTCCTTGCTGCCGCTGGCAAAGCGTCGCGATTTGCTCCTTCTGGAGTGAATGGGACAAATCGCGGTTGTCGATGACAACGAAATCGTTGCCAGCACCGTTCATTTTCGAAAATTCGAGCATGGAATGACTGAAGCTGATGGGAAAAACTAGACCGACTTGGTGCCTTCGACAAGGGGTTTGACGAAGGACTCGATCGTCTCTGCAAGGGTTTCTGACGCTCCATTCGCCTCGACCTGACGAACGATCGCACTTCCGACCACGACACCGTCCGCAGCCTTGGCGACTTCCGCAGCCTGCTCGGGGGTGGAAATCCCGAAACCGACCACGACGGGTACATCGGTGTGCGCCTTGATGGCCGCCACATTCTGGTCGATTCCCTCGGCAAGACTTTGCTGTTCTCCGGTGACCCCTTCGCGAGAGACGTAGTAGATGAATCCTTCGCTGTTGCCTGCCAACTGTGGGATTCGTTCTTCCGGAGTCGTCGGGGCGATGAGGCAGATATGCTTGAGATCGTGGGCGTCGGTCAACTCGGCATTGCGATCGGCTTCCTCCGGAGGCAAATCGAGGAGCAGGATGCCGTCTGCACCCGCGGCAGCAGCATCGGCATGGAATGTCTCAAAGCCGTAGGTGTAAACCGGATTGAGGTAGGTGAAGAGGACGATGGGAGTTTCACTCGTTTCTCGAAACCTTCGGATCAGGTCAAGCACACCATGGGTATTGCCTCCCGCTTCGAGGGCTCGGTGGGCCGCCATCTGGTTGACGATTCCATCCGCCATGGGATCGGAAAAGGGGATCCCCAGCTCGATGACATCCACCCCGGAACGATCGAGGGCATGCATGATGTCGAGCGAGCGATCCATCGTCGGATCTCCCGCGCAGATGTAGGCGACAAAGGCGGATTTCTCCTCCTTTTTCAGCTCGGCGAAGCGGCGATCGATACGATTTTCCTGACTCATAAATTGCGGCAGTATCGCTGCAATTCCGAGGCAGGAAACCAGAAAAAGCCGGAAAATTCCCGCTCCCGGAAGCGGTCCGAACGGAACCGGTCCCGGAAGAGAAATCAGAGGGTGCAATCTTCTATTCGAGAGCCTTCTCGATCGCGTTTTCGAGATCCGGGCCGCGAAGGTTCGAAGCAACGATTTTCCCGTCTTTACCGACGAGAAAGGTAGCGGGGATGCTGCTGATCCCGAAACGTTGAGCGATCTCGTTGCCCCATCCTTTTCCGTCAAAATACTGGGGCCAGTTCAGTCCGTTCTCGGTGACGAAGGTTTCGACCGCTTCCTTGTTTTCATCGAGGGAAATTCCGATGACTTCGAAGCCCTGCTCCTTGTATTTCTCATGCGCGGCCACCACGTTTGGCATTTCGGCGACACAAGGACCACACCAGGTCGCCCAGAAGTCGACGAGGATGACTTTGTCCTTCATTTCGGTCAGGTCGATGTCTTCGCCCTTCATGCTGGTGAACGCGATTTCCATCGAGTCGCCGACCCCGGGGAGGTAGAGTTCTTTTCCGACGTTATCCAGGAACTGGGCAAACTGCTGGCCCTGGGGATGAGGCTCGAGATCCGCCTTTATTTTGGTGAGAAACGCCTTCGCGCGATCTCTCTGTCCGGAGACGATGGAAGCCTGGACGAAGGGCTGGGCGATCTCGGTCGCGATCAGTTGGAGATTGGCCTCGGCTCCTTTCTCGAGCAGGGCGTAGCGCTTTTCAATGAGGTCGGGCAGGGCCTCCTGCTTTCCGAGGTTTTGATTGGCATCGATGAGAATGGAGTAAGCCAGGTCCTTGTCCTCGGCCTCCGGGTTTTCCGCGAGATAGGCCTCGAGGGCTTCGATTTTCTGGGTTTCGAATCCAGAGGCGATCTTGTAGGCATTCTCGGCGAGGGCGAGCGTGGCGGAGGTTGCGAAGAGGGCAAGCGTGGTGAGGGTGATGGCTGGGGTTTTCATAAGAAAGAGATCGCACGAGATGGTTTTTCGTGTCGTTCAATCTGTAGACGGATCAGAACAGATTTTCATACACGAAATGCCGTTGAAAATCGCGTGAGGGAGCCATCTGCGGAGCCAATTGAAAACCCCATGCACGATTCATGCGGAGAACCGAAAGAGCATCTGGCTAGGAGACTGTCGGACTTTGAACAATCCTGAAAGATCGATAAAGTTCGTGCATG
>JARGNI010000085.1 GCA_029213195.1 Verrucomicrobiales bacterium
ACTTACCCTAACGTTAGTACAAGCCATTTATTGAATTTTCGAACGCACCCTAGTTCTCTTCTTCTTTTCTTCCGCCTCTCGAATCTTCGTGCTGATGGCCTTGAGCGTGGCGATGACACGTGGAGGCGTTGCCGGAAAGGGGATGTCGATTTCGGCTTTGGGGTCGAGGCCGAAACCTTGCAGGGCGTTTCGCAGCGCTTCACGGATCGCCATCGCGAGAAGGACCGGGGCTTCTCCGCAGGGATCTCCGGGCACGGTTTCCGTATTGCCGAGAGGTCGGAGTCGATCGGTGACGACCTCGAAAGGCGCGTCGGCAAAGCCCGGCACCTCGATCCTTTCCGAAGTTTCAGGTCCGCGATTCTCGGTCGGCTCCTCATGCTCCGACAGGTGCCAACAGGTACCCAGTTGGAAGGCGCGCATCAACTGGGCAAAGTCGCGATCGCCCTGGTCCGGAGAAGGAGAACCCTCGTGAGCGGCATCGAGCCGAAGGATCTGCACCTCGCCGGTGAAAGCGTCGATCTGGAGTTCCAGAACGGCCGCGGCATAGGTGAAGGCAGAGAACGGCCAGCCACCACCGAGATCCGGGTCCCACCAGAGGTTGGGCGTCCGATAGTATCCCGTCTCGATCAGGTTGACCCGTTTTCTCCAGGCCCCCTCGATGACCTCCTTGAAATCGAGGGGACTTCCGGGCGCAATGTCGGAGCCCACGAATCCGCGGGCGAAATGGATGGCCTCGAGCTCGATCTCGGTCTGGCCTCTCGCCGCAAATAGTTGCAGTGCTACCTCGCGAAGCCGTTTCTGAAGCGTTCGGCAGGCGTCGGCAAGAGCGCGGAGGACAAGACCCGCCGCGTCTGTTCCCGTGACCGGAGTGGCCCTGGGAAGAGAATCGAAGTCATTGAGGATGACGCGAATGGCGTCTTGTTCGATTCCAAGGAGACGAGATACCTCCTCGCGAATCTGAAAGGTCAGACCGTCGTTGACCCGTACAAGGCCGGCTCGGACCATGACTGAACCATCCGGGAGGATCTGTACGATCACGGCGGCGGCATTGCGTTCGGCCCGCGGATCGCCCACTCCGAACTTGATCGGGATGGCCGCGATTCCTCGCTTGTAGGTCGTGTGCTTTTCATTCCAGTTCTCGAGTTCCTTACGACGGGATTCGAATTCACTTCGACGCAGAACCTGCTTCCAGACTCGTTGGATGGAGGAGGCTTGGAGGTTCTGACCGTAGGGAGTGGTCTTGAGTTCCGAGTCTTCTTCGTAGAAATTCTTTTCGCGCACTTCCTGCGGCGATAGCCCGGTGGCGATGGCGACACGCTGAATGACTTCCTCCATCGCCCAGGTTCCCTGGGCGGAGCCTTCTGCCGGGAGGCAAGAGGACACCAGTCGATGGGTCTGGGCAAGACGGGAGCGAATGCGAAGGTGGGGAATGCGATATACTCCATCGGCGTGGAGCAAGGCTCGGTCCATGATCACGGTCGAGTCCGCCATATACCAGCCCCCGTCGAGAGAGAGATCGAGTTGGAGAGCGCGGATCGTTCCCTCATCGTCGAAGCCGATCCGGAAATCGGCATGCGCTTCGTGACGTTCGCCCGAGATCAGAACCGAATGAGCGGAACCCAGGAAAAGAGTGACCGAGCATCCACATTTTCTCATCGCATGGGTGGCCAATGCAGCAAGTCGGGCGGGCGCCATTTCGAGGGCTCCCGTGATTCCCGGGACATCGATGGGCTCGAGATGGACCTCGGAGTCGGGGATCTCGGCAGCTTTGGCCACGATCGTTCGGACGCTGGTGGGCAGCAGCGAGCCTGCCTCGACAAGCACGCCTCGCGAGCTTGAGACGCTGTTGTCTCCATCGGGCCGAATCGTGATTCGGTGACCTACCGGAGCGACGACACGCTGGGGCGGCATCGAAAAGCTGCCTTCGAGCAGGCGCTCGCAGGAGGAAATCTCGGTCTCGGCCTCTCCTCGGCTGCAGACTCTTGGAGCGCCGTGAAAGCTCTCGCGTGCGAGGGCATGATCCAGGGAAAGGATTCCGCTATCCGTGTGGTAGTCAATTTCCAACTGGCTTGCGGCACGGCGGCAGGTCTCCTCGGAATCCGCGATCACGACCGCCACGGGTTGCCCACGAAAGTAGACCCGATCTTCAGCGAGAAGGGGCTCTCCGGAAAACTCGGCCCCGAGAGTGTTTTGAAACGGAGGGATTTGTTCCGAGAAGAGCACATGGCTCACACCGGGAACGGAAAGGGCATCGCTTGCATTCTTCCGGGCGATGGAGGCCGAGGCATGGGGGCTCTCGACGACGAGGGCGAAGAGGGTTCGCGCCCGTGATTGCCAAGTCTTCTCGGGAGGGGCGACTTCCTCCCCATGCGACATTTCGCGACGCCTCCGCCGGAGACGCTCCCCGAAAGTTTCGCGGTTCTCCTCCGAGGGTTTTTCGGGGATGCGAAAAGGGGTGATATTATCCTGGGAGTCGCTCATTCTTAGGGATTCAGGGAAATCTGAAGAGTCGTTTACTACAAGGTTCAGGATTCAGTTGGCAGGGCGTCGAAAAAAGGCTCATCCAGCGGAAAAAAGGATGTTACCGCCGTTTCCGTGATCGGCTTTTTCTGCTCAGGAGTGGGGTGCTGGGCAAAAAACTTCTGCAGGAGCGTAACAACCAGCTGTTTTCGGTAGTCTGCATAGGACTCTCCGTCTACCTCGATCTCTTCGATGAGAAGCGGGAGGCAGGCGAAAACCGTCTTCTCAGTCCAGCTTTTTCCGGCGAGAAACTCTTCGGCTTCCCGGATCCTTCGAGGGGATTTCTCAATCCCGGAGTAGGCGATCCGTGCCTTCGCGATTTTCTTGTCTCGAAGCTCGATGGAGAACGCACCCGTGCCATACGGCTCGCTCAATGTGCGGCGAGGTGCTACCGAGTAGGTATCGCAAAGGGCGTTGGTGATGCCACGCCGGGAGAGAACCGACTCGGTAGAGCGAGGGATGATGATGCTCCGGATGATTTCGTGGCTTTGCAGGATCGTGCCTCCGGCCTCTTCGAAATACTGGGATAGAGGGGCATCGCGCTCGCCATCTTCCGAGATGAGAATGACCCGTGCATTGAGGGCCATGAGAAGGGGAGTGAGCTGTCCTCGTTTCCAACCGTTTGCGAGATAGCCTCCAAGGGTGGCTCGATTGCGAATGGCGCGAGCGCCAAATCTCCGCAGGATTTTGCTGAAGGCGGGGCACTCCCGCCCGATCTGCTCGGCGATACGAGTCAGCGGAACCATGGCACCGATTTCCCATTCTTCTTCACTGGTCAGGAAGAGGTTCAACTCCCGAACAGCCTCGAGAGAGATGAGCGAGGGCCATTCCACGCTCCCGCTGAGAGTGGCGAGCTCCGTCCCTCCTGCGATGAGATGCGCGCTCGGGTATTCCTTCCGCAATTTCATCAACTCGGTCAGCGAGCCGGGACGATGGAACCTGCGTTTCTGCTCATCGACATACTGGAGCGGAGTCCGTTTTTTGATTTGAAAGAGTTTCTTGGTGAATCGGTCACCAAAGATGTCCTTAGTACCCGTCCAAACGGAGCTTTCCTGTCCGCTTTTCTCGGCCTTGATGGCCGCTTCGTGCCGAAGCTGCTCTGTGGATGCGAAAACCTGTGCGGCCGCTTCCCGGATCGCGGGGACGCAGGCGGTGCGCGTCACGATGCCGTCGAACTGGTCATTGGTCTGGCCCTGGCGACGGAGATCGGGACGATAGTAGCCTTCGAAAAGGAGAGCGACGAGAGAAGCTGTGCGGTCCTCGCTACACTCGAAGTGCCGGTCGTGGAGAGCCAGTGAAACCGGATGATCGGGCTCGATACTTTGAATCCCTTCCGGAGTCCAGACCTGTCGTCCCGCCAGCATGGGGAGGAGGAGAAGTCCCGCATCGGCGACTCGAAAACGGTGCTGTTCCTCTTCGATGTCTCCGAGGACGACCAGGTTGCCGCCCTTCCAAGGATCGGTGTCTTTGAATCGGCGAAAACAGGGGTCGAGGGTCGGCAGGAAAGCGGCGAGAGTCCGATGGGTGTCCTCCTTCTCGATCCGGCACTCCTCGCCATCCAATTCAAACGTAAACCAGCTCTGCATAATTCCGATCCGCGGCGCAGTTGGTTCATAAGCCTTGATTTTCAGGGCTCCCAAATCTCACCGAACCTCCCTCATACCACAAAATTGGCGTCGTAACATACCAAAATTCACGCCCATTTTGATTCGCGGCGCCGGTTCCATTCTGACTGATCGTAGCGAGATGCCCGCTTTGCCTCGATCTGACAGAGCATTCTCGTCTTCGTTTCGGAAGGAATTGTCCGATTCTCGCTGGCCAGTTCCTGCCGAAAGGTTTTGAGCCAATCGGCAGAGGGAAGGCGATGGGAGAGGGGCAGTCGAACGCTCCCCTGGTGGAGGATCGCTCCCGCCACCCTTCGTTGCGCACCGCCGGCGATCTTGGCACCTTCGCTGCTCATGAGATCCGAACTCACGGGGCTGGCGAAACAGGGGGCGGGACCACCAGGGGGCCTCGGTTCATGAGCCGTATCGGGTTCGAGCACGGTGTGGATCGCGATGGTCGAGAGTGCTTTCTTCAGGCAATCGTGGATCTGCGAGTAGCGGAGCGCACTCGCCTGGTTGGCAAAGGTTTCCGTCCTGGGGATGGCGAGAGCAAAGGTTAGATCTTCGCCATGTTCGACCCGTCCTCCTCCTGTCCAGCGTCGAACCGTCCTGCCAGGCTGATCTTCGATCTCCCAGGGAGAAAAGTAACCGAGAGTCACGGCGGGGCGGTCCCAGTGATAACACCTCAGGAGTGCCGTTTCGGTGGAAACCGCCTCATCGAACAAGGCTTCATCCAGCGCCATTTCTTCGGAGGGAGAGCGATAGACCTCGTCGGCCCAGAATTGCAGGGAAGTAAGCGGGATCATCGCGTCTGCTACTGCACGCTTGACCCGAGAGGTTCTCGCAGCGGTTCGAAGAATCCTATATGCCCCTCCGCGAGCTGGCGTTGCCGTTCTTTCACCTCTTCGGAAAGTTCCGCCACGACTTTCTTCGAGGTTCCAGGGAGTTTCCCGGAATCCTGGCTGGAAAGCAGAAACGAGAAGGCAGTCCAACTGAGCAGGAGCAGAATCGGTATTCTCATAGGGCTTGGAGTGATCTTCGGATCGTAGCGACGAAACGACGCTGCTGGCCATTAGAAAATGGTTGTCGCTCCTCCGGCCCGTTGGGCGGGGAACCCGCCTATCGAAAGAAAAGGCATACTTCCCGATTCCCGGCTTGGCGCAAGGGGGGCTCCTTCCACTGATATCTCCCTCGCTTGGCAATGCACTTGCTTTGATTTGGAAGCGATGCATATCTGCGTCCGTTCTCCAACCAGCATGACCAAACTGATTCTCTTTGTCGCCCTTTTAGCGAGTCTCGCTTTCCCGACTTCTTCGCTTCGAGCGGATTCGGACGATTCTGGATTCTTTGGGATCAGCTTGGGCGGAGGTGGAGCTTCCTCCGCACCGGACACGAGTGTGAAGTTGGAGCCTCTTCCTTCGGAAGTAGCTGCGGTTCAGGAGCGTTTCCGGGAGGAACTGGAGATTCTGAAAAGTCCCATCCTGGAGCTTTCTGGAAACTACGGAAATCACCTGGTCGAATTGCAGCAGAAATACGAAAGTCTTCGGGACGCCCGATCATTGGATCAGATCCAGACCGAGATTGAGGCCAACGAGAGTAATGAGGTCGGTCTGGCGGTCTCTTCCGTCCCCGAACTCACCGAAGCACGAAGGATCTTTCATATCGAGTTGGACAAGCGAAAGAGGACTTTCCGAGAGGGGGCTGATCAGTTGTCGAAAACCTACCTCGGCTACTTGAGTGAAACTGAGAAGAAGTTCGCGGCAGCCAACCAGAATCGCGAGGTCGAGGCAATTGCCGGAGAATATCGACGAGTCGAACTGCTTTTCTCCGAACCCGAGGAGATCGCGTTTCTCGAGGACGCGGCAACTGGAGAGGAGCCCTCGACTATCATGGCTGAGGCGGAAGGGCTGGGCCTGGCAGGTTCAAAATGGACCGGGAGATCGCCCCTCGCCAGGGGAAGGAGACTCCGGGTCGCGTTTGACGAGAAAGACGTTCAATGGAAAGTCGGGCAAACCGTGACCTTTCCCTACCGAAAAGAGGGTGACCATTTCGTCGCCGATTTTGTGAAAGGGGAGGTCTCTTTTCGGCTGGTCGGTGCGGATCTGGAAGTGAGTTTTGAATGGTCCGAAGAGACAGCCGTCTTGAGGAAGGTGGAGGATTGAGGGGGGATCCTTGCGGAGCACGGATCCAGCAGGTGTTTTTCGGCGAATTCGAGTCAGAACTTCTCCTGTAAGGACGATGTATCGGGCTTCGAACGACGATGTCCCCCATGGCCCGGATTTTTCCTCCCATTCTGAAGAGGAATTCGCTGGGCTCCCTTGAAGAAAACTGGTTGTCATCTGCGGAATTCGGTGTTTCTTGCCGACCCGTTTTTGGACGTGTTGCTCACGTGGCGGAATTGGTAGACGCGCTAGATTCAGGTTCTAGTGGGGTTAAACCCGTGGAGGTTCGAGTCCTCTCGTGAGCACTTCCCGAAATCGTAGTCGTCCCCGGAACTTGTGACTTCCATTGAGCTGCGGAGATTCTTTCCGGGATGCGCTTCAAAAGATCCTCCTCAAGCGTAACGTCCGACGAATGACCACCTCTCCGGCATCTTCGCCTTCCCGTCCCCAAGGGGGAAAGGACCAGGACCCTGACTTCGTTCATCGCGCCTTCTCTTCGATCGCGAAGCGCTATGTCGTGACGAACCATTTTCTCAGTCTCGGAATTGATGTTCTCTGGAGAAAGAAGGTGGCCTCTCTCGTTTCTGCTGATGATCCACGAATCATCCTGGACGTGGCCACGGGCAGTGGGGATCTCGCGATGGCTGTCCAGAAAGAGAACCCCGAGGCTCGTGTCATCGCGACCGACTTTTGCGCTCCGATGTTGGAAGAGGCTCGGAAAAGGGGATTGCGAGATTTGTTGGTGGCGGATGGTCTCCGACTTCCGTTCTCCGACAACAGCGTAGACGCCCTCACGATCGGCTACGGTCTGCGAAACATGGCCGATTGGGGGGCGGCGTTGATCGAGTTTTCCCGCGTCCTCAAACCGGGCGGAAGACTCGTCGTCCTCGATTTCTCCCTGCCATCCCATGCTCTCCTCCGCAGCCCCTACCGATTCTACCTGCATCGTGTCCTTCCCAGGATTGCGGGATGGTTGACGGGGAATCGAGAGGCGTACGCCTACCTGGGAGATTCCATCGAGCGATTTCCTTCCGGTGCAGAGATGCAGAAATTGATCGAGGCGAATGGTTTCGAGCCCGCGGATTGGTATCCCCAGATGGGAGGGATCAGCAGCGTCTACAGTGCCCGGGCCAAGG
Source organism: Verrucomicrobiales bacterium (assembly GCA_029213195.1). GTDB lineage: Bacteria > Verrucomicrobiota > Verrucomicrobiia > Verrucomicrobiales > DEV007 > Arctic95D-9. Next base: position 7,423 of record JARGNI010000085.1, read on the forward strand.
ACGAGGAGGCACCTTTGGCGAGTCTCTCTTCGTAGCGAGCCAATTCCTTGCCCCTGTGGGCCTTCAGGGGGCTCCAGAGAACCCGCAATTTCTGCTTGCGTCGATCGGGAGGCCCGTTCATGATGACCCTGTATCGTTATGGTCAGCCGACTTTCCATCCTCACTCTTATTCTGTGTGCATCGACTCTTCTCCGGGCTCAAAGCCCCGATGATGAACTCGCGATCCTTCCTCCGATGCCGAACCTTTACCTGGGAGATCCCGAGCGCGAGCTCTCCGGTAAGATGAAGCGGGCTCTCGCTCGTGAGGAAGAGAGGAAACGTCGCGCTGCGGCAGCGGAGCAGGAGGCCATGAAAGCCGAAGTGCGTTCGTTCCGGACAATGTCCGAGCCCCAGACCGAGAAGGGCCTTTTCAAAAAGCCGGTTGTCAAGAAGCGTAGCGGTCCGGTAACAAATTCGATTTCCTCGCTGGAGAATGCCACGACCGCAGACGGCACCCGCCTGCAACCCTTTGGTGAGCCCGATTACTGGGGAGGAATTCCTGAAGTTCAGGAGGACACCTTGATTGAACTCCCTCCCATGCCTGACTTGCGGACACCAGAGCAAGTCACGAGGATGGAGCGTCGCCGCAACAAGTATGCGACGAAGGCCAAAGTTCGTAATCTTTCCAACGAAGCCGCTCGTGAGAAGCGTGAGCAGGACCGTGCCGTGGTCGTTACTCGTCCTGAGTCCGACCCAAGCCTCGCCCTGGTTCAGGTGCGCTCGAATCAAGGCGCCCCTTCAGCTGGGATCCAGGATACTCCCACGACGATCGACAACTCTTCCCTGAAGCCCTTCAACGAAAATTCGACCTACTACCGCGACGGTTTCCTCATGTTTCGAGGAGACAACAAGCGCGAGCCCGGTGGGTTTCGTCTCTTCAAGAAAAAGTCGGAGTAGATCTCGCGTTCTTCCTCGCTCACTTGACGGTTCCCCTCGAGTCGTAAATTCCCTATTTTTGGGTGAGGCCTGCTCGGCCCGCTTTTTCTGACTCACGGGTCACGGGTCACGGGTCACGGGTCACGGGTCACGGGTCACGGGTCACGG
>JARGNI010000086.1 GCA_029213195.1 Verrucomicrobiales bacterium
TTCACAACCAAACAACAACAGCTAGCGATCATGTTGCTCATTTTTAGCAGAACGTTCAAGAGATGCCAGCCCGATGTGGGAGCGCGATCTCGAATGCAGGGTAAGGATTTGAATCACGGAAGTCAATCAACTCGGGGCGTTATCGGGCTTGGCATCCTCGCCTTGTTCGGCTATTGCGGATGGGGCGTCGGCCTTGAGCTTTCGACCTCCGCAAAGTGGCAATTCATTGAAGGGTACGGCCCCAAATGGCATAGTAGAATCATGGATTACGATGAAGAAAGTCGACGAAGCTGTTTTGGCGCTCCTCTATCTGACGCTGCACGACAATGGACGAGCGTGGAAGGGGCATGATTGGGATGCCATGGATCGACTGCACAGAAAGGGCATGATCCTAGATCCGGTGGGAAAAGCGAAATCTGTTGTGTTGACCGAAGAAGGGGAGAAACGCTGTGAGGAACTTTTTAGGAAGCTATTCGCTTCGTCAGAGTAACTGAGCACATAGTTTTGAGCCGAACGTCAAAGTGCTGCCACAGGCTGCCTGAGGGCGCGCTCCGATTTCAAGGTTGCTGGTTGAATTGTCATGATGCTGCCGACTCGCGGCGGGCAGCCTGTTGGTAGCCACGTCTTGTTCTGCCCAGTTGTTCCGATGCATGACGCTACCGCCGGACGTGTGATGGTAAGGGAAGATAATCGCTCTCCCGCACCATCCAGCGATCCATTTGGATTCGTAGTTCTCGTTCGATCTCTGCCGCCGCCTTCTTCCCGGCCAGGTTATTCAGTTGGAAAGGATCCTTTTCCAAGTCGTAGAGTTCGAAAATTGGTCGGGGAAGCTTGAAATACAGTCGTTGGTGCAACTCGGAAAGGTTGCCCTCAGCATTCGTATCCCGGACTTCCTTCCAGGCGGTTAGCCACGGGCGGTCCATATCGACCGGGCAATACTCCCGCTCGGGAATGGCGTTGTAGACGTAGTGGTAGCGCTGGGATGTCACGGAACGCTGTAGATCGAAACCATCGGAACGGGTCAGCGGGCCCCAATGCCAACCACGTTCGGCGAAGGTATACTGGCGCCCGTCGAACGCCTTGCCCTCCAACTCGGGAAGAAAACTGATGCCGGTCATGCCCTCCGCCGCTTCCAAACCGGCGGCTGCGAGAATCGTAGGCGCGAGATCTACTCCGCTGATCAACACATCGCTGATTCTACCCGGCTTGACGATGCCGGGCCACCGTATCAACAGGGGCACATGGATACCCCGGGTCGCGAGCGTGCCTTTCCCTCGGAGCAATGCCTCTCCGTTGTCCCCCATGAAAATGACCATGGTTTCCCGTTCCAGTTGACGCGTCTTCAGCTCCTCAAGAATCAGCCCCATCCCTCGATCGAGATCGCGGACGTCAGCAAGATAGCGGGCATAATCGAGGCGCACTTCGGGGAGATCCGGCCAGTCAGGCGGCAGCGCGAGTTTGGCGGGATCGATGCCTTCATGATCCTTGCCCCACCGTCGATGGGGCTGCTGGAATCCGAAATAGAGGAACCACGGTTTCCCTTCCGGAACCGAATCGATGACTGCCCCAACCTTCTTGCCGACCCCATCGAGAAGCTTACCTTTCGTGTCGGCATACCTGATGAAGTGGTCGAAACGCGACTCGAACTCCTTTCCCCTCACCCCGAGTTCGACATAGGTCTCTGCCACATGCGGTATTGGTCGACCCGAGCCGTCGAGGTGCTGGTGCCGCCCGTCCAGCCCCACCCAGTAGCCGTTCTTCCGAAGCACGTCAGTGAAAAACGGAACATCCGCGCGGACGGGCTGAGTGAATCGGGTAACGGAAAGACCCACTGGGGAACGCCCCGCAAAGATCGCCATGCGAGAGGGTGCGCATTGGGGCGAAGCGGTATAGGCCCGTTCAAAACGGATGCCATCCGCCGCCATTGCGTCAAGATTCGGGGTAAGGTCGAGGCCAGGCCAGTTCTTACCCCCGTAGACGCCGACATGAGGAACGCTATGGTCGTCCGAAAGTATCAGGAGAATGTTCGGCTTCGCCGACAAGACGGACGCCGGTGTAAGAGCGGCGAAGAAGAGCAGGATGGCGAGAGTTGCGGGTTTCATTTGCGCGTTGTCCCACGCATTTAGGCAGAACGTTCGAGACCTGGTAGCCCGATCCGAGGGCGCGGTCTCAATGACAGGGTAAGGATTCGAATCAGGGAAGTCAATCAACTCGCGGCGGGATCGGGCTTACCAGCGTCGTCTTGTTCGCTGCTTCGGTAGGCGCCGGGGCCAAGGAACCCGAGATCGACCTCTTCACCCAACCCGAGGCGAAACAATACTCTGCAAGGTTGAGGACGGCGATCCACTGCTCCTCGGAAAAAACATCGGAAGTGCGATTGATGATCAGATCAAAGAGCAATCGCGGTTGAGGAGGAGACTGCTGCAACGCAACACGAACAACCCCGGGAGTCAGCCATCGGATGCTCTCATCCGTCGCGAAGGAGAAAATCCAGTTTCGTGATTCGTTTGATAGATCGTCGAAATTCAGATCGCGAGGGTCGAGATCGAGAAGCATCTGATCGGCCTCTTCGCATTCCTCGCAGTGGCGTGGATTACGACATCGGGCAGGTCCAGATTCCGTAGCAAACGCGACGGCGATCAAGTCGGCGATTTCCGCATGTGCATCCATTTCTTCAGCGAACGTCGATGGCCATCCGTTCGATTCCCGGGAGTGCCATGTTGGGAGCAGGATATGAAAACGGATCAGGAAAGTCAATCAACACGCGGCGGGGTATCGAATTGGTGTTCGCTGTTGTTTATCGTGATTTGGCTCGCGCCGTCACGACGATCGCCGCGATCATAATAAGTGTGATCATGACGACTCCAAAACACGCTCGAAAAATCGGTCTGAATGGATTCCCTTCTTGGACATAGTCTGGTGCTTCAAACATCCGTCTGGGTTTCGGCCAATAGAAATCGCTCAGGGCGAAATGGAAGAGCCACCCGCAAATGAGAAGGGCAACAATCCACATCCCAACCAAGGCATAGCGATTCATTTTTGAAGCGAACGTTCAAGTGGTGGCACCCGCTACCGGCAGCGCCAGTCCACAGCAGGTTGAAGGGTTCTAGTTACAGTTCAATCTCCAACTCGCGGCGTGGTAGCGGGTTGTCCACCCACGCCTTGTTCTGCTTTCTGTTTCGCGAGCTCGGTTAGCCGTCTAGCTGACCATTCGGCAACCGAATCCCAATACTCAATTGTGGGCGGACTGTCTTTGCTCCACTTGGGAAAATTCCATCGTCCAAATGACGAGCCCTCGTAGTCATCAACCCAGAACACAGCCCGAACGGAAGAAATCGCAGATTCAGCTCTGATTACCAGCCCTTGATCAATTTCAGTTCGACCATAGAGAGTTCGGACGACGGCAAGAGATCGGTCAAAGTCGAGAAGCTCAAGGGCGGATGCAGAGTACGTTAGACGAATCTCAACTCTCACCTGCTCGGGATCGAATCTCGATGATTCGGTGGCCTCATCCGCTTGCGCACGCACGCCGAGCAGCAGAGCGGCAATTACCGATAAGACCAAGAGGTGTTGAGATCTCATATTTCTTAGCAGAACGTCCGAAGCATGGCAGCCTGATACGGGAGCGCTGCTTCGACTACAGAGTAGGGATTCGAATCAGAGAAGTCAATCAACTCACAGCGGTATCAGGCTTGTCCATCGCTGTCTTGTTCGCCTTCGTTATTTGACGCACGACATTCCTCCAATTTCCGGATCATAAAGTCTGCAAATCCTAATTCAGAGCACTCGAATCCTGGATACCAACTTGCCCAAGCTCCGACAATCCATTCACCACTTTCGGTTCTGTTCTCTGGGTCGATCAATAGTGTTGTGGCGTCTCCTTTCTGGGAGAGACAAATTGATCGAGCGACTGAAAGTTCGTTTACCTCTGTGCAATCCTCGCAGAACACTGGATCAAGGTCCTTGAACCAATTCAACTTCTGCACTGGAACGATCTCATAAATAAAATCATCGATTTGACGCCAGCCATTCGAAACAAGGTAGAATTCGCGAAGTGTCGGGGGCAGCTTAATCCCTAGTCGAGTTTCGGCTTCCTCGATCTCTGTTTCCGAAGCAGCTGGAAAGCCTAGCCACTTCGATTCGCGATCAGATTCAGTGAGGCCAGGAACTCCAAACGCTTTGAGAAAGTCTTCATCGAAAGATTCCAAGCTCATTACAGCTTCGGACAGTTCAGACAACAATGCTTTCCAATCAGTCATTTTTTGAGGCGAACGTCTGAGGTCTGGCGCCCGGAAATGGGAGCGCGACCACGAATCGAGGGTAGAGAATCGAATCGGAGAAGTCAATCGACACGCAACGTTTTCCGGGTTGCCAGCACCGTCTTGTTCGGCTGTGGTTTTGTTAGGTTTTCGACGCCCGTTTCGCGAGCTTAGCCAAATGCTTTCGATTGGAAGGTGCAAGGACAGCGGCCCCGCAACTCGTGCAATACAAAGCCCGAGTCTTTCTCCACGGAGTGAGGAACGTGTTCCATAGTCTTCTTCCTTTGAACTTTAGCTTCAGCTTTGTGGTAGATGATCCGACGTAGGGAGCAAGTTCTACGCCGCCGTTGAAGATTGCAGCCTGGGCCGGAACCAGTGATTCACCACAGATCGGGCAGGGTCCATACTCGCGTGGTTCCATTTTTTGAGCCGAACGTCAAAGGCCACTCGCTCGATACTGGGAGCGCGGCCACAAAAGAAGGGTAAAGAATCGAATCACGGAAGTCAATCGACTCCCGGCGAGTATCGAGTTGAGTGCGCCGACTTGATATGCCCACGGTGGGACTCGGTTCGCGCTCAAATTGCTAATGCTCTGACTCTCGTTTCCTGCCCCATCGATTCAGTAAATATCGGCCTCCCTTGATTGATCCAAAGATGATTGCGAATAGGGCAGAATAGATTGCCATTTGTGCGCACCAGAGGCCCTTGCCCGACGAATCGAGCGAATTCAGAAAAAGTCCTAATCCGGAGAACAAGAATGGAGCGCCAAAGATCAGGAAATAGACTAAACTGGGAGTCTTTCTCCTCTTCTCCGAATCCGGAATAACCTCCGAATCAAGACTGTCTGCGACTTCCTTCATTTTCAGGCATATCGTTTTAGAGCACCCAGCCCTGACGGAGGGCGCGGGTGGATTGTGGTATAATCTCGTGGATTGTAAAATTCATTTCGACTCACACCGTGTCAGGGCTTGGGTGACTCGCCTTGTTCGGCACTCGTCGTCCTGGCGAAGTGTTGACCGATTCCTGATTCACAGAGTTCACAGAAGGTAAGTTCAGCGGAAACTGTGTGGAGTTCTGTTTCGGTGAGTGATCCGTTCAGTGGAATAGAGCACGGAAAGGCGGAAACTGCCTTCCAATAATCTTCCGTGCCCTGGAAGGGGGTAGTGTCTGCCCAAAATCCAGCCTTCGAGACGAGGTGCCTGCGGTGTTTCGAACAGGTGTATTGTGTTGGAGAATCTGGATCTTCAATAGCATCTGTGGCCAAAATGGATATTTGATAGGGTGAAATAAAGAAAACTGCAATCGCACCCAAACCGCCGAGAATTGGTAGAGCGATGAGAAATATGCGAGAATTCTTCATGCCGAACGTCCGAGTTATCGTAGCCTGATCAGAGGGCGATGTCTCGATAAAAGGGTTAGCATTTGAATCAGGTTAGGCGATCAACTCGGAACGTGATCAGGCTTACGATCGACGCCTTGTTCGCTCCGGGTTTTGGATGCGCGCCGTCCGAGGAAGTATCCCACTACACCCATAATCGAGAAGAGCAGAACCATGGGAATATCCCACTTCAAAAGCCAGACTTGGAGGCGGAGGCTGACAATTTTTAGTGGGGTGATACTCTCGCCTGAAAGAGCATCTTCCAGAAAAGACGTCGCAATCTCACCAACCGCTTTCGCCTCGGCCATCTCGTCGGCGCTCGCTGGAATGAAATTCAAACCATCTTGAACATAGAGATACTCCATCTCGCCAGAGTCCGTATCGATCACCGAAACTCCATTGAGTGTCCCATCGGCATCGTTGTCTTCTAGGATGGCAACCATTTCACCGGCAGCATGAAGAGTGTGATTCCGCTGGTTAACCTCTCCGTCCGCCGTAGCAAAATCTACTGTGGATACAACGATCTCTCCGTCTCTAAAGATCGAATGGCTCTTAATGATCTTGTTGCCCACACCATTGTGCGGAAATTCTTTTGTCTGCTCAGTGATTTCGGCAATAGCACTCGACGAGAGTAGGAGAAGTAGAACTGCAACGAGTTTCATTTCTAGAGCGAACGTCCGAGGCATCGTAGCCCAATCCGGGGGCGCGGCCTCGAAATGAGAGTATGGATTCGGATCAGAGAAGTCAATCAACTAGCAACGGGATTGGGCTTGAGATCGCCGTATTGTTCGCTCCAGATTCTATTGCACCCCCACCCTCCGCCGGACCTACAACCTTCCGAAAGCCCGGCCTGGGAATGGAAATACTTAGCGATTGCTTTGGGCAGGAGGTCCAGGGGGCCTCGTCGCAGGTGAGAAAGGTGGGTCGCCGCTTTTCTCGTCGAAGGATGGGCTATTGGGTGGCTTTTTCGGCTTCGCGCTCCTTCATGCGGTGCTCTTCGTTGGCCTTCTTTCTGTCGGCTTTCCTCTTCGCCTTGAGGGCCGCCTTGGCCTCTTCCTTCGATGCGGGGCCGCCCGGAGTCCAGCGCTTCGGGAAGCCCTTGAGGGGCTCGGCCATCTCGTCGAGCCAGGCGTCGTAGGTCTTCGTGAGCTCGACAACAACCTCGGGGTGGGCTGCGGCGAGATCTTTGGATTCGGAGATATCAGCGACGAGGTCGAAGAGCTCGGTCTTGTCCTTCTGAGTGACGAGTTTCCACTTTCCGGAGCGGATGGCCCATTTCCCGGATTCTCCTCCCGAGCTCCAGAAGAGGTGGTCGTGTAGGCGCTCGGTCTCGCCGGTGAGGGCGGGAAGCATGTTCTTTCCGTCGAGGGGACGCTCGGTGGGCGACTCGATTCCGGTCGCGGCGAGGATGGTCGGGAGGATGTCGGTGGACCAGAGAGGGACATCACAGATCCTGCCTCCCTCGAGCTTCGCAGGCCAGGAGACGATGAAGGGGACGCGGATGCCACCTTCGTAGTCCAGCTGCTTGTTGCCGCGGAGGGGGGCGTTGTTCGCTCTCATCGCGGTGGCGCCGCCGTTGTCGGAGAGGTAGAAGAGCAGCGTGTTCTCGAAGAGATCGTGGGCCTCGAGTTCGTCGACGATGGCGCCCACGCCGAGGTCGAGGTGCTTGAGCATGGCGATGAGAATGTCCCGGGTCTTGTCCCCGGTGAGAGGTTTGATGTCTTCAGCAGGGGCTTCGGCCGGGGTATGCACGGCGTTGTAAGCGACGTAAAGGCAGAAGGGCGAGTCCTTGTGTCGAGAAATAAAGTCAACGGCCTCCTCGGTGATTCGCGTGGTGAGGTAACCCTTCTCATCGGTGATCGGTTCGAGGCCGCGGAGGAGGGGGTGCTCGGGATCGTCGAAGTCGAAGTAGGGATGCGCGCCGCGTCCCAAGAAGCCGTAGAACTCGTCGAAGCCGCGGTTGACTGCGTTGTACTCGGGGGTGAGTCCGAGATGCCATTTCCCGAGAGCACCGGAAACGTAGCCCTTTTCCTTGAGGAAGGTGGGGATCCAGACCTCTTCCAGCGGCATGCCGGAACCGCCTTCGCCCGCTGTGTAGACACCGAAGCGTTGCTGGTAGCGCCCGGTCATGAGGCCGGCACGGGTCGGGGCACAGACGTGGCCACTCGTGTAGCCGTTGGAGCAGACAACGGAGCGGGCCGCCAGCGCGTCGGTGTGCGGGGTGGCGACTTCGGGTGGCGACTTCGGGTTGTAACTGACGTCGGCGTAGCCCTGGTCGTCGGAAACGATAATTACGATGTTCGGAAGCTGTGCGGCAATCGTTTTGCCACAGAGGACACAGAGAATTGAAAGGGTGAGAAGTGCGAGCTTGTATATGGTGAGTGTCATTTTTCCGTCGGTCGGGAGGCGGGCAGATACGTTCCCTTTCTGAGCGAACGT
>JARGNI010000087.1 GCA_029213195.1 Verrucomicrobiales bacterium
TAACTTACCCTAACGTTAGTACAAGCCATTTATTGAATTTTCGAACGCACCCTAATACCCTGATGCATCACTCCTCCAACAAGCCTACCAGCCCCCGCCTGCTGCGATTCGGGACTAAAGTGGCGGTGCTGTTGCTCGGATTCCTGTGTATTTATTATACCGGCAATGCCCAGCCAGATCCGAAAGAGAAGGCGAACGCACCGGCTTTCCATGGAACGATCCTCGGGATGAAAGTCGACAGCAGCTCGCTGGCGGTGGTCCTCGATGTCTCCGAAAGCATGAAGCGGTTTCTCCCCGCGATTCAGGCAGAACTTCGAAAGCGCACCCCGAAGAACCCCACCCTGCATGTCGATGGGACCGGAATCGAAGAACCCGACCCGAGACCTCGCATTGTCAACGGTGTCGCACCGGAGACCATCACAGCGATCGATGCCCTCTCCACCTACAGCACGGCAACGACCATCCTCTGGATCACAGACCTCGGAGACCCGCCGAATCGAAACGGCATCCTCAGCCTCGAAAAACTAGCAAGAGATCGAGGACTGCAACTGCTCTTGATCAGTGTGAAAAACAAGCCGTCGCCTTCGATTCGAAAAGTCATCGAAAGCACCGAGGGCTACTGGGAGGTCATCGATTCGAAGCAACTGCGCTGAAAATTCGATCACTTCCCTTCTTCTGCCCATTGCCTCATCTGCTCGATGTTGGACTGGATGCGCAGCAGATGATCGGAATCCTCTCCCGACTTTCTTCGAATCGTGTCGAGATAGACTTTCATATCACTCTCGAACATTTCAGTCGCTTCGGGGCTACGACCGAGGTCCCCCGTTTCCTCCATCCACCGGTCGAGTCGGTTCCGCATTTCCTCCATCGCCCCTGCATGATCAGGATCTGCAGCCAGGTTGTTGACTTCGTGGGGATCCGCAAGGACGTCGTAAAGCTCTTCGGAAGGACGAGTTTCCCGAAAAAGGAGTGATTGCACCTTGTCCAGTTTTCCTGCCTCATTCCATTCACGCAATGCGATCAAGATAGCCTTGGCGTCCTTGTAGGCACAGGGCTGAAGATAGGGGCGATCGGGGAGAAAATTTCGAATGTATTTGTACTGGCGGGTCCGAACCGATCGCATGTGATCGACCGTTTCATCGCATCGATCCCGAGCCGCAAAAACCGCCTCGCGAGGGAGGTAGTCCTTCGCGAAGATGTCTCTTGCCTGCATCCACTTCGGAATGTCGATCCCTGCGGCGCCCAGTGAAAGCGCCGCGATGTCGATATGCTCGACCAGATCTTTCCGCACTTCGCCAGCTTCGATGCCAGGCCCGGCTACGACCAAGGGAACATGAAGTCCCTCATCGTAGAGAAACTGTTTTCCGCGGCCGTGACTGATCCCGTGATCGGTCATGAAAAGGATCAGGGTGTTCTCGAGAACCCCTTCTTCCTCAAGCCGGGCGATGACTTCACCCACCATCTTGTCGGTCAATCGAACGGAATCGAGATACGCCGCCCAGTCCCGAACCAGATCCGGGTGTTCCGGATAGTAAGGGGGAAGGGAAACGGCAGAGTCTGGGGTTCGGTTGCCGAATGCGGCTTCCGCGTCCTTTTGCACCTTTTCCCAACCCTCCGTATCCTTGCCTCTCAGTTTTCCACCCGGTGTCTGGATCTGGGCAAAGAACGGTTGCCCGGGCTTCCGGTTCGACCAGTCCGCTCCATCATAGACCGATTTGTCCCACTCGAAATTGTAGTCGGTCTTCCCGAGCCGCCCCTTTCGCCCCGGCCATCCCGAAATCGAAGTGTGATACCCCGCCTCCTGAAACAGCTGAGGCACCAACTTCACTTCTTCCGGAAGAAAAATTTTCTTCTCCCCCCGCCCACTGCGATGGTGATGAGCTCCGATGCTGGTCTGATACATCCCGGTGATGAAGGCCGATCGACAGGTCGAACAAACGGGTGCCGTGACATACGCATTCGTGAATTTCACCCCCTGAGATGCCAGCCGATCCACATTCGGAGTCTCGATAGCGGTCTCTCCATAGCACCCAAAATGGGCCGACATATCATCGGGAATGATCCAGACGATATTGGGTCGCTTGTCTCTGGAGGTCTCCTCCGCCGCCAGCGATGACAAGAGGAAGAACGAAAACAGGGCTGCGAAAAATTTCATAGGATTGGGACACTACCCGCTCCGAGGATCGCTTCCAATCTCAAATCAACCGCGTTTCTCACCGATATAAATTCGATGAATCGCCCGCTTCGCCCCCTTGTGGGCTTTGGCAGAAATCTCGTCGGCAAAGAAACCTGCCTTTCGCAGCTTTCCGGGAAAACCGCGCTCGGGATCCGCTGCCCAAAAAGTGACCCGTCCTCCCGGCTTCAGAGAGTCATGAATCATGCCGAGACCATGACGATCATACAATCGTTTGTTCCCAGGTTGGATCGTAAACGAAGGGCCGTTGTCGACATCGAGAAGAATAGCATCGAACGCCCCCGGCCCGGCATCAGCGATGCAACGATAGACATCGCCCACATAGGTTTTCACTCGAGGTTCCTCGAGCAGTGCACCATTCACTTCCGATAGATACTTTTGATTCCACTCGATGACTTCCGGAAGCAATTCGGCGACCCAGACGGTTGCCTCAGCATCGACCAATTCCAGCACCCGCTGGAGACTGAACCCCAGTCCCATTCCCCCGATGACAACGGTGGGAGCCTTGCGAGCAGGTTTAAATCGGCAGGCTTCATCCGCGAGGAGGAGTTCCGACTCCGTCCAGCTTGAGGTCATCAATTGCGTGCCATTGTACTTCAGGGAAAAATCCCCATCGTGCTCGTGAAGGGAAAAACGAGATCCATCCGGAGTCCGGGTTTCAGCGAGAGTTCGAAAGGGTTTCATGAGAACCCCCATCTTTGCCCACAATGGGAATGGAATCGAGCAATTCCTCCTTCGATTCAAACATCCATCAGATCGATATTTATCAGTGAATTTATCGATTTAATTTATTCTCAAAAGTATCGGAGAATACTCTTCATGAACATCGATGTAGGAGCACCCGAAAACCTGACAAGCTACCGAAAAATTGCGATCGCGAGTTGGCGCCACCCTCGAGATCCCAGCACCTACAGCTGGAGAGATTTCCCGGTCGGCGCTGCAGAAAAATTCATCGAATCCCGGGATTCGGAGACGCCCTTGACTCTGACTCATTTCCTGGCTCTTGCTCTCGCAGATTGCTTCCGGCGTCAGCCCGAATTCGATCGCTTTCTCCGACTCGGAAAGATCTATCCTCGCAAATCGACGGACGCTTTCATCACCACCCTGCTTCGAGGAAAGAAGGGGAAAGACCTCACCGGGTTCGTTCTGCGCGATATCAATTCGATGAGCCTGGAAGAAGTCGCGGCCCAATCAGCTGGAGAAACCGAGAAACTCCGGAAAGGGGAAGACGAGGAAATGGCAAGTGTCCAACGAAAGATCGACATCCTGCCCGTTTGGCTCCTCAAGATCGTCTTCGGAATTCAGGAATTCTTTGGCTACACGCTCAATTGGAATCTCGAGAAATTGGGCATCCCCAGGGATCGATTCGGATCTTTTATTCTCAGCAATATCGGAGCGCTCGGCCTCGAACGAGGACTCATCCCTCTCTCCCCCTACTCTCGCTGCCCGGTCATCGTCGGGCTGGGAAAACCGCGCGAGGCAGCGGTCGTCAGGAATGGCGAGGTCAAAGCAGAACGCGTCGTCAATGTCAGCATGACCTTCGATCATCGCATCGCCGACGGCGCCCAGGGAGCCCTCGTCCTGCGACGACTGGAAAAAATCTTTGCTCGACCGGAAGGATTTCCCGAGGTCTTCGATGCCTTGGAGAAGAATGGTGGAGCGCCGGACTAATTTCCCTCTTCCTTTTTCTGAGAGGTTCGCTTCTCCTCCACATACCTGGCGCGAGAGCACATCGCGATCTTACGCCGCTCACTCCCGCGCGATCAAGCGTCTCGACCGGATCGCTACTTTCGGGCACTCTGTGGGATAGATGACAACTCGTCTCCTGCCTCATTTTTTTTCACTCGGTAGCCTTACCGCGACTGCCGTCCTGTTCTCGACGGAGATCGAGGCCGCGGATTTTGAGAAAGAGGTGTTTCCCATCCTCGAAGCCAACTGTCTCGATTGCCACGACCGCGATACCTTGAAAGGCGGGATTGGACTCGACTCCTTTTACCATGCCTCTCAGCCAACCGACGCGGGAGAACCCCTTTTCGTTCCGGGGAAGCCGGCCGACTCGGTTTTGCTCCATGTCGTGCGGGAATCCGATCCGGAGAAACGGATGCCTCCCAAAGGAGATCCTCTTACAACCACGGAAATCGAGACTCTCACGCGTTGGATCGAGAAAGGTGCGGTCTGGCCAGACGACGGATGGCGCCCCCCGGTTCACTGGTCGCTTGTCCCTCCCCGAAAACCGGAACTCCCGCTCAACGGCACGGATCTTCTCGAGGACAGAAACCCCAATGCGATCGATCACTTCATCGCCGCTCGCCTGGAAGAGAACCAGCTCTCACTCAGCCCTCAGACCGATCCCTACCGACTCATTCGTCGACTTTATCTCGACATCATCGGACTTCCCCCTACTCCAGAGCAGGCAGAAGCATTCGCTGCCGATCCCAGCTTTGGGAATCTGACCGAAAACGTCGATGCCCTGCTCGCTTCTCCCGCCTACGGAGAAAAATGGGCCGTCCCCTGGCTCGATCTCGCCCGCTATGCCGACTCCGAGGGATACCAACGCGACGCCCCTCGCAACATGTGGCCCTGGCGCGACTGGGTCATCGAGGCCCTCAACGAGGACATGCCGTTCGACCAGTTTTCGATCGAGCAACTGGCAGGCGACCTCCTTCCCGACGCGACCGAGTCCCAGCGCATCGCGACCGGGTTTCACCGCAATGCGCCGATGAATCTCGAGGCGGGAACCGATCCCCGTGAGGATCACTACAAGAGAAACGTCGACCGACTCAATACGACATCGACGATCTGGCTCGGACTGACCGTTGGCTGCGCCCAGTGTCACAATCACAAGTATGACCCCATCTCCGCCAGGGAATACTACGAGCTCTATGCATTCTTCAACAACTCCCCCATGGAGTCCAAACAGCAGGGAGAGAAAATGGGGATGTCAGGAATGGTTCACATCGGCCCCACGATGAACGTCACCAAGTCGAAGATCGATACCGAGAATGAAGCCGTTCTCACCGCGGAGTATCAGGCACTTCTGTCCGGGATCCGGAAAGACGTCCTCGAGCAGGTCGACCTCAAGATTGCCGAAGACCCCAAGGGCATAGAGAGCCTGCCCGAGAATGTCCGCAAAATTCTCGACTCCGACAAAGCCATGAATCTTGCCCAATGCAGGACAGTCTTGAGCAAGGTCCTCCCTCGCAATGCGGCGATGAACCAACGGATCGCAGAAGCCGGAATCCAGGAAACCCGGCTGAAGGAACTCCGCAAGAAAGAGGTCCGCATCATGACCGAGATGGAAACGCCTCGAGAAACCTTCATCGCGAAACGCGGAGACTTCCTCAGCAAAGGCACCCAGGTTTCTCCAGCGACGCCCGGTTCTCTCCACCCCTTCGATGAGGACCTGCCGAGGAATCGACTGGGCCTGGCACAATGGCTGGTCGACCCGGGCAATCCCCTGGTTGCTCGAGCCTACATCAATCGGCTCTGGATCGAGATCTTTGGCCAGGGCCTAGTCACGACTCCGGAAGACTTTGGAACCCAGGGTGAGCTTCCCACTCACCCCGAGCTGCTCGACTGGCTCGCGGTCACTTTCATCCAAGAAGACCAATGGTCGATGAAGCAGGCACTGCGTCGAATCGTCCTCTCCGAGACCTATCGGCAATCCATCAGCGTGAACGAAGGCTTCGCCAGGGAAGACCCTCGCAATCAGTGGCTCTGGCGCCATCCGGGACATCGCCTCGGAGCCGAGACGATCCGCGATCAGGCTCTCGCCATCAGCGGGCTCCTGTCCGACAAGAAATTCGGAGTCCCGGTCCGCCCCTATCAACCTCCGACATTCTGGAGAAAAACGGCAGGAGCCTCGGAGACCTACTACATTCCCTCCACCGGCGCCGACGCCCACCGTCGAGGAGTCTACACCTTGTGGCGGCGCAACAGCCACTACCCCAGCTTCGCGAACTTCGATGCACCGGACCGCACTGCCTGCGTCGTGCAGCGCGATGTCTCTAACACACCGCTCCAGGCGCTCACCCTCCTGAATGATCCCGCCTATGTGGAGATGGCGAAAGCCTTCGGAAGGCGGATTCAAGAGGAAGGCGGTGACTCGATCGAAGATCGCATCGAATGGGCCTTTCGCACCGCTCTCGCGCGGCCTCCTCGACCACCAGAGCTTCAACTTCTCCACTCTGCCTACCAATCCTCCTTCGGTGACCATCGATCCGAAGAAGACGGCTACCGCGAAGTGGCAACGATTCTCCTCAACCTGCACGAAACCATCACCCGGAGCTGAAACGATGTCTGAATCCTTCGACCATCTCATCCCTCGCCGCCGCTTCCTCTCGAGGACCGGAGCTGGGATCGGTTCCCTCGCTCTCGGTTCGCTCCTCCAGGAAGACGCACTCGCCAAGGTGCCCAGGGCTTTTCAGAAAGTTGCGCCCAAGGCCCGCAGTGTGATCTTCTTTCACATGACCGGTGCACCATCGCATCTCGACCTCTTCGACTACAAACCGGTTCTTCAGCAATACGATCGCAAGCTGGCTCCGAAAGAGTTGTTCGAAGGGAAACGCTTTTCTTTTCTTCGCGGTCACCCCAAGCTCCTCGGCACCCCCTACGAATTCACCAAGCATGGTCAGGGTGGAAACGAACTCTCCTCCCTTCTCCCGAACCTTGGGACCGTCGCCGACGAGATGTGCATCCTCAAGTCGATGCACACGACCGAGTTCAATCATGGTCCTGCCCAGCTCGTGTTTCATACCGGCCTCAACCGACAGGGCAACCCGTCGATCGGCTCATGGACAACCTACGGCTTGGGGAGCGAGTCGGAGAACCTTCCCGCTTACGTTGTCTTCCTCACGGGAAACACTCCCGGTGCCGGCGCCAATCTCTGGAAGTCCGGTTTTCTCCCCAGCGTGCACCAGGGTGTCCAGCTTCGCGGAGAGGGAGATCCAGTCCTTTTCCTCAACAATCCGAAGCATACTTCTCGAGAGGAACGACGCCGGACCCTCGATTCGATCGAGGCCCTCAACCAACAGAATTTCGAACTCGTCGGCGACCCCGAGATTCAGACGCGAATCGATCAATACGAGATGGCATTCCGCATGCAATCGTCGGTCCCCGATCTCGTCGACCTGTCGCAGGAAACTCCCGCCACCCTGGAGATGTATGGAAAGGGGGAATTTGCCAGCCAGTGCCTCAAAGCGCGTCGACTCGTCGAGCGCGGCGTCCGCTTCGTCGAACTCTTCAATGGAGACTGGGACACGCACAGCAACCAGCACAACCGTCTCAGCACCAACTGCAAAAATGTCGATCAACCCATCGCGGCCTTGATCCGAGATCTGAAGCAGCGAGGCCTTCTCGACCAGACCCTCGTCGTCTGGGGCGCCGAGTTCGGTCGTACCCCCATGCTCCAGGGAACCGAATCTCCCGACAAGTGCGGCCGAGACCACCAGAAAGATGCCTATTCCATCTGGATGGCGGGCGGCGGAGTCAAGGGAGGCATGACCTACGGCTCGACCAACGATCTCGGCAACGAAGTGGCCGAGAATCCGACCGAAGTCCGCGACCTCCACGCCACCATGATGCACCTGCTCGGGATCGATCACGAGCGACTGACCTATCGCTTCCAGGGATTCGACCAGAGACTGACCGGAGTCGAGGAAGCCCACATCATCGAAGACATCCTGGCGTGAGCGGCTCGGCACTCGTGTTGCGCCACAAATAAATGACACCGGGTTGTAATTTCTAGAGTGCTTCGT
>JARGNI010000032.1 GCA_029213195.1 Verrucomicrobiales bacterium
CGCGAAATTCTTCATCGGGAACACTATCGAGCAATCGCTTAAAGCAGTGCCATTCTTGCCTGACCCGAATGGCACGAAACGCGATAGTGATCGATCACGCGCGACTTCGCCAACCAGATCGCCCAAGCCTCGAACGAGCGTTCGCCATCGTATTCATCAAAGCGCCGGGCAACCGTCAGCGCGACCTTCTGCACTACGTCCTCGGCGTCTGAAAACCGGCTGATCGATGCAAACACAAACGCCCGCACCGCCGGCTCCGCCTCAATCCAGAGACGGGCGAGGCGTTCACGAGCTTCAAGTTCGGCAGAATCGGTCATCGTTGGTATGCCGACACACTATGCGAAACGTTAACAGAAAAATCGGAAAAGCGTTCACCCGCCGATTTGGACTCAAATCATTTCATTCCAAAGGGCTCACTCTGCACGAGAGCGTGAACGAATTCACTCACTGCGAAGTTCTCGTTCTTCGCCGCGGTCACAATCTCGTCGGCCAGGTCCTCATCGGTAAACCCAAACGGACGACCCAGCCCATACCCGATCAGATGCTCGGTAAACCCACGCGCAAAGTCGGGCTCCCGCTCCGCGATGATGTCCCGCAGCTCGAAGTAATCCGCGAACTTGGGGCCGTTGTGAAACTGGTCGGCCGGGTCGATGGGGTGGACATTTTTCCCATGCCCTTCTTCAGTCCGCCACTTGCCGGCGGCGTTGAAGTTCTCCAGGCCGAAGCCGATCGGATCGATCTTGCGGTGGCAGCTGGCGCACTGGGCCTCCTCCATGTGGGCGGCTAGCTTCTCGCGTACTGTCAGGGACGGGTCTTCGATACGCGACAGCTGCGGCACGTTCGGCGGAGCCGGGGGAGGTGGATCGTTGAGCAGGTAGCGCAGGACCCAGGTACCGCGCTCGACGGGGCTGGTTTCGATGCCGTCGCTGCCCATGGCGTGGACCGCAGCCATGCCTAACAAACCACCACGCGGTGACCCGGCGGGCAGGGCGACCTTTTGGAATTGATCGCCGGTGACGCCGTCGAGGCCGTAGTAGGTGGCGAGCAGTCCGTTGACGAAAACGTAGTCGCTCTTGAGCAGTTGGCCGAGTCTGCCCTGTTTCTGGTCGCGGAGGACGTGGGCGAAGGAATGATAGACCTCCTGTCGCGCCGCAGTGCGGGTGCTCTCGTCGAAGTCACGGTAGAGTCGGGTATCGAACTGGAAGAAGTCGAGGCGCTCCATGTCGAGCCACTGGTGGAGGAAGCCGGCAACAAACTCGTCGGAGCGGGAATCGGCGATGAGACGATCGACCTGGCTTCGCAGGATGTCAGGGTTGGAAAGTTCTTCGCGGCTGGCGAGGTCGAGCAATTCCTGGTCGGGCGGTGCGCTCCAGAGGAAGTAAGCGAGGCGCACGGCGAGTTCGCGATCGGTTAGGGTACGTTTGGCCTGTTGGCTTGGGCTCTGCGGCGGGTGCGGAGACCCTTTTCTACTTACTGGCTCGTTGAGGTAGAGGAAACCGGGTGAGGACAGAATGATGGCGAGCGGTAGCTCGAGGGCTTGCTCAAAGGAATCGCCCTCGGCGCGGCGGTTGTCATAGATGGCGGCTAGGCGGCCGAGGAAGTCGTCCTCGGCCGGAACGCCACGGAAAGCGGTGACGGCGAAGTTCTCGAAGATCTCGCGGGCGCGTTGGGATTCGTCGGGTGTGGTTTGAGGATCGACCCACCAATCGGTGAAGGTCGAGTCGGAGGAAGCTTGGATCGGACCTTCCCACTCGACCCAGTCAATCCAGAGGGCGGGTTCTGGGCCCATTCCGGTTTCCTTTCGGGCCTCCTCGAAGCGAGCGTTGTCGGTCTTGGGATCGCGCTTTTCACGCAGCGCAAATTTGCGCGGACCGTCCGAAGTCAAAGTGACAGGCACCTCGATGACTTGGGGGGCGTCGGTGGATCCGGTCACCTGGAAGGTGGCGAGGTGGTCGAACTGATCCTTGTCGGGAACGGCTCCCAGATCGACGAAATGCCGCTCGGTGGGCGTGCCTGCGACAGCTCCGATGCGAAACCGGATCCTGTAGTCGCCGGGAGGGAGGGATTCGACGACATGCTTCGTCTCGCGCCAGCCGGAGGGTTGTTCCGGGGGCAGCGCGATGAATTCAAGTTTGTTGACGCTGGAGATCGTCAGGAGAGAACCTGTCTGAGTCAGTGGATTCTCCAGGTAGCGGCGGTAGCTCGGACCATTTTTCTCAAAGGTCATGATCTGAAACTTCGCCTGCTGCTCGTCCTCGATTCCTTTCTGAGCTTCGCCGGTCTCCAATAACTTTTTTGCCCGTTCGGCTCCGCCCTTGAAGTACCCGTTGTAGGTGCCGCCGACTTTCGTATTGGCGTGCTCTTCGACCTCACGTCGCTGAGTCCAGGTAGTGGGTTTGGCAGGATGCGGGCCTTCCAGCTCGACCCAGTCGATCCAGATCGCCGGCGGGTGGCCGTAGCCGTTTTCCTTTCTGAACTTGTTGTGCGCGTCCCAGAGTTCTTTCAGGTTGCCGGTGTTGGGTTGCTTTTCCTGGATGGCGAACTCCTTGATCGTATCGGTTCCCACTTCGAGCGGGATCTCGATCACTTGGGGCTTGTCGATGGTCCCGGTGACCTGGTGGCTGCTGATGGGCCGGCCCTCGAGTCCCCAGTTCCGACTCTCGATCTGGCGCTGGGGGTGTCCCACTTCGATGAAGTGGCGTGAGGCGGGTGAGCCCTCCACGGCCGCCGCAGCAACGCGGAGGGTGTAGCTGCCGGGCGGCAGTTTTTCCGGGGCGACAATGACGCGGCCGGTGCCGTGCGCGAGCTTCAGGTAGGTGCCGCGGTCCCGATGCGGGAGGCTGGCGTAGTGCTTGTGATAGGCGAGGTTGGCGCGGTCTCCTTTTGGATCACTGGCAGCGGCTTTCTGGGAGTCGCGGAAACCGAAGTCCGTGGCATCAGGCGTTCCCTCGAGCCGGTCCGCAAAGGCGTAGAACCACTGAGGGTGATCGATCTTGGGCTCGGTTTTGCGGATCTCGGCAATCTTCGCCTGGTTCGCAGGTGTGTTGACGACTGCGTCGACGCCCTTTTGCCACTCGGCAGAACGGGCCTGCGCGTCTTCGATGGTGGCGATTTGTTTCCCGTTGTCCGGATTGATCGTCTTTTCCGGCTCGATGCGGGTGATCATGGATTCGATTACTGGGTTGTCCGGGATCGGTCCGACCAGTTCAGCCCAGTCCACCCAGATCGCGGGCGGGGTGCCGTAGCCGTTTTCTCTTTTGAATCGAAAGTGGGTATTGCGTCGTTCTTTGAAGCTTCCGGATTGCCGCTCCTGGATACCAAATTCTTTGGGCTTATCCACGCCGACTTCGATCATGGTCTCAATGATTTCAGGTTGATCGATCGTTCCGGTTACCTGGAGAGTCTTGAGAGGATAGCCGGCAAAGCCGGACGGCACCTGGTTAACGCGCTGCGGATGGCCGATTTCAATAAAATGCCGTTCCGGTGGAGAGCCCTCGACAGTTCCGGCCCTCACACGGAGTTTATAGGTGCCGGGCGGAAGATCCTTCGCAGGTGGAATGATATCCAATCGGACGATATATTCTGTTGTTCTGAGATAAGTGCCGCGATCGTTGTGAGGGAGCGCTGCGTAGTGCTTGAGGCTCTTGTGGCTGGTTTCATAGTCCAACTGATAGAAATTCATCGCCGAGTCCGGGTCTCCACCGAAGTGCTCCAGATCGGGGACACCCCTCAATCGCTTGGACATTCGGTAGATTCGGTAGGGGTGTGTATCGATATCCGGATGCTCCTTCCGAAGTTTTTCCATGATCGCGTTGTTCTCGGAAGCGTTTACTGCTTTTTCGATCGCAGCCATCCATGGTTTGATGAGCTCAAACTTCTCCTCCTGTTTCCGGACGAATTCGAGATGCTTGACATTAACCGTCTCTTCGGGCTCGAGGCGAAACACCTTGGAAGGTCGTTGCTGAGAAGCTTGACGGGCGAACATTTCACCAATCGCGCTGCGTCCGAGTTTCAGGTACTGCTCGATCTGGTCGCTCGACATGAACTGGGAAGACCCGACGGTATCGAAGGTGCCGCTTCCGCCGTCCGCCGGCAGGGAACTGGCATCAATTTCGAAGCCTACGAGCGAGGCGATGCTGTTCTGGTATTCGCGTCGGTTGAGGCGACGCATCGTGATCTCGCCACCGGTGTCGGAGAGCGAGCGACGTGCGTCGACCATGGTCCGGGCGAGGGCATCGAGGAAGTCGGCTTTCTCACTCTGCTCGGGTTGCTTCTTGTCCTCGGGCGGCATTTCGCCGGAGTTCATCGAGTTGAGCACTTTCTGCCAGAGTTCAGCTTCCTGGATGCTGGTGACCTGGAAGGCCAGGTCTTCCAGGTTTACCGAGCCCTTTTCGGTGAGTGCGTCGTGGCAGTCGAGGCAATAGTTGGAGAGGAACTCGAAGTGTTTTTCGGGGAGCTCGGGGATGGGCTCGGCGGCGGTTGATGAGACAACCACAAGCCACCCCGTTAGGCCGATGAGCCAACAGGGTATGGTGAGGGATCTAACCCTGTTGAACTGGGAAGGAAATGTAGGTGAGGGTCTCCGGACCCGTAGCGAAGAATCGGCAGATTGGCAGGGGCTCTGTGACGGGTACGGAGACCCTTTTCTACTCTTGTTTTCTACGCTACAGTTTTGATCATGTCCTGCAGTTTTCGTGATCCGCCCCCCAATTTTGGCGGGCTGAATCCTTACGAACCGATTGAAGTCCACAGCCGCAATCTCCCGCATTGGAGACAGCGCGGGGCGACCTATTTCGTAACCTGCCGACTCTCCGATTCGCTGCCCAAGGCAAAGGTGGATCAGCTTCGTGAATACCGTGAAGAGTGGGAACTTGAGAATCCAAAACCGCAAACCGATGAACAGTTGCGTGAATATGCGAAACTCTTTTCGACTCGAGTGGAAGGATGGCTCGACGAAGGAGCGGGATGTTGTGCCTTGGGAAATCATGCGAATGGCGAGCTTGTGGATTCGACTTTGCGACACTTTGATGGCGATCGGTATCGTCTCTTTTGCAGTGTCGTGATGCCGAATCATATTCATGCGATCGTGAAGCCTCTAGGTGAGAATGACTTGGATGAGATTTGGGAAAGTTGGAAGAAATTCAGCGCGACCCGATTATCGAAACAAGGAGTGGAAATCCGTCCTGTTTGGTTTTCAGAGGGGTATGATCGAATCATTCGTGACATGGAACATTTGCAGCGAGTGGTGCGGTATATTGGTAGGAATCCAATCAAGGTAGGTTTGTCTAGAGAGGCGACGTTTTGCCGGATTTGTGATGATTGGTTGGCTGATGGCTGGGATTGGATGGATGGGGAGTGAGTAGAAAAGGTCGGGTTGAAGGGGCTGTAGGAAAGGGTCTCCGCACCCGTCGCGAAGAATCTGCAGAATGGCCTAGGCTCCGCGACGGGTGCAGAGACCCTCTTCTACTTTCTACGCCTGCAGTGCTTTCACGATCCCGGAGCTATCCCCATGCCTCTCCACATCAATCCCCATGCCATGCAGCATCGTCAGCCAGACATTGCAAAGCGGGGTGTCCTCCGGCAGCACAAGGTGCTGGCCGAGCTTCAAATTCGCGCCGCCGCCGGTGAGGACGGTGGGGCAATTGGTGAGGTAGTGGATGGAACTGATGTTCGATCCAAAAGCCACCGTCGTGTGGTCGAAAAGGCTCGACCCATCGGCTTCCTTGGTATCCTTGAGCTTGTCGATGAAGCGGGCGAGGAGTTCGCTGTGGGTCTTGTCGCGCTTCTTGGAAGCCTCCATGCGTTCGCCGGGTGAGTAGTGGCTCACGTTGTGGGCGCTGTGGGTGACATCGAGACTCTGCAGGAGCGTGTTGCCGGGCATGCGGTAGGTGAGGGCGCGGGTGCTGTCGGTCTGCAGGGCGGCGATGATTAGATCCTGCATGATTTCGATCTCCGCTTTTCCCTTCAGCCCGGGGTCGGGTTCTTCAAGGGGCGGCTTGGACTTGGGCACGTCGAGCCAATCCTCGTCCTTGTTGAGACGCGTCTCGATGTCGCGGATGCCCTGGAAGTATTCGTCGAGCTTGTCGGTGTCAGTTTTTGAAAGCCCGCGTTGGACACGCTTGGCTTCGCTGAGCACGGCGTCGAGGACGGAGCGGTTTTCGGTAATGGCGGCCTGGCGTTGCTCCAGGGGAAGGTCTTCGGGCGAGAAGAGCTTGTGGAAAACCTGAACCGGATCGTCCTGACCGGCGACCGGCTTGCCGCGTTGATCCCAGGCGAGGGAAAGGCCGGGGCCGTGCCCCTGGAGTTCGGAAGGGTTGAGCTGGAGGGACGCAAAGCGAGTGTCCTGCCCCAACTGCTGCGCGACGACCTGGTCGACCGAGATGCTGTTGGCCATGTTCTGACCGGGGACGGAGTAGCGATTCGCTCCGGTGAGCCAGAAGGTGCTGCCCCAGTGCGCTTCGTTGGCATACTGATTCGCGCAGCCCTGCACCACGGTGAGATCGGACTGGTGCCGGGCGAGCGGGGAGAGTCCTTCAGAAAGTTCGTAGTCAGAGCCGGTTTTGGTTGTGTCTGGAAACCAGGTTTCCTTGGTGACTCCGAAGCCCATGCCGAAAAAGACG
This sequence comes from Verrucomicrobiales bacterium, assembly GCA_029213195.1. GTDB lineage: Bacteria > Verrucomicrobiota > Verrucomicrobiia > Verrucomicrobiales > DEV007 > Arctic95D-9. The sequence continues at coordinate 6,621 of JARGNI010000032.1, forward strand.
GCGCGTTTGGCAGGGGACGCTGCAGCGGTCGGGGCGCCTGAAGCAAAGCGGCGAAAGCCAAAGGATTCCAGGGCCGGCAGGGCGATGAGCGCTCCGGTTCCGCGGAGGAAGTGGCGGCGTTTGAGTTGCGTTTTCATGGTGATAAAATTGAAATTGGTATTGTGGAAAAGGGTCTCCGCACCCACCGCAGTGCTCCTGCCAATCTGCGGATTCTTCGCGACGGGTGCGGAGACCCTTTTTAATTTCTTATTCACTGCAGTCCCAAAGGCGGACGGAGTCGAACAGGATTTTTGAACCTTCGCCTCCCTTGAAAGTAAATCGAGGTCCGTATTTGTCGTTCTTGTTGTTGATAGTCACCTTCTCGTGCTCGTAGGTTTTTCCTTTCCCGTTGACGCTGATTCGGATCGTTCCCTTCTTGTATTCGATGATCAGATCGATCCACTTATCGAGGGCCATATCTGATTCAGGCTCGCTGAATGTAGGGCCATGATCGGGAAGTTTTACCCGGTGGCCTCCTTCTGCCAGAATTCCGAGATTGATCATGTGGTGACCAATCTGAAAACTGGGGCGACCGGGAGTGAGTTCTTTCTTCTCGAACTGGTAGCGCAGGTGGCAAACGAACTGCTCGGGGATCTTGTTGAGGTGCGCCACCGGTTCAAGGCCAAGGTGGTGATCGCGATTGAGAGCTTTCATGGCCTCCTCTTTCGAAGTGAACAGGGGAGTCACGATCAGGTTGCCGTCGACGACCTTCTTGTCCTTCTTCGGGGCGCCCCAGCGCTCCGGGTTGAGCTCGCCGTCGAAGTCATCGGAGTAGACGAGGGTTCCGGAGGAGAACAGCTCGGATTCAAAGACTGGTTCCGCCGCGTAGAGATCAGCGAAAAGTGTGAAAGCCAGGAGGGCGGACAAGAGAAGGCAATTGTTCATTGTGAGGGAATGGGAAAGTGCTCTTCAGAAGAGCTACTTCACAAACCGGACCGGAAGATTTGGCTGCTTGATCGCGGTCAGCTGGATGTCGTCTACGAAGTATCCGCCTAATGGAATGGGAGTCGTTCCGCCTGCGCGAGTGTTGGCCGAGACGGCGATGAGAGCAAAGGTCACGTCCGGGTTCAGGAGGCACGAGGCAGAGATGGTGGAGGCTTCATCGCCCGGCGCCAGTCTGATGGATTGCTTGCCGAGCGCGTCGGCGTCACGCAATACATTGGGCCAGTTGCTGCTGACGAATTCAGGTTTTCCCTGGAAGAGGAAGATGCGAACACCCGCTTCCAGCTTTGGTAGGTCCGCATCGTTAGGAGCCGCTTCACGGCGAAACTGAGCACTGAGCTCCAGGGCGATCTGAGACTCGGAACGATCGACCCCCAACTGATGCTGCAGGGAGGTCAGATCAACCAGTTGAAACACCGAGCAGTTGGTCGCCCCTCCGCCAGGCTCGCCCATGACATTTCCGGTCTCGAGGAATCGAAGAGACTGGTTGCCGTCAGGCTCCAAAACGACGTCAGCAGGGTTGCCACTCCAGTAGCCAAATTGATGCGGGAATCCCGTGGCGACAGGTCCTGACACCGACTGAAAATCGCCGTTCGCAATCGCGATGAAACTCGCCTCCGATCGGGGAAAATTCACGGCCCAGACGACGCCGATTCCGAGTAGGCCGACAAAGGCGCCGGCGACTACCGCGGCAGCGAGTTGTTGCGGCATGGCAAAGAGAGAGCGGCCGCGTTCCTTTGTCGCTTCAGGCTGCGGAAAGGGAATCGTCTCGAGGTCAAGTCCCATCGTCTCGTCGCTGAGTGCCCCATGAATCTGGGCCGCCTTGAGATAGTCGGATCGCACGGCTGCGTCGCTGACGATCTGTTCGGAGAGCGATGCGGCTTCCACTTCGGAGGTTTGTCCGTCGAGGTGTTTCTGAATGAGGGGTGGCCAATCGGTTTCGTCTGTCATGCCAGTTCGGAGTTCAGTTGTCTTTCGATGCAGGCCTGCAGTTCACGCCGGGCCCGTTGGATGGTCTTGTAGATCGCTTCGACCGTTCGGCCTTCGCGCTGGGAAAGAGCCTCGGGCGTGTGCCCCTCAAGATAGTAGCCGCTGATCTGACGCCGGGCTTTCTCGCTGAGTTTGCCGAGGCAGGTGGCGAGATGCTTCTCGATAGCACTGTCAAATTCGCCCGAGCCTTGTAGGTCCATCTCGAGCGCTTCGATCGCCTGTTCGGTGAGTTGGGCGCGCCGCGATTCGCGGGACAGGAAGCGTCTTGTCTCGATGCGGGAAAAGCCCATCGCCCAGTTCAGGAATGGACGCTCAGGGTCGTAGGTCTCAAACTGACGCCACAGAGCGACGGCTGTTTCCTGAAGGATCTCCCGAGCATCCGCCCGGTGCGGGACCGAGACGAGAATCGAGCGCAGCATGATTGGCTCACTCTCGAGGAGCATGCGAGTAAAGCGTTCGTGATCGCTGCTGGAATCGGGTGGGGGCATTCGGAAAAGGGTATCTTCTACAACAGGTCCACGGAAGGCCGGATTATTGGACAAAAAGCTTCGTTTTTCTGCTCCCCCCTGCGAAATCGATGGGCCGCGCGATTCATCTGCGGATAAAAGAAATCCCTTGAAAAGAAGCCTTCTTCTCCCTAGTTGGCAGGATGTCGCTTTTAGCAGGAAAGAGGGGAATCGTAACGGGACTGGTCAACGAATATTCGTTCGCTTACCACATCCTGAAAAGCCTTCAGGCCCACGGGGCGGAAGTCGGGTTGGCTTACCTTCCCGGGAAAGCGGTCGAACGGAGGATTAAGAAGATTTCCGAAAAAGAGGGGGTGTCTTTCACTTGCCCGATGGATGCTCAGTCCGACGAGTCGATCGAGAGCGGGTTTGCCGCGATCCAATCCGACTTTGGGGACATCGATTTCTTCGTTCACTGCATCGCTTTCGCCAAAACCGAGGACCTCGAGGGAACCTTCGTCGACACCACCCGCGAAGGGTTCGCCCTGGCACTGGATGTCAGTGCCTACAGCCTGATCCCGATGGCGAGGGAAGCTGCCAAGATCATGCCCGAAGGTGGTTCCATTCTGACACTCAGCTATCTCGGCAGTGAGCGGGTCATTCCGAATTACAATGTCATGGGCGTAGCCAAAGCCGCCCTCGAGGCATCGGTGCGCTACCTGGCCTACGATTTGGGAGCGCAGAATATTCGAGTGAACGCCATTTCCGCCGGTCCGCAGAAGACTCTGGCCGCATCCGCCGTGGGTGATATCGACAAGATGATCGATTACACGGAAAAAGTAGCGCCGATGAAACGAAATATCGAAGGACAGGATGTGGGCGACAGTTCTCTCTATCTACTCAGTAGCCTTTCCAATGGGGTCACTGGAGAAGTGCTCCACGTCGATTGCGGTTACTCGATCATGGGTGCGCCGTCGATGAGTACGTTCGAGTGAGACGCGAAACGAGGCACGAGGACTTGCTCCTTTGTTGCTGGTGGTGGCAGGCGAACCCTACGATTTCTCGTCCCGCACTAATTCGGGAACGATAGACGAGCCGAGCTCGCTTTGATTACCTGGCGTCCTTGCGAAAATGGCGACCCGTACGGGATTAAGCGGTCGCGATGCTACCTCTTCTGCGGGATGCGTCGCTGCCGCTCCGTTATAGCGTTCGCTATCGCGACGTGGCAGGCGAACCCTACGGTTTCTCGTCCCAACGGATCACAACAAAAAAAACGCCACAAGTGGCGGTTTAATTTGGCGACCCGTACGGGACTCGAAGCCGGATTCGCAATTCCCTGATCTGCATCGATTTGCACTAATCTGCACGAATACAGTGACTTACAAAAATGACCATTTTGCAGATTGATGCAGATAAATGCACATTCTACGGAACATTCTGTTGTGCGTTGTTGTGCATCAGGAACTGTGAATGAAGTGATCGGAAACTGCGGAAATCGGTGCCTGTCGTTGTTTAATGGAATTGGATGGAGTCTAAATCTCCAATGCGAAGTTGGCGCGGCGTGAGTCCTCGCTCTCTTTTCAGGACATGGCCGAGATATTCGTGATGCCGGAATCCGCACCGTTCGGCGATATCGGCGAAAGTAAGATCGGTGGTGCGAATCAAGTCCTCGGCGCGTAGGAGGCGCCGCTCGGTCAAGAATTGGCGCAGCGTTGTACCGACCGCAGATCGAAACCGAATCTGGAGGCGGGTCTTCGATACCCCGGCCGCCTTTGCAATTTCTGCTGTCGTGATCGGATCGGAAAGGTGTTCGCGAATGAATTGCATGGCGTTTCGGACGACAGGATCGGAGACACTGCGACTGTCGCTGGATTCGCGGACGACAATCTCGTTGACCGGAACCAGGTGGGGGGAGGGGGGGACGGCTTCGCCCGCCATCAACCTTTCGAGGAGCGCCGCCGCCTCACGACCGACCCGATAGTGGCCGCCGCGGACGCTGGAAAGATTGGGTGTGGCGACTTCGCAGAGAGCCAGATCATTGTCTACTCCAACAACGGCGGCCTGCTCCGGTACGGCAATGCCCGCCGCACGGCAGGCTTCCAAAACGAACAAGCCGCGCTGGTCGCTACAGACCATGATCCCAACGGGTTTTGGGAGGTCTTTCAGCCAGCGTTGTAGCCTCAGAAAGTGAGCTCGGGCTCCCTCCGTTTTCCCTCGCCGGGAGTGAATCGAGGAGAATGAACCGCTATCCTTCGTCGCTTTGCGAAAGGCCGATTCCCGGCGCTGCGACCAGTTCTCGTTCTCGATGCCATAAAATGCGAAGTGTGAAAAATCCCGCTGCAGAAAGTGCACGGCGACTTGGCGGGAAATCTCTTCGTCGTCCACGTGAACCAAGGGAAAGTCGTGGGGAGGGACGCCCAGCACGTCGACAACCGGTGTATTCAATTTCTTCAGGATATTTACCATATCAACGTTCTGGATTCGTGCGATGACCCCATCACTCTTCAATGACTCCAACCATTCGGGAACTTCGTCTTCGAGGCCTCGGGCGGCATGAAACAGCTCCCAATTCCTGTTTTGTTTGGAAAAATCGGCGATCCCCTTGAGGATCTCACGGCCGGAACCCAGCGATGTCTCCACGAGAAGGGCGATGCGTCTGCGCCTGGCATTGAGTCGGTTCATTCGGTTCGATTTCTACAAAAATGGGTTCGATGTCTCAAGGGCAAATAGTTGCTCCCATTTGGCGATGTGATTTGCTGGCGGGCGAAAATGAGTGCTGCCGTCAAACAGTTCCGGGCCAGATATGGGGTCGAACCGACGATCCGAATCGAGGCCCCGGGGAGAGTCAATTTGATCGGCGAGCACATCGACTATTTGGACGGATGGGTCATGCCGGCGGCAATCGAGCCGCGAATCACCTTGCTTGCAGCTCACGATCCCTCGGCTTGCGGAATCGAAGTTTGGTCGGCCGAGCGAGGGGGGATGGTGCACCAGCTTTCGACTTCGGAGTTCAAGGTCCGGTCGAACCCTGAGGAAGCGTGGTTGAATTACCTGGTCGGTGTGTTGGCCGTCTACGGCGATCGGGGCATCAGGGTTCCCGTTTGTCGGGTCGGTATTTTCTCCACCTTGCCTTCTGGGGCCGGGTTGAGCAGCAGCGCAGCCCTGGAGACGGCCATGGCGTTGTTAGTGGAGGCCTTGATCGGGAAACAAACTTCAGCCCGGGAACGGGCCTTGCTCTGCCAGAAGGCGGAGCATGACTGGGTGGGGGTGCCCTGCGGGATCATGGATCAATTTGCGGTTGGCATGGGGGCTGAAGATTATCTCCTGAAGATCGACTGCCGTGATCTGAAAGTGGAGCCGACTCCTCTACCGCGGGCTGTTAGCCTGGTGATCGCTGACAGTGGCGTGAAGCACGCCCTCGGCGATGGGGAGTACCGCAAACGGCGCGATGATTGCGAAGCTGCCCTGGCTGTTCTTGAGGCGAGTTCGTTCCGAGATGTTTCCCTGGAATTGGTCAATCAATTCCGTAGCGAACTCGGCGACCGCCTCTTTCGCCGAGTTCGCCACGTGGTTACGGAAATGCGGCGGGCTGGGGATTTCGCGAATGCTCTCAAGGCGGGCCAACTGGATGACTTGGGCCGGCTGATGCGGGCGGGGCACGATTCACTCAAGAACGATTTCGAGGTGAGTTGTGCAGAACTCGATTTTTTGGTCGATGCGGGATATGCCTTCGGTCCCGATCGCGGGCAACTGGGTTCGCGTATGACCGGCGGTGGCTTCGGTGGATCGACCGTTCATCTGGTCCGCGAGGAAGTCGCGCCAGCTTTCCTGAAGCATCTGAAGGCGGAATACCGACGGGCATTCGACGTCGATTTGAACTGCTTCGTCACCCGCGCCGCCGGGGCTGCCAAGTGCGAACTGATTTTGTCGGCACCGTCCACTCGATGAGTAAGGCGATCACAACAACCTCGCCGACGACCGGCTTCGCTTCACCTGTTCTGCCTTGAAATTTTTTCCATTCAACGAATGAGAACCACAACCAAACATCGACTCACACAACTTGCTCTCGTCCTCTTGCTTCAGTCGTGGAGCTTTCCAGCCGCTCTTGCCCAGAACGCCGCGCCAGGAGAAGGCCCCTCCATGATCACCGAGTGGGGCGAGAAGGTGACCCCGGAAAACGCCTGGAGGGAATATCCACGCCCGCAGATGAAACGGAAGGACTGGACGAATCTCAACGGGAGCTGGGACTACGCCATCACCCCGATGGAACAGGCTGAGGCCCCCGAGAAGTGGGTTGGCGAGATCCTCGTTCCTTTCCCGCTGGAGTCCCGGATCGGCGGCGTGCAGAGACTGCTCCAGCCCGACGAAGGGCTCTGGTATCGGCGTGCGTTCGATCTCGACGCGCTGCCGGACGGCCGCCTGCTTCTGCACTTCGAGGCGGTGGACTACAAGACGACGGTCTGGGTCAACGGCAAGGAGGCCGGAACCAACGTCGGAGGCAGCCTGCCTTTCAGCTTCGACATCACCGACAAGGTGATCGCCGGGCGCAACGAGATTCGTCTCAAGGTGACCGATCGCACAGACGCGGAGGACTCCTTCCAACTCGTCGGCAAACAGCGTCTCCGGCCGGGAGGGATCACCTACACCCGCGTCTCCGGAATCTGGCAGACAGTCTGGCTGGAGGAGGTCCCGGAGACCCACATCCGCTCGTTGAAGATTCTCGGTGGGATGGATGGAACGATTCGGATCGAGCCGTCCATCACCGGCGAGGGCAGCATCCGCGCGGAGGCGTGGCTCGATGGCGCGAAGGTAGCCGAAGGCGGCGAGACGCTGCGGGTCGAGAATCCGAAGCTCTGGAGTCCGGACTCGCCCACTCTGTATGATCTCAAGATCACGCTGCTCGGCGCAAAGGGCGAGGCGGTGGACGCGGTCGAGTCCTACACCGGGCTGCGCGAGGTGGGCAAGGTCAAGGATGCCGACGGGAACTGGCGCTTCACTCTGAACGGCGAGGAAATCTTCCACTGGGGCCCCCTCGATCAGGGCTGGTGGCCGGGTGGTCTGCTGACACCTCCGTCCGAGGAAGCTATGCTCTTCGAGTTGGATTTCCTGAAGAAGAGCGGCTTCAACATGATCCGCAAACACATCAAGGTCGAACCCAGCCGCTACTACTATCACTGCGACCGGATGGGCTTCCTGGTCTGGCAGGACCAAGTTTCCGGAGGCGCGAGCCCACCGTGGGAGCGCCTCGATCCCAGGCGCAATGTGCGCAAGGCGCCGAAACCGGGCGATTCCCTCGACGCCGAATGGCCGGATGACGAACACGCCCAGTGGATGGCCGAGCACCAGCAGATGATCGACCATCTCTACGGCCATCCGTCCATCGTGGTCTGGACGCCTTTCAACGAGCGCTGGGGACAGCATCGGACGATGAAGGTCGGCGAGTGGGTCACGAAGTACGACCCGTCCCGTCTCATCAACATCGCGAGCGGAGGGAACTTCTTCTCCGTCGGCGATATCGCCGACATGCACAGCTACCCGCACCCGACCTTCCCGTTCCACATCGGCAAATATGACGACTACATCAAGGTCGTCGGGGAGTTCGGGGGCCATGGCTGGAAAGTGGAGGACCACGTCTGGGTCGAGCAGGATCGCTACATGGTCTACGGCGGAATGCCGAAGGACGTCGAGGAGTTCAAAGGGCGCTACGCGGAGTCGATCCGATTGTTGGCCGAACTGAAGGCGCAGGGCGTTGCGGGCGGCGTCTACACCCAGACCACCGACATCGAGCGCGAAATCAACGGCCTGATGACCTACGACCGGAAGGTAATCAAGATTCCGGCGGAGGACCTGGAGAAAATCAGCCGTTCCCTCTTCGAGCCTCTTCCCGAGACCGCCACCTACCTCCCCGTCTCCTCTCCGCACTGGAAGTTCACGACCAAGGCCCCGGCAAAGGGCTGGTTCCGGTCCGGGTTCGACGACAGCGCCTGGAAGACCGGTATCGCCGGCTTTGGAAGCAAGGGAACACCCGGCGTCACCATCCAGACTGACTGGACTGGGCGGGAGATCTGGCTGCGCAAATCCTTCGGCATCGGAAAGCTGCCCGAGGGCGGTGAGTTCCGGCTCCTCCTCTATCACGATGAAGACGTCATCGTATACCTCAACGGCACCGAGGTGGTCGCGCGCAAGGGCTACACGACCGATTACATCAGCGTGCCTCTCGATGCGAAAGCCCGGCAGCTGCTGAAGGCCGGCGAAAATGTCATTGCCATCCACGTGCGCCAAACCCGAGGCGGGCAGGGCATCGACGCCGGGCTCGAATGGAGGGAAACCCCGTCCCCGCAGGCCGCCGAAACCGCGGAGCCGGATTTGAGCCTCGCCGGCGCCGCCATCCAGGCCCTCGTCGCCAAGGGGGACGCGGAAGTCCTCGCCATGATCAAGGGCTCGGGAGGCGCGATGGCGCTCACCCCAGAGAAGGCCCGGAAGTTCGTCCGGAAAGCCCTGGACCAGGGGCTCATCTCCAAGGACGACGCGGGCGCCTCTACCGCCGGCGGCAAGATGCCCGACTTCCAACAAGTCGGACCGGCTCTGCAGGCTCTTGCTCAGGCTGGTGACAAAGAAGCCGCCAAACTGCTCCAAAGTGCGATGAAGACCGGGATGCTTCCGCTCACGCCGGAGTCTGCCAACGCCCTCATCGAGCGGGCCCGGGCACAGGGGCTCCTGGGCGGAGGAGAAAACGCCAAGGCTTCCCCTCCGGACAGGCCGATGCTCTGGAAGGTCACAGGCAAGAACCTGAACGCCCCCTCCTACCTCTTCGGGACCATTCACACCACCACCGATCGCATCAGGAAGTTTCACCCCGCCGCCGAGCAGGCCTTTGCGGAAGCCGACGTGGTCGTCACCGAGGTCCCGATGAGCCCGGAAGCGCAACTGGGAGGCCAGCCGCTGCTCATGCATGGCAAGTCGAAGCTCTCCGAGCGCCTCGACGAGGAGACGTATGGAAAACTTTCCGACGCCCTCAAGGCCATCAATCCGGAACTGATACCGAAGCCCTTCGAGCCTCTCAAAACCTGGGCGGTCGCCTACCAGCTGATCATGCTGCCCGAGCAGATCAAGGGGCGGCAGCCACTCGACCAGATCATCTGGAACCGGGCCATCGACGAGGGCAAGAGCGCCCGTGGGGCGGACACCATCGAGAACCAGTATACCGCTTTCGACGTGCTGAACGAGGAAGAGCAGATCACCTTACTCAAGGGGGCCATCGAGCAAGCTGGTAGCGGCGAGAACATGCTGCGGGAGATGGTCGCGCTCTACGAGAAGGGCGACAAGGAAGGTATCCATACGCTCATGCAAGACGATCGCATGCTCGGGATGGGGGAGACCGAGGAGCATCGCCGCATCGCCGAGAAGCTGAACGCCAAGCTCCTCGGCGAACGCGACCAGCGCATGACTGCCAGTATCGTCGCGATGCTCGAGGCCGAGCCGACGCGGAGCCACTTCTTCGCCCTTGGCACAGCGCATTTCCTCGGCGAGAAGAGTATCCGGGCGCAACTTCAGGAAGAGGGATACACGGTCGTCGCAGTCGAGCAGGGAGCACCCAAGCCAACGACATCAGCCGCAGGAAACGAAAAGCCCGATCCCTACCTCCAGACCGTGCCCGGCCGCTGGACCAAGGAGCGGATCAATGCCTGGTACGCGAAGCAACCGTGGCTGGTGGGATGCAACTACTACCCGGCCACCGCCATCAACCAGATCGAGATGTGGCAGGAATCCACCTGGGACCCGGAACAGATCGACAAGGAGCTCGGATGGGCAGCCGACATCGGCATGAACACCCTGCGGGTCTACCTGCACGACCTGGTCTGGGCGGATGATGAGGAGGGGCTCTATTCGAGGATGGACGAGTTCCTGAACATCTGCCGGAAACACGGCATCCGCCCCTGGTTCGTCTTTTTCGATGATTGCCATTTCCCCAATCCCACTCTCGGAGAGCAACCGCTCCCGGTCAGGGCCTTCCACAACTCCGGATGGGTGAACAGCCCTTCCCGGGACCTCGCCATCCGCTACGCCGAGGGCAAAGCAACCGAGGCCGAGGACGCCCGTCTCAAGGGCTACGTTCAGGCTACCATGACCCGCTTCCGGGACGATGAGCGCGTCCTCATGTGGGAACTCTACAACGAACCCGGACGCGGTGCCGGACTCGAGGGCGACATGGCCACCACCAAGGCCAGGGACAGCATTGGAGAGTTGTCCAACCGGCTCGTTTACGATTCCTGGGTATGGGCGCGCGAGGTGAATCCCACCCAACCGATCCTGTCGAACTCATCGGGGTCGGTGGGCAGACGGAATATTCGGATCAATCGCCTCAACAGCGATCTACACTCCATCCACAGCTATGGCGGCGGAGCCCCGCGACTGAGGAAGGAGATCCTCGAATACCAGAAGGATGGACGTCCGGTGATGGTGACCGAATGGCTGGCGCGGGACAAGGGCAGCCGCGTGGAAACCTGTCTGCCGGTGATGAAAGAGTTGAATGCGGGGGCAGTGAACTGGGGTTTCGTTTCAGGCAAGTCCGCCACGATCTGGAACTGGGAAAGCCGGCGGAATGCCGAAGGAAAGAAGCGCAGCGTGAAGCACGAGCGTGAAGCCGGCAATGTGGTGAAGCCTGGCGAGCCTTTTCCCGAACCCGATGTCTGGTTCCACGACCTGCTGCGGATGGATGGAACGCCCTACGACGCGAAAGAGATCGAGACCTTCAAAACCCTGACAAGTACGGGGCCGGTTCCGGTCGGAGCCCGTGCCGCCGACCGTCCCGACATCGTCGTCTTCCTCTCCGACGATCATACCTGGCGCGACTCGTCGGTCTATGGCTCGACCGAGATCGAGACGCCCCACATGGCGCGGCTCGCCAAAGCCGGCATGACCTTCGACCGGGCCTTTGTCGCCTCGCCATCCTGCGCCCCCAGCCGGGCCGCCCTGCTCACCGGACTCTACCCCGCCAACAACGGCGCGGAGCCGAATCACTCGCGGCCCGATGCAGACATCCGAAAACTGCCCGCCTACCTCCAGGAGCTGGGATATGAGGTAGTCTCTTTCGGCAAGGTCGGGCACTACGCCCAGACGCCGGAGTACGGCTTCGATCTCGCCCGGCACTTCGGCTATCACGAGGACATTGCGATTCCCAAGGCTCTCGAATGGCTGCGCGAGAGGAACAGCGACCAGCCGCTCTGCCTCTTCGTCGGCTCGAACTGGCCGCACGTTCCGTGGCCGAAGAAGACCGAGTTCGATCCCGCCAAGCTCCAGGTTCCTCCCACCCACGTGGACAACCCCACGACCCGCGAATGGCGCGCGAAGTACCTCGCCGCCGTGCGGAAGATGGATGACGAACTCGGCCAGATCTACGACCTCGCCCGCGAGAAGCTCGGCGAGGACACCTTCTTTCTCCATACCAGCGACCACGGTGCGCAGTGGCCGTTCGCCAAGTGGAACCTCTACGACGACGGCATCCGCACTCCGCTCATCGTGAGCTGGGCCGGGCGCATCGAGGCGGGCAAACGCACCGACGCGATGGTTTCGTGGATCGATATTCTCCCGACCCTGCTGGAGGCCGCCGGTGGTGAAGCGCCCGAGGATATCGACGGCCGCTCCTTCCTTCCCGTCCTGGAGGGCACTGCCGAATCTCACCGTGACGTGATCCTGACCACCCACAGCGGAGACGGTAGCAACAACGTGTATCCCATCCGCAGCGCCCTCACCGCGGACGGCTGGAAATACATCCGCAACCTCCGTCCCGACCTGCGCTTCAACAGCCACGCCACCCGCAACAGCGGCGATGGCGGATACTGGGACAGCTGGGTCGAGTCGGCCGTCGACTCGCCCGGGGCCCGGAACAACGTGCGCCGCTACCAGCAGCGTCCCGCCGAGGAACTCTACCGCGTCACCGACGACCGGTGGGAAATGAAGAACCTCATCGACGATCCCAGCCAGGCCGAGCGCGTGGGCGAGCTTCGCAAGACAGTCGACGCCTGGATGGCCGAGACCGGGGATCCGCAGGAAATCTACGGCACGCCCGTGAAAGTCGCGAAGGCGGACGCCCCCAACATCGTCACTGTCTTCATCGACGACATGGGCTGGTCCGATGTCTCGTGCTTCGGTGGCGATGTCGTGAAAACCGAGAACATCGATCGCCTCGCGGCCGAGGGAATGAAGTTCACCCAGTTCTACGTCAATTCCCCGATCTGTTCGCCCTCGCGCACTGCCCTGACCACCGGACAATACCCGCAGCGCTGGCGCATCACCTCCTTCCTCAACAACCGGAAACACAACGAGGCCCGCGGCATGGCCCCGTGGCTTGATCCTGCAGCGCCGGTGCTGGCCCGCGAACTCAGGAAGAACGGCTACGCGACCGGGCACTTCGGGAAATGGCACATGGGCGGCCAGCGCGACGTCGCCAACGCCCCACCCATTTCCGACTATGGCTTTGAGCGCAGCCTGACGAACTTCGAGGGAATGGGCGCCAAGTTGCTCCCGCTCACTCTTACGCCCAAATCGGACCAGCCCGGCCGCATCTGGGAAGGCGCCGTCAAACTCGGCGAACCGGTCACGTGGATGCAGCGCAGCGAGATCACCGCCGGCTTTGTCGATGCCGCGCTTGACTTCATTGACGAGGCCGGTGCCAAGGGGCAACCCTTCTTCATCAATGTCTGGCCCGACGATGTCCACTCGCCCTTTTTCCCGCCGGTCGACCGCTGGGGCGACGGCGGCAAGCGGGCGCTCTACCACGCCGTGCTCGACACCATGGACGAGCAGCTCGGCGTGCTCTTCGACCGCATCCGCAACGACGAGAAACTCCGCGACAACACTCTCGTCGTCTTCTGCTCCGACAACGGTCACGAGCCCGGCGCCGGCACCAGTGATCCTCTGCGCGGCTCCAAGACATGGCTTTACGAAGGCGGCATCCGTTCACCCCTCATCGTCTGGGGACCTGGTCTGCTCTCCGAAGACGCCGTCGGCCAGACCAACGATACCGCGATTTTCAGTGCCATCGACCTCAACCGATCGCTCTACGCCCTGACCGAAACACCTCTTCCGGAAGGGCACGAACTCGACGGCGAGGACGTCCTTCCCGCGATACTGGGCAAGGCAAAGGAAGCCCGCGAGGCGCCGATCTTCTTCCGTCGCCCTCCCGACCGGCCCGGGAACGACAAGACCTGGGGCATGGGCGACAACCCCGATCTCGCTGTGCGTGACGGGAAGTGGAAATACCTCGTCAACTACGACGGCAATGATCCGCAGCTCTACGATCTCAACACCGACATCGCCGAATCGAAGAACCTCGTGACAGAAAAACCGAAGATCGCAGCCCGGCTCCGCGAGGCCGTTTTCGCCTGGAACGCTACCTTGCCACCCGATGCCGGGGATCCGCATTACGCCGAGAAAACAGCTGCGGCAACCGGGGCTCTGCCGGAAAACCAGTTCGTCAATCCCGTCGCCGAAGGCGCCGACCCGTGGGTCGTCCGCGACCCGAATGCCGATCGCTACCTCTGGTGTTTCTCGGAAGGCAACCGCGCCATTGCGATCCACGCCGGACAACGGCTCACTTCACTGGGCGAAAAGCATATCGTCTGGACCGCTCCCGACGTCGGCCTGGTTTCTCAACAGGTGTGGGCACCGGAGTTGCATTTTCTCGACGGCAAGTGGCACATTTACTTCGCCGCTTCCGATGGCAAGAACGAGAATCACCTCGCCTATGCCCTCGTCTCCGCGGACGCTGATCCGCTGGGAGAATACACCTTGCACGGCCCCCTCGAAACTGGCGATCGCCCTGGCGAGCCCGTCTGGGCGATCGACATGACCGTGCTCGAGCACGAGGGCAAACGCTACGCCCTTTGGTCCGGCTGGGACGAGCCCGGCAGCGATCGCCAGTACCTCTACGCCGCCGCCATGAAGTCGCCCACCGAAGTCGTCCCTCCGCGGGTTCGGATTTGCAGCAACGACGACTTTCCCTGGGAGTTCACCCTCAACGCCGGGAAGGGCCGTGGGCTCAACGAGGCGCCCCAGGTGATCAAGACCGATCACAGCACCTTCGTCACCTATTCCTGCGGCGCCTCGTGGAAGCCAACCTACAAGCTGGGCCGTCTCGAACTCACCGGGCGCGACCCGCTCGACCCCTTGTCCTGGGTGAAACACAAGCGCCCCGTGTTCACCTCGACCGACCATACTTTCGGCGTGGGCCATTCCTGCTTCGTCCAGTCGCCCGATGGTTCCCAGCTCTGGCACGTCTACCACGCCAAGCGTGACCGCGAGGACGGCTGGCGTCGTGGCATCTTCGTCCAGCCCATGGACATCGGGCCGAAGGGCTTTCCCCGCTTCTTCCGCCCCGTCGCGCCGGGCGAAGCGCTCGACAGGCCCGCGGGGGAGGCACCACTGCCGGAGATCGCATTGCCTTTCGAGTCGCCGCTCGATGCGAACGTTGCCAGCCCCTGGAGTCTTTACGGCCATCACCAGCGGATCGCGTTCAAGGAAGATGGCCTCCATCTCGGCCAGCAACCGGATGACCCGGTCAATGACTACCGCTGCGGCGAGAAGGTCATGCTCGATCGGGCCGTGCCGACTGATCTTCGCGCGGAAGTCGTCATCGACTTCCGCGATGGGAAGAAAAGCCGCGACGCCGGAATCGTCTTTCGCGTCACTGGACCTGCGGTCGGATACGATGCCCAGCGCGGCTATTTTGTCGGCTTGATTCCAGGAACCAACCGACTCGTTATCGGCAGGATGGATGGAAAGGGCTGGACCGAACTGGCCCGCGCTGAAACCGCGATCGACCCCACCGAGCCGCAACGCGTCGCCATCGAGGTGAAGGGCAACCGCCTCACCGCATTTCACAACGGAAATGAGGTCGTCGCCACCGAAGACGACACTTACGCCAGCGGGCGGATCGGTCTCCGCGTCGTCAACACCCATGCGGTATTTCAGGAACTCACCATTACGCCGGTCGCCCAATGAAATATCGATTTCCATTTTTCTTCCTGGTTTTCCTTTTTCCTACCATTGTCGAGGCCGAGAACCTGGCCTTCGTTCCCTTTGAGCAGGTCGAGGTCCGCGACGAGATCTGGCGACCGCGCATCCGGACCCTGGTGCGGGACACGCTGCCCCACGCCTTCACCCAGACCGAAGTCGCCCAGCGCCGCCTGCGCATGTGCGCCCAGTGGCTCGAGAGCGGGGGAACCACACCGAAGCCGCCGGCTCACCGGTTCAACGCCTCCGACCTCTACAAGGTGATGGAGGGCGCTGCCCTGATGATCAAGGCGGAGCCCAACGAGAAGATCGAGGCGGAACTCGACCGCATCATCGATCTCATCGCCCGAGCCCAGCAGGACGATGGCTATCTCTACCTCAGCCACATCGTCGGCAACCCGACCGTCGGCAACATGGGGGCTCACCCCTACGCTCACGTCATCCATAGTCACGAGCTCTACAATGTCGGTCATCTCTACGAGGCTGCCGTCGCCTACGCCCGCGCCACGGGCAAGACCAAGCTCCTCGAAGTCGCCGAGAAGTCGGCCGAGCACGTCAACCGGGCCTTCTTCGAGGGCGACCCCAGCTACAACGACGGCAAACCGGTGCGGCAGGCACCCGGTCACCAGGAGATCGAACTCGGACTGCTCAAGCTCCACCAGTACACCGGCAAGCGCCTCTATCTGGACATGGCAAAGCGTTTCCTCGATATCCGCGGCGTCACCTTTGTTCCCAACGGGGAACGAGTGAACTCTCCCAGCTACGCCCAGCAGCACGCGCCAGTCGCCGAGCAGACCGAAGCCGTCGGCCATGCCGTGCGGGCCACCTACCAGTATGCCGCCATGGCCGAGACCGACTCCGTTCTCGGCTCCGACGACTATTCGCGGGCCCTTGACGCGATCTGGCACGACATCGTCGACCGCAAGATGCACCTCACCGGCGGTCTCGGCGCCGTGCACGGGATCGAGGGCTTCGGGCCTGCCTACGAGCTACCTAACAAGCACACCTATCTCGAGACCTGTGCAGCCGTCGGGAACGTCTTCTTCAACATGCGGATGTTCCTGAAATACCGCGACGCCCGCTACGTCGATGTTGCGGAGGTCGCCTTGCTCAACAACTGTCTCGCCGGCATCGGTCTGGACGGAAAGTCGTTCTTTTACCCGAACCCGCTTGAGGCCGACCACCAGCACCGCCCTCGTTCCGGTTGGTTCGGCACCGCCTGTTGCCCCTCGAATGTCGCCCGCCTCATCCCGCAGGTTCCTGGTTATCTCTACGCCGTCGAGGGAGACGAGATCCGCTGCGCCCTCTATTCCGCCAGCAAGGCCACTCTGCAACTGCCCGCGGGAAAGGTCGCCCTGAGACAGTCAGGCAACTACCCGTGGGACGGACGAATTACCTTCGATATCGATCCGGAGGCACCGGCCGAGTTTGCCCTCCATCTCCGTATTCCGACCTGGGCGGGCGACAGGCTCGTGCCCGGCGAACTCTACCGCTATACCGTCCCCTCGGAGGGATGGTCGATCACGATCAACGGGGAAGTCGTCGATGCTGCGCCCGAAAACGGCTTTGTTGCTCTCCGGCGCCCCTGGAAGTCAGGCGATCGGGTCGTCCTCGAACTTCCGATGCCGGTGAAAGCGAACACCTGCATCGACGAAGTCGAGGCCAACCGCGGCCGCGTCGCCTTTTCGCGCGGACCACTCGTGCTCAGCGCCGAGGGCATCGACAACGGTGGAGCTGTCCAACGTTTCGTCGTCGATCCCTCTGCCGGGGAAGAGGCCGAAGTCGCCGCTCTCGGCGAAGGCGTTCTCCGTGGAATCACCTCCGTGACCCTGCCGGCGCGGGAGAAACGACCCGACGAAACCCTCGCAGCGGCCCGGGTGCGCCTGATTCCCTACTTCGCCTGGAGCAATCGCGACCGCTCTTCGATGATCACCTGGATGCCCACGGATCCCGTGCTCGCCGCTCCCGATCTCAACGATCCGACCCACCTGAAGTTCGCCACCGTCACCGCCTCCCATACATACTCTGGTGACAGTAGCGAGGCTCTGCGGCAGCTGCGCCTGCCCAGGTCCTCCGCAGACAAGACGATCCGCCGCTGGACCAGTTGGCCACGGCGGGGGCGGGAACAGTGGGTCGAGATCGATCTCGGCGAGACGAAAACGGTGACCTCCGTCGGCGCCTATTTCTACAACGACAAGGGCGGCGTCCAACTTCCGAGTTCGTGGCACATCGAGGTTCCCGACGGTGAGGGATGGAAGCCGCTGGAGATCTACAACACCGACGAGTTCAGCACCCTGCCCGATACCTACAACACGGTGCAGCCCGCCGAGCCGACCAAGACAAGCCGACTCCGACTGGTGATGACTCCACGCCACGAAAAGACCTGTGTCGGCCTGCTCGCGGTTGATATCGAAACTGCCGAGAAGCAGGCAGCGCCAACAAATGTCAGCTCACCCTTGGCGAACTTATCGAGGCCGAACGTTCTCTTCATCGTGGTGGACGACCTGAATGACTGGTCAGTCAGCAAGCTCGGCGGAAATGCGCAAACTCTCACGCCCAATTTCGACAAGCTCGCTTCGCAGAGTGTGTTGTTTTCCAATGCTCATTGCACTGCACCCGCCTGCGGGCCATCGAGAGCGAGCACACTGTCCGGCACTCGTCCCTCGACCTCTGGGAATTACCACAACCAACACGACTGGCGCAAAAACGCGTTCTTTGATGACGTGCCCATGCTTCCGAGGTATTTCATGAATCATGGCTACCGCGTCGTTGGTGGTGGAAAGATTTTCCACACAAACGAAACAAGAACCGGTCTCCAGAAGCAGGGACACAACGATCCCGATGTCTGGCATGAGTTCTTCCCAAGCAAGGAACGACAGTTACCCGAGCCCTCCCGTCCAACCGAGCTTTACTACAAGAGTTCGGGGCACTTTTCCTTCGGTCCAACTGGAGAACCCGTCGAAAAGATGGGCGACCACCAGATGGTGGACTGGGCGGTCAGCGAACTGGAGAGGGAGTACGACAAGCCCTTCTTCCTCGCGGCAGGCATCTACCGTCCCCATCTCCCCTGGCACGTGCCCGCAGAGTTCTTTGACCAATACGATTTCAGCGAAATCAAGCTGCCGGAAAATCGCCCCGATTGGCGTGACCAGTTCGAGAAGCCTCTGAACAGAATGGGGGAATCGCGGAGAGCATGGGGCCGCGCCCTGAAAAGCCACAATCGTGAGCGAGCCGCAGTTCTTGCGTATCATGCCTGCGTAACCTATGCCGACTACGAGTTGGGCCGCCTGATGGCAGCCCTCGACAAAAGCCCCCATGCCGACAATACCATCGTCGTGCTCTGGTCGGACCACGGATGGCACCTGGGCGAAAAGGATACCTGGGCCAAGTTTACCCTCTGGGAGGAATCCACCCGCATTCCGCTGTTGTTCCGCACACCGGATCATACCTCTGCTGGTGCCGTCTGCACAGAGGCCGTCAGCTCGCTCGACATCTATCCCACCTTGCTCGCGCTCGCGGGCCTGCCTGCCAACGCCAGGAACGAGGGCGAGAGCCTGGTGCCGCTGATCCAGAAGCCACACGCGAGGAAAGCCAGCCCGGCGATCACTACACTGGAGGAAAACTCCCACGCCGTGCGCTCAGATGACTACCGCTATATCCGCATGTCTGGCGGTGCTGAGGCCTTCATCGACCACACCAAAGATCCTGGCGAGTGGAACAACCTGATCGAGGACCCGAACTACCAGGATCTCATCGCCGAGCACCGCGATTGGCTCCCCAAACAAAACGCCACGGCTCAGAAGGCCAATTAAGAGTTCATATGAAGTTCAGACCAGTTTTTGCCGCGCTCTCGTGGTTGTCCTTGTTAGCAGTCGCACAGGCGACAGAGCGCCCTAACATCATCCTCATTCTCGCCGACGACCTCGGCTATTCCGACCTCGGCTGCTACGGCGGAGAAATTGAGACGCCGCACCTCGACCGGCTTGCGGAGAACGGGGTCCGCTTCACCCAGTTCTACAACGCCTCGCGCTGCTGCCCTTCGCGGGCCAGTCTCCTCACCGGTCTCTACCAGCACCAGGCTGGCATCGGGAACATGGTCTACGGCGACTGGGGGGAAGGCTATCGCGCGGATCTGGTCGAGGAAGTCGCGACCTTCGGCGAGGTGTTGGGAAAAGCCGGCTACCAGACGATGATGTCGGGCAAGTGGCACGTCGGCCATACCGATCCGAAGGCGCGGCCGGAGGCGCGCGGCTTCGACCGCTTCACCGGCATCTACTCCCACGTCGACAGCTACTGGAAGGTGCTCAAGGGCTGCGACATCTACCGCGACGGGGAACTCTTCATCCCCGCCCAGGAGAATCCGGAGAACCCATACCGACCCGACGAGGACTTCTACACCACCGACTTTTTTACCGACGTCTCCATCGACTACATCGACCAGGCGCTCGAGGACCCGAATCGTCCTTTCCTTCTCTATCTCTGCCACAATGCGCCCCATTTTCCCCTCGAAACTCCGGACGACCTCATCGAGAAATACCGGGGCCGCTACCTCAAGGGCTGGGATGTCCTGCGGAAGGAAAAGTTCGAGCGGATGAAGGCGATGGGTCTCCTTCCCGAAGGTCAGCAGCTGCCTGAGGTGCGAGGATTCGAGAACAAGCGCATCCCCGGTTTCACCGCAACGGGTGTGAGCAGCGATGTTCTGCCCGCCTGGGACTCGCTCAGCGAAGAGGAACAGCGCGAACTCGACTTCCGCAGGGCGATGTATGCCGGTCAGGTTGACAGCCTCGACCAGAACGTTGGCCGTCTCGTCGAGCACCTGGAAAAGCGGGGCGCCCTGGACAACACGCTCATTCTCTTTCTCTCCGACAACGGCTGCTCGGGGGAACTGGGTCTCTTCGGGATGAACTGGGAGCAGCATCGCGAGAAGAACTACGAGACCTGGAAACGCAAGAGCGGCTGGTCGATCTCGCAGGGACAGTGCTGGGCCGCCTTCTCCAACACCCCGTTCCGGAAATACAAGAAATTCACCCACGAGGGCGGCATTGCCACTCCGCTCATCGCCCACTGGCCCGCCGGGATCGAAAGGCCCGGGCGGATCGAGTCGAAGCAGGCGTTTCATCTCATCGACATCATGCCAACGCTCCTCGAGGGCGCCGGCGCAGAGTATCCCGCGGAGCGGGATGGGCACACGGTTCCATCGATGGAGGGCGTGAGCCTGCTGTTATCAATTCGCGGAGCGGAAGGAGCACCGGTCGTTGATAGGGCGCTCTACTGGCAGCACGAAACCCATGCCGCCATTCGCGAGGGAGACTGGAAACTGGTGACCGACGACGACCGCAGTGTCGACGGTTGGGAACTCTACGACCTGAGCCGCGATCGAAGCGAAACGGAGAACCTGGCAGCGCAGCAACCGGAAAAAGTCGCCGCGCTCTACTGGAAGTGGAAGGCATGGGCCGGGCGGGTCAACGCGATTCCTTTTCCGGAACAGCGCGATCGCAGCCGCGCCCCTGAAGGGAGCGCCGACGTCACCACATGGAAATCCGGGAAAATGACGGTCAAGGCGTCGCACTGTTTCTCCCGTGATTCCCTCCAAGCGATCCTCACAAACAAGCCGCCCGCCGGCTCGGGGGATAAATCGAAGCCAAAACACACTTTCTGGCCGCGAAAGGGGACCGAGGAAACGGTGACGCTCGATTTCGGCGAAACGCGGACGACCGAGGGAGCGAATCTCTACTGGTTCGACGACACCGGAAGGGGTGGGTGCCGGACGCCGGAATCCTGGCGGGTGGACTACTACGACGGAAAGGCGTGGCAGGCGGTGAAGACTTCCGATTCCTACACGACCAACAGGGACACCTTCAACGAAGTCCGTTTCGAGCCTGTCAGCACGTCCGCGCTGCGGATGACGGTGAAGCTGCGGGAAAACTTTTCCGGAGGCGTGCTGAGGTTTCTGCCGCAGTTCGCCGCATCGGTCCGAGCGGTTAACGACAGCCCTCCCAACATCGTCCACATCATTGCCGATGACCTCGGCTGGGGAGATGTCGGTTTCCACGGCAGCGAGATTCCCACGCCCCATCTCGACCGGCTCGCCGACGAGTCAGTTGTCCTGGATCGCTTCTACGTCACCCCGATCTGCTCACCGACCCGCGCCGGCGCGCTGACCGGCCGCTACCCTTGGCGCTTTGGCATCTGGGGTGGCGTTTGTTCACCCATAGCCCGGCACGGCCTGCCTCCTTCGGAAACCACCGTCCCCGAAGTTCTGGCAAGAGCCGGCTACCAACATCGCGCCCTGCTAGGCAAGTGGCACCTCGGACTTGCCTCCGACATCTTCCACCCGCTCGAGCACGGCTTCACCACCTTTTACGGCCATTACAACGGCGCCATCGATTACTTCAGCCGTGAGCGTTTCGGGCAGCTCGACTGGCATCGCGATCGGGAGCCGGTCCACGAGGAGGGCTACTCCACAGATCTGCTGGGGAGGGAAGCGGTCCGCTTTATCCACGAGACAGACGGTCCCTTCTACCTGCTGGTCTCCTTCAATGCACCGCACTCGCCTCTCCAGGCGAAGGACGATGACCTTGCAGCGGTCGGCTTCGATCCTGCCGGATCGCGAGCGCCCAATACCGACGCCGGGATCGCGAAACGCGAGAAGGATCCCGACTACGGTGAAGCCGGCAAAGGCAACTCTGAAAGGCAGACTTTCACCGCGATGACCCGTGCCATGGACCGCAACATCGGTCGCCTCGTCGAGGCGCTCGAAACGTCCGGCAAAGCCGAAAACACCCTCCTCGTCTTTCACAGCGATAACGGCGCCGATCCCCGGCACGGAGGCAGCAACGAACCCTTGCGCGGCACCAAGTTCACCACCTGGGAAGGTGGCACCCGGGTCGTCGCCCTCTTGCGGTGGCCCGCGAAGATCGAGGGGGGGCGTTCCTTCACCGAGCCGGCCGCCTACATCGATCTTCTCCCGACTTTTGCCGCTGCTGCGGGAATCGAAACACCCGAGAACCTCGATGGAATCGACCTGCTTCCCTTGCTCACCGATGAATCCGAGCTGCAAGATCGTGTTGTTCTGTTGGGCAAGGATGCCGCCATCTCCGGTCGCTGGAAACTCAAGGGAAAGGAACTATTCGATGTCGTCGCCGATCCCGGCGAGACGGGTGATCTCGCCGACCAATATCCCGACTCGGCCCTGCGTCTCCGCCAGGCCCTGGACGACTTTCCCGCCATGCAGGGACCACAGTTCAAATCAAAGCTACCGAAACCAGCCCAGTGGCCACCCCGCGAATGGATGTTGCCGACCGCCACAGAGGAAGAATGACCTAACGTCGTCCTTATTTTTACCGACGACGCCGGTTCCATCGACTTCGGGTTCCAACCCGGGGGGTGATCCCGCTCTCGCCGCGCTGACTCCAACCATAACTGGCATTGGCCAGGAGGGCGCGGTCTTCGCCCTCGATCTCATGCCCACCATCCTCCGTCTCATGGGCGGCGTGACCGGGCCCGCTTGGAATTTCGCGCTCTGCCTCCGCGTTTGGATGGGAGATGGAGGCCGGAAGCCGGGGCCCCCACGACTTGCTGACTCGGGCTTGAGTCATCGAATTTGAGGTTTGGGGAGGCGTCCCGTACGGGGCTCTCTCCCGCGTTGATAGAAGCTGCAACTACCTGACTATTAGGTAGTTGGCGACCCGTACGGGACTCGAAGCCGGGTTCGCAATTCATCGATCTGCATCAATTTGCACTAATCTGCACGGATACAGCAACTTACGAAAATGACCATTTTGCAGATTGATGCAGATCAATGCGGATTGTACGGAACATTTTGTTGTGCGTTGTTGTGCATTTTCGCGGCTTTGGAAGTAACTCTTCAGCGGGATTCTTTGAGATGCTCGATAAGGGCTTCCCGGTCTTGGGCGTTCAGCAGTCCCTGGAACTCCATCTTCGTTCCCGGAGCGAAAGTTTTCGGACTGGTCAGAAACTGATTGAGCAGTTCCGGTGTCCATTTTCCTCCGTTGCCCCGGCCGATCCGTGACAGGGCATCCGAGTAGTCGAACCCCGGTCCCGAGGCGATGGGGCGTTCCCAGAATCCGTCCAGGCTGGGTGCTGGCATACCGACGCGGTGCTGGCCCGGGGCGCCGTGGCATCCCGAGCACAGAATGGCCAGGGTCGCGCCCCGTTCGGCCATGTCGAGGGTGGCGACCTGGGTTTCGTCGAGGACGTAGTCTCCCCGCATCTTCATGAGCGCCGCCATCTTCTCTTCCGTCATCGAAGCCCGTATCTTCCGATAGGCTTCGGCCTCGATGCAGGCAGCATCCATTTCGAGTCGGCCCATCGCCCGCGCGAGTTCGTGAACGCGCTCGGGATCGAAGCGTTCCGGACCGGTGCGGAGCAGCGCGAGTTGTTCGAGGAACTCATGCCGCTTTTCGAGGAACTCGCGGACGACCGGCACCTGGATGTCCACCGCCTGCTCGATGAGGCCCTGCTGCTCCTCGTCGAGCAGGGCGAAGAAGTCCTTCGCGATGGTTCCGCGACTGGCGGCATGGCCGCTCTTGTGGCGGATCGAGACGAAGCCGAAGAACTGGGCCGGTTGCCCGATGGGGATGATCTCGTTGTCCTCGGGCGTGCCGGTGAGCCAGGAGAATGCCTTGGCATAGAGATCCTCGAGTTGTTTCGCATCCTCACGATCGATTCCCGCGGCTGAGACACGAACTCCATCGCCATGCTTCCGGGCTGTTTCCGGGTCGGCACGCCAGGCGCGGAGGAGTCCTGCTTGGGATTCCGTGAGGCTGTCTTCGAGCTCGGCATAGGCCCTGGCTTCGTGGACGGCGACCTCACAGTTGAGGAGTGAGAAGCGTTCTCCCAACTCATGGAGTTCCTCCCGGTCGATGGGAAGACCGGTGTAGAGGTGGTCTTCGAGTCGTGTCAGGATTTCCTCGCGGACACTCCACCAGTTCTGAAGAGCTTCCTTCTCTGCTCTGACGGCTTCGGCCATGCGCCGTTTCTGGGCTTCGTCGGCGACGGCAAAAAAGGCCCGCCCCAGGGTCCCGCGATTGGCAGCTCGCCCGCTCTGGTAGCGCAGTGCGACGAACCCGAAGAACTGGGCATTTTTGCCGACAGACAGTTTCTCATTGTCGGCGGGCGAGCCGGTGATCCAGGTGAATCCTTTCGAGGCAAGGGCCGCCTGGAGATCCTTCTCGTTGCGGAGGCCGCTGTATTCCTCGGCGGTCCAGGTGCTCGTGTCTTTCTTGTCGGGTCTGTTTCCC
Organism: Verrucomicrobiales bacterium; assembly: GCA_029213195.1. Taxonomy (GTDB): domain Bacteria; phylum Verrucomicrobiota; class Verrucomicrobiia; order Verrucomicrobiales; family DEV007; genus Arctic95D-9. The sequence continues at coordinate 31,315 of JARGNI010000032.1, forward strand.
TTGCGCCCTTCGCCTTTCCGTTTCTCTCCCTGCGAATGGGCGGAAGTGAGGAGAAAGGCAAGGCAGAGGAGAGAGGCAAACCTCTTCAGTCCTCGACCCGACCCTGTTGCGTGAATTGAGTGAAACGATTTCATGGTTGTTGTTTTCCTTTCTTGTTCTTCCTGTTCTGTCCGTCCTTCTTCTCCCCGCGATTCTCCTTCAGGGACGGTGGATTCTTGGGATCGTATTGCGGATTCTTCTCCGGCATCTGGGCGTCCACCTCGGCGAGGTAGGCGAAAAGTTTCTCTTTCAGCGCATCAACCAGCTCCGGTTTCTCTTTCGCCAGGTCGTGCCGCTCGGCGATGTCATTGTCGAGATCGAAGAGGTGCGTCTCCCCGGTCTCGTAGAAGTGCATGATCTTCCAGTGGTCGAGCAGCAGGGCGGAGTGCGGCGTGTCTCCCTGGTAGTGGGGGAAATGGAAAACCAGTTCTTCCCGTAGGCGCTTCACCGGCTTGTCCTCCCCTCGGAACAGGTGGGTGATCGACCCGCCCTCGATGGTTTCCGGCAAGGCCTCCTGTACCCCGGCGAGTTCGCAGAGGGTCGGGTAGAAATCGTAGCCGACGACGCGCTGGTGGCTCCAGGAGTTCGGCGCGATCCCGGGACCACGTACGATCAGAGGAACCCGCACGCCGCCCTCCCAGACTCCGCCCTTGCCGCCGCGAAGCGCCTGCTTTGTCGAGGAGCCGTTGTCGGACATGTAGATGACGTAAGTCGTGTCCGCGATCCCGAGTGCCTCGATCTTTTCCAGCAACTTCCCGATGCCTTGATCGAGCGCTTCCGCCATGGCGGCGCGACCGATTTCCTTTTCGTTCCCCTTCGGATTGAGCTTCCGGTATTTCTCGACGAGTTCCCGGGGCGCATTCTGCGGGTAGTGCAAGGCGTGGTAGGACATCTGGATGAAGAACGGCTTCCCGGCCTGCTTCGATCGCGTCATCAAGGCGATGGCACGTTCTCCCATCCCGAAGATATCGACCGGGTTGGGTGGCAGGTGCGGCTCGGCGTCCTGGTTGCCGGTGTCGCCGTCGCTTTCGTCATAGCCGTGCTGCTCCGGACCGCCGCCGGAGATGTGCCACTTCCCGAAGTGGGCGGTGGTGTAACCGGCGGACTGAAGAAGCTCGCCAATGGTCGTTTCCGCCGCGTCGATGCTGCGCCGATTCTGTGGTGGGATCAGGGGGAACCCGTCCTCGGCCGTCATCGAACCGGCCGCCTTGGTCCAGTGGCACTGGGCCGGACTCTTGCCGGTCTGCAGGCTGATGCGGGTTGGCGCACAAACCGAAGCCGGAGAGTATCCGGCGCTGAATCGCATTCCCTCTTCGGCGAGTCGGGCGATGTTCGGTGTTTCGATGTATCGGCTCCTCGAATCGGGCATGTCCGGGTGCATCTGGCAGGACAAGCCGTTCCACGCCTGATCGTCGGAGAGAAGGAAGAGGAAGTTGGGTTGGTCCGAGGCGGGAGAAAGTATGGGGAGCAGCAGGAGAGAGGAGAGAAGGATGGTCAGGGCGAGAGTTGTTTTCATGAAATCCGGTCGTGGTTACAGGCTAGTAAACCTCCGGTTTGTTTCAGAAAGATTTCGCGCGGATTACACGGATGAAATGTTTCGGAAAACGGGAAACCGGCAGCCAGCGCACGGTTTCGCCTTCCCGACCGCAGGTTGCGCCCCTCACATCGGGAGCGACACCGTCATCATCGTCAGTCCTGCGTCGGTCACGCTTGCCGTGACGCTCCCTCCATGCGCGGTAACGATCTCCTTCACGAGGCTCAGCCCCAACCCCACTCCCGACTCGGTAGCATCGTTTGCACGACACCCACGTTCAAAGCGGTCGAAGATACGCTCGCGATCCGCCTCGGCGAGGGCATCTCCCGTATTGGCAATCGTCCACTCGATGCCGTTCCCGGTGCGACGGAGTCTGCAATCGATGACTCCGCCCTCCTCATTGTACCGGACTGCGTTGGAAAAAAGATTGTGCGCCACCTGCTGCAGGAGAACGGGGTCGCCGTTGATCTCGATGCCGGACTCGATTTCGCTGCGGATCGTGAGGTCGCGAGCCTCCGCGAGCAGGTCGGCATCTTCCAGCCAGGTTTCCAACAGGCTGCTCAGATCAATCCGCTCGGCGCTGATTTCGAGTTTCCCGGCGTCGGCCCGGGAAAGAAGCAGGAGGCTTTCGAGAATGGCGCCCTGGCGATCGGTTTGTTCGAGTAGCTGTGAAAACGCTTCCTGTGCTTCGGGGAGATTTCGACATTTCTCGAGGCCCTGCTCGAGAGTGCCGCGCATGATGGCCAGTGGAGTCTTGAGCTCGTGCGAGGCGTCGGCGCTGAAACGATTGGCCTGGTGAAAACTGCGTTCCAGTCGCTCCAGCATCGCGTTGTAGGTTTCGATGATTCTGGCAAATTCGAGATCGGCTCTTCCGGCGTCCAGCCTTTGGTCGAGATCCCGGACCGAGAGGTTTGCCATGTCCTCTCCCAGCACCCGGATGGATCGGAGTGCTTTTCTTCCCAGCCACCACGCGCCGAGGGCGATCATGGCGAGCGCGGCCGGTAACGCGACAAGGAAGGCATTGCGCAACTGGAGCAATGCCCGGGAAAACTGATCGAGATCCGCTCCGGTAACGAGCACCACGTTCTCGTTGCGAAAAACACCAAGCCGGTAGCGCTTGCCTTCGGTGTCGACGGTGTAGAAGCGGGGTTCATACAACGGGCGCAGTTCGCGATCAGGGCGGGCTTCTCCCGGTTTCGGGGTAGGGATAACCAACTCGGGCTGGGGATCGAGGAGAGAATCGCCAGGGGCATACTTGATGGGGTCGAGCCTTTCCGGCCACCATGAAGAGCGGAAGAGAGTCTTCTCCCTTTGATTCAGGATCGCAAAAAAACGATGGGGTGCCACTTCCGAGCCCACCATGCTGGCGAGAGTCTCTTCCTGTCGTTCTCCACTCACGTTCGGACCGGACCGGCTCGCGAACCGGTAGCCAAAGGTGGTGAGTTCCTGGTCGAGGGAGCGCAGTTGCGATCGCGACAGGGCGGCCCACGAGACCAGGCCAAAGACGAGCAGTGCTAGGCCCGAGAGTCCCATCGAGATCAGGGCGAGCCGGAAGCGAAAGGATCGGCGCTTCATGGATTCACGGAACCTCCTTCATCCGGTAGCCGACACCACGCACCGTATCGATCAGCTTCGGTTCGCCCGGTGCCTCGATTTTCTTCCGGAGTCGCGTCACTGCGACGTCGACCATGTTGGTGCCGGTGTCGAAGTGGGTATTCCAGACATGCTCGCAGATCTGGGAACGAGAGAAGACGCGCCCGGGAGACCGCATCAGGTATTCGAGCAGGGCGAACTCCCGCTGGCTCAGTTCGATCTCGCGGTCACCGCGCTTCGCCTCGTGCCGAATCAGATCGAGGGTGAGATCGTCGACCTGGAGGACGGTCAACGCCGTTCCCGAAGAGCGGCGCAGGAGCGCCTGGAGACGGGCGACCAGCTCCTCCACGAAGAAGGGCTTCGTGAGGTAGTCGTCCGCCCCGAGATTCAATCCCTCGACCCGTTCGTTCAGTTCGTTGCGCGCCGTCAGGAGAATGATGGGAAGGGTGACGCGGCGCTCGCGGAGGCTGCGGAGAATGCTGAGCCCATCGCGCCCCGGAAGCATGATGTCGAGCAGCATCGCGTCGAAGGACTCGCTCGTCGCAAGGTCGAATCCTTCCTCGCCTGTCCGGCAGAGTTTGACGACGAAACCCGCTTCTTCGAGACCGGACTGGATGAATCCGGCGATCTGGGGCTGGTCTTCGACGACGAGGATGCGCATCACTGCTTACCTTGGCCCTTTCCCTCCGCCTTTTCTACTGCCGCATTTGCCTTACCGGCTTTCCGTCGATTCGATTCGTCAATTTTCCCGCGAGGCCATTCTCGCGGGAGAGGAGCTCCATTCGGCGGACGGGCAATCACGGTTCGGAAGAGGACGGTATTGTCGAGCGCCAGATCCTCAGTCCAGATCCACTTGGCGCCAGCGAAGTCGTGGTCGTAGAAGGGCTCTTTCGGTCCGACGGCTTCTACACTGTGCTCTACGGCATCGTCCCAGCCGCTGTCGTCAAAATCGACCTCGAACCAATCAGCGGGAATCGGGGTATGACGAGTTTTCGGATTCTGCCTGTCCCCGTTGATGGGGCCATGGAAAACGCTCCTCGCTTTCCAGGTCGTGTCGGTCACCGTGCCGTCCCCGAACTTGAGGACGAATCCCCCGTCACCCAGGTTCGTGTTGTCGTATTCGAGCCCGGTGTCCTTGTCCGCGTTGTCTTTCGCCATCACCGCGATCGTCATGGGATACTCCGGGAGGATGTCCACTGAGACGACGTTGTGAGGGATGAAGGAGATCGAATCCACCGCCACGAGATTGCCGTTGATGTAGAGCTTGAACCAGTTGTCGGCATAGACGTTTGCCTTCACGGTGTCGGAGATTTTCGGCTTGGCGATTTTCGGCCCGCCTCCTTTCTTGCCTCTTTCGGTAGGGCCATTGCCCCGTTCACCGGCTCGTGGTTTGCGATCGTCTTGAGACTGCGCTTGGCTCGCCTGGTAGAGAAGGCCAAGAGTTCCAAGGCCAGTCATCAAAATAAGGAAGGGAAACGATTTCATGGTGAGTGAAGGTCTGTGATTCACATCCATGAAACCTCGTGATGGTGTCGAAACGATTACGATCGGATTACACGATCGTAATAATCCGAATCCATCGCATGATTCGGTCCTATAATCTTGCCAGCACGGCCCTATTCAGGCAGACACGTCACAACACTTGGAAAAGAATTCATGACACCCATCCGAAGTCTCCTCTTCTCGGCTTTGCTGATCCCTGTCTTGCTGAATGCCCAGAGCTTGGAGCCCGCAGTCGAGTCTCTCGACCAACAGCGCACTTCCAAAGTCACTTTTCTCAATCCCGAATACCTCGCCTACCGTCCGGTGGAGGTCGAGACCGGCGAGAAACTTCCACTCTTAATCTACCTCCACGGGGCCGGAGGACTCGGGTCGGATATTCGGAAAATCGCCGGGCAATCCCGCAGATTGGTTCAGGCGATCGGGCAATTCGGCAAAGGGCCTTGCCTGGTCGTCGCTCCGCAATGCCTGGGCGAAAGCGAGAAGTCCGACCTGAAGGGAACCTGGGAGCCGGCCGACCTCGACCTTTTTCTCGAACACCTTCTCGAAACCTACGAATCCATCGATCCCGACCAAATCTACCTGACCGGCAACAGCATGGGTGGCTATGGCTGCTGGGTATGGGGCGGCCATTCGCCGCAGCATTTCGCGGCCATCTCCCCCATGGTCGGCGGGATCGGGCGCGGTGGTCCGAAGGACGTGTCGCCCGACATCGAGAAATGGGCTGCGAATTTGGCCAAGGTTCCCGTCTGGGCCTTCGCGGGAGAGCAGGACAAGGTCGTCCCGGCGGACCGCTCCGAACGCATGATCTCCGCGATCAAGAAAGCGGGCGGAACGAAGGCGCGGATTCTCGTGTATCCAGACGAGGGGCATGGCGCATCGCGCCGGGTTTACGAAAGCGAGGAGTTTTTCGATTGGCTGTTCTCGCAGACACGGAAAAAGTCGGGCGAATGAGCCGGAGTGTGTCATGGGAAAATGCGACGCGTGATTTTCGGTTAGTTTTTAGGATTGGCGGAAGTGATGGGGAAACCAATCCCTATGCAAAATCTTTTTAGACTCGTAGCTATCTTCGCGGCCTGTTCCGTTTCTCCCGCCCCGGCCGGGGAGAAAAAGCCGAACGTCCTTCTCATCGTCTGCGATGACTTGAACGACTACGTCGAGACGCTCGGCGGACATCCGCAGGCCGCGACGCCGAACCTGACGCGGCTGATCGAGAGCGGAGTCTCCTTCACCCAGGCGCACTGCAACATCCCGATCTGCAATCCCTCGCGGGCGAGCTTCATGACCGGAATCTATCCGCACACTTCGCAGGTCTTCGGTTTCGAGAATTGGGACGAGAACGAGGTTTTGCAAAATTCCCGCACCTTGATGGCGCACTTCCGCGCCCACGGGTATCGCGCTCTCGGTACGGGCAAGGTGATGCACAACCGCGACAAAAAGGAATGGGACGAATACGGTCACATCTCCGACTACGGTCCCTTCGCCTTCGATGGAGGAAAGGAAAACCTGCCGCACCCGGATACGCCGTCGCCTTTTCCTGACGACTTTGGTGCGGTCGATGGTTCCTTCGGTCCGCTCCGCAAACTGCGCGCCGAAGAGAATCTCACCTGGCGCACCGGCAACTGGGCGAAACCGCGCGAGTTGCGCTGCGAATCCGACGACGACCGCGATCCGACGGGCGACGAGTTGAATGCCCGCTGGGCTGTCGAGAAACTCAAATCTCTCGCCGACGACCCTGCCGCCGAACCCTTCTTTATGGGTGTCGGATTCGTCCGGCCGCATACGCCGTTGATCGTGCCGCAGGAATATTTCGACCGTTTCCCGATCGGGGAAATCGAACTGCCGGAAATCCTGGAGGGAGATGCCGAAGACACTTTCAAGTCCACCGTGACCTCGAAGGAGGATGATCGCAGCGACGATCGCGGCACGAAAATGTATCACAGTCTCGTCGCTTCCTACGACGGCGACCGCGAGCTGGCGTTGAAGAAATTTATCCAGGCCTACCTCGCCAGCGTTGCCTCGGTCGACGACCTGCTTGGCGACATTCTCGATGTCGTCGACAACTCGCCGCTCAAGGACAACACCATCGTCGTTTTCACCAGTGACCACGGTTGGGGTATGGGAGAAAAGGACTACCTTTACAAGAATTCGCTCTGGCAGGAAAGCACCCGCGTTCCCTTCGTGATCCGCGCCCCCGACGTCACGGAAGCAGGAACGGCCTGCGACACGCCCGTCAGCCTGATCGATCTTTACCCGACCCTGATCGATCTCTGCGGGCTGCCGTCAGACACGATGAAAAATGACAAGGGCCGACCGCTCGACGGATTCTCCGTGAGACCCCTGCTCGAAGATCCCGCCGCCGGCGAATGGGACGGGCCGGACGCCGCTCTCACCGCACTCTACAAATGGGCAAACTATTACGACCCGGCGTTCCAGAGTTACTCGCTGCGGACGAAAGACTGGCGCTACATCCGCTACGAAAACGAAAAGGAAGAGCTCTATCACACCGCCGAGGATCCTCACGAGTGGACCAACCTCGCCCTCGACGCGGCCCATTCCGAGAAACTCGTCTCCTTCCGTCGCCAACTGCTCGACATCATTCCCAAATCCATCCCCGAACCGGAAACGAGCGCGGAAGATTGGAAAGACGGATATTTCAAAAAGCACCCCGAAGCCGAAACCAACAGGGACGGTAAGCTCTCGTGGCCCGAATTTCGTGCTCACAAAAACAATCAGTAAACTCCAAACGCCGACCCGGTTGAAAACCAGCGGGATGTTCCTGAAGACGGAGAAGCAACAATGACAACGATTCCCCACATGCAACGATTTCTCATCGCCCTGCCCTTTCTTTGTGTCGCCTCTCTCCCGGGCGAAGAAGCTGATGGTCTCGCCCCCGAAGTCACCGATCTAAACGCGGCCGACGTTTCCTATCAGCTGGAGGCGAAGCTGCCCGATCTCGAAAAACCCTACGTCTCCACGAATCCGAAAGCTGGAAACGACGGCATCCCTGTGACCGAGTTTTCCGCCGACTCGCGCAGCAGGGAAGCAATCCTGACATTTGCCGACGAGATCGCGGCAGGCGATCACGGTGAAATCGACAGCTTTCTCCTGATGCGCGACGGCGAACTGGTATTTGAATCCTACTACCGCCGCGGCCGTGCCAACTACCCGCACTACCAGATGTCCATCACCAAGTCCTACACCGCGATGGCCTTGGGACGCGCGATCCAGCTCGGGCATCTTACCATGGCCGATCTGGACAACCCGGTAGTGGATTTTCTCGACCAGATCGACCGGAGCAAGCTCGTGAAAGGCGCGACCGATATCACCCTGGCCGAGGCGATGAATATGCGATCCGGGATCCGGATCGATCCGGCCAAGGCGAAAGAGCTGATGAGAAATCCGGAGATGCTCGAAGGGCAGGCGCAAATTCAAGCCTACCTGGAGAACAGCGCTCCGATTCCGCCGACTCCCCGTGAATTTAAATACCAGGGCTCCGATCCATCGATGACAATGCAGGTGATCGAATCAGTCGTTCCCGGTTCCGCACGGGAATTCATCGAGTCCGAACTGCTCGGCAAAATGGGCATCACGAGCTTCGCCTGGCAGGATGACGTCAGCGGTCTGCCCAAATCCGCCGCCGGAAGCAGCATGCGATCCCGCGACATGATCAAGTGGGGCATGCTGGTGATGAATGGAGGAAAGTGGAACGGCGAGCAACTCGTCCCGGCCGAATTCGTGAAGCGCGCGACGAGCTCCCTCCATACCAATTCCCGGAGAACCAGCTACGGCTTTTTCTGGTGGCGCCACGACATGGAATTGGGCGACCGGACGGTCGACTGCATTTCCGGCCGGGGCGCGGGAGGGCAATTCATCCTCATGTTTCCCGAACTTGACCTCATCGCTGTGATCACCGCTCACAACAAAGGCATGGGAAATTTGCTGAAAACATTTCCCGAACGGGTGCTGCCCGGTTTTCTGAAGAAACAGTAGCGACTCCGGAATCCAAAGATACGACGGAGTTTGTGCCCCCTCTTACCTGCCCCCTATATTTCAGGACCAATCTAGCAACCCTGAACTTGAGGCAAAGGAATCGGTCTCAATACCGATTTCCTGGAGCATGCGGACGTAGAGGTTGCTCAGCGGGGTGTTCTGGGTTTCATCGTGAGCGTGGTAACCGCCGTGGTTGAGCCCGCCGCCGGCGAGGAGAACCGGGTTGTTTCGGGGATCATGAGACGCAGCGTTGCCGAGGTTGCTGCCGAGGAGGGTGAGGGTCTGGTCGAGAAGGCTGGCCCCGGCTTCCTCGTGTAACTTCATCCGGGCCAAGAGCTGATCAACGCTGTGGAGGATCGCGCGCTCGATCTTCTTCAACTGGTCGATCTTGTCCGGATCACGACCGTGATGGGAGAGGTTGTGGTGCTCGGCGTCGACCCCGTTCACCAGAGGAATTCCGTGGTTGTTCTGGATCACGATGCTGATGACGCGCGATGAGTCCGTCTGGATCACCAGGGGAACGAGTTGGAAGAGCAACTCGATTCGGCCCACGAGGTCGGCCTTGTCAGCGATGTCCTGGGGAGCCTCGGCATCGACCTTCGGTTTCGGGCGATCGAACCAGGCCTCGGCTTCGGTAATGTCCCGCTCTGCCTGCCGAACCGCCTCGAAATAGGCATCGAGCTTCTCCCGGTCCATGGGCGAGGCATTTCCGAGGAGTCGGGTCCGTTCGTCTCCAAGAGCATCGAGAATGCTTCTGCCGTCGCTCAGTTTCTGTTTCTCCCGTTTCACGTCGTCCGGCCGCCCCTGGAGAAACAATTTCGCGAAGACTTCGGAGGGCCGTTCCATTGCCGGAATCATGACGCCACTGGCGGTGTAGGACTGGCTCATCGGTCCATCGCTGCTGAGGGACAGCGAGGGAAAGCGAGTCACGTAGCCAAGTCGGCTTGCGGCGAACTGGTCGACCGAGAGGGAGTTCCGGAATCCGTCGCGACCGGGGTTGCGGGCCGCGCTCAACCAGGTCATCTCGCATTGGTGCTCGCCGCCCTGGTCGGGATGGGAGAGGCCCGAGAACACGGTAAAGTCGTCGCGGTGATCTTCGAGAAGAGCGAGATATTCCGAGGCCTCGTAGTCCGGTCCGGCTTCCCCGGGAAAGAATGCCGGAGAGTAGAAGCCCAGGGTATTGCAGATGAACAAAGCCCGCTTCGGTGGCGTTTCAGCGGCCTTCCCGAAGGCTTCCAGCAATGGCAGGCCCAGGGAGATTCCGGAAGCCTGGAGAAATTGGCGGCGAGTGGCGTTTCTGGGGGACATGATGGAACGAGGGGGCGGTTTACTTGCTGCGAAACAATTCACTCTGGACGACAGCGTGAATCATCTCCCGGATGCCGTAGCCATTGTTTCGAGATCGTTCGAGCAGCTGATCAACTTCGGCACGGTCGGCGAACTGAATTTCGGCTCCCGTGGAGAAGGCAATCAACTGGTGTAGAAAGTGGCGAGCGATCTGGTCTTCTTCTCTCAACAGCAATCGCTTGAAATCCCGGACTCCCGAGAAGGCTTCGCCGTCGGGGGTGGTGCCCGTGGAGTCGACCGGACGGCCGAGCCGGTATTCGACGATTGGTCGTCCGAACAGGGTTCCCTCCGGCACCTGCCCCTGTCCGGTCGATCGATAGCGAGTCCGAAAGCCGCCGATGGGATCGAAGCTCTCCAGTGCGAAGCCGGGTGGGTCGATCTCCCGGTGGCAACGGTTGCACGTTTCGACACTGCGGTGCGCCGCGAGTTCCTCCCGGATGGTAGTGGTTCCCCGAGTGTCCGGTTCGACGGATCCCGCACCTGGAGGTGGCGGACTCGGAGGCGTTCCGAGGAGGTTGGCGAGGACGAAGGCTCCTCGCGGGACCGGCGAAGTATTCGTCCCGTTCGCAGTGATCTTGAGGATACTCGCCTGGGTGAGGAGACCACCGCGTGGGCTGTCCACGGGAAGGGACACCTTCCGAAACTCAAGTCCGTCGACGCCGGGGATCCCGTAGTGGTCCGCGAGTCGCCGATTCACGAAGGTGAAATCCGAATCGATCAGTTCGCGGACGCCACGATCGTCCCAGATCAACTCCGAGAAAAAGCGACGCGTTTCCTCCAGCATGGCCTGGCGCAGGATGTCGTCGTACTCCGGGTAGAGATTCTCGTCCGGGGTGGTGGCGTCGATGTCTGCCAGTTCGAGCCACTGGTCGAGAAAGTCGTCGATGAACCGCTGCGCCTTCTCGTCATCGAGCAGGCGGTTCGTTTCGGCTTCCAAAACCGCTGGATCGCTCAGCTTTCCCTCGGCGGCGAGGTGGAAGAGTTGGTCGTCCGGCAGGCTCTTCCAGAGGAAAAAGGAAAGTCGGGTCGCCAGCGCATGATCGTCCAGCGGCCCGGGCTTTGCCCGGTGATAGAGAAACTCCGGAGAACTGAGCATCCCGCGCAGGACGACGCGGAGAGCTTCCTCGAAGCCGCGTCCTTCGGCGAGTGCCGGCATCGCGAGGGATGCCCATTGTTCGGGTTCGCCGTTCTCGAGCGGTCTTCGGAAGGCTCGCGGACCAATTCGACTGACAACATTCGCCACCCGGGCGAGGGGTTCATCAGGGAAGACGGGTTCGTATCCTCCGCCGTTCCGCATCCGGAAGTCGACCTCTCCGAGCAGGTTCCGGGTTCGCTCCGGCGGCCATTGCTTCTCGAGCGGTCCTTCCAGGGTGAGTCGGCGAATCGCGAGTCCTTCGCCGGGATAGTCTCTGGCACCAAAGGCCCAGAACGAACGCCCGTCCGGTAATTCGTCCAGATCGGCGGGGGCGAGATAGAAATAATCCTCCGGGGTGAAGTAGTGTTCGATCTCAACTTGTCGGGGCTGTCCCGGATCCAACTGCCAGCTTCCGATCAGTTCGGCACTGCCGGCCCGGTCATTGCCCCGGTAGATACAGAAGGTCACCGGTGTTTTCGCCTGGTAGGCGTAGGCATCCGCCGCGATGCGATACCGACCCGCGACCGGGAAGCGGATGCCCATGTTGTCGGTTCGGGTCGTGTGGGGGCGGCCGTCGAAGGTGACGAGCGCGTCGTCGGTCCGCTTCACGGTGTTGCCGCCACGCCGAAGTTCCCGCTCGAACCACATCCGGACATAGGGATGGTTCCGATAGTCGATCAGGCGCGGCCCGGAGTCCGGCTTCGGTCCGAGCTGCAGGGCCTCGTCGATCGCGGCATCCGCCGCGGTAAGGTAGGCACGCAGGTGAACGGGTGAGATTCCCTGTTCGATCGCCACGGTGTCGAAAGGAGCGGAGACATTTTCAGGCGGCAATACCGAGGACAGATCGCCGCCGATCCCGAGGAGGTCATGCAGGGTGTATTCGTATTCGGTTCGGGTCAGGCGCCGCGCCGGGACGCGGCCGTTCTTCCGCTGTTGTGCCAGGCTCGTTTCGCGCAGGTGGCGGCCGAGTGAATCGAGCGCGGCCTGTTTCTTTACCGAATCGGGGCGAGGCTTCTTTGCGGGGGGCATCTCGCCGGATTCCACCTGGTCGAAGACCTTCTCCCACATCCGGAACACTTCCGGCTTCGCCAAATCGAAGGTCAATGCCTCGAAGTCCAGCGCGGTCTCCGTGTCGCGATCGTGGCAATCCATACAGGAGGCTTCGACAAGGGGAAGAACCTCGGCCTCGAAGGCGCGTCCCGCCGTTCTCCACTGCCCGAGGAGGCAGAGGACGACCAGCAGCCATCTGGATCCATTCGCGCTCATTGTCCGTGCCTGCTCCAGTCCGGACCTTCTTCCATCACATCGGCCGTGATCTCCAACAGCTCCCGTTTCAGTCGCTCGTAGACTTCCGGGAGTTCACTCGCCAGATTCTTCTTCTGCCCGATATCCGCTTTCAGGTCGAAAAGCTCGAACCCCTGATACTCCATCGCCTTGACCGCCGGAATCCACGACTCATGAAACTGATTGTGTCGAATCCAGGCGCCGCGCAGTTTCTCTGCCTCGCGGTCCTTGAAGCCCTCGAAGAGACTTGCCTTGATGGTCGCCTTCGGATTCGGATCACCGTTCTTCGCCAGCGTCGATTCGATCTGCTTCATCAGCTCAGTCATCGCCTCGCGATCACGCGGGTATTCTCTCGACTTTCGTCCCAGCAACGCGTAGCGCCCGTCGCGTACCGCGATGGGCCACCCTGACAAAGGCAGGATCCACGCCAGCGGTTGAGCGCGTTCGATCGTTTCAGCCTCTCCCGTGAGGAGCGGGGTCAGGTCCGCTCCGTCGAGAGGCACGCCCTTTGGCGGATCGATTTCCAGCAAGCCGCAGATCGTCGGAAGCAAGTCGATCTGTCCTGCTGGTTCATCGATTACGCGCCGCGCCGGAATCTTCCCCGGCCAGGAAACAATTCCGGGCACGCGGATTCCTCCCTCGAAATTCGAGCCCTTGGCATCCCGCAACTCGCCCACGCGGTCGCGGCGGTAGCTGCCGTTGTCGGAAGAGTAGATGACCAGCGTGTTCTCATCCAGCCGGTCCAGCAACTGCTCGATCGCCCGGTCGGTGTTGTCGATCGTTCCCGAGTAGATCGCAGCGGGATCGGTCGTGTTTCCATAGTCGGCGACGATGTCATTGGGCGCGGCAATCGGCGCATGGGGCTCGTGAAACCAGACGTTGAGGAAATAGGGCTTCTCCGGGTCACGCTCCTCATTCAGCCACCGGATCGCATCTTCCACGACGAGATCGCAGGCATACCCTTCGAGCTGTCCGACTTGCTCGCCGTTGCGGATGAAATTGTTCGGATTTCGATGACTCGGCCCCGCGTTGTTGCGTGTCGCGAACCAGTAGTCAAAACCATGCTCGGCCGGCGTCGGCTTTTTCTGATCGCGATAGGGCAAGCCAAGATGCCATTTGCCGAAATGCGCTGTCGCATAGCCTTCCGCCTTCAGGATTTCCGCCAGGGTCACCTCGCTCTCGAGCAGGTGCGATTTTTGATCGTGGTCATTGATCCAGCTGTAAACCCCCGTTCTGACATGATGCCGCCCCGTGAGCAATGTCGCCCGAGACGGTGAGCAGACAGCGGCGCCGGAATGAAAGTCGGTGAACCGCACTCCGCTGCCGGCGAGCCGGTCGAGCGCTGGCGTTTTCACCGGTCCGCCATAGCAGCGGAGGTCCTTCCAGCCGAGATCGTCGGCGAGGAGGATGACGACGTTGGGACGAGCCGTTTCTTCCGGAAACGCGCTGAGAGGAAGAAGGGCGGCCAATCCGAACGCTGCGATGAGTCCGTTTCGCATCAGTCCTCCTTGGGCGGAAAGATGAATCTGGTTTCGCCCGCGGCCTCTCCGTTCTGATCGACGGTGATCTCCTGCTCCCCGAACCGCTCATGCCATGCTCCCAAGGTGTATTCGCCTCGTGGCAGATCCGGAATCGAGAAGCGTCCCTCTGCATCCGTCACCGCGAAGAACGGGTGATCCATCACCCAGAAGTGGGCCGTCATCCAGGGGTGAAAATCGCACTTCAGGGTGATCGGGCCTTCGGCAGTATCGAATGTCTTCTCCCGGTCGGGGGAACCTGCCGGTTGGGCGATGTTGAAGGAGCGGTTCTTCCGCGAAAGGGAGCGGATGTTGTGAATGAAGGGGTCGCCATTCTTCATCACCACTTCCTGTCCGACGCGGATGCCCTGGACACGAGGACGGAACATGGACTTCTGCTGATCGAGGACGGCGGGCTCTTTCGGTAGCGTGAAATCTCCCCGAATCGGGCTCTTCACATAGACGAAGACATTGGCGAGGCCGCCTGATTCGCTGATGAGGACTTCCTCGTCGAGAGCGGGCTTGCCGTCGTAGAGCTTCCGGCTGGCTTCGTCCAGGGGGAGCGCTTTGCGCTTCGGGCGAGGCCCGTCGAAGCGAACGGTGCCGTTGAGCTGGCTGGCTCCTGTCGCGGGCCTGGGTGGTGCAGATGCCGTGACGTCCACCACTTCGGCACGGAGGATGAGGTCCCGGAAGGCCTCGTCTTTCACGGCGGCCAGGGAGCGCTGGAAGGCGATCAGGTCGGGAAGATCGGCCGCGGTGATTTTCAGACCGGCGTAGTCGGCGTCGCCTTCGGCGGCTCGCTGCATCTTGCCACGAAGGATGGCTTCGAGATCCGAGTTCGACCACTTCCCGTCCCGGAGTGATCCACCGGAGGAGATCGCGAACTCCGGGGGGGAGTGACAGGCGGCGCAGTTCGTTACGCTCGCGTTGCCCTCGGAACCGAGGAAGGTCTTGAAGCCGCGATACGCCTCGAGATCGAGACCGGGCGGCAGCTTGAGCTGGATCCGACCCTCCTGGTTGGCGAGACGACCGTGGATGCGGCCGGCAAAGTCTCGCGAAGACTCGCCCTCGCGTGGCTGGTCGGGAATCCGGTTCACGTAGACGAAGGCATCGAAGGCGGAACGGCGTTCGTTGTCGAGACGATGGACGCCCGTTTTCTTTTCCATCGATTGGGAGGTAGATGGTGGGATGGCGCCCTTCTTCGGTCGGGGCGGCTGCGCTTCGATTCGCCGGGTCACCGCCTCGACGACGCCCTTGCGGAATCCCTCCTGCGAGATCGAGTTGGCCCATTCCAAGGCACTCTCCGGATCAGAAGCCACCAGGCCGTGGGCCAATCCGTTCCTCGCGAAATCCTTGTCCCGTTCCTCGGACAATGAGTCCAGGCGACCCACGACGGCGTAGAGTTCCACGCCTCCTGCGCCTCCGCCCAGTCGTCCAAAGGCAGCCGAGAGAGCGGCGCCGCGGATCTTGGGGTCCGACTGGGATAGGGCCATCGTCACCGCCTCGAAGGGAGCCGCATCGAACTTCCCGGATTCAATCAACTCGGCGGCGGTCTTCTCCTCGACCGTTCCCGGGTTCGTCCCCGGACCTGGCTCGGCTGGCATCTCGGTGGCGCTGCCTCCCTTGGCGACGTAGTCGAGAATGCGGATGAAGGTGTGCCCCGGATTCTCCATCTTCGCCCCGGACTGGCGCCGTTCGTTGAAGAGCTGCCCGACACGCGCGCGGCGGTGCTCGGGGATGCTTTCCATGACCTGATCCACGTATTGCTGGTGGGTCTTGGGGTCGTAGTCCTCGGGAAGCTTTCGCGCTTCGATCTTGGCGAAGAGGGAGCCGAGTTGCGTGTTTCCTTCCTGCCTCTGTTTCTGTTCCTGGGCTTCGGTCAGGATCCCCTGCTCCTCCAGGCTCAGCTGGATCGGTGTCAATTTCATGCCGCCGGTTTCATCGGCATCGGCGGGAATCTCCAACTTGATGAGGGTACCACAGACATTTTCCATGTGCCGTGCGGGACCACTGGTGCTGGTCCAGACATTGCCGTCCTTGTCGAACTCGATTTCCCGCGTGTAGCTGACGCGAAACGGTAGGGGAAATTCGACAAGATACTCGGTCTCGGGATTGAATCGATAGAGGGTGTCGTTGCCGGTGCCACAGATCCAGACCATGCCGTTGGGGGCGACGTTGAGCGCGTAGGGAATCTGGTTGAGGTAATCGGGCAACGGGTAGGTGGTCCACTCCTCGGTTTTTGGATCGAACTTGCCGAAGACGCCCGAGCCGAAACCGGGCACCCAGACGTTTCCATCGGGAGCGACGTGAAGGCGCCGTGGTCCGCGGAAGGGCGGGTTCCACTCGGTGATGTCGCCGTCGGGCGCCTTGGGATCGATCCGGCCGATGCGGTTTCCGTTGAGCTTGGAATACCAGATCGTTCCATCCACGGGCGAGTAGTCGAGGCCGTAGGGGGTGATACCACGGGACTCGCCCTTGCCGCCGGCTTTGACCTGGCCGGCCTCGAGGAGGTGATACTCTTTCCGCTCCAGCGTCTTCGGGTGAAGGCGGAAGACGGAGTTCCGACCCGCATCGGTATACCAGATGAGACTCTCGGGATCCTTGGGATCGGTCCGGAGCGTGTGTGGCCAGGAACCGCGTTCCGCGGGCGGCTCGGCACTGGAGAGAATGGTGTATTCCTTCGTCTCGAGATCAAACTTGGCCATTTCCCCGGAGACGCAGAGGGTCAGCCACATGTCGCCATGATTGTCCGGCTCAATCGAGTGCGGACCGTGCGATCCACGCGGAAGCTTGTAGAAGATTCGTTCCCCGGTCTTCGGATCAAGCGTCGCGGTGTATTGCTTGCCGATGTGGACGACGTAGGCGAGCCCGTCGTCTCCGACCTCGAGATCGTGAAAGGATCCTTCGTAGTGATCTCCTATTTCCCAGGCGGTGATCTTCGCTTGAGTCACCATGCCAGTCGGGGCGGGAGGCGGCACATACTCGGGCCATTTCTCAACTGCATCGCCCTTGTAGGTATCGATGATGCGTTTCACGATCGTGTCCTTGGTGTGAGGATAGAGCCCGCCAAAGCCGTCCATTCGGGTAATCATGGTCTCCCAGTCGACGGGTTTCTCCGGCGTGCGAAATCCGGGCGTGCCGATCTGGTGGCAGTAACTGCACATCATTTTGAAATTCAGCCGGTCACGTGGGCTGTCGAATTTCAGCTGGGCGAACGCATCGGTGGCGGGGCGCTGCTCTTCGAGCTCGCGACCGGTAGCCGGCTCCATCGTCACGGCGATCTTATCATCACCGAGTTTCACGTCCTCGACCCAGTGATCCCGCTGGCCGGGGAGTCGGGCGCGGATGCGGTAGTCTGCCTCGTGCAGGTCGTCGATTTGAAAGCTTCCGTCCAGCTGGGAAAAAACTGAGATGCTCTGCCGATTATCGTCATCAAAAGCGGAAACCATCACGCCTCCCATGGCCTTGCCGTCCTTCGATTTCACCGAGCCCGCCACACTGCCAGTTACTCCGGGAGTGATGGTGCCCTCAACGCGCCGAATCTCGGCCTTCACCTTGCGCTTGATATGGGGGTTGCCCTCGGCCGGAGACTGGGCCTTGGGCGAGGCTTTCGGTTTTCCCGGGGGAGGTGTCTTTCCGGATCGCACATGGTCGAGGATGCGAACGAAAGACTCGCCGCGATTTTCCATGTCGGGAAACAGCCGCTCCTGCGCTTTCCAGAGCTGACCGAGCCGGCCCATCTGTTCCGGCGAAAAACCTTTCATCACCCGTTCCACGTACGGTTGGTGCCCGTTTCCACCCGGGTAATCTTTCGGAACCTCCCGCTTCGCGATCTGCTCCAACAGCGATCGGGTCTTTGCCTCTTCCCCCATTCCGGCGAGCCAGCGCTTCACGTTTCCTTCCTCCTCGGGGAAGGCGGTGAGATACAGCTCGATCGATTCCTCGGCGGTGAGTTTTCCGGCCTCGACCATCCCGCGCAGCCGGTCGCTCAGCGCTTTCTTGGGGTCGGCTTGAGCCTCGCCCTTGGCGACGGGTTCCGGTTCCGGCCTCGTTGCGGCAGTCACCTTGGTTCCGTCCGCCGATCCACCTTCCTCGAGGCAGTAGAGAAAGCGCATTCCCCGGAGGAAGAGTTGCTTGCCGGCCAGGGCGGGGGAGGCATGGAAATTGTCGTCGAGCTGGTTGGTGGCGAGCACCTTGAACTCATTCCCGGGTTCGATCACCACGGTGGTTCCCTTTCGCCCGACGAAGTAGATCCGCCCGTTCGCACCGACGGAAGATGCGTAGATGTCGCCGAGATCGGGAACCCGGGTGCGTTCGATGACCTCACTGCCGTCCTCGGCCCGGAGGCTCGTCAGGATGCCCTGGTTCGACTGGGTGAAATAGAGCTGACTGTCGTAGAGGATGGGTGACGGCACGTAGGGAGTTCCCCGGTCGGCTCTCCAGCGAATTTGGTCGGTGACATCTCCCGTGCCGGTGATGGGGATCGCCAGCAGCGCGTGCCCCTCGTAACCGGTCATGCAGTAAACCGTGTCTCCCGACACGAGCGGACAAGGTGTGCTGTTTCCGGTCAGTCCGGTCGCCGTCCAGATGATGTCCCCGCTTTCGAGATCGTAGCTGCGCACTGCGTTCGATGCGGTGGTGATCACCTGGGTGCGTTCGCCGTGCTCCGCGATGGCCGGTGTGGCCCAGGCATTGCCCTCGTCGCGATCCTTCTTCCAGAGGGTCTTCCCGGTGGCGGCTTCGAGGCACTCGATGGTGGACAGGCCGGAGTGATCACGAACAATGATGAGCCTGCCTTCATGCACCACGGGAGAGCTGCCTTCTCCCAAACTCGCTCCCACTTTTGCCGGTCCGAGATCGCGCTCCCACAACTTTTCTCCATTCAACGAATAGGCAAACATCCCCGCCGAGCCGAACCAGAAATAGACTCGCTCTCCGTCGCAAAAGGGAGAAGCCGAGGCAAAGCTCGCGTCTTTGTGATGACCTTCATGAGGTACTACCGTCTTCGCGACATCGCGCCATGCCTGCTTGCCGGTACTCCGGTCGATACAGAGAACGACCATCTCGTAGCTGGTGTTCGGGAACTTGATCCCGAAGACCCGTTCGGGTTGATCCTCCGGCTTCGGCAATTTCGGATCGACCTTACCCGTGTTGATCGCAGTGGTGAGAAACACTTTGTCGCCCCAGATGATGGGGCTGGAGGTTCCGTGCCCTTTGATTTCCGCCTTCCACTTCAGGTTCCTCTGCTCGCCCCACTTAAGCGGGGGAGTCGCGGTCCGGGAAACGCCGTTGTTCTCGGGGCCGCGCCACTGGTGCCAGTGGTCGGCCGGCGATTGGGCCTGGCTGGGCGTAGTCGCAAGAATCGAAAGGGCGGAAAGAAGGAAAGTGGCTCGGAGCGTCATGGTGTCGTCTTTCTTCCGCGCTGACGGAGGAAATTCGGGAAAAGTTTTCCGAAAGTTCATTGGTCAGGTGGAGAAATAGGGAATCCGCTCCGTTTCTAAACCCACAGAGCTCTCCCTCAAGTCTTCAAGTAACTGCCAGAGCATTCCGAAAACCAATAGTGACAATCCATGAAGAGATTCACCATCTCCGTCTTTTGCCTCCTTCCTCTTCTAGGACTCGGTCAAGGTTTGCCGGTACCGGGGGATTCAAGAGAGCTTTCTGAAATCGGCAGGGGCAAGCTATCCGCAGAAAGCGCCCCACCGACTTGGGTGCAATCGTTTCGAGCCGGAGAACTCGACCGCAACGGACACTACATGGGCGGATCGACAATCGTTCACCTCGTCGGCCACAAGGGCAAACTCTACGCGGGGAACAGCTACTGGCATGACGCGAGAAACATCTGGTATGGCGGAAAGGATCCCGGCACGGGCTGGGCGCAGGTGTTGAGGCTCGACGAGCCGGGAGGGGAGTGGGAAGTCGACCACGATCTTGGACCGCAGCACCTGCGGGTGGAGATTCTCAAGTCTCTCACCTTCACGATGGATGGCTCCGGCCGAAAGCTGAGCGAACCCGTGAATCTTCTCGCGGCAGCCGAATATTCGCCCGGGGCGGACCATGTGGACATCAATTTCTTTTGCCGGAATGACCGGACGGGCGTGTGGGAGAAAGGCACGGTCTATTCGGGGCCGCGGCCGGCCGACCTGGAGGACCGTTCCTGCCGGGCCATGCGCGTTTATCGTGACAAGGTGACCGGTCTCGAACGTGTCTTTCTATCGCTCGGCAAACTCGGAGTGATCTCGGGAGTCTACGACCCACGAGCACCCGGGAAGGTCCGATGGGATTCCGAACCCGAGTCGGCCAATGTCGAAACCCGTGTCCTCGCCGTCATCGAAGCCAACGACTCGCTCCTGTTTTCGGCGGGCCGGAAGATCTATCACCGGATCGACGGGGAAACGCCTTCCTGGGAAGTCCTACACGATATGAGCGATCTCTTTCCCAATGTCGCCAACCAGCCAATCGGGGGAATCCGAGGGCTCTCCGCAATTCCGAATCCCGAAGGAAATGGCGATTCCCTCATGTTCGTCATGGCCGAGGGCAAGCAATCCCGGGGCACGATTTATCGACTCGATCCCGATGGAGAAGGCGGGTTTTCCCGAAATCGGGAGGCCGATCTGGCCTCATTGATGAGCGAGTACCTGGACGGCAATCCGGTTTACTTCATCCTGGCCGCCTACAACGACATCTATCCGGTCGTCGATCCGCAATCTGGGGAGACGGTTCACTTGATCGGTTTCGACTCGTGGATCGGTGGGAAGCGCTTCCCAATGTGGCACTATGATGCCGCCAAGAACGGAGGGTTCTACGCCGGGGGCATGTATGCCATCCGCGACAGCCGCGGAAACTATAGACTCCGCGAGATCAATGGACCTGCCGACCCATCGAAGCCGCCTCTGGTCGCGACCTGTGTCTTTGCCCGTTCCCCGTTTCCCGAGGATCGCGGCGATAGGATCTACTTCGCCGGTCACGACGGCAACCATCGGGAATCAACCAACCACGCCTGGATCTTTTCCACTTCCTTGGAAAATGCCCTGCGGCCAGAGCCGGCAATCGCATCAACGCCGCGTGATTGACTCTCACCATTCTCTTTATGTCTTCCAAAATGAAACTCACCCAATCTCTCATGCTTCTGGCTGTCTTCCTGGCGCCTACGGTTACGCTCGCCCAGAATGCCCAATCGGAATTCCAGCCCGATCCAGCGGCCGCCAAGCTCGACCCGGAAGCGCTTGGGAAACTCGACGCGGCCATGGAGCAACAGGTCGTCAAGGACAAGGTCGCCGGCGTCATCGGCCTGATCGCCCGGAACGGGCAAGTTGGCTATTACGCAGCCCACGGTCAGCGATTCATCGAGCAGGACAAGCCTATGGCGAAAGACACGCTGTTCCGGATCTACTCGATGACCAAGCCAATCGTCGCCGTCACGGCCATGGCCATTTGGGAGGAGGGTAAGTTCAAGCTCGACGATCCGATCGCAGATCACTGTCCGGAATGGAACGAGCCCGTCGTCCGAAACGGCAAGGGCACGGAGGAAGCCAGGAGCCCTGTCACCGCCCGCCAGCTGTTCACCCATTCTTCCGGCCTGACCTACGATCGAAAGGGGCTGAATCTCTCGCCGACCGCGACGCTCGAGGAGTTCTCGGCATCCGCGGCGAAGAAACCGCTCAAGTTTCATCCCGGCACCCAGTATGCCTACGGCTACTCGACCGACATCCTTGGCCGTTACATCGAGGCAGTCGAAGGCAAGCCGCTCGATGTCGTGATGCGGGAGCGCGTGTTCGACAAGCTGGGCATGGACGACACCGAGTTCTGGGTGCGGAATGCCGAAGACAAGGGACGTGTCGCGATGGTCTACACCAGGGGCAAGGACGGAAAGCTCAAGCCAGCGATGAAGATCGACGACGTCATGAAGAAGCCGGCCCGCATGATGGGCGGCCAGGGCCTGATGTCGACGACGGAAGACTACGCGCGGTTCTGCGCGATGATGGCCAACAAGGGTGAATACGGTGGCGCCCGTGTGCTGAGAGCGGAAACCGTCGACCTGATGCTCCAGAACCACCTCAAGGACATCAAGAAAGTCTACGGACTTGGCGGCATGGTGAATGGCAAGGGCGGTTACCAATGGGGCGGTGCGGCCGGAACCCGTTTCTGGGTGGACACGAAGGAGAACGGCTACGGGGTCTTCATGATCCAGACATGGAGTTACGAGGCGCCCACCTTCGGGCTGTTCGAGAAACATGCCCGGGAGATTTTGGGGAGGCCGTCGAGGTAGTGATTCACACGAAGCGAACTGCCCGTGAATCCGTTTCCGAATCTCTCGAACGGACGAGGAGATCATTATAGAATCGCTGGAATGGAGATGCCTCCCGAGAACGATCAATATCCGCCGACACCATCGAACGTGGGCGGAAAGATCGTGCGTCTGCTGCTCCCGGTCGCATTACTCGCGGCGGGGTGGTTTGGCTTTTCCCAGCTGAGCGTCAAGCCGGAGGCGGCCAGGGAGGAGGAGCAGGAAGCAAAGCCCATCAAGACGCGGGTCACAGAACTGGAGGTCGTCGATTTCCGGACGGTCGTCACCACCCAGGGAACGATCCGTTCGCACGAGAAAGTTCCGCTGAGCTCACAGGTCGCGGGTGAGATCGTGCGGATTCATCAGAACTTCGAGGACGGCGCCTTTTTCGAGAAGGGTGAAATCCTCCTCGAACTCGATCCCTCCGATTTCGAGGCCGCCCTCGCCGCAGCCGAATCCGAGAAGGTCCGCGCCGAAGTCGCCCTTGCCCAGGAGGAGGCTCGCGCGGAGCAGGCGCGGCTCAACTGGGAGAGGCTCGGCAAGCAAGACGAACCCGGTGAACTTGTCATGCGACTTCCCCAGTTGAAAGAGGCCAGGGCGAATCTCGCCGCCGCCACCGCTGCTTATGGTAGGGCGCAACGCGACCTGGAACGGACAAAGATTTCGGCGCCGTTTGCCGGGCGGGTTCGCACGCGAGATGTCGGGCTGGGCCAGACGATCGCCACGGCCACTCCTTTGGGCACCGTGTTTGCGATCGACTACGCGGAGGTGCGGTTGCCGCTGTCGTCCCGCGATCTGGCTCTCCTGGATTTGCCGGAGGATGCGAGTGACCCTGCTGTCGCTGTGGTATTGACCGACGGGCTCAACCTGGAGAATCCCGCGACTTGGGAAGCGAGGATCGTTCGGACCGAGGGCGTTCTCGATCCCGACTCACTCGAACTGTTTGCCATCGCCCGCATCAGCGATCCCTTTGGACGAGAATCGGGCGAGCCACCGCTGCGAATTGGTCAGCCCGTGGTAGCGCGCATCGAGGGCAAGATTCTCGAACGGGTGCTTGCCCTGCCTCGTGGCGCGGTCTTTCAACTCGACCAGATCCGGTTGATCGACAAAGACGACCTCACCCTGTCGTCCCGAACGATCACCCCGCTCTGGTCCGACGAGGAACACATTCTTATCCGCGATCCCTCCATCGATCCCCGCACACAGGCTCTTGCCCTGACCCGTCTCGTTTACGCACCCGAAGGTGCCAAAGTGGAAATCGTCCCGAACATCGACGACTCCGACGACGACGACCTCACGCTCGACGCGGATGTGGCAGAAAGGGACGACACCAGTTCGTAGCCGCACCATTTCCTCAATCATGATTCGCTGGTTCACCAACAACGGGATCGCCGCCAATTTCCTGATGGCAGCCATCCTGTTGGCCGGCTGCTACACCGCCTTCAACAAGATCCCTCTCGAGGTGACGCCGCAACTGAGTTGGGACACGGTGATGATCGACATTCCCTACCGCGGGGCGACCGCGAAGGACGTCGAGCGTGCCATCCTGATCCCGGTCGAGGAAGCGCTCGAAGGCGTCAACGGCATCAAGATGCTCCACTCCGACGGCTCCCGCGGACATGCCAGGTTCTACATCAATGCCCGTTCGGGGACGGATCTCCGGGCGCTGATGGACGATGTCAAAGCCCGTGTCGATGCGATCGAGACCTTCCCCGATGAGATCGAACCGCCGCAAGTTCGCATTCCCGATTCAGCCAATGCCTTCGAGGTGCTGACGGTTGCCGTCACGGGAGAAATGAGTGCCCTCGAATTGCGCGACGCTGCCCGAAAGGTCATGGAAGACCTGCTCGAGCTTCCGGGCATCAGCCTGGCACGGCTCTCACCGAATCCCCGGATCGAGATTTCCGTCGAGGCGCGGCCCGAGAAGCTGGAGGCCTATGATCTCAGCTTCCAGGAACTCGCCGACGCGATCCGCCGTTACTCGATCGACCTGCCGGCTGGAGCCATCGAAAGCGACAGCGGCACCCTGACCGTCCGCACCAGAGGGCAGGCCTACAATCGGAAGGAGTTCGAGGAAATTCCGGTGCGCTCGGCCGACGGCGCCGAAGTCCGGCTCGGTGAAGTCGCCGCCGTGATCGAGGAGTTCGTCGGGAAGGACAAAATCGTCGAGTTCGACGGTAAGCCGGCGCATTTCGTAGAGATCATGCGGACGGGGAACGAGAGTGCGATCGCCATTTCGGACAAGGTCCAGGAATACGTCGATACCGCCGGCTCCCGGTTTCCGGACGGGATCGAACTCGGAATCTGGAAGGACACCTCTTACGCCATTCGCGGTCGACTCAGCACGCTCGCGGTGTCGCTGATGCAGGGGATGGTGCTCGTCGCGATTGTGCTGGGCATTTTTCTCCGGCCGGCGCTCGCCTTCTGGGTCGTGCTCGGTATTCCGGTCTCTTTTGCAGGCGGTGTGCTGCTGATGCCATGGTTCGGGATCACCGCCAACGTGATGAGCCTTTTCGGCTACATCATCGTCGTCGGGGTGGTCGTCGACGATGCCATCATTACCGGTGAGAACGTCTTCCAGAAGCAGAAGGAAGGACTCTCACCGCTTGAGGCCGCCGTGGTCGGAACCAAGGAAGTGGCCGTGCCAGTGACCTTTGGCATTCTCACCACCATCGTGGCCTTCCTGCCGCTACTCTATTTCGAGGGGACCTGGGGCGATTTTGCCCGGCAGATTCCACCAGTTGTGGCGCCTGTGCTGCTTTTTTCGCTGGTGGAGTCCAAGCTGATTCTACCGGCTCACCTCAAGCATCTCCGGATCCGGGAAGCGAAGAACTGGTTCAGCCGGATGCAGACCTCGATCGCCAACGGCCTGGAACGATTCGTGGAGAAGGTTTACCAACCGTCGCTCGACTTCGCGATCCGCTACCGTGCCTCCGTGCTCGCCCTGTTTGTCGCGATGGGACTGGTGATGGCCGGCTATTGCCTGGGTGGGCGGATCGGATTTCAATCCTTCCCTTCGGTCGACACCACGCGGATCAGCGCTTTCCTCGATCTGCCAAACGATACCCCGATCGAAGTGACCCATCGCTACATCCAACGCATCGTCGCTGCCGTCGACGTTCTGAAAGAGGAGTTTGTCGATCCGGGATCGGGGGAGTCGCTGATTCGGCACACCTCGATCATCACCGGAGGCACCCGGCGCGGACGCGGCTACGACAAGTCGGAGGGACTTGTCCAGATCGAGGTCACCGCGCCGGATCACCGTAGTGAACCGGGTCCGAAGAACAGTGTCATCGTCGAGCGCTGGACCGAGATCATCGGCGAGATTCCCGAGGCGACCCAGTTCCGGACCTTTTCCGAATCCACCCTGAAGAAGGGCGTGGAGTACGATGAGGAAGCGCTCAACCTCGAACTACGGGGACCGTCTTCAGATGAAAAGGCCGAGGTTGCCGAGCAGATTAGCGATTTGCTGGAAGGCTACGAAGGAATCAGCTCGGCATGGGCTCGCGTGAACTTCCGGAGCAACGGACTCGAGTTTACCCTGAAACCGCGGGCCGCCGAACTCGACGTGACCCAGCAGCTGCTGGCCCGCGAGATCCGACAGGCTTTCTTCGGCGAGGAAGCCCAGAGGGTTCAGCGGGGAATCGATAGCATCCGAGTGATGGTGCGACTGCCGGAGGAGGAACGTCGCTCTCTCCATACCCTGGACCAGTTGAAGATCCGCACGCCGCGCGGTGCAGAGGTCCCGCTGGCCACCGTCGCCGAGGTCGAATTTATCAAGGCGCCGTCTTTCGTTGAGCGCAACGACGGGGCCGAGGTCATCCGAATCGGCGGGCAGCCCATCGACGAGAATGTCGACATCGTCGGCATTTCCAAGGATCTCGAACCGAAGATTGAGGCGCTCTGCGCAGAGGGTGGATACACGTTTCAATGGGTCGGCTACGTCGCTGAAGCGGAGGAAGCGCGAAAGCGGACCATCATTGGATCGCTGGCACTGCTCTTCGCGCTGTACGCGATGCTGGCGATTCCCTTCCGGTCGATGGTTCAGCCCTTTTTCGTCCTGATCGCCCTGCCATTCGGTGTGATCGGTGCACTGCTCGGCCACATGATCATGGACATCACTCCCTCCTACCTTTCGGTGTTCGGCATGCTGGCGTTGGCGGGAGTCGTAGTGAACGATTCGCTCGTCATGGTCGATTACATCAACCGCCGCCGCCGAGAGGGCATGAAACTACTCGAAGCGTGCCGCGAAGCCGGGGGACGACGGTTTCGCCCCATCCTGCTCACCTCGATCACGACTTTCGTCGGTCTCGCCCCGTTGATGTTCGAGCGATCACTCCATGCCCAGTTTCTCATCCCCATGGCTGTCTCGCTTGGCTTCGGCGTGATGTTCGCCACCGTCATCACGCTCTATCTCATCCCTTGTTCGCTCCTCGTGGCGGAGGATCTGGGACGGATCCTGCGAAAACTCTACCGTTGGTATCAGGCGCCCTTTCGCCCTGGAGAAGTCCTGGGTAAAACCGGGACAAGGTGACAGGTGATTGATCAAACTGCGAAAACGACTTTTCGCCTAACGCCGTTCGATCCGCCTGGTCACATTCTCTACCACTACCTTGCGGAATCCCTCATTGGAGATGGAGTTGGCCCATTTCAGAGCACTCTTCGGGTCTCGACCAGCAAGCCCGTGAGCCAGTCCGTTGATCGCAAAATCGCGGTCGCGCCCGTCCTCCAGCGAGTTCAAGCGCTTGACGGCATCGTTGATCTGGATTCCTCCGACCCCTCCACCCAGCCGGCCGAATGCGGCCGACATCACGGTTCCGCGGGCCTGGGGGTTGGACTGGGAAAGCGCCATCTTGATGGCGTCGTCGGGAGCCCGGTCGAAACCGCCTCCTTCGATGAATTTTGCGATGGCCCGACCTTTCTCAACAGGGTCCTGGATCTCGTTGATCGAATCAGGCAGGATGTTGTGCGCGATCATTTTCACCGCGAACTGCAGCGACCGTTCCCGGACGCCACGAGCCGTGAGTTCGCTCGCCTTCCGGGCTCGTTCCTTGTCGTAGTAGACTCGGACGGTTTCCCCACCTTCCATCGCAACGGAAGCCCTGGCCACCTCCAGATCCTCAGGTCGCTCGAACTCGACCAGCTTCCATCCCAGGAGGTTCGGGATCTCGGAAACGGCCATGGTTCGGCCGTCCGTGGTGTCGATGAGGGTGACGAACAGTTCGCCGTTCAATTCGGCGAAGCCGGTCAGGACGAGGGTGTCGGAGAGGTTGAGCGAGCGGGTGAAGGGGGAGTGTTCCAGGAGCGCCTGGAAGTGTTCGGCCGTCAAAGACATTGGCAGGACGTCCCGATTCGGGTCGGCGCGGGCGGACCAATCGCAACAGGTCAGTCCAGCCAGAGCGAAGACACTTGCCTTGATTCCTGTGCCCGTCCGTCGTGCCATGCGAATCGCCATCGAATCACTTTTCGTTTTTCTCGACGTAGTCGAGGATCTGCGAGAACACCTCGCCCCTCTGCCGGTCGCTCAGGTTGGGATTCGACTTCATCTTCTCCTGCATGATCTCCCCGACCCGGCGTTTTTGATGATCGGAAAACTTGCTCATCCGGCTCTTCACCCATTCGCCGAACTTGCGCCGCTCTTCCTGCGTCGGCAACGGGCGTCGGTCGGGACCCCGAGGGGTTTTCGGCAGAGACCCGGCTCCCGTCTTTCGCTGGGCGGGATTCAGTTGCTCTTCGCGATACTTGAGAGTGACAACTTCGCCTCCGGCGAGGGAGAAGGTGGCGGACACCTGCGCCGGATCGGGATTCTGATTCAGCTCCACGATTTTCCACCCCTCGGTGTTCGCGGTCTCGGACAGCTGGAATCGTTTCTTGGTCTCCCGGTTGACCATTGTCGCGACCTGCTCGCCATCGATCAGGGCCACGCCCATCAGCTGAAAGGTTTCGGAAGGATCCAACACTCGCGTGAAGGGGGAGCGCTCGAGCAGTTCCTCGAAATGCTCGTCCTCGAGGGGCTGGGGCAGGATCGAATCCTCCAGATCCTCCGCGAAACCCGGCAAACCCGAGAAGAGTAGAAGCGAGCCCGAGGCAACGATGACTGCTACCCAGGGGGGGCGGCAAGACGAGGAGCTCCGGAGCCGTGTGGGATGCGAACGGCAACCGGTCGAAGCCGATTCAACTCGGCGATCGAAAGGCAATGCGAGGAATGTCATTGCCTCAATTCGATACTCTCGATGACCAGTCCCGCATCCACCTTCACCGTCTGAACCCAGAGCCAGTCGATCTCGTGCCCGACCGGGGAATCCGGGAAACGATCTCTCATTGGCTGGAAAGCATCGAGTGCGATTTCAAACGCAAACCGCCCGCTTTCATCCGGAACGACCTCGAATTTTCCGGGAACATGATATTTCCCCACGAAGCCGCCGCGGCTGCGATTCGTCCCGAAGCCGACGTGAAGCCGTTCTCTTCGATCGATTCGTCCCGTGACCTGGAAGCGTGAACCTTCCGCGAGCCGAACGGGTGGCAGCTTGCCCGCCGAGGGATCGAAGACCGCCGAATAGAGCAGGATGGGATCTCTTGATTCACCGAAGTCGCCCCGAAAGAGATGAGGCATGGCCCGCAGCCCCCCGGTGTGAGAATCCTCACCTGGCTCCCACCGCCCCTGGAGTCGATCTCTCGGCAACTCGCTCCGCCAGTTCTCGACAAATTCGCGGCGCGGGCTCGCGGTGAACTCCGTGTCCCGTTCCAGCGCGGCGACGACGACCTCGTCGGCCCCCACCTTCTCGATACTGCCGTCCGCGAGTCTCTTGACCTTGACCAGTCCCTCGTTCACGACGAACCGGGCGGAGAACTCGTCGGCTTTCACGTTGAACTGGGTGCCGAGAACTTCCGCTTCCGCCGAGGGCGTGAGCACCCGGAGCGGACGTCCCGGCGGTTGCTTCGCGGCCTCGATCGACAGATTCCCTTCCCGAAGCCGCAGCACTTTCTGTCCATCCATCAGCGCGATCGTGATCAGCGACTGTCCGGCGAGGGAAAGGGAAGTGCCGTCGGAAAACGCCACTTCGATCCAAGAGTCCGGAGTCAGCGTCTCCAGCGTTCCGCCCGGGAGGTCGCTGCCGGTGGCGATGCTTGGGTCCCCATTGCCGCGATCGTCCATCCATCTCACCGACCCGTCATAATCGACCACCCGTACGATCGGATCCGGTGCCTCACCATCGCGGAGGAGGACCACCGCCGCGACGGAAATCGCTGCCGCCGCAGCCAGTCCGGCTGCCAGCCAATGACGCCGCCGGAGACGTCGGATAAAGGGTCCGGCCTGCTCTCCGCCATCTACCCGCACGAGGTCGGCGTGAAGGTCGAGGTAATGCAGGTAACGCCGCTGCGCTTCCGGGTGACCATCGAGTCGCCGTTCCAGTTCCGCCATTTCCTCCGGGGAAATCGTTTCGTCCACGAGATGGGCGAGCAGGGAGTCGAGGTTCTGGCTTTCGTTTTGAGAATCACGCATCGCTCCAGCCCTCCTTTCTCAGGAACAGGTCCACGCAATCGAGCAACTGCCCGCGAATCTTTTCCAGGGCGTAATAGAGTTTGTGCATGCTGACCCCGGTCTTCTCGGCTTCCTCCTTCACGGCGCCGTGACGGCCGTAGCGGAGGTAGACCCACTTGCGCTGCTGATCGCTCAGCTTGCTGAGGCAGGAGTCGAGCGCCTTGCGCCGCGCTTCCATCAGCGGAGCTTCCTCGTCGTGGCGCTTGTGCAGTTGTTCCAGCAGCGAGTCTGAGAACACCAGTTTCTCCCGCGCCTGCCGCTGTCGCCATTTCAACACCTCGAGGTAGGCGAAGCGAATCGCCCAGGGAACAAAGGGCCGCTCCGGATCATATTGGTCCCACTTTTTCCAGAGGAGCACCGAGACATCCTGCAAGACTTCGGCCGCGTCGGCCTGTCGCGGAATCATCATGAAGAGATACCGCTCCACCTCCGCCTGGTGGCGGGTCCAAAGCCTGACAAACTCGGAGTTCGGATCCATGGGAAAGACCAAGGATAGAATGCTCCCCGGGTGGAAGTCATTCTCCCTCTGATCTATTTCCTCTCAGCTGCGGGATATTCGGAAAAAAATCACCCGGACGTTGGCTGACCACAAGCAAGGGGGCAAGAGGGCGAGCCAGATTTTCAGTGATTGAGTCTCCCAGGTTTGAGGCCACGAACTTTTCAAGGGATGCTCTTCGGCTTCAGAAGTCGCAAGGATCAGACCCGAAGGGACTTGCGAAAACAGACGGACAAATTCGTGTCCTGACCAAACTGGCGACCCTTACGGGGCGCTCGCCCGTGCGGATCAGGGATGCAACAGCCTGATAATCAATTAGTTGGCGACCCGTACGGGACTCGAA
>JARGNI010000033.1 GCA_029213195.1 Verrucomicrobiales bacterium
GACCAATGACCAATGACCAATGACCAATGACCAATGACCAATGACCAATGACCAATGACCAATGACCAATGACCAATGACCAATGACCAATGACCAATGACCAATGACCAATGACCAATGACCAATGACCAATGACCAATGACCAATGACCAATGACCAATGACGCAGCGCCTGAAATGGCCTATCCTGTTTCCCATGAACAGACGCGATTTTCTCTTCGCCTTATTCGGTGTCCTGATCGCCGTGGGGATCGGAGTCGTTTTCACAAATCTGCCTTCGAACGAGTCGAGCCCGAGGCTCTCCTCCGAGGCCCCGCTCATCGGGATCGCCAGTCTCAGCAGTGACAGCTATGTCCTTGCGATTCGTGAAGCCGGGGGAATTCCCGTTGTCTTGCCGAATGGCGACGGAAACGGGGAGAAAGTCGCAGCTTATCTCGACCTGATCGATGGATTGCTGATGCCGGGAGGAGCGGATATCCCTCCTTCGGAATGGGGAGAGGAGCCTCATCCTACGACTGAACTTCTCTCCGAGGATCGGTATCTGTTTGAAAAGGAACTCATCACGCGGTGGATCGAGGACACGGAGAAGCCCCTGCTCGGGATCTGTCTTGGGAGCCAATGGATCAACGTCGCTCACGGTGGCTCACTGGTGCAGGATATCCCCTCCGAGTTCGAGGTGAATCACCGCGATCGAGATCATGCGGTGATCCTCGAGTCGGATTCCCGGCTCAGCCGGATTCTGGGCGAGACTACCTTGGAGGTGAATTCCATGCATCACCAAGCGGTCCGGGAGGTGGGTGCCGGTCTGCGTATCGTTGCGAGGTGTCCGGATGGGATCGCTGAGGCAGTCGAGACAGTGGAAGATGATCGATTTCTCGTGGGCGTGCAGTGGCACCCGGAACGCATGGCCGGTACCAACGAGCGACAGCGGAAGATCTTCTCCGCCTTTGTTCAATCTGCCCGGGAGCACCGAGAAAAACGGTCGCGATAGTCGTCAGCAGGTCGAGGAATGAAGCGGAGAACCCTGTTTTTTCGCCCTGGGGAAGGATTGCGCTGGAACTGTCGGGTCAGGGGAAATAGTCTGGTCTCCATTTTCCGAGGCAACCTCTTCGGAAGTCGTTGTTTTCTCCAAAAGAACCTTTTCCACCGAATATGAGCCATCCTGACGACCCGAACTCCACTGACGAGACTTCGAATGAAGAACGGTATCAACCGGTGGCCGGGATTGAAGAGGCCGCGACAGGAACGGCTGACCAGCCCGACATCCAGCTGGAATCGGCTCCAGGGCTGAAGCCCTCCAAGTTTCTTGCCCTGACCATTCTCATCCTCGGGCTGCTCGCGAGCCTCTATGTGGCCGCCAAAGTCGATGTCCACTGGATCGAGCAGAAAACGACCTACAATACCTACACCAACGACGACGGGAAACTGGCCTACACCTACAAAGGAGAAGAGGTTCTCATCGAAGAGATCGTGGCCTACGAGGAATCCCCCTTGCGACAGGAGGCGCTCTCGGCGAGCTCGGAAAAGCCGAAGCTCGAAAGCCAGTGGGTCGTGGAGACGGTGACTCTTGCAGGCGTGGAGCAATCCAGGTATTCCCTTCTCGAGGCCAAGTTTCACTTCGGGTTCTGGTCTCTTCTTCCGGCCCTGGTTGCGATCGGGCTCTGCCTCGTGACCAAGGAAGCTCTTACCGCGCTTTTCAGTGGAGTGGTCGTGGGGGCCTTCATGCTCGGGCGTTTCGATATCACGGATGCCGTGCTGCTCCCCAGCCTGGGAAGCAAGAGCGCCGCGGGTATCATCCTGCTCTATCTCTGGCTGCTCGGTGGGCTCATGGGGATCTGGTCGAGGACCGGGGCCGCGCAGGCCTTTGCCGAATACATGACCAAGCATTTTGTGAAGGGGCCGAAGTCTGCCAAGTTTGTCTCCTGGCTCATGGGAGTCCTCTTTTTCCAGGGAGGGACGATCAGCGTCGTTCTCGTCGGAACCATCGTGAAGCCGGTCGCGGATGAGCAGAATGTGAGTCACGAGGAGCTGTCCTATATCGTCGACTCGACCGCGTCTCCCATCGCTTCGGTGCTGGCTTTCAATGCCTGGCCAGTCTATGTGCAGGCCTTCCTTTTCGTTCCCGGGGTCGCCTTTCTCGCGACCGAAGCCGATCGGATTTCTTTCTTTTTCTCCAGCGTGCCTTTCAGCTTCTACGGGATTTTTGCGGTTTTGGGCACCTTGCTGCTCAGCTTCGGGATCACCCGCTTTGCTGGTCCGGGCATTCGCGCGGCACACGAGCGGGCCCGCACCACGGGGCAGCTTGACGCTCCCGGGGCTCGTCCGATGAGCGCGAAGGAACTCCATGTCAGCAATGTGCCCAAGGGATACAAAAGCCACGTGCTGGAGTTCTTTGTTCCCCTGATTCTCCTCATCGGGACGGCCGTGGGAACCTTCATTTTCCTGGGAACGCCGAAAGTAAACTGGGCCTTCGGAATTGCCCTGCTGGTTTCCATTCTCGTGGCGCTCGGGAAGGGGATGAGACTGGGTGACATGGTGGAGGGAATTGGGGATGGGCTCAAGGGCGTGGTCTTCGGTTCCGTCATCCTGGTGCTCGCCGTCACGATCGGTGGGATCAGTCGCGAGATCGGTGCGGGTAGCTATCTCGTCGAAATGCTGGGAGAGAAGATTCCCTACATCGCCCTGCCCGTGGCGTTGCAGTTGCTCACCATGATCATCGCGTTCTCCACGGGAACGAGTTGGGGGACCTATGCGATTGCGTTTCCCCTGTCGATGCCTCTCGCCTGGAGTGTTGCCCAGGCCAGTGACCTTGCGAATCCGGAGCTCTTCATGTCGGTCTGCTTTGCCACGGTCCTCAATGGCAGTGTCTTTGGCGATCAGTGTTCCCCGATTTCCGACACGACCATTCTCAGCTCGATGACGACGGGTTGCGACCTGACCGATCATGTCAAAACCCAGATTGTCCCGGCTTCCTACGCGGCGGGGCTGGCGGCGATCCTGTGGACATTGACGGTGGCTTTCTTCGCGTAGAGCGGGCCAAGGGTCTGCATTCCGGTTCCGCGGATGCGGAATGCCAAGCGAGTTTCCCGACGAGCGATCCACTAGTCGATCGAGTCGAGCAGCTGGCGGGCGGCGACCAGATCCGGGGTGTCGAACCCTTCGGTGAAACTCTGGTAGACCGGTTCCAGGGTGGAGCGTGCCTCGGGAGCCCGCTCCGATTCGATGAGGAGTCTCGCGAGACTCACTGCGGCTCGGAGATGAAGCGAGAGAGTTTTCTGAGCTCTCGCGGTTTCCATCGCCTCACGGAAATAGGTTTCGGCTTGGCCCCGGTCCTGGTCTCCGACCTTGGAGATTTCGCCTCTCAGGCGAAGGCGTTCGGCTTCCCAGTAGCGTTCATCCCGCTGATCAGCGAACGACTGTGATTCCGCGATCGAATCGAGAGCCTTGGTGTGATCCCCTGCATTCATCTGCGTTTCGGCGAGCAGAGACAAAAAATAGCCCCTCCCCAGGTCGGACCCTTTGTCCCGCCAGAATGCCAATCCGTCTTCGATCTTCGCGATACTATTCTCCGCGGAAGCTCCCTCTTGGGCCTCTGCCCAGCCTTGAAGGACTTTGCCCCAGCCCACCCAGAAGGTGAAGCCATACTGGTTCGACAGAGAAATCGCGTCGTTCGAGAGTTCGAGGACTTTCTCGATGTCGCCAATGAATTGATGGAGCCAGGTGGCAAAGCTCCGAGCGAGAGCTTGGGAGAAAGGGTGATCCAGCTGATCGGCGAGGGCGAGCGCACGCTCACTCTCTTTCCTGCCCTGGTCAGGGTAGCCTTGCATCCAGAGAATCCAGGCGCGGTAGGAATAGCAGGTCACGCGAGGGTCGACGACATCGTAGATATCCCGGATCAGGGTTTCATCTCCGAACTCCGGGCCGGAAGTCATCGTGATCACGGTTTCGACCTGCTCGCGAGCCGAGTCCCAGCGACCGCGATAGAAAAGTGTCGAACCGAGGGCTCGGTGAGCAGCGATGAGGAAGGCGTCATTCTCCTGTCGCTCGGCGAGCTCGAGGAGTTCTTCTCCCTGGCGGGTCGCGATATCGTACTCGGCTCGGAGCATGCGGAGTCTCCAGAGGCCATAGCGCGCCTGGAAGAGCTTGCCCATGTTGCCGACCTGCTCACAAAGATCCCTCGCTCGGGAGTAGGTTCGATGCACCTCCTCTGCCCCGTAACCGAGAATCGCGGTGAGAGAGACTCCCAGCCCGAGGAGGAGTTCGATCTCGGTTTGCCAGTTTTGCTGATTGTGAGGCAGTTTGCGAATCGCTTCCAGGGCACGTCGATAGTGGACAATGGCCTCCTTGTGAGAAGATCGTTCCGAGGCTCGGTCGCCAGCCGTACGAAGGTAGGGGAGGGCACGCGAGCTTTCGCGAGCTTTCGCGTAGTGAAAGGCGAGAACTTCCGGTTCGAACTCCCCGACCTCGGGGAAATTCTCTTCAATGGCTTCGGCAATCTGCAGGTGGTAGCGACGACGACGCGTTTTCACGAGGGATTGGTAGGCCGCTTCCTGGATGAGGGCGTGGGAAAAGAAATACCTCGTCTCGGGCAGCTCTTCCTCATGGGAGAGAAGGCCGGCTTCCACCAGTTGATCGAGGCTGTGTCGAAGGACGGAATCCTCCACCAGGAAAATCTGGCGCATCAGGTCATAGCTGAAACTTCGGCCGATGACGGCGGCGATCTGTGCCACCTCCTTGACGGTAGAAAGCTTGTCCAGTCTCGCCATGAGCGAGTCCTGTAGCGTGCTTGGTATGGCGAGTTCCGGAAGTGGACCGAGGAGTTCGAAACGGTCGTCCCGCTCTTCGAGAAGCGCAGAGCCAATGACCATCTTGGTCAATTCTTCCGCGAAGAGAGCGATGCCATCGGCGCGCTCGTTGATCTGCTCGAGCACTTCTTCAGGAAGGTCCTTTCCACGGGCGACCCGTTTGCAGATCGAACGAATCTTCTTCGGGGTGAGTCGATCGAGATCCAGCGTCCGAACATCTGGATGATCGTCCCACGGGGATTCAAATTCCGGGCGGGAGGTAAAGAGAGCGAAGATCTTGCGCCCCTTGAGCTCGTTGGCGACTTCCTTGAGCGTCTCCAGGGAAGTCGGATCGATCCAGTGCAGGTCTTCCACCACGAACAGAAGGGGCTGCTTTTCGGAACGCTCACGGAGAATCCGAAGCATCGAGTCCATGTAGTGTCGCCGCTGCTGCGCGGGGGCGGCTGTGGAGGGGATGTAGCCGGCTTCGGGCGGAAGAGAGTGGAAAGCGCCGAAGATCGGAAGCGAGTCCGGAAGATGAAACCCGTATTGGACGAGCATGCCTTCGAGTTTCTTGAGACGGTCTCGGGCGCTTTCGGCTCGATCGAATCTCAACACCACTCGCTCGATCAGATCGATGTAGGGGGTACATCGCGGTATTCTGATGGTAGGGAGAGCACTGGCATGGGGTCATCCACGCGTCGGGGAGATCCGCGACATGTTCCTTGAGCATCTGCACCAGTCGGGATTTTCCGATCCCGGCTTCGCCGCGCATCAGGAGCATTCTTCCTTCGCCTTCCGTTGCCCGCTTCCATTCGCCGATAAGCAAATCGATCTCGTGATCCCGGCCGGTCAGCGGGGTCAGGCTGGAGCTTTCGACTGCCTCGAGTCGGCACCGAGCCGTGCTTTCGTGGAGGACCTTGTAGAGTTCCTTGGGAGTTTCCACTCCCTTGAGAGAATGGGTTCCGATACTGTCGTAGGAGAAAAATCCCTGGACGAGTTCCTGGGTGGCCGAGCTGATGACCACGGAATTCTCCTCGGCAACCGACTGGATTCGGGCTGCGATGTTGAGGGTGTCCCCCAGTGCCATTCGTTGCCAGTTTCCACTTCGGTCATCGTCGGTGATCATGAGGCCGGTGTGAATTCCGACTCGCACTTTCAAGGGATGTCCAATGGCGTGCTCGAGCCGCTGGCTCAGAGCGATCACCGCCTCGACGATGGCAAGCCCGGTACGAACGGCCCGATGGGCATCGTCTTCGTGAGCTGCGGGATAACCGAAAAAGATGAGAACACCGTCGCCGAGATAGTTGGCGATCTCTCCCGAGTAGCGTTCGCAGACGGCCCGGCAGGCGGCGTAATACTCGTGGACGACGGCGTTGAGGTCTTCGGGGTCGAGTTCCTGGGAGAGTTGGGTAAAAGAAGCGAGATCGCTGAAGATGACCGAGAGTTGTCTTAGTTCTGCATGTCCTCCTTCGGAGAATTGAAAACGGCCCGTGAGGGAGTCTGCGAGTTCTCCGGTCAGGTCTTCGTAGAGGGGGGCTGATGCGGGGGCTTTCTCAACGGGGCTCGGAGAAGCTGCGGGCGATGGCGTGACGGATTCTGACGATTTCCCGAGACGTGAACCGCAGCCGTGGCAGAATGCGGCTCCGCGCTCGGTTTCGATTCCACAACTCGGACAAAGGCTTTTGACTGCGGTCCCGCACTGGGGGCAGAACCGGGCGTTGGGCGGGAGTTCAGCCTCGCAATCCGAACAGTTCATGTTGGGAGGCGAAAAGTCATCCGATCCGGTGATTTGGTAGCGGGGTGCGAAGGTCACAATCCGACCACAACCGCTTTGGTCTCGGTGTAGAGCTCCAGCGCTTCCTCGCTCATTTCGCGACCCCACCCGCTTTCTTTGTATCCACCAAAGGGCAGCGCTGAATCGAAGACATTGTAGCAGTTGACCCAGACGGTGCCCGCTCGGAATGCCTTGGCAAGACGATGAGCGCGGCCCACGTCGTTGGTCCAGACTGCCGCAGCGAGTCCATAGGTGGTATCATTGGAGCGACGAACGATGTCGGCTTCGTCGGAAAATCGTTCGGCCACCACGACCGGACCGAAGATCTCTTCACGCACTACGCTCATCTTGGCGTTGGTGTCGGTCAGGACGGTTGGACGGTAGAAATAGCCCTTCTCCCCAAATGACTCGCCACCTACTTCGACGGTGGCTCCTCGAAGAAAAGGGGCACGAGTTGAGGCCCTCCACAACAATGGGGAGCACCCAGTCGATCCGGAAAGTCGGAGATCGATGGGAGGGGCACTCGGATCCTCGAAGACCCGGTGCTGCGACGGTGGGCTACTGAAATTTCGAGATTTCCAGCTGGAGGAGGGACTGCCCATCGAGGAAGCCTTCGAGAAGGTCTCCATCCTTGACCGGCCCAACCCCAGCGGGTGTTCCAGTGAAAATCAGATCTCCCTCCTCAAGCGTGAGAAAGGTGGTGATCTCCGCAATGAGTTCTGCAAAAGAGAAAATCATGTTCGAGGTATTTCCTTCTTGAAGGACGGTTCCGTGATTTCGCAATTCGAACGGGAGATTATCAATCGAAGTTTTGAGGCAGTCGATCGATACAAAGTCGCCAATCACCGCAGAATCGTCGAATGCCTTCGCCCGTTCCCAGGGGTGGCCATAGGCTTTGAGTTCGGATTGCAAATCGCGAGCCGTAAAGTCGATCCCGAGTCCCACTTCCGTGAAGTAGTCGAGGGCTTCGGTCTTCGGGATGCTTTTCCCGGGGCGACCGATGCGGAGAACGACCTCGATCTCGTGATGGATCTCCTGGCTCCATGTCGGAATGGAAAAAGGTCTGCCTTTTCGCAGGATGGACGATTCTGGCTTGAGAAAAATCAGAGGGCGCGAAGGAATGGCATTGTCCAGCTCTTGGGCGTGGTCCACGTAGTTTCGACCGATGCAAATGATCTTCATTCGTTTCGGGTCGCAAAGAGTTGGCCTTCGATGTCGGCGAAGGCTTTGAACTCGAGGGCATTGCCAGAGGGATCCTCGAAAAACATCGTTCGTTGTTCTCCGGGTTCGCCTTCGAAGCGGGTGTAAGGTTCGATGATGAACTCGTCGACGAAAGAGCGACATCGCTGCGCCAACTCTTCCCAGTCAGGAATGGTCAGAACAACTCCGAAATGGGGAACGGGTACCGATTTCTGATCGACGGGATTGCGATGGTTCGCGACGCGTCCTTGGAAACCCAGATTGGGATTGAGGTGGGTCACGAGTTGGTGCCCAAACATGTCGAAATCGATCCAGGATTCATCGCTGCGCCCCTCGGGGAAGGCGAGCTTGCTGCCATAAAAATCACGAGCTTCCTGGATGTTTCGAACCTGGACCGCGAGATGGAAGGGGGTCAACATGGAGCAGATGGGGAATTGTCAGGGATTGACTTCGGTAGTTGGAGAAAGAGAAACCGCTTCTCGGAGTTTTCCAGATCAGTGGGAGTTCGTCAAAATGCATCGCACGATTCTGTCAGGTGATTGCTTCATCAAGTAAGCATGAAGTCTTCCCATCGAGGGTGAGAAAGGTAATTTCGGAATGGAATGAAGTTGATCAAACACCCCGGTATCCTCGTTTTCTGTGTCGGTTTTTTCCTGGACTGCGAGCTCGCTCCCGCTGAGGTGACGCGCACCCAGGGCAAGATTGCCGAGGGAACAAAGTGGGAGACGGACTTCTACCGAATCGATTCGAACGTGGAAGGCGAGACGGTTTTGATCGTCGGCGGAATGCATGGGAATGAGCCCGCCGGTTCCTATGCGGCAGAGCAGATTCGTCATTGGCCGGTGGTGAAAGGCAGCTTGGTCGTGATCCCCCGGGCGAATGTTCTCGCATTGCAAGCCAACAAGCGATTGACCCCGGGGGAACCGAAGGAGAAAGGGAACTTGAATCGGAATTTCCCCCATCCCGGAACGGAAAATCGAGCGACTCCACGAGGATTGCTGGCAATGGCTCTTTGGAAGTTTGCCGGGAAATTGCAGCCGGATTGGGTGATCGACCTCCACGAAGGGTTTGAGTTCCATCGTTCTCATCGGCCGGGAAAGGGGAAGAAGAAGTCTGTCGGTTCCAGTGTCATCTATGAAGGTAGTGAGCACATGGATCCGCTGGTTGAGAAAGTCATCGCCGCCGCCAATGCCACCGTCTCTGATGAGGACAAGAGATTTTCCCAGCTTCGAAGTGGACCAGTCGAGACCGGGCTCGCGCAAGCCTGTATCCAGGTCATGGGAGCAGAAGGGTTGATTCTGGAAACGACCTATCGAGATCAGTCACCGTCACTCCGAACGCGGCAGCACCGTGCGATGGTCAATGAGTTATTGAATCACATTGGCACAATCGATCAGGACTGCCGAAACTTTCTGACGGGGCCGGGGAAACAGGGGCACATCCGGGTAGCGAAGTTCGATGGAGTCGGCACGGGAGGGGCAAAGTGGGGAACCTCGGGAGGTGACCTGGCGTCGATTGTGCAGGAGGACAAGACCTTGAGTCTTCACTTCCTGGGAGCAGAGGAAATGCGGCCCGAGATCCTGGAGCAGTTTGATGTGGTTGTTTTCCCAGGGGGGAGCGGGTCGAAACAGGCTGGTGCCATTGGCAGATCAGGACGAGAAGCGGTTCGTGAATTTGTCGAGACAGGTGGAGGGTATGTAGGGGTGTGTGCGGGAGCTTATCTTTGTTCTTCCCACTATGACTGGTCCCTGGATCTCGTTGATTCGAGTGTCTTTACCGGGAGCCGAGAGATTCCTGGCGAGGGAAAGAAGCAGATGTGGTATCGAGGGGGATGGGCTTCCGTCGAGATGGAATTGACGAAGAAAGGACAGAGTCTCTTTCCGAAGATTGGGCAAGAGACGATCGTTCGCTATGCCAACGGCCCCATCATTTCTCCCAAGGGTTTGGAAAACCTGGAGGACTATCAAGTGCTTGCCTGGTTTCGTTCTGAGAACGGACTCTGGGAACCGCAGAAGGGGACGATGATCGATACTCCGGCGATCGTTTCTGGAAGATTTGGAGAGGGCCGGGTCATGTCCATCAGCCCGCACCCCGAGCGCACGAAGTCTCTCCATTCGATCATTCGGAATTCGATTCAGTGGGTGGCAAAGGAGTTGTGAAGAATGCTCGGTTGCTCGGTTTTTGTGAGGGAGCGGCAAGCGGAAGGTTGGTTTTCGAACTATTGGCTGCATGGGAGGGCGAGGCTCGTGGGGCCCTTTGGCGAGGCTCGGTCCATGCTGCTGGTAGCTTGAGAAAACTATTGAAAACTTTTTTACAACATCATGACAAAATCTGGGAACTTTCCGGTAGAGTGCCTTTGTCATGAAACCCCTATTCATCTTCGCTTCCGTACTTTTTCTTTTTCTGATCTCTCATGGAGAGGAGGCGATACGCCCGGCGGAGCAAGCGCTCCAAGGCAAGGATTTTGAGAAAGCGGCGGAACTGTTGCAGGAGTATCTCGGGGCGGAGGATGCAGAAGGGCTGGATTACGCGACGTATCTCCTCGCACTGAGCTATCTGCATGCGGAGAAGAACGACGAGGCGATCGCAGCTTGCGATACTTTACTGAAAGATTACCAAGACTCGGTTTGGTTTCGCAAAGCTCGGTTCGTCAAAGCATCGGCATTGGTGAAGCAGAAGAAGTTCGAAGGCGCGGAGAAGATTTATGAAGAAGAGGCGATCCGACTCTTTTCCTCAGCCCGGAAAGCAGAGGTAGCCAGTGTTCTCATCAAGTTCGGGGATGAACTGAGCCGGGAACCGAAGCCTGGTGAGCTGGATGCGCCTCCTGCCGATTTCAACAAGGCCCTGCAACTCTATCACAAGGCTCTGAGCCTTGAGATCGGCCGCGAGGTTCGGGACGATGTGCAGTTCAAAGTCGCGGGATGTTTTCAGAAGCTGCAGAACTGGGGAGAGGCAGAGAAACACTACCAGGCGTATCTGAAAGAGTTTGATCCGATGTGGTCGGGACCTGTGGGAAGCCCGGAACGTTTGCGCAATCAGCGCCGTGAAAATCCGCTTCCCGCAGGAGATCATTGGAGGGAGGCCCGTTTCAATCTGGTCGAAGTGCAGCTTTCGATGTGCGGTCAGTCGGTCACGATTACCCCCGGCATGCTTCACGAGGCGCTGACGATTCAGGACAGTGCCGCCTCTTTTCTTCCGAAGCTCCAATCGGCACGGCAGAATGCAGAAGATCTCCTCACCCTTCTCGATGATGAGGCTGGTGAGCGTGATGCTTTGATTTCCGATACCCACTGGCTTCGGGTGCGAAGTTTTAATCTGCCTTTTCCGGCGAGGAATGAACTGGATCAGGCTTTGCAGGCGGGGCGTGAGTTTATCGCAGCTCATCCGAAACATCCGAGAGCGACCGACACTTCTCGCTACCTCGCGATGGCCCTCCAGCATGTCGGCCGTATCGACGAGGCGATCGCCGCCTACGAGGACTTTGCCGAGGGAAAGAATTTCACCTTCGTTCCCGAGGACGGCGAGATCGATCCGGAGATCAGGACGGGGAAGTCCTGTAGCGAAACTTTCGCCAATTGGACGAAGGAAGCTTTCTTCAAAATTGGCCAACTTCGGTTCCAGCAGAAAAAATACGAAGAAGCGGTCCAGCAGTGGGAGCAATACATCGCAAAGTATCCCAATGGGGAGCATTGGTCTCAATGTCAGTCCGGAATCATCAACGCTGAGTTCCAGATCGGGATCGATGCGGTTGCGGCAAAGAATTATGATGTCGCGAAGAAGCACTTCGATGACTTTCTCAAGAGCTATCCGCTCGACAGTCGTGCTCGGCAGATCTTGTTTACATTGGGTCAGATCAAGTTTGCGGCTGCGGAGGAACTCGAGGATTCGCAGGAGAATCCTGATGACGAGCAGGCGGCCGCGGTTCGGGAAGCCTACCAGCTCGCGGTAGAGGAATGGAATCGCCTCGTCAGCAAATACCCCAACACCGAGGAATCCTCTCTCGCCCTGTATCGCATTGGTGTGATCCAGGAAGAAAAGCTGGGAGAGCTGGAGCAGGCGCTTGTGACATACCAGCGACTGACCTGGGGAACCTACTCGGGGCAGGCTCGTCAGCGATACGATACGATGACTCGTCATCACCTCGAGGTGAAAACGGAACGCTCTTTCCGTAGCAATGAAGAGCCATTTATCGAGGTCACTTCTCGGAATGCGCCGAAGCTGCAGCTGAGCCAGTATTTCCTGAACCTGGAAGCCTACTTCCGGAAGACTCACGGAACCGGAGAGATTCACCTGCTGGATGTGGACCTGATTCAACCTGACAAAACCTGGGAGGTCGAGGTCGCGGATTATGCCAAGTACAAACCTTCCCTACATCGCATTCCCATCCCTTTCGCGGAAGGGGAGCCCGGGGTCTGCATCATCAAGGTGGCGGAAGAGGATTTTGAGGCGACAACTCTCGTCATTCGATCCGACATCGATATCATTACGAAATCGAGCCGCCGGGAACTCCTCGTCTTTGCCCAGAATCGTCTCACCAATGAACCTGCCCCCGGTGTTTCGGTCCTTGCCAGTGATGGAGAGAAGGTATTTGGAATCGGCGAAACCGGCGAGGACGGAGTCTTCCGCGAGAACTTTCACGAGAATCTCAAGGAAGGGGCCAATGTCAGGGTTTTTGCGCAGAGCAAGGACGGGTTTGCTGCCAATTTTCTCGACCTGCAACGCCTGGGGTTCAGTTCCGGCCTGAGTCCCAGGGGATACATCTACACGGATAAGCCCGCCTATCGTCCCGGGGAGACGATTCATATCCGATCGATTCTTCGGGATGTCGACGATGGCAGCTATATCGTTCCGAAAGACAAATCTTACTTTGTTCGCGTCTACGATCCGAAGTCACGATTGCTCCAGGAATCGGTCCTGACACCATCCGATTTCGGTGCTCTTGATTCCGAGATTGAAATTCATAGCGACGCACCGTTCGGAAACTACACGATCTCGGTCACCGAGAAAGATCAGAAAAGCCCGAAGACATTCAACGGATCTTTTCAAGTGCAGCGCTACAAATTGGAGAAGGTAAAGCTAGCCTTCGAGTTTCCTCGCGAAGTGTATTTCCGGGGGGAGAAAATTGCCGCGAAACTGAAGGCGGAATACTATTGGGGCTCACCCGCAGCAGCACAGGAGATTGATTACACTTTTCCCGATGGGCGAACCTATTCTGGTCGGACGGACGAAGAGGGGGTTATCGAACTGGAGTATGACCCATCCGGATTTCTTCCCGGCAGGAGTCTTTCTTTCAACGCGATCGCAAAGGCGCATAACGTAAGTGCCCAGAAGTCGGTTTTCCTCGCTCAGCTCGGGTTTGGGATCACGGTAACGTCAAAGCAGGAGGTAGCCCTATCCGGAGAGCCCTTCGATGTTGAGGTGAAGACCGTGGCCGCGGATGGAACCCCGGTAGGGAAGGACCTGACCCTGTATGTCTTGCGGCGCGAAGTTCCAGAGACCAGCAAGGTTCTCTCTGCAGTGCCCTGGATCAATCGTCCGAGCGTGGCTTCGGCAGAAGTCACCGTCGAAGAGCATAAGATTGCGACGGATCCTGAGACGGGGACGGGAGTCCAGAAACTTCAGTTGAAGGAGGGCGGTTCCTATGTCTTGCGTGCCTCGGGTGAGGATCAATTTGAACAAGTCGTGACGGGACAAGGTTCGATGACCGTATCGGACGATGAAGACAGCGTGAAACTTCGGTTTTTTGCAGATTCCGCAACGGGCCAGGTCGGAGCAATACTTCCTCTTCGCCTCCACTCTCGAATTGATGAAGGGCTTGCTCTCCTCACCTACGAAGGAGAGGAAATTATCACCCATCGCATCCTGACATTGAAACCTGGATTCAATGCCATGGATGTCGACCTGGATCATCCTCATTTCCCAAATTTCCGAGTAGGCGTGGTCGCTTTGGATGGAAGAGAGATTCGATCCGCCCACAAGGACATCAAGGTAGAACGGCTTCTAAACATCTCCTTGAAACCAAGGCAGGAGATCTACGCGCCGGGCGCCGAAGCTTTCATCGAAGTGGAGGTCACGGA
Source organism: Verrucomicrobiales bacterium (assembly GCA_029213195.1). GTDB lineage: Bacteria > Verrucomicrobiota > Verrucomicrobiia > Verrucomicrobiales > DEV007 > Arctic95D-9. Next base: position 13,838 of record JARGNI010000033.1, read on the forward strand.
CCAGAATGGAGAGCCTGTCCAGGCAGCCTTAAGCGTTGCTCTCGTGAACGAAGCTCTCTTTTCTCTCTACCCGGATCCGGTGTCGCCGATTCGACAGTTCTTCGAAAGTAGCGCCCAGCGCAGGGCGGAGTTTCGTCTCGGTTCCTCTGCTGGGTTTAACTATGCCGGCATGACCCGAAAAGTCGTCAAGTCTGTAGCGGAGGAGAAGGAGCGGCTTGAGAGAGACCAAAAAGAACTGCAACAGCTCGCCCAGATGCAGCAGGGGTTGGGTTATGGCTACGGAGGAGCACAAATGGGGCAGGCTTCCGCTCCAAGCAGCACGGAAGCTCCCCTCGTCCAATCGATCAATGCGCCGATGGAGGAGGCTGAGGTCTCCAGGGAGTTCGTGCAAAGCAGGGTTCAGTTCAATGAGGAGATGGGTGAAGCGTTGGATGATCAGGCCAAGAATATTGTGCACTTGGGGGATAAAGAAATGGGTGGCGAAGGCCAAGCCAAACCTCGAGAGGAGAAGATGGAGAGCGGCCGCTGGGTCTCTCCTGTCGTGACTGATGCCAAGGGGAAGGCTGTCGTTGCGATTCCACTTCCCGAAAGCACGACCAAGTGGACGCTTCTTTCTCGAGGATGTTCCAAAGAGACTCTCGTCGGTCAGGCCACGGCCTCTCTCGTGACGAGGAAAGACTTCTTCCTGGATTTGAAGACGCCGAACCTCCTCCAGGAAGAAGATCAAATGTCGTTCCTTTCGCAGGTACACAATCTCACCGATTTCGAAGGGAAAGTTCCCGTCACCCTGGAAATTGGAGACTTCAAGGATACCAAGACCGTTCTGATCAAGAAGCAGAGCGTGACGGATGTCGTCTTCAAGAATTGGAAAGTACCAGCAGTGGAGTCTATCACGATCACGGCGAGAGCGACCGCCGGGGATCTGAGTGACTCGGTTGCCAAGGCTCTTCCGATTCGACCCTGGGGAATGGAGTTCTCAAGTTCTGCCGGGGGGATTACCAACGGCAGTGCGAGTGCTGTTTTGAAGTTGCCTCCCAAGCAGGAATACACGTGGAAACGGCTCGACGTCACCCTGAGTCCTTCGATCAAGAGTGCCTTGCTCGATTTCGCTTTGTCCGAACATTCACATTCGACTCTCGAGAATCAACTTCTCGCAGTGGTGTCGGCTCTCGAATACGGCAGAGCCAATGCGGTGCAGGCCGAAGATCTTCGGCGCCTGCGTGAGCGCGCCGATTCCCTTGTCGCTGCCCTTACATCGACGCAGGAGGAGGATGGCATCTGGTCGTGCAAGGGGCGACCCCATCTCCTCCACTCGAGTCGTGTTTACTGGGCACTCTCTCGGGCCAGTCAGAGTGGGATCAAAGTGCATGCCGAAACGCTCAGGAAAGCGGAGACTCGCATAAAAGAGGGGTTTGCCGGTCTCGCGACGAATGACAATGACTCAAAAGCCGTTCTGATCCATGCCTTCTCGATTACGAAACGAGCGGACTTTGCCCACATGAATCGCATCTATCGGGAACGTGCCAATCTTTCTCCAACGGCATTGGCTTACATGGCGGCTGCGTTCGCCAATATGGATCGCCCTGAGTTCGCGAGGGACCTCGTCGACTTGCTTGACCAGAAGGCAGAAAGCAAGGAAATCGAAGGTCGACCCACGACCACCACCTGGCCTGGAGGATCGCGAAGTTGGTTGCAGGACTCCACCGAGACGACCGCGGTTGCCTTGCTCGCCTATGCCGCGGTCAAGGTCGACTCACCGTTGGCCGAGCAGGCGGCGAACGCGCTTCTCGCCAACCGGGGATGTTTCCGTTTCTCCTCTCCGAAAGCGTTTGGACCCTCGGTTGCTGCGCTGGCGGCTTTCTACGAAAGCAGGGAGGAAGCCGAGACGGACTTTGAGATTGAAGTACTGGTCAACAACGAGGCGATCAAGACGATCAGCAGCGCCGAAGTGGAAGGTGTTGTCACTCTCGAGATTCCCTCCAATTTGATTGGGGATGACGATACGATCGTGCGATTCGAAATGAAGGGTCGTGGAAACTATCACTATGCGGCGACCTTGACTGGGTTTTCCCCTGATTTCAAAAATCCGGAGTCCTGGGGCTCCGGCTTGAGGTTCACGGGAGGTGGCTATTATCATTCCAACTTCACGTATCGCGGAGTTCCCCTGGAGAGCACCAGTACCTCACCGGTGACAAAAGTGGAAATCGGGCAGCGAATTCGTGCCACCTCCAGCACCTACAACTCATCGAGTGAGCGTGGCGATCAGCGAGTGCGGATCGACTACCTTCCAGCAGGCATGCTCCTGGTCGAGGATTCGGTCACTGGGAACTATGACCGGATCGAATACGGAGACAGCGAGATTCGCTTCTTCTATGGAGAAGGTCAGCCCGTTCAGAGCCTGGAATACGAGTTGGTCGCCTATGCGCCGGGAACCTATCGAGTGCTGCCCGGAGTGATCAAGGACTTCTACAATACCCATCGCATGACGATTGGATCGGTTCGGGATATCAAGGTTCTCAAGCCGGGGCAGAAAAGTGATGATCCTTACCAGATGAATCGCTACGAGAGATTCGAGCTTTCCAATCTCAACTTCAACGATGGAAACTACGAAGTGGCCCTCGAGTATCTGACGCATCTCTTCGAACACGATCGCAAACACTACGAGAAGGACATCGCCCGAATGCTTCTCTGGATCTACACCATGGAGGAACATTTCGATGCCGAGCAGGTCGTCCAGATGTTCGAGATCCTTCGCGAGCGTCATCCCTCGCTCAGCATCCCTTTTGACAAGATCCTCGCGGTCGGGAAAGCGTATCGCATCATTGGTGAGCATGAGAGGGCCTGGCTCGTCTTTCGGGCGACGATCGATTCCAGTTTCATCAACGATGCGAGCATCTCGGCGACCCTCGAAGATCAGGGGCAGTTTCTGAGCTCGCTGGACTATCAGAAAGAGATCTGGGAGGAATACCCCGATACTCCGTTCGTGGTGAATGCTCACTTCGCGATTGCACAGCAACTCTACAAGAAGGCACCCAATGCTCACGAGCTCATCGATGAGGAGAGGCGCCGTCAGCGTATGGCGGGCAAGAAGGAGGATCTTCCAGACCGGATTGCCTTGCTCAAGCGAACGGTGGACTCGCTCCACCAGTTTCTCACCCTTTATCCCAATGATCCGCTCGCCGACGATGGGGCGTTCAGCATGGCGAACACCTTCTTCGCGCTGAAGGATTACCAGACCGTCGTCACCGTCGCGGAACTGTTTCGAGAGCGGTATCCGGACAGCGAGTTCGAGAGCAGTTTCCAGTATATGGCAGCTCTCGGTCACTTCTGGCAGCTCGCTTTCGACGACGCCCTGAAATCAGCGGCCGCAGTCGCTGATGGTGAAAGCAAAGACCGGGACTACGCCCGCTACATTACCGCTCAGATTCACCATGCCCAGGGTCAACCCGCGGAAGCGATCGAGTGGTATGAGAAAGTTCAATCCCTCTATCCTGATGCGAAAGAGGCGATCGACTATTTCGAGGAGCAGAAGATTGCCTTGGAGGAAGTGACCACTTTCAAACCGGGAGAAGAAGTCGAGGTCGAAGTGAAGTATCGGAATATCAAGGAAGCCTATCTCCAGATCTACAAGGTGGACCTGATGAAGCTTTATCTCCGTGAGAAGAATCTCTCCAACATCACGGAAGTCCATCTCGCAGGAATCGAACCCGAATCGGAGCTGACGATTCCCCTGGGGAATGGGAAGGACTACCGCGATCTTGTGAAGAAGGCGAAGTTGCCTCTCAAGGAGGAAGGCGCCTACCTCGTGATCTGTCGTGGTGACAACCTTTTTACCAGCGGAATGGTGTTGGTCACTCCGCTCAAGCTGGAGATCCAGGAGTCTCCAGGCGCGGGGTCACTCCGAGTCAACGTGAGAGACACGGTGAAGGATGGCTACCTCGCGAACGTGCATGTGAAAGCGATCGGGGAGAGTGACTCCGAGTTCCAGGCGGGTGACACCGATCTTCGTGGCGTCTTCGTTGCCGAGGGGCTCAATGGAATTGCGACCGTGATTGCTCGGAAAGATACCGCTCAATATGCCTTCTATCGCGGAAGTCTTCACCTTGGCCAGAGCAGTCCGGAGCAAGCGGCACCCGTCTCACCCGATCAGCGGGATCAGCCTCAGCCACAATTGAAGAAGGGCGATTATCTTCGCAACCTCGATGAGGGACAAATGCGTCTCAACGGAGCGAATATCAATCAGTGGGATGCCTATCGAAGAGGTGGTGGCGGGAAAGGGGTTGAAGTGCAGAAGGCTTACTAGACCTCTGCCCATTCGACTCTGATCATGTCAGGATATCCTGAACGATCCGGGACTTCTCGACTCCGGTGAGCCTGTAGTCGAGCCCCTGGAACCGGAAGCTGAATTTCTCGTGGTCCATCCCGAGGAGGTGGAGCGCGGTGGCATGGAGATCCTGCACATGCACTGGATTTTCAGCGACGTTGTAGCTGAATTCGTCTGTCGCACCAAAGGTCGTCCCGGGCTTGACTCCGCCTCCTGCCATCCAGATCGTGAAGCAGCGAGGATGGTGGTCTCTTCCTGCTTCGGGGCTGTCCCACTTGCCTTGCCCGGCAACACCACGCCCAAATTCACCGCCCCAGATGACGAGAGTATCCTCGAGGAGGCCTCGGAGCTTGAGGTCCCTGACGAGAGCGGCGCTCGGTTGATCGGTATCGCGACAGCGGGCAGTGCACCAGCTCGGGAGTCGGCTGTGATGATCCCAGTCCGGGTGGAAGAGCTGAATGAAGCGAACTCCACGTTCGGCGAGGCGACGCGCGAGGATGCAGTTGGCGGCATAGCTTCCCGGGCGACGGGAGTCGGGACCATAAAGGTCGAAGGTAGACTCCGGTTCGTCGCTGAGATCATTGAGATCGGGAATGCTGGTCTGCATTCGAAAAGCCATTTCGTATTGCTGGATTCGAGTCTCGATTTCCGGATCCCCGGATTGATCGAGACGCTTCCGGTTGAGCTCTCCGATTCCATCGATCATGCCGCGGCGAAGATGACGGGGAAGTCCTTCGGGATCTCGAAGGTAGAGCACCGGATCCTTTGCGTTCCGAAGCTTGACGCCCTGGTATTGCGAAGGGAGAAAACCGCTGCCCCAATAGTGGTCGTAGAGCGGTTGATCGCTGGGGCGCTTCATCTTGGAAATGAGCACGAGGTAATCGGGAAGATTGCGATTGCTGCTGCCGAGTCCATAGCTCGTCCATGCCCCAAAGCTGGGACGTCCCGGTAGCTGGTGACCGGTGAGAAACTTGGTCATCGCGGGAGCGTGATTGATCTGGTCGGTGACCATGGATTTCACGAAACAGAGTTCGTCGGCGATGGAGGCCGTGTGAGGAAGCCACTCGCTCACCGTCGCACCACTTTCTCCATGACGTTGAAATTGGGTGATGCCAGGCAGAATGAGCTGCTTCTGGTTCGCGGTCATTGTCGTGAGCCGCTGCCCTTGGCGAATGCTGTCGGGGAGCTCTTTTCCCGCCCATTTTTTCAACCCTGGTTTGTAGTCGAAGAGTTCCAGCTGGGAAGGGCCACCCGACTGGGTCAGGAAGATGACGCGCTTCGCTTTCGGGGCAAAATGCGAGATCTCTTTCTGAAGGGCGGAAGCCGCAGAGGATTCACGACTGAGGAGACCGCCGAGAGCGAGGGCTCCGAGGTTGAGACCTGACTGATTCAGGAACGTTCTTCGGCTGAGAGGAGAAAAGGAATCATTCATGAGTCATGGCTTCGTCGAGGTTGAGAAGGAGGCTGGCGACGGTCATCCAGGAGGCGACTTCGGCGGCCTCTTTGGAATCGGGAGCCGACTGCTGTCCGATGGTGGTGAAGCGAGCGGCTTCCTGCGGGTGACTGCGATAGTAGTCGAGGGCCTTCTTTTGCTCTCGCAGAACAACGTTCGCTTCATCGGTTTCGAGTTTGCGTGAAAGAACTCGCTTGGCGAGGTCTTGCATCGGAGATTCGGAATCTACCGCCTGCTTTGCGAGCACCCGCGAGGCTTCCAGCATGGTGGTGTCGTTCATCAGCGTGAGCGCGTGGAGTGGGGTGTTGGTCCGGTTGGTGCTGACCTCACAGACCCTGCGCTGAGCACTGTCGAAGAGGAAAGTCGGGGCGCTCGAGCGACGCCAGTAGGCATAGACAGTTCGCCGATACTGGGCGGGGCCGACGCTGGGAACATAGGTTTTGCCTCCCATGAAAATTTCCTTCCAGACTCCTTCGGGTTGCCACGGCTTGACGGGAGGCCCGCCGACCATGGGATTGAGCAAACCGGATGCGGCGAGGGCGTTGTCGCGAATCATCCACGAGGGGAGTCGGAATCGAGGAGCGCGCGCGAGGAGCCGGTTTTCAGGGTCTCGCTCACGGAGTTCGGGAGAGGTGTCACTGCTCTGACGAAAGGTTTCACTGGTGACGAGAAGTCGAAGGATATGGCGGATGTCCCAATCGTTCTCGACCAGTTCGACGGCAAGCCAATCGAGAAGCTCGGGGTGCGTCGGTGCTTCTCCCTGCAGACCGAAGTCTTCTGGAGTGCGGACGAGACCTTCTCCGAAAACGATCTGCCAGAGATGATTGGCGACGACTCGAGCCGTGAGTGGGTTTTCCGGAGAAACAAGCCATTTGGCGAGATCGAGCCGGTCGAGGTTTTCGGAGTTCGGGAGAGGAAGTACGGCACCAGGAACGCTTGCCTTCACGAGCTCACCCTTGGCATCCCAGACGCCCCGCTCGAGGATATGGGTTTCGCGAGGTTCCTTCCGCTTGCCGAGGACCTGAACATTCAGTTTCCCGGCGGCTTTTCGAAATTCATTCAACTGCCGTTGGGCCTGAACGGCATTGTCCCGGATCGCCTGGTATTCTTCGTCATCGAGCAGAAACTGCTCGATGAGGCGGTTCTTGAGATCCCCAGGAATCTCACCAGTGAGGGAAGCGAGTTCCTCCAGTGGCGCAGGCTTCAGCGAACGAACCGTTTCGCCACGCTGGTCCGTTGCGGAGATCCGGAAGCGGCCAATGTTGGCATCCCCGAGGGTGGATCGATGCAGGAGGACAAAGGTCAGCGTTTCGTCAGGGTGAAGGTCGAGGGGTTCCAGAAGCTCGAAGATGGCGACGCGAGCTTCCGGCGTCTCTTCGAGCTTCGTGGTCCATCCGTTTCGAGGATCGTCGTCGAGTGTGTCACCAACCTTGCCGTAGTTGCGCCCCTTCACGTCGAGTTGGGCATCGGCAATGGCACCCCGCATTTCAATTTCTCTCACTTGGGATTCTCCTCTCTTCGAGATGAGCAGTTTTACATTGGTCAGGATGAATTCGCCTTTCTCGCCCCGGGAGAGCTGGCCATGGGTATGCGATTCGTGGGGGAAAACTTCGAGCTTCCATCCCGCTACCCGTGAGAGGTCACCAAGGTCATTGTAGGAGATTCGATAGTCGTCTTGTCTCGGAAAGGGGCCCGCGGTTTGGATGGTGCCATCGGCTTCCGCCGCGAATTCGGTCCCTTCTGCGGATTGCATCGCGGATGGGCGGAGAGCCTTCCAGGCCTCGTAGCCTTTCGGGAGCTGAGCCCGAATTCTGGTCAGCCAGGGCTCGAATTTTTCCGAGGCTCGGGCCTTCGCTTCTTTCGAGAGGACCTGGGATTGGATGTACCACTTCTCGGTTTCCTCGACGGCAGGTTGGGCGAAGGGAGACTGGTAGGCCAGGTAGGGCTTGGCCTTGGTGCCGGCGGCTCCAGTTTCGTCGATCTGGTTGAAGAAAGCGAAGAGGCTGTAGTAGTCTTCCTGCGAAATGGGGTCGAACTTGTGGTCGTGACACTGGGAGCACCCCAGGGTCAGTCCCAGCCAGACCGTCCCGGTGGTATTGACCCGGTCGATCACGTAGTCGATCCGAGATTCTTCCGGATGTCGTCCCCCTTCGCCGTTGGTCATGTGGTTCCGATGGAAGCAGGTCGCGAGGATCTGTTCCGGGGTGGCATCAGGCAGGAGGTCGCCGGCGAACTGCTCGATCGTGAATTGATCGAAAGGCAAATTCCGAGAGAAGGCGTCGATGACCCAGTCCCGCCAGGGCCAGTTGGTTCGCTCGCGATCACCCTGGTAACCATCGGTGTCCGAGTAGCGCGCGGCATCGAGCCACCACATCGCGAGACGTTCGGCATGGTGCGGAGAATCCAGCAATTGGTTCACGATTGCGTTCCAGTCCGATTCTTCGGATGTCATCGTGGTGGCCGGAGGAAGTCCGGTCAGGGCGAAAGAGAGTCTTCTTCTCTGGATGTGATCCGGGGCGGGGGGGGAAGGAGCGAGATTTTCCTCGGCCAGTCGTTGCTGGATAAAGGCATCCACGGGATGCGTCGCGTCAGAGGGGAGTTCCGGACGTTCGGGCTTTTCGAACGCCCAATGGTTTCCCCACGGCGCTCCGTCTTCGATCCAGCGTCGAATGAGGTCCCGTTCGGATTCCGAGAGAGGTTTTCGATGAGAATCGGGAGGAGGCATGAGGTCGTCTTCCTCGTCAGTGATGATCCGATACCAGAGTTCACTATTCTCGAGAGAACCGGGGGCGAGGATGTTGACCCCATCGCTGGTTCGCTTGGTCTCTTCCTCCAGATCGAGTCGCAGGTCCGCTTTTCGATGGCTCGGGTCCGGACCGTGGCAATGGAAGCAGCGGTCGGACAGGATGGGCAGAATGTCCCGACTGAACGAGACTGGTTCCTCAGCGATCCCGGGGGATTGTGAACAGAGGATGAGAAAAGGGATTCCCAAAGTGAAACCTGGTCGGCGAAGCATGCGAAACAATCGTATCGACAAGGCGGATCTGTCTTGTAGCGTAGACGCGGATTATTTGTATGATTTGCCCATGTCTTCGGATCTTGAGAAAACTGTGATCGACGAGCCGTTCTTTGCTCAAGGCCTTTCAGCAAGAGGGCTCATCGATCTCTTCGACTTTCTTCCCGGAGTGATTTTCTACGCCAAGGATCGGAACAGTCGTTACGTGGCGGCAAATCGAGCGATGCTGCTCGCAAAGGAGTTGGTGGAGGCGAACGAGTTGCTGGGAAAGACCGATCGGGACTTTCATCCGGCGGTTTTGGCGGATGCCTACATGGCCGAAGATCAGAAGATCATGAAGTCCGGAGTCGCTCTCTCGAACCAGATCTGGTTCGTCATCGATCGTTCGGGAAAACCAGGGTGGTTTCAATCGAGCAAGTCGCCGATGAGGAATGAGGCTGGCGAAATCATCGGGATCGCCGGAGTTCGTTTTTCCATCGAAACACCTGAGGATAGAAAGCGGCAGTTTCGGAAACTGGCTCCTGTCATTCGGCATCTCGAGAGCCGATATACCGAGACGATTTCGATGAATGAAATGGCTTCCCTTGCAGGAATGTCGAGCACCCACTTCAATCGCGAGTTTCATTCCATCTTCCGCATGTCGCCGACCCGGTTTCTGCATGCCCTGCGGATCGAGAAGGCTCGGCAGCTTCTTGCGACTACCGACCTGCCTGTGGGAGAGATCGCCATCGAGACGGGGTATCACGATCACAGCCACTTCAATCGGCACTTTCAACGAGTCGTGAGCCTGTCTCCGCGTGAGTATCGAAATCGTTTTCGGTAGATCTTACGTGGAACGAGCGGCCGCAAAATGATTGGACTGGCGCTCTTTGTGGAAATCGGTGCCGTTTTGTTACAGGAATTTCCGTCATTTCCACCTTGAAAGCGCCATTTGCTCTCGGGAGAGAATACAGGTTTACTCTGCACATGATCAGTCGAAGAAAGTCACTGCAAACACTCGCCTCGGGATTTGGTGCCGCTATGGGAAGTTCGCTCCTTCCGGATTTCGGCCAAGCCGCATCCAGTGCTGCTGGAGGCCCCAAGAGGGTGATCTTCTTTCTCCAGAATCAAGGCTTCGATCCGAAAACGGCGATTCCTTCGGGAATGAAGAATACGGGATCTCTCGCCGGGGTGAAGTTGCCAACTCCCATCAGTGCCTTGGAGCCTTTCAAAGAAAAACTGCACATCATCAACGGCCTGCACGGGATTCACACGAGCCCTTCCCATAGTGCCTTTTTCGGTGCCCTCGGTGGATATCGTGGAAGTGACGGGGTTCCTCCGAGTGCTTCGACGATCGATTACGAGCTGAGTAAAGTTCTCCCCGAAACCCTTCTTCCTCACCTCTGTATCGGGATGGATTCGATGGAGAATATGAAGGCAAAGCCCACCGTGGCCAATTTGTCCGCCAGCGGTGCGGGTCAGCCCATCTTCATGCATTCGAATCCGAATCATCTCTACCAGATGCTCTATGGAGGGATTTCGCAGGGTGAAATTCGTAAGCAGCACGAGGCAAAGTCGGGGATGTTCGATCGCATCGAAGAACTCGCGGCAGCGAAAGGTGGAAATCTTCCTTCCGCCGACAAGCAGCGTTATGGACAGTATGTAGACGGGTTCAGTGACATCAATGGTCTGCGTGAGAAGCTCGGTAGTGTATCCGATCATCTCAAGGATTTCGCCCCGGAGGTCGACAGCCGGTATACGAACCCCGAGTTCGAAACCGATTGGCATGACTCCCTGCTCGATCTCGGAATCTCGGCGCTGAAGTCGGGAATCACCAGCGTTTTGACCATCGGATCCGGTCGGGGAGAGATTTTCGGAGCCTGGAAAGGTCTCGGAGTGGAGCAGCAGGGCCACAATCTCGGTCACATGCCTCAGCCGGACAATCCGATCTGGGTCAAGATCCGACAGTACAACAGTCGGATGCTCGCGAAACTCATCGAGGAACTGGAAAGCGTTCCCGAAGGAAGTGGGACGATGATGGACAACACCCTCATCGTTTACACCAGCAACAATGCAGACAAACAGCACACCAACGGTGCGAACTGGCCTGTGATGCTTCTTGGAAACTGCAACGGGGCTTTCAAATCCGGTCAGTTTACCCAGCTCGATGGCAAGCGCCCTATCAACGCTCTCTACACTACGATTTTGAAGGCCTCTGGCGTCAATTGTGAACGTTTCAACATGAGCGAGCAAATGGCTGCCAAGTATGATTCTGGTAGTGGGCCTCTCAAAGAGATCCTCGCATGAGCCGACTCCGCTTCGTCCTCACGGTCTTCATCCTGCCCGTGTTCGGGACGCTTGCGAAAGCGGAGGAGACCTACATCCCGGGGCAACCCATCGACGAGACCTTCGAGAGTCTTGCCGCTGGATTTCTCGATCGCCATTGCATCGAGTGTCACGATGACGTGACGGCAGAAGCGGATCTTTCGCTTCTCGAGCTCGGTCCGGTAGACGAAACGAACGCCGCGATCTGGAAATCTGTCTGGGCCCAGGTCGCGCTCCAGGAGATGCCTCCGAAGAAAAAGGAGCAGCCGGAGACGATCGAACGTCTCCGATTTGCCGACTGGATCGTCGGGGAGCTCCAGGAGGCGATGAAAGACAAGGGTGGATTTACCGCTCACCTGGATCCGAACAAGGGGAACTTTGTCGATCACAATCTCCTCTTCGGGAAATTGCCCGAAGGGGTTGAGCTCGTGCCCACTTCGACGCCCGCACGAATCTGGAGGGTCACTCCGCAGGAGCACATCACGAGGCTCAATGAACTGATCAATACCGAGCCGGCCTACGATCCCGAAAAGCCGGGTCTTCGAACTCGCGGTGATGTCGTCCCGACCAATCACGGAGGCGAGCTCAAGCTCTATTTCGGCACCGACCGGATCATTCGCTGGGAGGGGGGAACGGTGGCGTATGCCACGGCGGTGAAGAGTGTGCCCGTGGTGCTCTCTTCGGCTCGAAAGCATGGCTTGGAGAATTACCCGGACTTCTATTCGGTGAACAGTGCCGAAGCGACCCAGATCATGGGCAAAGCGGTCGACATTCTCAAGTATATGGCCTACGGCCCGCTCAGCCTGGTCGGATTTCCCGAGCAGATCACGGATGATCCGAAGAGCTACGACAAGGTCAAACCGAAAGGGGATCTGCGAGGGCTGCCGACCGCGATTGTCTACAATACCGAGGTCGTCCGTCCGTTGACGCCAGTAGCGGACTTGATGAAAGAAGAGGCCTATACCGAGAAACAGCTTCGCGAAGCTGTGGACTACCTTTTCGAGGCATTGACCTTTCGTCCTCCTACCGCCAAGGAATCCCGAGATTATTTGACGATCACCCAGGATTCCATCGAAAGAGTGGGGAAGGAAGATGGAGTGTTCATGGGGCTTTCCGCGATTTTCTTGGATCGTGATTCGTTGTTTCGACCTGAATTGGTCGAGAGTGGAAAGCCCGATGAGCACGGGCGCATCATGCTCCAGGACTGGGAACTGGGCCTCGCGCTGAATCATGCGCTTCGGTATATTCGACCCGATCAGGAACTCCGGAATGCCATTGTCGAAGGTCGCATGCGCACGAGGGAGGATGTCGAGCGCGAGGTGACTCGTATGCTTGAAGATGATAGTATTCGCAAACCCAGGGTCTTGCGCTTCTTCCGGGACTACTTTGATTATGATCTTGGTGGCTACATCTGTAAGGACAATGCGGCTCAGGCGAGAACGGGGGCTCCCAATGGAAACGGTCACTTTCGAGCCATGTTCGATGCAGCCGCGAGCACCGATCGACTCGTCGAGTTGATTCTTGAGAAAGACCAGAATGTGCTCCGAGAGTTACTGACAACGCAGCAGGTGGTGACGACCAATTCGGACAAGACCTATTTCGGACGAAAGCTAACTCCGGAAGAAAGCAAAGTGGCTCAGGCCGAGAAAAGAGCGGCCGATAAAGCCCTTGCCGAGGCGCTGAAAGTTGAGCTTGAGGACGTCAATGCAAAGCTGGAAACCTTGACGGCCAAGCTGAAGGAAGATGATTTGGACAAAGACCTGAAGAGGGGGTTGACCCAGGAAAAGAAGAAGCTGGACGACGAGAAAAAGCGGATCACGAGGGATGCCAAGCGGAAGAAGAGCAATATCAATACCAGTGTCGAGATGGCGGAATTCTCAGGACCGCGTATCTACGCCCGGGTCAGCCGTCGATCTTTTGGTACTGGCTCGATGAAACCGGATCGCCAGCTCGCCACCGCTCCGGAAGGGCAACGCCTCGGGATTCTGACTCACCCCAGTTGGCTGGTCTCTCATTCCGACGCGATGGACAACCACGCGATCCATCGTGGAATCTGGATCCGGAAGCGTCTCCTCGGGGGAGGGATCCCGGACGTCCCCATTACCGTAGACGCCCAGCTTCCCGATGAACCGCAGAACACGCTGCGCGAACGGATGCGGGTGACTCGGGAGAAATACTGTTGGTCCTGTCACGACAAGATGGATCCACTCGGATTGCCTTTCGAGATGTACAATCACGCGGGACTCTTTCGCACCACTGAGCTGGGCGAGCCGATTGATACGACAGGCGAGATCATCGAATCCGGAGACCCCGCGCTCGATGGGCCGGTCGAGAATGCCATCGAGATGATTCAGAAACTGGCCGAGAGCGAGAGGGTCGAGCAGGTGTTTGTTCGCCATGCCTTCCGTTTCTGGATCGGGCGCAACGAGACTCTCAATGACGCTCCGGTTCTCCAGGCTGCACATCGGGCCTATCGCGACAGCGGTGGAAGCATGAAGGCTTTGATTACTTCCCTGGTGACCTCCGACGCCTTTCTCTATCGAACGAGAGAAGAGGAGTAGGTGACCGGTGCTCCATTGCGCGCCTTTTGTCGAGCTTGTTCCGAAGCAGACGGTAATTCGTTTCGGCCCGCATTTTGGGAGTTGAATTGCGTGGGGCGTTCGGAAAGAATGGATTCTTTCTCATCCGCCAGGAACCAGCATTTCATGAAGACTATTCTCCAACTTTCCCTCTTCCTTTTTCCCCTCCTGACAGGGATGGCATTTGGCCAGGCCGATCAGCGTCCTAACATCGTCATCCTCTACGCCGACGATATGGGGGTGGCGGATGTTTCCTACGGGGATTCGGAGGCTTTGATCCAGACACCGAACCTCGACCAGCTCGCTGCGCAGGGGATGAAGTTTACGGATGGTCACAGTTCATCCGGAATCTGCACGCCGAGTCGATTTGCTCTTCTCACCGGGCAACATCACTGGCGTCGATTTCACGGGATCGTGAATGCGTTCGGGAAAACGGTTTTCAAACCGGATGATTTCACTATCGCAAAGATGTTTCAGGAGAAGGGGTATGATACAGCCTGCTTTGGGAAGTGGCACCTCGGTTGGGACTTTTATGCGATTCGGAAACCGGGGGTCGCGAAAAAGGATATTACCAAGGCGGAATCCTATGATTGGACCAAGCGGTTTCCGGACGGGCCACTCGACCAGGGCTTCGATCACTACTTCGGCGATGGCACGATCAACTTCCCGCCTTACTGCTGGATCGAGGGAGACCGCTTTGTGACCATTCCCACTCTCCCGGTGATCAAGTCGGAACCGCTTGCAGGAGCTGGGAGTTTCCGAGCGGGACCGATGGCGGAAAGCTGGAACCCCTATGACATTCTCCCGACGATCACCGAGAAAACGGTGGAATGGATCGATTCCCGGAGTGGAGAAGATCCCTTCTTTGTCTACCTCGCCTTCAATTCTCCCCACTATCCCATCGTTCCGAATGAGGAATTTCACGGGAAGTCCAAAGCGGGCTACTACGGTGACTTCGTCGTCGAAACCGATGCCATGGTCGGCAAGGTGATGAAGGTCCTGGAGGAGAAAGGCCTCGCTGACGATACGCTTGTGATTTTCACGGCAGATAATGGAGCCGAGACTCATGCCTTCGAGCGTCTCGAAGAATTTGATCAATGGAGTTCCGGCGCCTATCGCGGGCTGAAGCGCGATATCTATGAGGGAGGGCATCGCGTGCCCTTCATCGTCAAATGGCCTGGCCAGATCGAAGCAGGAGCGGAGTCCGACGAAGTCGTGAGCCAGGTCGATTTCGCGGCCACCTTTGCCGAGATTATCGGCTACCCTCTCGGGAACGATGTCGCGATCGACAGCTACAACTTGTTGCCGGTTCTGAAAGGGGAAGACTACGAGAAGCCGCTGCGCACCGCGACGGTCCAGAATACGAATCCCAGTGCGTTTGCCCTCCGCCAGGGCAACTGGGTCCTCATCGATGCTGCTTCGGGAGCGGCGAAGAAAGAGACCCCCAGCTACCTGAAACGGTTTGGGCTCGAAGCTTATGGCAAAGGGAATCCAGGGTTGCTATTCAATCTCGCGAAGGACCCTCGTCAGTCGAGAAATCTTTATGACCGGCATCCGGAGCGGGTCAAAGAAATGAGAAGTCTCTTGAGGCGTTATAGAAACGGCGAACGTTGCGCTCCTCTGCGCGAGTGAGGCGTTCCTCACCTGTAGCACAAGCCTACTTGACCGCTGGATTTTCCTGCGGAGGCGCGTAGCCTCCTCGCATGGAAGTTCTTGAAGCGATTCGCGGTCGCGCCTCTGTCCGCGCTTTTCTCGACCAGCCGGTGACCCGGGAGACGATTCGGGGGGTTCTCGATGCGGCGAAGTGGTCACCTTCGGGAGGGAATACCCAGCCCTGGCAGGTTGCCGTGGTGACTGGTGAAACGAAAAGGGAAATTGGCGATCGCATGGTCGCGGCTTATCGAGCCGGTGAGGAAGGCGACGCCGACTACCAATACTACGCGAAACGTTTCCCGGAACCTTACCGGGGACGTCGCTACACTTGTGGGATGGCACTGTATTCAGCACTTGGCATCGAGCGTTCCGACAAGCCGGGACGTCGGGCGCAGTGGGAAAAGAACTACCACGGATTCGATGCTCCGGTAGAGCTCTTCATCTTTGTCGATGACGCCCTGGAGATGGGTTCCTGGGTGGATACCGGAATGTTCATTCAAAATGTGATGTTGGCGGCACGCGCCTTTGGTCTCGAAACCTGTCCGCAGGCGGCGCTGGCCGAGTATCCCGGGATCGTTCGCGAGGTCCTTGATCTTCCCGATTCGATGAAGCTGGTTTGTGGGATCGCGATGGGTTATCCCGAACCTGAGGCTGCTGTGAATGGATACCGAACCGAACGTGAGGACGTCGATGGTTTCACGCGCTGGTATGGAGACGATTGAAGGATGGTAGGAGTCTGCCAGCCCAACGACATCGCGCTTTTTTGATCACTTGGAATTTTCCGTAAATCGGCTACATGGAAAGGAGATTCCGCGAGGGGATCGATGCTACCTTTTTTTCTAATTATGATGACAAGCCTACGTAATGGTA
This sequence comes from Verrucomicrobiales bacterium, assembly GCA_029213195.1. Lineage (GTDB taxonomy): Bacteria > Verrucomicrobiota > Verrucomicrobiia > Verrucomicrobiales > DEV007 > Arctic95D-9. The sequence continues at coordinate 30,037 of JARGNI010000033.1, forward strand.
TTTTCCTGATCGCGATCACCGGATGCACCCTTGGATTTTCCGAGGAAGTGAAGTGGAACTTTGAAGATCAGAAACAAGTGGATTCCTCGAAAGGGGCCGTCTTCGAAAAGGGAACGGTATCGCCCGAAGAGAAATCCGCGACCCTTCTCACGAAGGTGGAGAAAGTGAAAAAGAAACGCTCTCCCAAGTTGCTGACCATCTCTCAGTCTCCGATCTGGCAGAACTGGAATCCGATTGAGAACCTGGGCCCGGCGAACCTTCGCGATGCACCAGTCCTGTTGACGAAAGGGCCGGGCGATTACTGGATCTTCGGTCGTTACGGAGGCGCCCAGCCGAAGAAAAAGAAGGGGCAGAAAGCGGCTCCGGCAACCAAATTTGAATCCTCGGAAGCAAGCCTCGAAGGGTTTGAGATCCCACTCAAGACGACTCCTTTCGCGAATGTGTTTGATGCTCCCGGGGGGCTCAAACCTGGAAAAGGGGGGTATCACGCCTGGCAGAGTCGTGACATGAAGAACTGGGTTCACCATGGCCCGGTCACCGAAGGTTTCTCCAAGTGGGTCACCAATGCCGAGTACGTCGATGGGAAAACCCTGATCTACTATGATTTCCCGAACGATCAGGATCCGCATGTCTATGTTGACGAAGACCTCACCGATGGAGAGCCGGGTAAGAACATGGGAATGGCCGTGAAGGATCCTTCCCATGGCTCCGATGCTGGATTTATTCGGGACCTCGATGGCAACATGCATGTCATCATCGAGGACTGGAGCCCGATCTCGGCGAACAAGCGTTCCTGGGATTCGCCGCTCGCCGGCCATGCGGTCAGTCCGAACGGAATCGACGGATTTGTGTTCAAGGATCCCGCGGTGGATAATCGCACCAAACCCACTGGAGAGATCGGAACCTACAAGCATCCTCACTGGGCCAAGGAAGACCCGGAGAACTACAAGACCAACATCGCGGAATACGAAATTCACGAGCCCGAGCAGGAGGCGTATGGCGATTGGGCTGCCATCGCGATTGGGGGGCAGTACTACCTCTTTGCCGATTACGACCCGTCTCACGGAGCTCAGATGAGCGTGGCCTGGTTCACCTCGTCCGATATTTACAAGCAGTTCGAATTCTGCGACCACATTGGGAATGGGCACCCTGATCCTGATGTTGCCTTTGCCGAGGGACAATTCTATCTCGCGACTCAACAAGCGACCGACTACGTCAGTCCAGGTCCCTGGGTCGAGACGGTTGAGGCCCGAGTGGGTGTGGATACAAACAACGACGGAAAGGTCGATGAGTGGAGCGAGTGGGCCGAACTCAAGGAAAGTTACGACTACATCGAAGGCTTCGCGAAGCAAGTCGCGAAAAATCCCGCTAGTTTGGATCTGTCAGGACTCCCTGAAGGCTACGGATTTCAAGTCGAGTTGAAGATTACCGACAGCACCGAAAACAAGTCCAAGCCGATGATCGAGAGCCTGATCCTGGACCTGGAGTGATAGGGCTCCTGATATTCTCGATCGACGCCCTGGGCTGAATGGAGTGCAACTCCTTCCCGGAGCCTTCTCAAGTATTCTGACTGAAGAGCGTGTTGGTGCGGAATGCCTGTGTCGAAAGGCAGCCCGCGAACCCGTGACTTTCCGTGACCTTCGTTCCTCGGCAGAATAAAGGTCGTGAGAGAATCGTTTGCATCGTTCGGGGTCGTTCTTGCCCTTGGCTGGATCAGTTTTCCGAGTGTCGCCTTTGCTCAAGAGGGCGGTCCTGGTGTGGCTCAACCGTCTCGAACTGACAGGGGGGCGCAAGACTCTCCCTTTCTTCCGTCTTCGGTGTCTGGAGAGAATTTTTCGGAACTCAGAGAGCACTCGCCCTTTCTCCGCACACTCAACCTTTCGAAGTCTCTCATCCTCACGGGAGTGGCGACCATCGAAGGTGATGCCATTGCGACTCTACTCGATCTCGAAACTCGTGAGACCTATGTCGTTTCCAAGGAAGCCAATGGCGCTGGATGGTCCTTGGTTGGGGTCAAGGGCGATGAGTCGGATATCGAATCGCTCACGGCCCAGGTCAAAGTGGCAGGTTCGGAAGTGGTTTCGATCCGCTATGCGAAATCTCCTTCCGTTTCCGGTACTCCAGGTGTTTCCGTTTCGACTCGTATCGGAGATGGTAGCCGGGGAGGCGGAACAGGACCGCATGGAGGACCTGATCCTCGCGTCCTGACTCCAGATCAGTTGTCGGATGCCCGGAACGCTGCCCGAAACATCAAGGCAGGCTTCCAGGCCGACGGCTATGCTGACAATCAGACAATTCCACCCGAAGTGGTATCCAAGATTTCGAAACTCTCCGTTCAGCAACGAGAAAGCATCAATGTGAAGATGTTTGAGTATCGGAATCGAGGCGTCAGCTCTCGCGATCGGATACAGATCTACAATCGGTTGCTCGATCGGGAAGTAAGTCGGCGTTGAGCAACAGTCTCTGCGATTTTGATTTCCTTCTGGGGAAGAGAAAAGGGAGGGGGCTTCGTGTGAACTCTCAACGGTCGACAGGACTGGGTAGCGCCCGGTAGGGAGGACGAGGCACCAATCCGGTCTTGCATGCAATACCGGATCCCTCTATCACACTGGCTATGCAAACCCGTATTCTGCTCTTTCTCCTCAGCCTCCTGGGAATCTGTCATTTCTCTGCCTTCGCCGAAGACCGCAAACCCAATTTTGTGATCATCTTTACGGACGACCAGGGATATGGCGATCTGGGTTGCTTCGGGTCCGAGACCATTCGCACACCAGTGCTCGATCAACTCGCCGAGGAAGGTCGGAAGTTTACGAACTTTCTCGTGGCCTCTCCGGTTTGCACTCCTTCACGTGCTGCCCTGCTGACGGGTTCCTATCCCAAGCGAGTCGGGATGCACCAGCACGTGCTCTTTCCCAGTTCGAAGAAAGGACTGAACCCCGAGGAGCATACGATCGCGGATCATCTCAAGCAGCAGGGGTATGCGACGGCTTGCTTCGGAAAGTGGCACCTCGGACATCATCCCGAGACACTGCCTCGTCAGAATGGTTTCGATACCTACTATGGGATCCCGTATTCCAACGACATGAACCATCCAGACAACAAGGGGAAACCCAAGGGCGGTCCGGATGGGATGGACATTCTCTGGAACGATCCGGAGTCGACGCTGACGAAGTGGAAGACGCCGCTCATCGAGGATGAAGAGATCGTTGAGCTTCCCGTGGATCAGCGAACCATCACTCGCAGGTGCACGACCAAAGCGGTTGAGTTCATCGAGAAGAATCAGGAGCAGCCTTTTTTCGTCTATCTGCCCTACTCGATGCCTCACATTCCACTGTACGTTCCCGACGAGGTTCGTGATCCGGATCCCAAGCGGGCGTACATCAACACGATCGAGCACATCGATACCGAGATCGGGAGGGTGATCGAGAAGATTCGGGAACTCGAGCTTGCCGAGAACACCTACGTGATCTTTACCACGGACAACGGCCCCTGGTTGTCTTTCAAGCACCATGGGGGTTCCGCAGGTCCGCTTCGAGATGGAAAGGGAACGACTTTCGAAGGGGGGCAGCGTGTGCCTTGCGTCATGTGGGCTCCGGGAAAGATTCCTGCGGGGACGGTGTGTGACGAAGTCGCAGGAACCATCGACCTGCTTCCCACGATTGCGGCCCTGACCGACACCCCCTTGCCCGACGATCGGAAAATCGATGGTCTCGACATCTCGGCTCTCCTCGACAGCGATTCCGCCTCGCCGAGAAATGAATTTCTCTACTACACCTCACGCGGAGCCATCGAAGGGATCCGGCAGGGCAAATGGAAACTCCTGGTAAAGAGCCAGGGACGAGGAAAGAAAGGTAAAGGCAAAGCCGATGGGAAGGCGAAAGCGGCCCCTCAGCCTGTTTACCTGCTGTTCGATCTCGATGCCGACATCGGGGAATCGACCAACCTCGCCGAGGATCATCCTGACGTGGTGAGAAAGCTCGAGGCTCGCATGAAGGAACTCGACGCAGAAATCGAGGAAAACGCCCGCCCTACCTGGGTCAAGGAAGGGGCTTGAGAACTCTAGGGTTTCAGAAGAGCATCGGTTTCTGAAATGCGAAACCGGGTCGCCACGACAGAATGCTTTTCCGGGCCCTCGGCATACTTGATATAAGTCGTCGCAACGATCGTTCCATCGTCGAGGAGTTCGACCCCGGGATAGCCGCAGTCGCGAATTCCCTTGGCGTGGCTGTGGAGTAGCTTGATTCGATACTGTCCCGGGGCTCCGCTGCGAATGTCTTCGTAGGTCCCCACCCAGGCGACGAAGTGTCCCCAGGTTTCACTGTTGATGGCCATGTCGCGGAAAGCGAAGAGCCATCGGCCATCAGGAAGGCGAATGCCGATGTGGCGGTCCCCGGTCAGCCCCCATGGGGTATCGACGGGTTCGCTCCACGTTGCTCCTTCATCTTGCGAGAACATCATGAGACTTCTTCCTTTGTGAGTGTTCTCCCGCATCAAGGTGCAGAGTTCCTTCCCATCGGGGGAACGAAAGACGAAAGGTTCACAAGGATTCTTCCCTTCGACTGCGGCAACGATCCTGGGCTCACTCCAGGTGAAACCGCCGTCAGCGGTGATCGTCTGGTAGACCTTGAGTGGAGGACGATCTTTTCCCTCGGGGCCGACATGATAAAGACCGAGGTAGCGCCCATCTTCCAACTGGACGATGCTGCTGAAGGTCATGACGCAGGGGAATCCAAGAGGCGGCATTTCGGTCCAGGTTTTGCCCTCGTCTTCGCTCATGATGCTGGGCATACCGGGTCCGCTTCGAGTACCTTTGGCTGCGGACCAGACCCAAAGCCGTGGCGTCCCGTCCGGGGCGATCAGTCGATAGATGCTGGGGCAGTTTTGGTGGGTCGCGTACCCCTCGGGGAGTTGAGAATCGAGACGAGACCACGATTTCCCACCGTCGTCGCTGCGCGCCATGGGGCCCGCAGACCCGCCGTGATTGATACACCAGACGGCGAAAATAGTATTCGTGTCAGGAAGGCGAAGGGTGGTGGGGTGACCCTGGTAGGTTTTCTCCGTGCCTTGGGCGATGATGACATGGCGCTGATTCTGACCCGAGAGATCGACAGTGGGAAGATTGGCTTTCTCTTCCGCCTGCAAAGTCAGGGAGGAAAGGAAGCCTAGGAGCGGGAAAGCGAATCGGGAGTGAAGGGATTGCATGAGAGGGGACGGTTTTGTCAGGGTTGATATTCAGGGTTGGGGGTCATGGGATCGGCCCTCACTTCGATTTTCCATTGATGGAGCTGCGTGAGAAGTTTTTTTGCGAGATCCGGTTGGGATGTGGCGAGATTGTTTTTCTCCCCAATATCCGCCGACAGATTGTAGAGCTCGATTTTTCCCGATTCCAGAAATTCGATCAATTTCCATTTCCCTGATCGGATGATGGAAACAGGAGCGCTCGATGGGTGGCGATTGTAGTGAGGATAATGCCAGAAGATGGGCGCAGATTTCTCGAAGGCGATTTCTCCCCGTCCGGTGAGAAGAGGGGCGAGGTTTCGTCCATCGGAGGTGTGCAAAGGTGTCTCGGTCAGCGCCTGGATGGTGGGGTAGAGGTCACAGGAATGAACAGGGACGTCGATTCGAGTTCCGCCTTCCCGCCCGATTCCGGCTCCGGCAATCAACAGGGGAACGCGGATTCCTCCCTCGTAGTGAGCCCCTTTGTTGGCGCGCAGCGGGGCATTGTCTGTCGCCCCCGCGAAGCCTCCATTGTCCGAAGTGAAGACGATGAGTGTGTTTTCGATCAGCTCAAGTTCCTCAAGTGTCTCCATGATTCTCCCGACACTCTGATCGACGCTTTCGATCATCGCTGCGTAAGCGGGCTTCCCTTGTCTTTCTAGTTTGGGCAGGGCCTCGTATTTGGCGATCAATTCCTTCTTCCCCTGGAGCGGAGTGTGGACGGCGTAGTAGGGAAAGTAGAGAAAAAACGGCTGGTTCCGGTCTTGCCGAGAAAGGAGGCGAACGGCTTCCTCTGTGAGGCAATCGGTCAAGAAGTCACCGTCCTGGCCGCCGGTGTAGGCTTGCTTGGAAATGGAATCCTCGGTCGTGGGCAGTTTCCATTTTCCTCGGAAAGGGTAGAAATAGCTCCCAGGGGCACCATGATCATCACCGCCGATGTTGATATCGAATCCATGATGTTGTGGCAGGGAGAAGGGGGCTCCGCCCAGGTGCCACTTTCCGATATGCCAGGTCGTGTATCCAGATTCACGGAGAGACTCGGCCAAGGTGAATTCTTCGAGGGGAAGGGACCGGAGAAACCGTCCTTCTCTCATCTTGTGTTTCTCGGGGCTCCACCTGCCCGCAGGGAGCCACTGAGTCAGGAGAAGTCGAGCGGGATACTTTCCGGTGAGGATCGCGGCACGGGTCGGAGAACAGACCGCACAGGCCGCATACGCGTTGGTAAAACGTAGGCCGGTCTCCGCGAGGGCGTCGATATGGGGTGTTTGATAGTAGCGGCTCCCCTGGCAGCTGAGATCACTCCAGCCAAGGTCATCGACGAGAAAAAGAATGACATTGGGGCGGGAATGCTCGCGGGAAGGCGAGTCCGCAGCCCGTGTATTCAGGCTCAGGAGAACTCCGAAGCAAGAAATGGCGACAAGGAATGGGTAGAACCCTCGATGCATGAGCCGTTTCTATCATAGAACCCTGCGATTGTCGCCATACGCGATTCAAGGGGGTGTGAATGAAGCTGGAGGACAAACCGCCCTTCCTTGAAGAAATCGACTCGAGGCCTAACCATTGTCTTTCACTTTCATTCACGCCCTATTCAAGGCGTGTCCGTTGCCTGAATCCAAGGGTGCGACAACGGGGAATGTTCGCTTCAGGGGGAGCGGCCTGGGCTGGAGCAAGTCCTCTTTCGTGGAAGAGCCCTGCTCCGGTTCGAAAACCGGAAAACAGCAGGTGTCCCGAAGTTTAGAAATCAATCACGAAACCACCCCGGCTCGTCACGGCTCGAGCAATGTCGAGGTGGACCCATCGCAGCTCGTAGCGTGGCCCCCAGGAATCGCTCACCGCGACTTCGTTCGTGGCCTCGTTGTAGCCGGTGATCATGCAGATGTGGAAGTTGTCCTTGACCTGGGAAAGGGTGGGGGACACCTGGGCAGCTTCGGACTCGATCTCGCTGGCCCAGGCTGAAAAGTCGGAGACCGACTCACGCTCCTGGGTGCGGTCATTGGCGATCTGGTTGTATTGCTCGAGGCTGCACATCTGCCAGAGGACGGGAACTCCTTTGTCGAGATAACGGCGGATCGTATCGAGATCAAAGTCCTCGCTCAGGTCCAGTTCCCGGATCCGACGAGCCTTGCTGCTGCAGAGTCGCTTGCAGTCCTCGGAAAGTTTTGTCGTGTTGGTTCCCCCTCCGGGAGCGGTCGCCGCAGTTGCCAGCAGATACATGTCCGCAGGAACAAACATATACCGCATCGCCCGTTCGAAGGTGGCCGGGGCGCAGTATCCCTTTGGTCCCTGGTTTACCATGGGAATGTTGTCGATCCATACGTCTCCGTTCTCCTCCTTGCGCAGATTCTTGATCTGCATCTTGCGGAAGTCGGCGTCGACGATGAAATCGACCTTGCCTTCGACATCTGCGTTCGAGGTGGGAACGATCAGCAGGCTCGTATACTCATCTTCTTCGGTAGAGAGAAGGAAGGCGTGATCCCCGAAATCCCATCGTGTCACTTTACGGCGATCATCCCCTTCCCCGTAGTATTGTTCCTCAGGCGCGCCAATACCGGTCGTGAGGGTTTCGGTCAGCACTTCGGCATCGAGTTCGATGGCTTCATTGAGATCTCCGGGAGGTTCCTTATCTGGATAGATCTCCTTGAAATGATCTTCGCCCAAGCCCATGCGACTGCCGAAATCGCCCTTGTTGGCGAAGACGAGGGAGAAACGCTGGGACTTGTGATCCGGCCCTCCGTAGAGAGTCACGCAATAGGGGTGTGCTCCGAGGAACTGGTATTCCATCTGGGTGTAGAGGCGATAACTGCTGGAGTTCTCTTTCTCGCTCTCCATCCGGAGCTTCAGACGCTGGGCAACATCACGGGCAGGCTCCTCCCAGAGCGATTTGGCTTGGCCGAACAGTTCGTGCCCGATGATCTTGTTGAGTTCTGAGAAGGCTTCCATTTCAGAAGCCGAAGGTGCCGAGGCGCGCTCCATATGGGATTTGATCCGCTCGATGCTATCCGGGGTCAGGCTGCTGGCGGGAACTTGGAATGAATTCCCTCCGGGCATCTTGAACTTCACGGATCCGTTTTCGACTCCTTCAATGATCACATCGATGGACTTGCCAGTCGCTTTTTGCGTGATGGAAACCGTATCGTCCTGGGCAGAGGTTACCTGTGCCATTGAGAACAAGACAAAAGCACCGCATAAGAGCAGCTTGAGGGGGGACTTCATGAGGACAAACATCCCCGAATGGCAGGGTGCCGTCAAGCCGGGGAGCACGCTCTTTCGCGGCACCAGAACTCGCCCTCGAAGGTGAGGTTATCTGGATCCCGGGACGAGCCAAAGGCGGTGGATTCAGGAACTTTCGAGCGCCTCGTCGCAAAGCTCCCAGCATTTGTGAAGCATGCGGGGGAGGTGATAGGGGCCTTTCCACAGGTTGCCTTTCAGCCGATTCGAAACGCTTCCGTCACGTCGAAGATAGCCAAACCACTCTCCATGTTCCCTGTCGGGAAAATGTTCGAAACTCCAATCGTGAACTTGCTGGTGCATCGTGGCAAAGCGGTCCTCTCCCGTTAGATGCCACGCCATCAGGGTCGCAATGATGGTCTCATTATGAGGCCACCAGAATTTCATATCGTGCCAGTATTCTCCGATAGGACGATTGTCGACCCCGACGAAATAGAGGAGTCCACCGTACTCTCGGTCCCATCCTCGTCTCCACATCCACTGGATCATGCGGCAACCCAGGGAAATGAGGTCGGGATCGGAATCTCGATACCTGGCCTCTTCGAGAATGAACCAGGACGCCTCGATCGCATGGCCGGGATTCAGTGTTCGGCCATCGAAATGGCTGTCGATGCGGGAACCATCGATCGAGACGGTCTCCATGACGCATTCGATATCCTCGTGAACGAAGTCACTGGCGATTTCTTCGATCGCGTTGCTGATGATCTTCGTCCATGGTCCCTCGATTCCAGCTCGACGACAGACCTGGGCACAATGGATCAGGATCATGGGATTTGCTAGGCTCTTGCTCGGGCGAGTGCCAGTGAACTTGGGTGGAAAAGGGGAGAGAGCTGGATTCCGAGAGTGATCGAGAAAGGTGTCGAAAAGCCGGGTGGCGTTCGCGCGATACTTCTCCTCGCGGGTTGCTTCGAAATGGGCTGCATTGGCGATGCAGGCGAAGGCTTCGGAGAACCGATAGCGACGCTTGCGAATCGGTGACCCATCTTCGGCGACCTGAAACCACATCAGCCCATCGACGGGATCGGTTCCGAACTGCTCGAGGAAATCCAATCCAGATCTTGATGCGGCGATCCATTTTTCGTTCGGACCTACACAGTTGTGGAGGTGCGCTAGGAGCCAGGCGAACCGTCCTTGGACCCAGATGCTCTTGTCGCTGTCCAGGAGGCTTCCGTCTTGATCGAGCGACGTCGCGTATCCACCGTATCCCTCGTCGAGCCCATGCCGCAGCCAGAACGGGAGAACATCCTCGAGCAAAGTGTCGCGATAGGTATCGCGCAGGTGGACGAGCTGATTCTCCGTCATGGCAGCTGGAAATTGCCGGTTTTGATTTCCTCCGCAAACCCTGATTCTTCGAGACTTGTTCGGGCTTGCTGGACTTGCTTCTCGGTCAGGGCTGGTTGGGGAAGTCGACAAGGTCCCGGATCGATATCGAGGAGAGGCCACACGACCTGCTTTACGCAGGCCTGGAAAGGGCCTGGGTCCGAGGCAAGAATCCTGACGAGGCGCGCAGCCTTTCTCATCCAGGCCTGCGCCATTTCCAGATTACGCTGTTTGTAGTGAGCAATGATCTGGTTCCAAAGAGGCGCGGCAAACCCATAGCAACTTCCTACGGCGCCCTGCGCTCCGGTCGCAAGAGCTCCCAGGATCATCTCGTCGGAGCCGAAGAGGATGTCGTAGCGACCGTTGTCAAACTCCTGGCAGGCCATCATCTCGGCAAGGAAGAAGTCACTGAACTTGATCCCGTTGAAGCTTGGAATTCTTTCTTTCGCGGCTTCAAGCAACTTCACGGTGTCGAAGGAGACTCCGCTGAGTCGGGGAATGTGATAGTAATAGTAGGGCAGCTTGGGGGCGGACTCCGCAATCGTGGCAATGGAGTCGATGAGGAGCTCCAGGGTGGGGGGCTTGAAGTAAGTCGGTGGCAGAGTCGAGATCGCATCGGCTCCACACTCGGCGGCATGGCGGGCAAGTTCACAGGCGGAGGGAATCGAGTTGTGTCCCACCTGGATGACCACGGGGATGCGACCTCCGGCGGCGCTGACGAAAGCAGAGGCGACTGACTTCCGCTCCTCGATCGAGAGAGATTCTCCCTCTCCCGTGCTTCCACAGACGTAGAAGCCAGCGACTCCTCGGTCGATCATCGATTCGGTCATTCGAGGGATGAGGTCGAGGTTCACCGATCCGTCCGGTGAGTAGGGAGTGTACGTCGCAGCAACAAGGCCTTGTAGTTTCATGGTTGGAAATCGTTGGGTTCAACAGGGTTGGCTCAATGACGTGACCCTGTTGAGAAATTCGGCAGGTGACAGATTGAGTTCGTGATGTTACAGGATGTTATAACACGAGCGAACGTGCAAGGTTTTTGGGAAAAAAATTGGTTCTCGGGTTCATGGCTACACTCAGCGAAAAAGCGTATCAGCATATTCGAAAGCAGGTCTTCTCAGGTGCCCTTGCCCCGGGGGATCGCCTCGTCAATCGAACCCTCGCGAAGCAACTGGGGACAAGCTTCATTCCGGTTCGGGAAGCGATCAGTCGGCTTGCCAGCGAAGGAGTGGTCGAGCAGGTGGCGGGAGCAGGTGCTTTTGTAAGAGAGTTTGATCGCCAGGAGATCTCGGAGATCTACGATGTGCGGGAGTTGATCGAACCTTTTGCGGCACGGGAAGCGGCACGCTTTCTGACCGATCACGAACTGGCCGAGTTGGAGTCGGTGATGGCGGAGTGGGAGGCATTGGGCGAGACCATTCTCAATCGAAAGCGTGGAGCTACGGAGTCGGATCTGGATCTCTGGCTGAAGCTTAATGAGCGTTTTCACTCCCTCATGATCGCGGCTTCGCGAAATCGGATTCTATCGAAGATCACGAATGATGTGAATGTCTTGTCCCAGTGTTTTGCGGCGCATCGCGGATCTCCCAGGTTGCTGTCTTCAGACACCGTGAAGGCGACGCTGGACTCTCATCGAGAGCTTTTCGAATTGCTGTCGAGTCGCGACTCGGTTGCGGCGGAGGCATTGGTGCGTCAGCAGTTGGAATACGGAAGAGAGTCCGTCCTCACCTTCTTTGATCAAGGGAGGAGAAAATGAGGCGTTGGAAAGGCTTTCCTACGGCAGTCCTGTTTGTCGGCGGGGCGCTTTCCGTCGGCGCTGTGGAACCCATCGATCCGGGTGGGCAATTGAATCGGCCCAATGTCCTTTTTCTCGCTGTCGATGATCTGAAGGACTGGGTCGGTTGTCTTGGCGGGTATGAAGGCCAAGTTCACACTCCCAATATTGACCGGCTTGCCGCAAAAGGAACCTTATTCACCAACGCGCATTGCCCATCGCCCAAGTGTGCTCCCTCGAGGGCTGCGATCCTGACGGGATTGATGCCTTCGACGACGGGACTCTATGACAACGGGCATTGGTGGTTTCCGAATGAGCCTGAGGTTACCACCATTCCGCTGAATTTTCGAAATCATGGGTATCGAGTTGCTGGAGCAGGGAAGATTTTTCATCATACTGCGGGAAATCATCCCCCCAACCAGTGGGGAGAGTTTCAGAAGCTCCTGTTCCGTGACGATCCCTGGTTTCGCGGAGCAAAATTGAACTACCCGTGGTCAGAACATGGGCCTTTCCCGTCCGGGTTTCCTTTCAGCGGGGTAAAAGGGCTGGGGCACGAAAACGATTGGGGAGTTTTGGGGACCCAGGAACCGAAATATGACGACTCTCGGAGCGCGGGGTTTGCGGTAGAGTTCCTGAAGCAAGAGCAGAGCGAGCCCTTCTTTCTCGCCTGTGGTTTGTTTCGACCTCATTTGCCCTGGTATGTGCCGCAGAAGTATTTCGATCGGTATCCACTGAAGGAGATCGTTCTGCCGGGCGTGAAGACGAGTGATCTGGAAGATGTGCCCAAGGCGGGTCGGGCTTTTGCCAACGCGAGGAAGGGAGACTTGGAGAAGATTCGGAAGGCGGGAAAGTATCGAGAAGCCGTTCGAGCATATCTTGCAAGTGTCACCTACGCAGATGCTCAGTTGGGCCGAGTACTGGATGCTCTCGAAGTGAGCAAACATGCCGACAACACTGTCGTTGTTCTGTGGTCAGATCATGGATGGCATCTGGGTGAGAAGGGGCATTGGCATAAGTCGACACTGTGGGAAGAATCGACCCGAGTCCCTTTTATCGTATCGGTGCCAGGATTGAGGCCGGCGAAGTGCAGTCGGCCAGTCAGCCTCATCGATCTTTATCCCACCTTAAACGAACTTTGTGGGTTGGGGGAGAATCCTGCTCACGATGGGAGGAGTCTCGTTCCCTTGCTGACCGATCCCAACACGAGCTGGGATCGGCCAGCTATTATTCAATACAAGGCCGGGAATGTGGCAGTGCGATCGGAGCGCTATCGATACATTCGCTATCGGGACGGTGGCGAGGAATTCTATGATCTGAAAGCTGACCCCTATGAATGGAGCAACTTGGCTGATTCATCCAAGCATGCCGCCACCAAAAAGGAACTCGCCAAATGGGCGACCCGTGACTGGGCGGAGCCGGCATCTCTGAAGTCCGCCTTCGAATTCGATTCCGATACCTTCGTTTGGAAGGAGAAAGCAACTGGTCGTCTCATCGACGGCACAAAAGCTCGCCCCTGAAATCCTGTGATGAAATCTATTTTCCGTATCATTTTAACCATGGGGATCCTGGGATCTCTGGTTCCAAGCCGTCTTGTCGCGGAGATTCCGACGGTCACCGTTTTCGAAGCCGGTCAGGACGATTACAAGGTGTTCCGTATCCCGGCGATCGTTGAAGCGGCGAACGGAGACCTGCTTGCCTTTTGCGAAGCACGGCAGGGAGGGGATGCCAGCGAAATCGATCTGGTTCTGAAGCGGTCGTCTGATCGCGGAGAAACCTGGGGGGCATTGGAGATCGTCCAGGAAAGCGACGACTTTCTTTCCCTGTTCGAGGAGGACGGTCCAGAAATTACGATTGGGAATCCGGCACCTGTCGTCGATCATCTGGACCCGGATCATCCGGGGCGGTTGTGGCTGCCGTTCACCTTGGAGAATGACCGGATCTTTGTGGTCTTCAGCGATGACTCTGGAAAATCCTGGTCAGAACGCCGTGAGATCACGAGGGATGTAAAAAAGGAGCCCTGGGGGTGGTATGCGACTGGTCCGGTTCACTCGATTCAGATTCAGACGGGGCCGCATCGCGGGCGCCTCGTCATCCCCTGCGATCACCGATTGAGTGAAGATGGGCAGGACTCGGGACCAAGTGCAGCCCATGCGATCTTGAGTGATGATCATGGGAAAAGCTGGCGCATCGGTGCTCTGGATCAGACCTACAAGGATGGACTGAATGCCAATGAAACGACGGTGGTGGAACTGGGGGATGGCACGCTCTACTTCAATACCCGTGATCAGCGTGGGGCAGCCCCCGGCACTCGTGGGGAGGCCTGGAGCACGGATGGGGGTGAGACTTTCAAGAGTCGAAGCGAGGACTGGGAGATGTTTCGTCCTTCTCCTGAAGTTCTGGATCCACCGGTGGTGCAGGGGGCGCTTCACAGTCCTCATCCCGGCCTTATTCTCTTTTCGGCTCCAGACAGTGATGGGCCTTCCGGGCCAGGACGTAGTGATTTGCGGATTCGGTTTTCCACGGATGAGGCGGAGACCTGGCAGGATGGGCCGCTGATCCATGTCGGGCCTGCCGCCTACAGCGATATGGTCAGCCTCGATGAGGAAACCGTCGGAGTCCTTTTTGAAGCCGGGGATGAGGGGCCTTACGATATGATCCGATTTGCTCTGCTGAATCTCGATAAGCTGAGAGGGCAGGGCAGGGCAGTATACAAAGCGGATGGGGGATATGGCTATCGCATCCCTTCCCTGGTAACGGCCAAAAATGGTGACTTGTTAGCTTTCTGTGAGCGACGCTTCGGGTTCTCGGATCATGCCAAGAACGACATTGTTCTGAAGCGGTCTTCGGATGGCGGGAAAACCTGGAGCGATATGCAAATCGTCGATGATGCCGGAGGAGATTCCCTGAACGATCCTTCGGCCATCGTGATGGGAAGCGGGGAGATCATCCTGATGTATCAGCGGTTTCCCGAAGGCTATCACACGATCAGCAATCATACCATGACGATGGCGGAGCGTGGCTACGGCGGGCCAAGGAACACGCGAACCTTGATGCGGCGATCCACGGATCACGGTAAGACATGGTCCGAACCGGTCGATGTCACCCGATCCGTGCGCCGCCCTGAAGCGGTCAATATTGCCAGTCCGGGAAGAGGGATCGAATTGAAGCAGGGGAAGCATGCCGGCCGATTGTTGTTTCCCGTCTACGAGAATTTTTCGACGATCAGTGAGCGAATCTGGAATACCTCGGTCATCATCAGCGATGACGAGGGCGAAACCTGGAGAACCGGAGAGATGGTGCCATCGGATGATCTCGGAGGGTATGGGAACGAGAATCAGATCGTGGAGAGGAAAGATGGGGCCATTCTCATGAGCTCCCGCAACCAGGCGGGTGCGAAACTTCGCCGATTATCGGTGAGCCATGATGGAGGCGAAACGTGGGAGCCCTACCGTCTGGCCGAGGATCTTGTGACTCCGCAGTGCATGGGGAGTGTCATTCGAAAGGGCGATCTCTTGGTTCATTCCTTACCGAATTCAGAAGGTCGCCGAGATGGGGCCATCCTCGTAAGCCGGAACGGAGGGGATAACTGGGAGCGGGTGCATACGATTACGCCGGCCGGATTTGCCTACAGTTCTCTCAGTGTCCTTCCGGATGGGACCGCGCTTTGTCTGTATGAGGCGGCGGGTTACCAATCGATTCGGCTGGCAACGATTCCGGAAGAGGTTTTCGCCCCATGAATCATCCTGTTTCCCTCTTCACCAGGATTCTGATAGGAGTCACCTCTGGACGAATCGATGAGAGCGGGAAACCAAGGGAAGGCCGAGAAAGAGAACGAGGAAATCGAGAGAAACAAAGCATGATGAAAATGATATGGCGGTTGGTTGTTTGGGGGTGCCTCGCTTGCCTGACCTCGGGAACACTGCGGGCGGGAGAAGATTCGATCCAATGGAGCGCCCTGCCGGCTCTTCCCGATGATCATGGATTTGCGGGACCTTTTGCCGGGAGGATCGGGGATCAGTACGTCGTCGCCGGCGGAGCCAATTTTCCCGAGGCTCCGCCCTGGGAGGGAGGAAGCAAAGTCTGGCACGACCGGGTTTTTGTCTATTCGCGAGGTGATACGTCCTGGTCTCTCGCGGATACGAGATTACCCGAGGCTCTCGCGTATGGTGTCTCCGTCAGCCTGCCTCAGCGAGGATCGATGGTTTTGATCGGGGGCAGCAATCAGGAAAACGAGCCAACAAGTATCGTTCTCGAAATGCGGCTGGAGGAAGGGGAGCCGGTCTTTCTTTCCCTTCCGTCTCTGCCGATTCCTCTAGCAGAGATGAGCGGAGTGGTCCTCGAAAACACGATCTATGTTTTCTCGGGGCGAACTCTTGAAGGAACTGCCAGAGCTGCTTATCGGATTGTCCTCGATGCCACGGAACCGGTCTGGGAGAGCCTTCCCTGGCCGCAAGAGGCACGGGGGCGGATGCACTCCGTCGCCGGCGTGCGCGAGGGCAAGGTCTATCTGTTTGCCGGGCGCGACAGGATGTCCGGTGAGCCTCTCCGGTTTCCGGAAGATCGGATGGAACCGGAAAAACTCGATTTTCTCCGCGACGCCTATCGATTTGATCCCGGATCGAATTCCTGGGATCGGATTGCGGATCTTCCGATTGGCTTGTCCGCGGCGCCTGCGTTGGCGGTGCCCGGGGGAAATTCCCATCTCTTGATGCTCGGAGGCGTCGACGTAAACTTTCTCAAGGAACAACTGTCTGCGAGGCCGGAGCTGAACGGTCAAGGGCATGAACATCCAGGATTCCCGCGGACTATCTGGGGCTATCACACGATCACAAATACCTGGGCGCCACTCGGTGAGTTTCCGAAAGAATTCGAAGCCCCCGTCACGGTTCCGGTGGTTCCCGATGGAGAAAATTCGTTCTGGATTCCCTCGGGTGAGATCAAGCCGGGGGTTCGGACCATCCAGGTCATGGCGGGTGAGGTCGCGCCGAACCGTTCGTCATTTGGTTTTCTCAACTGGGCGGTCGTTGCGGGGTATCTCCTTGCGATGGTGGGAGTCGGATACTGGTTCATGAAGCGGGAATCGGCGGCTTCGACCGATGCCTATTTTCGAGGCGGGCAGCGAGTGCCCTGGTGGGTCGCGGGCCTTTCGATTTTTGCGACAATGCTGTCGGCGATCACTTTCATGGCGATTCCAGCCAAGGCCTACGCCGAGAATTTGAATGCCTGGATTGGGCAATGGGCCATCGTCTTCATCGTGCCATTGGTAGTCGTTTTTTACCTTCCCTTTTTTCGGAAGCTCGACATCACTTCCGCCTACGAGTTCCTCGAGAATCGCTTCAACCTGGCCTCGCGCCTGGTTGCGAGCGGGTTGTTTATGTTGTTTCACATCGGGCGGGTCGCCATCGTGCTCTATCTGCCTGCTCTCGCATTGTCGAGCGCGACCGATATCAACATCTACGCCGCGATCCTGGCCATTGGGTTGTTGTGTATTCTCTACACGGTCATGGGAGGAATCGAGGCGGTGGTGTGGACGGATGCGATTCAGGCGATCGTCCTGCTGGGAGGGGCGCTACTCTGTCTCCTTGTCATCGTTTTCCGCCTGGATGGAGGGGTCGGGACGATGGTGGAGATCGCCCAGAGCGATGGTAAACTCATTGCCGCGGACTGGACGACTCTCGATTGGAGTTCGACGACGAACTCCGGCATCGTCATATTCCTCGGTTTCCTTTTCGCCTCTCTTCCTTCCTATACGGCGGGTCAGGATGTCGTGCAGCGCTATGTGACCACCCCGAGTGAGAAAGCAGCGGCCCGTTCGCTCTGGTTGAACCTGCCCATGGCCTTCTTTGGTTCGTTGCTCTTTTTTCTCCTCGGAACTGCACTCTACGCATTTTACAAGACGCAGCCTGAGTTGCTCGATCCGACGCTGGAGAGAAACGATGGGATCCTTCCTTTCTTCATCTTGCAGAATCTCCCGGTCGGGTTGGCGGGATTGATCGTTGCCGGAATCTTCGCAGCCGCTCAGTCCACGATTTCCAGTTCTTTGAACTCGGTGGCGACTGCGTTTGTGACGGACTTCCATTCCCGAGTCCTGAAACCTGGGGCGAGTGACTCGGCGCGACTCCGAGTCGCGAGGATAGTAGTGGTCGTGTTAGGAAGTGTTGGGATTTGCCTCGCGGCCTGGATTGCGGCGACCGAGATGAAGTCGGCGTTCGATGCTTTCAATACCTTCATCGGAATGGCCCTGGGACCCGTTGGGGGGATGTTCTTCCTCGGTGTTTTTGTGGGCCGGGCCTCAGGTTCAACCGCTCTTTTGGGTGCCGTAGCAGGATTTCTCGTGGTCGTCGGAATCCACTTTGCTCGAGAAGCAGGTCTCATTGATTTGTGGCCGGTATTGAACGGATTGGTCAGCTTTTTCGTGACCGTGACCGTAGGAGCGTTCGCGGGGTTGGTTTTTGCAAAGAAAGTAATATGAAGACTTTACTGACAACAATTTTGGCTGGGTGCCTCATTCTGGCAAATGCCCAGGCGGAGAAGCCCAATGTCTTATTTATTGTTTCCGAAGACAATAGTGAGCAGATTGGCTGTTATGGAGAGAGCCGGGTCTATACCCCTCATCTCGATCGATTGGCAGAGACCGGAGTTCGCTACGATCGAGCCTATGTTCCTTACTCGGTATGCAGCCCGTCTCGTGCCGCCTACCTGACCGGGCTCTACCCTCGCCAGACCGGTCACATTGGTCTGGCGACGCACCGTTTTGCCTTCTACCAGCCGTTCAAAACGATTCCGGCGTATCTCCGGGAAGCCGGCTACTACACCGGATTTGTCGGGAAGACTCATGTCAATCCGGCTGGCGTTGTCGAAGACTTTGTAGAGTTCCGTGGAGTGAAACATGCCAATTTCAACAACACCCACAGCATCGTGGACTATGCCGAGGAAGCTCGAATGATCTTTGAGAATGCCGAGAAAGCAGGGAAGCCCTTTCTCGCGATTTTGAATTACTCGGATGCACACCGCAGATTCATCGAAACGTCGAAGGCGGGTTATCCCACGACCCGGGTGAAGGGAGAAACCGCCGAACCGCTTCCCTGGATCGGAGTCGACACGCCAAGGCTGCGTGTTGAAATGAGGAACTACCTCAGCTGCATGAATCGACTCGACGAGGGGATCGGCATGGTCCTGGCCGAGCTGGAGAAGAGAGGACTGCAGGAGAACACCTTGATCATCTACCTTGCCGATCATGGGGCCGATTTTCCTCGCGGCAAGACGACATGCTATGAGGGAGGAGTAAAGGTTCCCATGATCGTGAGCTACCCGAAAAGTTTTTCGCAGAGCAAGGCAGAGTCTGCCTTGGTCTCGACTCTCGATATCCTGCCCACGATCTTGCGGGAGGCGGGAATCGAGATTCCCAGGGAGTTGATGGGAACCCCGCTTCAGTCGCTCGAAGAGGGCGACGGGCCGCAGCGGGAATACCTTCATACGTTCAATACGGGATCTTTTGCCAACGCCCTCTTTCTTAGTTTTGGAATCTGCGATGATCGATACAAGCTGATCTACAACCCGGTCCGGGCGAAGAATCTCGCCGGAATCTCACGTTACGAAAATAGTGAGGTCCCCAGGGAACTCTGGGATTCCGACTACATCAACCCTCCCGAATTTGAGGTTTATGATCTGGAAAATGATCCTGACGAATTCATAAACCTCGCCAGCGATCCTGCGTACACCGAGATCCAAGAGCGACTGTTTTCTGCAATGCGTGACTTCCAGAAGACGATTGGGGATCCATTCCTGGATGAGGAGAATATCGATTTCTATGTGGAAGAGATGCAGGATCGATCCCGTCACCCGAGGAAGAAAAGTAAGGAAACCTGGGAGCACCTCGAAAAGTTTTGGGGAAACCGGTCCGCCTCGGCAGCTCTATCGAGCGGGTCGAGGGTCGAAGAAAAGAAGGTTTCCCCGGAATCCTCTCCAGGCCACTCGGTCGGCTTCAAGGCGGGTGGCAATCTCACCAGCTTTGAAGAGGCTGCCGCCGGAGGATTTGAGGAGCTTGAGCTCGAAGCCATGCAGCTTTTCGCAGAACTGGGGCACGCGGAAATCGATGCGACACATGCGTTTCGAGGTAAGCAGTGCCTGCGATTGCTGGGGGGGGAAGATCGAAGCGTGGTGATCCATCTTCAAGACACAGTCGCGAAGAACTCGGTCCTCGGATTTCAGGCAGAGCGATGGACTCGTCGAGATCCCTTTCGGTTCGAAATTCTTGCGAGAGAGAGGGAGGAAGACGAGTGGCAACCTCTCTATGATGGAAGCAAGGAGGTGAAAGTAGGAAGGGCGTTCCTATCTGCGGTGAGAGTGAGTGCTCCTTTTTCGATTGGTCAGTTGAAGTTCATCTCCTCGACGCCCGAGGGAAGTGGCGTGTTGATTGACGACTTGCAGGTGCTCGATCCCAAGCCCATGCGAATCACGGGGAGGACCCTCCTGCAGCGACGTCACCCGGTTCTGATCGGGAAGGAAGAAAATGCGGTTCTCGGAATCCGTTTGGAGGTGGAAGGAACACTGGGGCCGGCCCCGGTCGTGAGCGAGTTGATTCTGAGTTCCGAGGGAACCGATAACCTGCAGAATATTGACAGTGCGCAGGTCTTCTATGCCGGTAGTGAGCTGACAGTCCAGGGGGCTCTTTCCTTCGGCGACCGGGTGGCTCCACAAGACCAATGGAAAGTGAAGGGAGAACAAGCGCTTTCGCCGGGTGAGAACTATTTCTGGATCAGTTATCGGCTGAAGCCTTCTGCGAGTCTGGATGATGAAGTGGATGCAGGATGTCTCTCCTTAACGATCGATGGAGTCGAACATGACTTCGCATTGGTTTCTCCAGATGGAGGGAAGCGTATCGGATATGCCTTGCGCCAATTGGGACAGGATGGAGTGCACTCAACCAGAATTCCGGGCCTGGTGACAACGAACTCCGGGACCCTGCTTGCGGTCTACGATAATCGAAATCGGGCCGGGGGAGATCTGCCCGGTGATATTGATGTTGGCTTGAGTCGCAGCATGGATGGTGGCCAGACCTGGAGCCCGATGCGGGTGATCATGGATATGGGAGATGATCCGAAATGGAATTACGAAGGGGTCGGCGATCCTGCCATCCTTGTGGACCGGGTTACAGGAACGATCTGGGTGGCGGCGATCTGGAGTCACGGGAACCGCGGGTGGCATGGTTCAGGTCCGGGAATGGAGCCGGAGGAAACCGGGCAGCTCATGCTCGCAAGAAGTGATGATGATGGATCGACCTGGTCGGATCCTATCAATATCACCAAGCAGGTGAAGGATCCGAAATGGCGATTCGTTTTACAGGGGCCGGGTAATGGGATCACGATGAGCGATGGAACCCTGGTTTTTCCCGCCCAGTTTCGCGGAGAGAATAGAGAACCTGTCAATGGGAAGCCATTTTCCACGCTCATTTATTCCAAGGATCGTGGGAAGACCTGGAAGATTGGGACGGGAGTAAAGATCGATACGACGGAGGCTCAGTTGGTTGAATTGGGGGATGGATCGATCATGATCAACTGCCGCGACAATCGGGGAGGAAGTCGTTCTGTTCACACGACGACCGATCTGGGGAAAACCTGGAAGGAGCACCCGACCTCGAGGAGCGCGTTACCGGAACCGGTCTGTATGGCGAGCCTCATCCGGGCTGAGACGAAAGCGTATGGGCCGCTCTTGTTTTTTTCGAATCCTCCCCAGGCAAACGGGCGACGAAACATGACCATAAAGGTCAGTGATGACGAAGGTCTCACCTGGCCCGAGAAGTGGCATACCCTCGTCGATGAGCGGTTCACCGCCTACTCCTGCATGACTCCTGTTGGAGAAAATCATATCGGACTCGTCTACGAGGCCCCGGGAGAATTGTATTTTGTATGCTACTCGATTGAGGAGCTTCTCCGAAAGTGAAAGCGCCTGGCCGGGCTGAGAGCTCCCGGAATGGCACTCCCGGTCTCACTACGATGATTGAGCCAGGCGCGGCGGCAACTGCGGAATGCCGGTTCACGAGGAGGACAAGAGAAGAGCCAGAGCAGTGTGGTAGCTTCTGTTTTTCACGAAGTCAGGCCTCACCCTTCAACTTGTCGATCAGCTTGCGAACACTCTTTTCACTCTCGAGTCGAAAGTATTCGTCGCTGCCAGAGACAACATCTTTCTCGTAGTGCTTTTCGATGAGATCGAGAGCTTCTTCCTTCATTGCTTCGTTCGACTCGGTAAAGGCTACGAGGTCCCTGGAAAGTTGCTTGAAGGCGGGAATGTCTCCAGCGAGATCGCGATAGGCCTTCTTGTAGATATCCATGACTGCATCGAGATTGTCCTGTCGGGCGGAAATGTCGGCTTCCCTTTGGTAAAGCATGACGACGATGTCGCTGCGTTCGCCGTCCTTGCGCTGGATGGCGCGGCGTTCGGATGCGATGTTGGCGATCAATTCCTCTTCGTTTCCTTCCAGTGGAATATGTTCCCGTTCGAGGGCGGCGGCTCTTGCGAGGATGTCAGGGTGTTCGCGATAGGCTCTCCGGATCCCGGTAATGACAGACTTCCAATGGGCCTCGGTTGCCTGTGGGTAATCCTGGAGCGCGGCGATCAACTGATCCATGGTTCTTGGCAGGTGCTCTCCGCGAGTGAAGGCAAATCGGGCGAGCGTCAACTCACCCTCCTGGTGCTCCATTTCTCCATAGATTTCCGAGAGCCAGACCAGGCGATGACCGGTTCGGTAGGAGTCGAGATCGAGGTAGTTGGCCTCGTTCCAGAGATGGAACATCTGCTCCCTTACAGGCTGTCCAGTCTGTGGGGATCTCGTCGTGCCCGTGCGATAGCCGGGATAGCGACCGGTTCGGCTGGACCATTCCCCACGTCCAACCTTGTAGCCAAGCCAGGCATGGGGGCCTCGATCGCCGTCTCCGGATACGACGTAGGCTGGGATTCCGTTGGCACGTGCAGTATTTGCGGCAAAGTGAGCCTGATCGCGGCAGACTCCACCGACCTCGAGGATCTCCTCGAGCATATAGGTCTCGTAGGGGTTGGCGTCATCTGTGGCTCGCTCCATGAGATATTCGATCATGGCATACGACTTGCCCCAATTCTCCTGGGACAGACGAATCTTGCTCCGTGCCCAGGTCAGATCCTCTGCAGAAACGTTCGCGCTGACGACCCAGGTCAACTCGTGGACGAGCATGTCCTCGATCTGGGTCTTGAGCTGTCCTCCTCGAGAGGCGAGGATGTAATCCCGGCAGCGTTCGACGGGATCGACTTGCTGCTTGGGTTGGCTGCCTACGCGCTTGACGGTGATGGGGCGGTCGAAGACGAGCGCACATGCCATCCCCACATTGGCGAACTTCGCCTGGGTCTCGGGGATTTCTTCCCAGAGGTTTTTCCAGATCGCAAAGACTTTCGCAGGATCATCCTTGGGATGAATCGCGGTCATGAAGTCCTCGGCAATGGTGGGGTTGGCGAGAAGCCAGCGGAGAAATGGTTCCCATTCCTCGGGAGCTTCGATCATCCGCTTGAGTTGGTCTTCGGAGATCTTGGAGAGAAAGCGATCGAAAACGAACATCGCGTAGATGGAGGGCTCGGCGAGAACTCTGAGATAGTTGTCGATCCCGAGGTCGGGGCGAAGATCTCCGAGGATATAACGGGTGCCATCCTCGAGGACTTCCTCGTAGGGTGCCCAGGACTTCTGCGCAAATGCCTGATCGATCGCATCGTCCAGCAACTGGAGGTGAGCGGGGTTGAGCGGTTGACCGGTGCGCCAGTCTGCGAATTTGGAATCCGAATTCTGCGTGGGTGCGGAGGCGGGAGGAGAACCCGGCGTGGAAGCAGAGGGATTCGTCAGGTCTGCCTTCGCGATATAGTCTTGATCGGGTTGGCTCAATCGACTGATAGCGACCTGGTGATCTTTTCCATCGGCCGTGCGCAGGACCACGGCTTCCGGGGTCTTCGAAATCAGAATGGCCTTTACCGGCGGGCGACCCGGCACGGTCCAGTCGCGAGCCGTTTCGGAAGCGGACAGAGACCCCAGGAAGAACGAAGTCACGAGAATCAAGATCCCCCTTTTCTGAAGCGAGAGCGATTTGTAGGTCAGCAGGGTCATGAAACAAGAGTAGGTATACTTGGTGCGTTCAGCAAGTAGCGATATGTACCGATCCCTATCAGATGAGCTCGGCAGCAGAAAGCAGCCTTGAGGGAGTCGATACGATCAATCAGGAAAATGGCGAGCTTTGATTTCGCTACTTGTCGCCGGAAAAGTGCTCGCGAAGTAGAGCTAGTGAACCGGGGATGGCGATCAAGGGGTCTTCCTTCCCTTCGAATTCGAGTGACACATACCCACGAAACCCGGCATCGGTCATGATCTTCGCAATCCGAGCGTAGTCGAGGTCCAGCGTATACCATCGTCCGCCTCCCTGGTAGGTCTTGGCTTGCAGGAGAACTGTGGAGGGTGCCAATTGTGCGAGGCGATCGTAGGGATCCTCAAGAAAATTTCCGGTGTCGAGTGTGACTTGAAACCAAGGGGAGTCGATCGCATCGACCACTCGCATGACTCCTTCCGGAGTCACCCCGAGTCCCCAATGGTTTTCGAGTCCCATGATGACGCCTCGCTTCTCGGCTTCGGGAAGCAATCGGGTGTAGGCGTCGATGACCCATTCGTAGGCATCCTCTTCCGTGTAGCCTTCGATGGGGGACTCGATGCCTCGTTTGGCCATGAGATCGTCGAAGTTCTTCGAGGTCCCCCAACTTCCGGAATTGACCCGAATGGTAGGGATCCCAAGTTGGTAGGCTTGCTCGAGGCAGTCGATGGTGTGATCGATATTCCTCTGTCTCTTTTCCTTGTCCGGGGAGAGAAATCCCTGGTGCGTCGAGTATCCCATGAGGTCCAGCCCGAGGGTAAAGGCATGCCGTTTGATCTTTTGAAGACTACTTTGGTCGGTGGTCTCAAGTTGGCGTTGCAGGATCTCGAGACCATCGAATCCCATGCGAGCGGCGTGCTCGAGGTTGGTATCCAGGGGCCGGAGATGCTTCCGGTGAAAAGCCCAGAAGGAATAGGAGGAAACTCCAATCCGGTTTGGTCCAATGGGTGGTTGCGGGTTGGTCGTTGTTTCTCCCTGAAGGAGTAATGGGGAAGCCGCACCTGCGGCACCGGCAAGGGAAAGGAAGTGGCGACGATTCATATCCATATCTTTGAGGAAGGGGCTGGGTTGGGAAGAGAAGAAAGTCGGTATCAGAACTCCCAGCTTTTTACGTTTTTGCCATCGGCATCGACCAGTCGAATCCACTCGATGAGGATGGTTCCTGTGCCGCGAGCTGGGTCGATTCGAAGAAGGTTGAGGGAGGGGGAGGGAATGGGAATTTCGTATTCATGCCATTCTCCATCGTGTTGAATCGGGAATTGCGGCATACGATCTGCACTGGGAGGGCGATTGTAGTAGACTGCCCCTTGTCCATTGGCATCCGACTTCATTCGGATCTGAAGAGTGAAGGGACCTCCGGCGATCTGCGGAAACGGCGAGGCGGTGATGTAGGGATCGCGACCGGAACTGGTGATCTGGAGCTGTTTGTCGACCCTCTTGATCGAACTGGTGCCGGAAGCTGTCCAGCCTCCGATGGCTGTCTTCTTGGGTGCTGGCTTCTTCTTCTTGTTTCTCACGGCGGGAACTCCGATTCGCTCCGGGCGATACTTGGCGGGATCGAATTCAGGATTCGGAATCGGGACGACCGCCTTGGTTTCCTCGATATGGCCCTCGATGAGTTGATCAAGCTCTTCGACCTTGTCGGGCATCTCCTGAGCCAGGTTTTCGGTTTCTCCAATGTCCTCCTTGAGATGGTAGAGACGATAGGCATGGGCACCCTTTTCTCCTTCATGGAAAATCCGGATCAGTTTCCAATCACCGCAGTGAACCGCAATGGAAGGTGGGAGCCAGTCGGGAACGGGTGGGTTGTGGGGAAAATAGGTGAAGATGGCTTCGCGATCCAGAGGCTTGCCTCGGAGAGCAGGCATGATGTCGACGGCATCGACCACGTGATCTTCCGGGATCGCAATTTCGAGCTGGTTCAGCAAGGTCGGATAAAAATCTGAGGTCTGGATCAGTTCTTCACTGCGACTGCCAGGTTGGGTGACGCCAGGCCAGGCGACGATCGTTGGGACTCGGATGCCTCCTTCGAACATGGTTGCTTTCCCCCCTCGCAAAGGAGAGTTGCTGGTTGGCGTCGTGCCATCGACTTCGTTGTACATATTCCCCCCGTTGTCCGAGGTGAAGATGATGATGGTGTCCTCGGCCACTCCGGCCTGGTCGACGGCATCGAGGAGGGTGCCGACCGCATCATCCATCGAGTGCACCATGGCGGCATAGGTCGGAGATCGCTGCGCGTCCTTTGGATCCACCTTGCTGCGGTAGTCTTCGATAAGAGCCTTCTTAGCATCGAAAGGGGCGTGGACGGAAAACATCCAGTAGTTCATGAACCAGGGAGTATCTTTTTTCCGGGTCTTCAGCCATTGAACGGCTTCGAGAGCCATTCGGTCTTCGATATGTTCCTGGGGCTCATTGGCCTCGAAGCTTTTGTATTTCCAGGGGGCAACAAAGCTGCCTGCAGGACCGGGTCCCGGGTGATGGGGAATGTCTACGTCGAATCCATGTTCCAGTGGGCTGTAGGGTTCAGGGCCGAGATGCCATTTTCCGAAATGTCCCGTGGCATAGCCGTCCTTTTTCATCAGTTTTCCGAGGGTCGGATAGGCCGGGTCGAGGCGCGTGACCGAGTTGGTCTGCATCGCCTTGTTTCCTGGGTTCCTCGATCGTTCGTCCACGGATGCCTTCAACCGAACCTCGCCCGTGTGGTGCTGGGGTGCCGTCGAGCCGTGACGAGCGGGAGTTTGTCCGGTCAGGATGCTGGCCCGGGTCGGAGAACAGAGCGGGCTGTTGGAATAAGCCCTGCTAAAGGTCATCCCTCTACTGGCGAGGCGCTCCAGGTTCGGGGTTTCGTAGAAGCTGGTGTGACCGTAGAGCGTCGTGTCGGCCCAGCCAAGATCATCCGCTACAATGAGAATGACATTCTTAGGCTTGGCGGAGGCATTCGCGAACGAGAGCAGGGTAAGGACGGCGGTGAGGATCGCGGCTTTCATGAAAGGGGACAAAAAGGGCACGGGCCGTTCTTGGTGAGTCCCAGTTTACGAACTTCTCCCGCGATGTCTTGGGAATCTTTGGCGCGAAGACAGGAGTGCTGGTGAAGCGGCGGAAATCTGGAAATCGCAGTCAAGCAGTGAAAGGATCGCAACCGATCCAGGAAGGCAAGGATCGCAGTGCTGCACCGGGTTACACTCTATGAATGACGGGCGAGATGGCGGACTTCCTGCGGCGACGGGCAGGAGATCTAGCCTTGTCCCGAAAGCCGTTGTATCAGGACGGCCTGTCGTATTGGAACGCTGGTCCAGCGGTGGTGCCACTGTCGTCGTCACGAGGGATCTTCATGAGAGCGACGGCCTGGTACTTGATCTCATACATATCCCGTACCCCTTCGAGGAGATTCTGGGGATTGCCGTTGAAGCTGTCGTCGAGGGCGCCAAGCAAGCGGGTGTAGGTCTGATTGCACTCATCCATCAGTTTGCGGGTCGGGCTGCTTTTCTTGAACTGCTCGGCCTTCGGATTGGGATGCATGTTGTAGACACCATCCCACCGGACGGGAAACACCGGCCCGCTCGGCGGCTGGTCATGCGAATCGCCTTCTTGATAAAAGCGACCGGTGTAGATTTCGTTGAAGCGATAATAGTGCGCCGGTTCTTCGTCTCCGGAGTATCGTTTCGATCCGGATTGGCCGCTGAAGACGGAACCGTCGTGTCCTTCCCCCTGATCCACAATTTCGTCGATGGCCCGCATGGCACTCTCCATGTTGGTGACCTCGAAGACTTCGCCACTCCCTCCGTAATAATATTCCGGCGTGACCTGGCGCTTTCGTGATCCTTTGAAGAGGGATTCCTTCGATTCCTTGTAGGCATCGTGGAAGCCCTGCCGAATGAGATCGTAGAACTGGCCGATGGTAGCGGGAGGGCCATGAGACCCATCGGGGTCGTCATAGGTGGGGAGCTCGATCCTGAGAAAAGTCTCCATCGCCTCGGGCGAAAACTTTTCCAAGCCGACATGGTAGGGCTGCTCGTTTTTCGGAAGGTGGTCGAAACCGGGAAGCGGACTCGGGTAATCGATGGGGAAGTGCGGCGAATCCACGACTGGTTTGCCCCCGATGGCATTGATGAGATTTGCGACCAGTAATATGTGCAACATCTCCTCCATTACCACGGTGTGGATGGTATGGGAGGCTTCGCGGTTGAGACCGTCGGGAATCGAGTAGAGCGCGCAGAGGTAGGGCGGGATCGTGGCTTGCTCCACACGGAGCGCGGTCTGCAGGAATTTCTTGAGATCCGCCGTGCTGTTGATCTTGGTGGGAAGGCTCTTGGACATGAAATGCTCGTCGGTGATTTGGGTCTCTGCTAGAGAACCTTCTTGATGAGGTGGTCGGCGCACTTGAAAGCCAGCGCCGCCGCGGTGAGAGATGGATTCGAGGTCCCAATGGTGGGGAAGTTTCCGCAGCCAACAAGATAGAGGTTCTCGTGGTCCCAGGTTTGCTGGTCGGAGTTCACCACGGAATCGCCGCGATTTGTCCCCATGCGATGGGTGCCGACGATGTGGCCTGATCCGTGAAAGGTGTAGCCGACCTTCTTGCCGTCTTCGTAGTGAAAAACGTATCCAGTGTCCGATTCCTGATAGACGGTGTGATCGACTCCGCCTACTTCCTTCAGTATGGAATCGGAGAGGCGCTTGGCTGCCTGCATCCCGCGAATCGAGTATTCGCCCATGTCATAGCGGATCACCGGACGATAGGCACCGAGCTTGTCGCGATACTCTTCACGGATCATGACCCGGTTGGCAGGGTCGGGGAGTTGCTCGATCTCGAATCCAAAAGAGAGCTGGCGCTGCACGTCTTCGTAGAGCTGGCGACGCAGCTTCGAGCCAAGGACAGGGTTCTTCCCGTCTCCCGGGGCAAGAAGCCCTAGCACGTTGCTATAGGGAGCTCCCGCGGCGAAGTCCCATCCCCCGTTTCTCACGTCTCCTCGGAAGGCAGCATGGGCATCGCGGAAAGCGCCGTCCCGCATCGGAACTTCCGAAGAAACCAATGGGCCGCGAAGGACTCCAAGCCGCGTTCCCCTGGGAACGAGCCCCCAGGTCAAGAGGTAGGGGTGATCCATCAGGTTGCGCCCGACCATGTCACTGCTGTTTGCCACTCCACCGCACTTCTCGTTGTTTCCGGTGGCTGGCGTTCCGGATTGAAGCAGCAGCTTGGCGGTCTCGATGGCGTGGGCGGCCACGATGTAGGCGCCCCCTTTCCTCGTCCGAGCGACAAACTTCTGGTAGTTCCCTGGTGCTGCACTGGTTTCGCTGTCGTAGACGGTGTAGTCGAGACCGCTCACCTGTTGTGTTTTGGGATCGATTTCGATGTTCGTTACCACTGCCTGGGTGAGGAGATCCACTTTCTCTGGATCTGCTGAGTAGAGCGACTTGAGACCATTGTATTTCGCCATGACCGGGCAGATCGGGACGCAGGCGGTATTGCCCTCGCATCGCTGCCCCATTCGAGGGTCGTGCACTCCCCCCCGCGGGACGTAGTGCCCTCGCTTTTTCCTCTTGTTGTAGGGCGAGTCCGCATATTTCGGGTTCGGCATCCCGTTGCGGCTCTGGGGTGTTCCCACCACTTGCATCGGATACTTTTTCCCTTCCATCTCGAAACTCTTGCCTTCGAGTTTCTTTCCGAGCCACTTGTCGAGGTGGGTCTTTGGGATCTGGTGCATCGGGTACTCGTAGCCCTTTTCGAAGTAGTTCCCCTTGTCCTCGGGGTTTTGAATATCTCGCAGTTGTTCTTCGACATCGGCCGAAACCCCGATCTCGTACTCTGCGTCCTGGTAGTAGGGTTGAAGGTCCGTGTAGCTGATCGGCCAATTGACCCCCCGGCCGAAGCGCTTGCTCATTTCAAAGTCGGAGGGCACCATTCGCATCGAAGTTCCCAGCCAATGCAGGGACGTTCCTGCCGTGAGACGGGTGAAGGTGCTCATGAAGGGCTGTGGTCCGAGGTAGACCTGGTAGCCATTGTCGACCGCCTGTCCGGCCTGGATTTGGCGCTGGAAAAGAACACTGGACTGGGGAGCGTTCGGATTCTCGGGGTAGGGGGAGTTGGGAGTTTTCGCCAGTGCCTCCTGGAAACGCGTCACATAGGAATCATATCCCTCCGGTCGAATGCTGGTGGAGCGCCCCGCTTCCAGGATGAGGACCTTCTTCGCTCCTTTTCCAAGTTCCTTGGCAAGAATGGATCCCGCAAACCCTGCCCCTACGATGATGACATCATAGTAGTCTTTTGACACTTTCTCGGCGACTTCCTCCGGAGTCGCTTCGATGCCCTTTTCGTAATTGATCATGTGCTTTTCTTTTTGCGGGCCCTTGTCTTTGTCGTTCGGGAGGTCGCTGCCTTTTTTTCGTAGGGATCTTCGGGTGGAAACGCCCAGCTTCCGAATCCGGGTTGCTTGGCGGCAGTCGGGTAGGCACAGATCGCATCCCATACCAGTCCCTCACGGTAGGCCTCTGCAGAAACCACTCGCGTCTGGTCGTTGGCTGCGGCTCCGTATTTATGCCTCCATTCACGGGGCATCTGGAACCAGTTTCCGAGATACCAGAGTCGGACGATATTCAGGGCGATCGGTCCCAGCAAATCTCCCCATTCAGAGCCGAAGATCTCCTTATGAATGCCGGTTTGTCGGGCCTTTGAACTCTTTGATTCATTGCGGATCTTGTCCCAGGTGATCAGGAGTCGGCCAAAGATGCGCTCCCCAACCAATTCTCGAACTTCCGTGAAATGCGATTCAGCCAAGCCGGTTCCTTCCAGTTCAGCGACCGAGAAACCAGTGAGTTCCGAGGATAGTTCCACGAAGTCGTCGACAGAGTCGTAGCGTTTGCTCATGATATTCTTGCAGCTGTGGATCGACTGGAGAACGCAGCAAGGGATCAGGTGGGTTCGACCCAGAAGGCTCGATTCTCGATGGCTGCTGGTGGCGATTGCCGGATGCGGATCGCGACAGGAGCATTCTTGCCGATGAGTGTCTCCAGATCTTGCCGCATCGGGTGCTCGCTTTTTCCAATCGAGAGTTTCACAGCCGTCCGTTTTGGATTGAACCAAGTGGGGTAGAGACCCTGGATGTTCCAGCGGGAAGCGTTCAGTCGACCGCCTTTCGACGGAGGGAGATCGGGCCCTCCGGGCAACTGGCTGTAAAGCGTCAACGGCGAGAGGTTCCCCATGATGGGTTGAGGCAGGGACGCGATGTCGGCATCGATCGTGTAGATTTTATCTGATGGCTTTGGTTTTCCTTTCTTGGGGTCGTAAGCCGGATCAAAAACCGAGTAGTGCCACTTTTTCTGCGTGGGATTGTTCGGGACGGGAATATTGAATTCGAATTTCGTAGCGAATTTTCGCTCCCCGAAAACCAACTGCCCGGCCTCCACTGCGATGGGATCATCCGCGGGAACGTGGAGGCGAAAGCCGCCGATCCACTTCGTCTGTTCCTGCCCAATCATATAGTCCTCGAAGGACAGCAGCGGGGTTTCTTTCTCTTTGCTCTTCGGATAAGAATGGATGTTGAACTCCACTTCCTGCACCGAGGTGAGTGCCATTCCGAGGTTCGAGAGATAGAGTTGGAAATTCAGCGATACGATTCCGTCCTTTTCGCAGTCCGTGAAGCGGGCCGGTTCGAGACCGGTTCCTTTCAGATAGCGTTTCAGGGTAGTCAGGGGCGCCCGGTAGAAGACCCACATGAAGGATACCGCATCGTAGTAGAACGGCATTTTGAAGGCAGGTGGCCCCGGCGGTGGAAGGTCTTTCGGAAACGGAGTGAAGATCTTTTTCGGCGCTTCGCTGTTCTGAGTGGGTTCTAGCAAAGGCGGGGCGGATGAGTCAA
>JARGNI010000088.1 GCA_029213195.1 Verrucomicrobiales bacterium
TCTGTCTGCAATACTCACAGCGAATAAACGAAAATACTTCTGAGAAACGGTCTACCTTCCGCCCTACAGTCCTGACTTCAATCCTATCGAACGCCTCTGGCAACATCTGAAGAGCCACTACCTCGCAGGCTTCATCACCAAGAGTGGTGAGGAACTCACAGAGAAATTGATCGATTCGATCCAAACGATGATGCGGGAGCCAAATCTCATTCGTTCTGTCTGCAATACTCACAGCAAATAAACGAAAATACTTCTGAGAAACGGTCTAGCCCACCCCCAGTGCCCGGAGACTCAGGAATTGAGTCTTCTTCAGACTTTCATCCGAAGACTGTCCAAATCATAGCAAGACCATGAGTAATCCCGAAAATCCGGAGCTCTCCGAAGCGGTATCCCTACATGAAGCGGGAAAGATCGAAGAAGCCTGTAAACGATATACTTCTATTCTTTCGGGTAATCCTGATCATCCTGATGACCTGATCCCGAAAAAGTGGACGTGCCAAAATTGAAGTTCTGCCTCAAGATAGAGAGTAGAGCAAATGAAGAGAAGCAGAGTCAGCGAAGCGCAGTCCATCACATTTCGGGGGAGCGAAAGGAAAAGGCGAATTGAGAAGGCAGTTGTCTTTCGTCAGTTTTCGGGAAAACTGGACGGGTTCAAACTTTACCCGCTTCGGAGAGCGCGGATAGGCAAGTATCGCAATCATCCCCAATGACCGCACTGCTCGAGGAATCCCGGATCGAGGACCGTCTTTCCCTCTCCACCTGCTGGAACTCCTCCCGTCATACCGACGGCTACGAGATGCTCGTGGAGATTCGAGAGTTGGGTTTTCGATCCGCTGAGCTCAGTCATGGAGTCCCCAGCTACCTCGTCGAGGGAATTCTTCGGGCCGTAAAAGAAGGTGTCGTCGAGATCAGCTCGGTCCACAACTTCTGTCCCCTGCCCAGCATGGCGAGAGGGGCGGCCCCAAATCTTTTCCAACCTTCTGGAAGAAGTCGACAGGAGCGCCGCTCGTGGTTTCGCTATTCTGTGAAAACGATCGAGTTCGCTCGCGACTTGGGGGCTCGTCATGTCGTGATGCATTCGGGTAGCCTTGGTTTTCGCTTTGGCTCTGCGGAAAGCCTTCTGTCGGGATTGCAACACGAGAAAGCTCGAAAACAGGAAAAGGCGTGGAAGACTCTCAGGCGCAGAGCTGGTCGCGAGATGAAACGGGTTCGCAACGCCTACGAATCCTTGATGCCTTTCGCGGAAGAAGCAGGCGTCCAACTCGGGGTGGAGAATCGGGAGGGACTTCTCGAACTCCCTCTCGATGAAAAAATGAAAGGATTTCTGGAAACCATGGATCACCCTTCCCTCGGATACTGGCACGATACAGGCCATGCCGAACTGAAGCAGGGGCTGGGAATCATCGATCACCAGGAGCACCTCGAATCCCTTCAGGATCACCTGGTCGGATTTCATCTTCACGATGTCAGCGGTGAAGGGAAAGATCACCAGCGGATTGGTTCGGGCTCCATCGATTTCAATCACATCGCTTCTTGTGTCCGGCCGCATCATGTCCTCGTGCTCGAACTCCATCCGCGCCTTTCACAAGAGGACGTTCTTGCATCGCGGGAGAATCTGCTCGAAGCATTCGGATAGCCTTAGAAAAAAAAGGTCACAGTCCCCTTTCACTCCGCTCTCGCTTTCATCGATACTAGAAATGATCAAGGGAATAGGGAGTGATTTTGCCGCGTTTTTCTCGCACTTGAAGAGCCACGGATGGAGACGCACCCTGCACTGGCTGCACTCCAAAGAGGCTCCTGTCACCTTTCAGTTTGCGAAGTATGTCCTCTTCGGTGGCATCACTACGATTGTCCATCTGGCCTTGTTTACCCTTCTTTCTCATCAGTTCTTTCCCGCCCACGACTATCTCGTCGAGGGCGGTATCGAAGATTCCCTGAAAGAGAGAAACGCAATCCTCAGCAATCTCATCGCCTTTCCCTTTGCGGCGGCGGTAAACTACGTCTTCAACGTCCTCTTCGTCTTCACTTCTGGACGGCATTCGAGGTTTCGCGAGATGCTGTTGTTCCTTGGGATCTCGTTCCTCAGCTTCGCCGTGGGCCTGTTTTCCGGCCCGGTCCTGATTTCTCGCGGACTTGATCCATGGATCGCCCAGGCTGCGCTCATGGTTTCCTCAGCCCTTGTCAATTTCCTCTGCCGAAAATTCCTGATCTTTCTCAAGTAGATTGGAACCGAACTCCCTCTTTACTCTTGTCAGTTTTCATCGATTTTCCCGCGAGATAAGAAAGGCTCCCCTTCCTGACGCCTACCACCGATGACAGACGCGAATCGCAGCTTCGAACAACAACTCTTGGACGACCCACAGCGATGGCTCGTCACCGGCGGAGCGGGGTTCATCGGGTCACATATCATCGAAACCCTCCTCTCCCTCGATCAGGAGGTGGTGTGTCTTGATAATCTCTCCACTGGGAAGCGTTCCAACCTCGAGGCCGCTGTCAGTGCCGTGACCCCGGAACAGGCGAAACGGCTCTCCGTCATCGAGGGGCACATCGCTGATCTTTCCGTCTGCGAGAAGGCAGTGAAGGGGGTGTCTCATGTCCTGCATCATGCCGCGTTGGGGTCCGTGCCACTTTCGATTGAGGATCCCGTAGAAACGCATCTGTCCAATGCGACCGGAACCTTTCATGTGTTCCTCGCCGCGAAAAACGCAGGAGTACGAAGGGTTGTCTATGCCTCCTCGAGTGCAGTCTATGGGAATGAACCTGGACTCCCCAAGCAGGAGGAGATGAAAGGCGGTCTCCTTTCCCCGTATGCCGCGAGCAAGGCGATTGCGGAAGACTATGCTGAGTCGTTTGCCAATTCCTATGGAATGGAATTCGCCGGTCTACGCTACTTCAACGTATTCGGGCCCCGCCAGGATCCCAGCGGCCCTTACGCTGCCGTAATCCCCATCTGGGTCGAAACGATGCTCTCCGGAAAACCGATTCTCATCAACGGTGACGGCGAGAATACCCGTGATTTCGTCTACGTGAAGGATGTCGTCCAAGCCAATCTCCGCGCGGCACTGGCGCCAACGATTCCAGGTGGCAGTCGAGTCTACAATGTTGCCGCCGGACGAACGACCTCGCTGAAGGAACTGTTTTCTGGGATTTCCGAGTCTCTCGAAGAACTTCGTCCCGGCACGAACATCGCCCCTCCGGTCCACGGGGAGTTTCGGGAGGGAGATGTCAGGCATTCCTCCGCTGATTTCGAGCGTGCCCGTGCCGAGATCGGTTTTACTCCTGCCTATGATCTCCAGCGTGGCCTCAGGGAGGCCATGGCGTGGTATGCCGAGAACGCCATTCACAAAGAAGAGGGATGAAGATTCTCTGGGTAAAATCTGGGCCTTTGTTCCCATTGAATACGGGCGGACGGCGTCGGACGCATGCGATGCTTCGCGAGTTGGCCAAAGAGCACGAGGTTACCTATCTGGCCTCCCTTCCTGAGAATCAGGAATTGCACGAAGATGAAGCCGGAGCGGACTACGCTCAGGATAAAATCTGGATACGTTCCGTCGAGCCCGAGTTCAAGAGCGCCCAGGGATTACGTGCGCTGCTGACCAATCTCTTCTTTTCGACCCGCCCCTACGTCCTCGATCGCTACGAGAACCCGAGCCTGCGATCTCGGCTGCTCGAGTTGGAGGCCTCGTCGGATTTCGATCTCATCGTTTGCGACTTTTTGACGCCTGCTGTGAACTTCGAGTTCGATGCGATCCAAACCCCTGTCGTTCTGTTCCAGCACAATATCGAGGCTCAGATCTGGAAAAGGCTCGCGGCAGAAAAGAAGAACCCGCTCGTGAAGCTTTACTTTCATTCCCAATTCCTGCGAATGGCGGAGGCCGAACGCCTTCTCTCCGCTTCCTTTGCCGGAGTCATTACCGTTTCTCCGGAGGACGCGACTCGCTGCCGGGACGATTATGCTCTCTCGAATGTTCTCGGCGCCGTGCCTACCGGAGTCGACACCGACTTCTTTTCACCCCCGGAACCTCGCACTCCGGAAACCGGACTCATCGGATTTCTCGGCTCGATGGATTGGATGCCGAACGTCGAATGTGTGCAGTATTTTGCCGAGGAAATTTTTCCAACCATCCTCGAGCGATTCCCCAAAGCCCGATTTCGCATTATCGGCAGGAACCCGACTCCGGCGGTTCAGCGTCTCGGGAAACAGTTCCCCAACATCGAGGTCACAGGAACGGTGGAAGACGTCCGGGAGCATCTCGATGCCTGTCACCTCCTCGTCGTCCCCCTTCGCTCAGGTGGCGGCACCCGGATCAAGATCTTCGAGGCCATGGCCGAGGGAGTTCCTGTCGTTTCGACAACCATCGGCGCGGAGGGATTACCCGTCCGTGATGGAGATACCATTCTCCTGGCAGACGAACCTGACTCGTTCGCGAACGCCGTCATCGACTTGTTGGAATCCGATGAACTTGGGGCGCGGCTATCGGGTGAAGCAAGATCTCTCCTCGCCCGCGATCACAGCTGGGAGGCGGTTTCTCTGACCTTCATCGATCTTTGCCAGCCCATTCTGACCTCCCGCAGTTCATAGCGCACCTTCGCTTGCCATGTCGACCGATCCTCGAACTCCAGAACGCATTCGTCATCACTTCGAAGTGGAGCGTGAACTCGCTGGCCGCATGCGCAACTCCTCCCGGGAAGAGCGAACCGAGCTCTTCAAGACGCTCTACACGGAATTGTTCGAGCGTGTGCCGGATCACCCCAGGCTGACCCGACGCGACACCGAGGAGTCGTCGCGAAAGAATATCGAGTCCCAGATGCGCCTCCTTCGCCCCTTTCTGAGCGAGGAAACCGTATTCCTCGAGATGGCCTCCGGGGACTGTCGCCTCAGTTTCGCCGCTTGCGAAATCTGCGAGAAGGTCATCGGAGTCGATATCTCCGATCAAAGAAACCCCGAGGATCCCGAGCCGGAGAATTTCGAGCTCATCGTCTACGACGGGGATCACCTCGAGATCCCGGACGACAGCGTGGACGTGGCCTTCAGCTATCAATTCCTCGAGCATCTCCATCCCGACGATGTGGTTCCCCACTTCGAAACCATCCTTCGGATCCTCAAGCCGGGAGGAATCTACCTCTTTGACAGCCCTCACCGCTTCTCCGGCCCCCACGACGTGTCGCGATTTTTCGGAGACGAGTTGCAGTGCTTCCATTTCCAGGAGTGGAGCTACCGCGAAATGCTCCGCCTGGTGAAGAAATGCGGTTTTTCGGAGGCAAAGATTGTGCGGCGTGGCAAGGCCTTGACGAATCCCTTCCTCATTGGGCTGCACCAGGCTATCGAAGCTATTGTCGGAATCCTTCCCAGCTCGCTTCGTCGACGGATTGCGTCGAGGCTGTTTCAGTCGGTGACCTTGGTGGGTACCAAACCCGGATCCCGTTCAGACCATGAGTGAACGCGGACCCAGCGGCTCTACGATCGCGTATCGGCCCGACATCGATGGTCTCCGTGCCATCAGCGTGATCGGGGTGATCCTGTATCACTTTGGACTGGGTCTTCCGGGGGGCTTCATTGGTGTGGATGTGTTTTTCGTCATCTCCGGGTATCTCATCACCTCCATCATCGATCGCGAAATCAAGGCCGGATCGTTCTCGATGCTTCGATTCTGGGGACGAAGAGTCCGGCGTATTTTCCCTGCGGTGACCGTCGTCGTCGTTTCGACGCTTCTCGCCGGCGCCATCATCCTGACCCCCCGGGCCTTCGAGGACCTTGCCAAGTCTTCGATGGCCCAGTCCCTGATGGTGTCGAACGTCTACTTCTGGAAAGATGCCGGCTACTTTTCCGAAGCCGCCGAGCTCAAACCCCTGCTCCACACCTGGTCCCTGTCCGTCGAGGAGCAGTTCTATATTTTCCTGCCCGTGGTTCTCCTGGGATTGGCAAAAATCCGCCAGCAGGCTCTCGTCCCGGTGTTGTGGATCACCTTCACCCTCTCCCTGGCCCTCTCGATCTGGGAAGTCGTGGAAAAACCCGGCGCCACTTTCTACCTTCTTCCGACTCGTGCCTGGGAGCTTCTCGCGGGTTCCCTTGTCGCCCTGTCCTTTGACAGGCTCCGGATTTCTGCGCAGGTCGCGAAATCGTTCTCATCGCTAGGACTGGTTCTGATTCTTCTGCCGATGTTTTTCTACTCGAGCCGGGTCCCGTTTCCCGGAGCCAGTGCGATTCCCCCCGTCCTCGGTGCCTCCCTCCTTCTCCTTGCGAACGGGAAACACAAGACCCCGGTGGGAAGTTTTCTTTCTCTTCGGCCACTCGTCGGGATCGGCTTGATGAGCTACTCGCTCTACCTCTGGCACTGGCCGCTTGTCTCCTTCGCTCGTCATATGATCATCGAACAGGGTTGGCTCGAGCAGGTAACCCTGTTGATTCTGACCGCCCTTCTCTCCTTTCTTTCGTGGAAATATATCGAGAACCCTTTCCGCTATTCCAACCGCCTCAAGCGGAACCGCAATGCCTTCGCCTTTGCGCTTGCGGTGACTGCAGTTTTGCTGCTTACCGCCGGTTCGGTCGTATTCTACAAGGGGCTCCCCCAGCGATTTGATGCCGCGACCCTCGAACTCATCGAGGACACCCACTGGACGGGAACCGAATACAAGGAGGAAATCGGCGATCCGATCGGAAGCGTCCGTTTCGGAGACAAAAGCTCCGAAAGTCCCGATTTCGTGGTCTGGGGGGACAGTCACGCCATGGTGCTGGGACCGCTGCTCGAGGAACTTTCCGACGAAATCGGGCTTTCCGGTGTCGGGTTTATCACACCGGCTTGCCCTCCGGTTCCGGGACTCTGGATGCCGCGGCAAACCAGCTGGGAACTCGCCGCGGTCTTGCGCCTCAACGAGGAACGACTGGCGTGGATCCTGGAACGCAAGGCAAGGCATGTGATTCTCGTAGGGCGTTGGCATGCCATGAGTGGAGAACCCGCCCCGGCACGATTCGAGCAGCAACCGACCGTTGACCCAAGGAGTCTCATGGTAACGGATCGTGAGCAGACTCCCCTCGATCGCTCGCAAGCCATCGGTGCCTTGAAACGACAATTGCAGGCTCTAATCGCCCAACTCGATGAAGCCGGGACGACGGTGTGGATTCTGTCCCAGGTTCCCGAATGCGAACCGGGAAACTTCGCGCACGAGTTTCTCCTCGCGAAACGCTTTCCGTCCTTCAACCCGGTACTGCCCGGGAGCGGGACTTCTCAAGACGACTACAGGAAAGACAGAGAAACGACATGGTCGATGTTTCAAACCCTTGCGACCCAAAAGGTTCGATTGATCGACCCGATGGATGCTTTTTTTGCCGGTTCCGGAGACCTTGAGTTACTTGAATCGCGAGCGTATTACAGGGACGGCGATCACCTCACCCGCGCGGGGGTTGAGTTTTACCTCCAGGATTCGTTCGCCGGAGTTTTGGAAAAAGTCGCTCTGCAGTGAAGTTCCCCGCGTGCTTGAAAAACATCAGAAAGGCTTCTGTCCGGGTTGAACTTCCCCATTAATGGCAGGATTCCTCCCCCTCAATTTTGCCCGGCGGGATCAAAGTTCTGCAACGACATCCCAACGGTCCTGCGATATGGAATTTCCTTCCGATTTCAACAAATCAAGGCAACGAATCTTGCCTTCTGAAGATAGGAGAATATGCTCGAAGATGATGATTTCCGGCTTCAATACGGCAAATTCAATTTGACCTGATCCCGGAGGTGGGACACAGAAGTGGCCCCGGTTTTCGGAGCCAAAGGCGAGATGAAAGATTGAGGCTGTCG
>JARGNI010000034.1 GCA_029213195.1 Verrucomicrobiales bacterium
TGGCAGGGCAGCCGAGACTCGAACTCGGAACCAACGGTTTTGGAGACCGCTACTCTACCAATTGAGCTACTACCCTGTTTCTGAATTCCAGTTTTCCTTAGCGGCGGAAAGAGGGGAGCCGACAAGTCGGTTCCCCTCCCAAATTTTGCGCCACCCGACCCAAGTGAACTTCTCCACTTGAGACGGGAAACAAATCTTACTCTTTAGTCAAGGATGTCAGCGACACGTCCGGCACCAACGGTACGTCCACCTTCGCGAATCGCGAAACGGATCGTCTTCTCCATCGCAATTGGCGTAATGAGCTCAACCGTAATGGAAACGTTGTCACCAGGCATCACCATCTCGACACCATCAGGAAGATCAACCGAACCCGTCACGTCCGTCGTACGGAAGTAGAACTGGGGGCGGTAATTGTTGAAGAAAGGAGTGTGACGTCCGCCCTCATCCTTACTCAGGACGTAGACCTCGGCCGTGAACTTCTTGTGAGGAGTGATCGAACCGGGCTTGGCGATCACCTGACCACGCTCGAGCTCGTCCTTCTTGAGACCACGAACAAGGAGACCGACGTTGTCACCAGCCTGACCTTCGTCAAGAAGCTTACGGAACATCTCGATGTCCGTAACAACAGTCTTCTGAGTTTCGCGGATTCCCACGATCTCAACCTCTTCCATCTTCTTGATGATTCCACGCTC
This sequence comes from Verrucomicrobiales bacterium, assembly GCA_029213195.1. Classification (GTDB taxonomy): domain Bacteria; phylum Verrucomicrobiota; class Verrucomicrobiia; order Verrucomicrobiales; family DEV007; genus Arctic95D-9. Next base: position 693 of record JARGNI010000034.1, read on the forward strand.
GACACGTCCAGTAGCAACCGTTCCGCGACCTTCAATCGAGAACACATCCTCGATCGGCATGAGGAAATCCTGATCGATAGGACGGTCAGGAAGAGGGATATACTCATCAACAGCTTCCATCAGCTTCATGATATTCTCCTGGTGAGTTGCGTCTCCCTCGAGAGCCTTGAGAGCCGAACCGCGAACGATTGGGATGTCATCACCGGGGAACTCATACTGGCTGAGGAGCTCGCGAACCTCCATCTCGACGAGATCGAGAAGCTCTTCGTCGTCCACCTGGTCAACCTTGTTGAGGAAAACCACGAGAGCAGGAACACCAACCTGGCGAGCAAGAAGGATGTGCTCACGAGTCTGAGGCATGGGGCCGTCAGCAGCGGAAACCACGAGGATTCCACCGTCCATCTGGGCAGCACCCGTGATCATGTTCTTCACGTAATCCGCGTGACCGGGGCAATCCACGTGAGCGTAGTGACGATTCTCCGTCTCATACTCAACGTGAGCCGTTGAAATTGTAATACCGCGCTCGCGCTCCTCCGGAGCGCCGTCGATTTCATCGTAGGCACGCTTCTCGGCAAAACCTTTGTCAGCAAGCGTCGAGGTGATCGCAGCAGTGAGGGTAGTCTTGCCATGGTCAACGTGGCCAATCGTGCCCACGTTCACATGCGGCTTGTTCCGTTCGAATGATTCTTTAGCCATTGTCGTTTGGTTTTTTTGTAGTTGTTGTCGTTAAATTCGACTGCCCAGCGACAGGGATTGTGACTACCGCTGCGAGTTTGCTATGTGATTTACCTTTTTTTCGGGGCTTTCAGCCTTGTGGCAATGGAGCTCTTGACGGGATTTGAACCCGTGACCTCTTCCTTACCAAGGAAGTGCTCTACCCCTGAGCTACAAGAGCCTTTCAGCACCTTGAGCTTCAAGGACCTTTCGATCCTGCAACTCAGGCAAACCACCTTTGTCAGAAAGCAAAACACCCCCGCGCCTAACCCGTTCGGGAGGAAGCTGAGAGGATGCTGGGCATTCCGACAAAAATAGCCGCGAAAACTACTCGACGGGTTCGATCTGTCAAAAAAATATTGCCAATTCGCTAAAATTTTCTTAACGCGACCGTCAATTCCTCCCATTTCGGCCCTTATCCCCCCCAAAATCAAGGATTTCAGCGCTCTTTGCCTTCTCCGGACGAATCGAGATCGAGGGCAAATCTCCGGATCTCTAGGGTATTTCCGCTGGATTCGTCGATATCGAGGATCACCCCACGAAGACCTACCGGCCCTTTCGCGACCGGAAAACGTCTCGGGGTGGCCGTTTGAAATCGCTCCACGACGGGTTCGATGGCACGACCCAGGATCGAGTTCAGCGGCCCGCACATCCCTGCATCGGAAAGAAATCCGGTACCGCCAGGAAAGACCTGTTCGTCGGCCGTTTGCACGTGGGTGTGGGTTCCGATCACTGCCGAAACTCTCCCGTCGAGGAATCTCCCCATTGCGATCGTCTCGCTGGTCGTCTCTGCATGAAAATCGAGAAAAAGGACCGACACCTCCTCCTCGCGACGGAGCCGTTCCACCTCCGCTTCGACGGCAAGGAAAGGGTTCTCCAGCGGAGGCTGCATGAAACTTCTCCCCTGGGCGTTGAGCACGGCAACCTTCCCCTTGGCCGTATCGAGGACCATGGATCCGCCTCCCGGGGTCCCGGGAGGATAGTTGACCGGCCGCAGAACCCGAGGTTCGAGATCGAGAAACTCAACGATCTCCTGTTGGTCCCAGACATGGTCCCCGGTGGTGATGACCGCGACGCCGGCTCTCATCAGGTCGATCGCGATCTTGGGAGTGATCCCGCGCCCTCCAGCCGCGTTTTCTCCATTTGCGATGATAAAATCTATCTCTTCCTCCGCCCGGATCGTTGAGAGTTGAGAAATGACGGCTTTCCGTCCCGGTTCCCCGACAATATCTCCTAGAAATAAAATTCTCAGCATGCTTTGATCACTTTGCCGAATCGATGAGCCGAGGAAACCAAAACTTTGCCGGAACCTGCGAGAAATCGATTTTGCCATCGATCGCCGTCGGCACCTTCGCCCTTCTCTCTTTCGGTAGTGAAACACCCGCGCGTGCCGAAACGACCAATCTCCCATCGACGCCTGCTGCAGAGGAGATTTCTATCCCGAAGCCCTGGATCGCGAGACTCGGCCAGGCTCCGAACTGGTCGCTGCTGGAACCCTACCAGGAAACGATCACTCGTGAAGAGTTCGTCTATCTCCTGCAACATTGCTATGCGCGATCCCCCAAGGAGTATGCCGAGACCATTCAGATCTTTTCCGATCGTGCCCTCATCCTGAAGCAGTCGAATCATCCCGAGAAAGGCTGGTTTGTCCTCAGGTTCCGGACCGATCCTGCGCTACCCAGGCCCGCTCCGAAATTCTGGCGCTCCGCAGCCGAGTTACCCGACCTGCCTGAAAATACAACCCGTCCCCTCGAAGGACTCCGTGTCGCGATCGACCCCGGCCACATCGGGGGAGACTGGGTGACCTGGGATGACCGCCATTTCAAGATCGGGCGGGATACGATCGAAGTCAGGGAGGGAGAGATGACCTTGAAAGTCGCCAAGATTCTCGAACGCGACCTGACTCTCCTCGGAGCCAACGTCTTCCTCACGCGAAGCAGTAACAATCCTGTGACGGAAGAAAGGGTTGAGACCCTGCAACAGGAGGCCAGGGACTATCTCCGCCAGAGAAAAAGAATCCCATCCGACAAGCTACTTGCAAGCACCGCCAAGGCCATGTTTGCCATCTCCAGCGAAATCCGGGCACGAGCGGATCTGCTGAACGAGAGCATCCAGCCCGACGTGGCGCTCTGCCTCCATTTCAACGCCTCCCCCTGGGTATCCCGCCGCCCTAGCTTTCGCAGCCCCAATCACCTTCATCTCCTCATCAACGGATGCTACAGCGAAGGCGAGATTCGCGAAGACGACACGCGGTTCGAGATGATCATGCGAATTCTTCAACGGGTGTATCAGACCGAACTCGAGCTTTCGGATGAAATTTCGAGAACGATGAAATCAGAAACCCGGCTTCCCGCCTTTCACTACGATGGCACAAGTGGGATGTCTGTGAACGAAAACGAATTGGTCTGGGCCCGAAACCTCCTCGCCAACCGGGTCTTCTTCTGCCCCGTCATCTTTTTCGAGCCCTACTGCATGAATCATCGAGAGATTCACGCCCGGGTCCAGGAAGGAGCCTACGAAGGGCTCCGTGAAATCAACGGAATCTATCGCAAGAACATCTACCAGGAATATGCCGACGGGGTCACCGCCGGCCTCGTCCATTACTACCGGAAGAAGAGGTAGGACGCCGGGAGCAAGCCTCTACTCGTAGAAGCTCGGCTCGACCCCGACCGATCCCGTGATGCGCTGGATGTAATCCTCTGGATCCGCCTCGAACGACGCCAACGAAGCACGAGTTTCCTCGAGTCGGGTCGCCAGCATGAGACGCTCGGCCTCCTTGGAATAGTTTTCTTTCTCAAGGAACTCCCCGAGACACCGAACGTGATCTCGAATCGTCTTGAGTCGAAGTTTCACCTTGGCTTCGAGGCGTTCGCGATACCAGTCGCTCGCGAGAACCTGCTCTCGATCGAAGAGATCCCGAACCTCGGGGTCATGGATTCCTTTTCCTTCATACTCCCCGTAGGCCATGATGTGGAGAATGGCTTTGAGCGGAGGAATCGCAAGATCGATTCCGCCATCCTTGAAGTAGCTCTCGGCGACTTTTTTCTGCGTCTCGGTGATGTTCTTGATGCCATCGACGAACTGCTCGTGACTCTGCAACTCGGGTCGCAGCATCTCCTCGGTGAAGACGCTGCGAGGCTCGGAGAACATCCGTCCGAAGAAGGTTTCCACAAACTTCCAGGTGACCCGATACCCCAGGCGGCTTGCGTAGATCGTTTCGCCTTTGTCTTCAAAATCCTGGAGTTCTTCGAGGAATCCTTCCTTGATGAGATACTCGGAACGACGCTCGTGCAGGAACATCCGGCTCCAGACCTCCGGAACGACGAGGCTGATGTCATGATCGACCCGGTAGTTCGGCCCGATGTACCCCGCTGCGGTGCTGTAGCCCTCGTATCCACTCACGATATAGCCAAGCAGTGTCGCATTGAGATCAACGACAGGAAGCAGGGCGTTGAATGGCCCCTTCGTCAGGGCCCCTTCGGATCCGGCCCCCGTTGTCGAGGGAGACTTCCCAGTCAGACTCGCGACAAAGTCCATGAAGAGCTCCGGCAGTTCCTGGAAATGGATCGGCCCGAAAACGGCGAGAGGACGGATCCCCGCATCGTAGTTCGCAGGATTGTTTCTCCGACCCGGAAGAACTGCATGCACGGGGTTCAGGACCGGTTGATCGGCCCCGAGGCGTCGATAAAGGCGAGAGCCCAGTTCGCCGAGGTATTCCCCGCGAGGATTCTCGAGATCCGGTCGATTCTGAAGATACCGGGGATTTTCACTCGGCTTCCCGTCAACGAGACGAGGATGGGCAGAACTGATAACGTACTCCGGGCTCGAATCGACTTCCACGAAATCTCTGAAGACCTTTTTCATCGGTTCGGTGAAATGGTCAAACCGAATCGCGTCTTTGACGATCTCCTTCCCCTGCTCGCGCGTCTTGGGCTCGTAGTTGGAAAAGAAATTTCCCCCTTTGGAAAAATCGAGTTCCGTCTGCTTGTCGTATCCGCGATGGATCGCTTCATCCGGTCTCTGGAAAAGGCGATACTCGCAGTTCTCCGAGAACTTGTAGCTGGGGAAACGCACATCAGGATGCAGAAGATTCTCGTCGATTGCACCACGGGGAACGACGAGAGATGCCGTGATATCATCCTCGCGCTGCAACTTGGTCGCGGGAGCAAAGTCTTTCCTCAGACCAAACATCCGCCACGATCCGTCTTTACCATATCCGACTCGCAGATACCGGGTCATCACGGAATTGAGTCGATACTTCAGGAGAAACCCTGGTTCTCCATTGACCATGTCGACGCGAAAGCGGCTGCGCCAGTTGTCCCCCCAGTCCGGCTTCCAGTATCGCTTCAGAGTCAGAATGAAATCCCGAACCGTCCTCGGAATGGTGGAGATGAACTCGTTGTATTCATCGGTGAAAGCATTGCCGTGGGAAAAGAGACGCATCACCGACCCGAGTGAGCGATTGGGATCAAGAATTCCCCGGCTCGGCTTACCCGGCTCGTTGGGATTCTCGAATCGATCGCCATAATCCCGCTTCAGCAGTTGTTCGACGAGAAACATTTCCTGTTCGAAGCGAGGCATGATGACCGGCCCCTCTTCCATCGCATCCGCAAGCGACTTCGAGATCTCCGATTTCCCCCCTCCGGAAACCGTACACGGCTTGTGGCAAAAGGTTCCTTCGGCATTGGTCCCAACAAGACGCCAACGGGTACCCGCGGATGGCTTCTTCATCTCCACCTTGTAGCCGGAGGGAAGGATGTAGGTGTGCTCGGGTTGGAGAGGAATGGACTTTTCCTCTCCGTCCTTTTTCCACGAAACCGTCTGCAGGTGGAGATCGAGAGAAGCATCCTCGGGAACATAGAGGATGTTGGAATAGGTCTTGTCGATCGCATACCCGTCTTCCTGGACATCGATCTGGTCCCCCATTCTTTCGATCACTTCGTCGAAACTATGGTCGACCTGCCTGCGAAAATCACTGAGAGAAAAGCGCTCTCCAAGATCGAAACTCGGAAATACGAGCGCGCCCCCGGCGTGCTCCTCCTCTGCGAGGCCGTAGAGATTGGCAGCATAACTGATCTGGGTTTTGACCTCCTTCTTGCAATACCCAAAGTAGTTGTCCGCAATGAGGGTGACCACGACTCCCTTCTCATCGCGACTGGTAAGCTTGAAGGCAGATCCATTGTTGTAGCACTCGTCCTCCGATTCCCAACACATCCCGTGCTCCTTCTGCTGCTCGGTTGCCTCCGAGATGTGAGGCAGGCCCACGTCCTTCTTTTTCACCGTGGTGAGGTGAGGCGCGAGAATGACGCACCCCGTATGCCCCGTCCAGTGCTGGACATCGAGACGAGCATCGTTCTCCGGCAGAAAGGGATCTCCTGCGTTGCCAAAAATCGATTCCACGAAATCGAGATTACTGACGAGGTTGCCCGGCACGAAAAAACGGGTCTCCATCGTTTTCTTCGTCGAGAAACCGGGGACTTCAGGGCAGACCATCGGTCGAAGCATAAGCGAGACAAAGGCATGCACCGGCTCTTCTTCCTGCGCGGTAAACGGAATCGTGAGGAGACTCTCGGGAGGATTCAAGGCCGCCTTCAACATGTGAGCAAATGTCTCGCGTGGCACGGAGCGTTTGTCCGCAGCAATGGGGAGCCCTCCCTCGGCGACATGGAAAACTCCTTTTGTCGTTCGCCTGTCCTTTGCCGGATTGTGGCAGACTCCCTGCCAGGTCCGAAAACTGGACACGATATCCGACTCGAATCGATCACCATTCGAAGGAAGCGAAAGAAGTCTCGCAAGACCATGACGCTCGAGGACCAGCGCATTCGGAAGCATGGACTCCCCATCGCCAAAGACGTTTGTCCCCTCAAGATACCCTCGGAGCCAAGTCGTGATGTGTCGATCCACCGGAGCCCGATGACTCTCCATGATTCGGAGTCTTTCCTGGAAGTTGAGGATCAACGACCGAGCCATATCCAGGAAAGGGAAATCCTCCTCCTCTCCCACGATAGGATACCCACGGGCAGCCAGCTTCAGGTTGATATAGTCTCGTTCAGCATGGTCGTCGACAGGTCCGGGTGTCGCTGCCGCTCCATTGAATCCAATGGTATCCTCGTAGATGTGCTTCGTCATAAGAAAGGTTGAGTCCTAGGGACGCATGTCCCATGCCTTTCTCTTTACGAGAATCTCATAATTCTCCAAGCGATTTTTGAAACAATCCCGGCGCGAAACGATACAAAGCCTAAGTTTCCCCCTCTTTCTCGAAGCAAACGGATTTCAGGATTTCTTCGATTTGCTCACGATCCCGAGGAGAACCCTTCCCGATCATCCGATAAAAGCGATCTTCGCCCTCGAGAAATCCTGCCCGGACGAATCCAGCAGGCGGGTCGACAAGATGTCGAAATTCGACCTGGTATCCGTCTTTTCCATCCGCAGTGAATGGTTCCAAGAGATCTCTTTGGAACAATTTCCCCAACTGGTCATCGATCTGCTCTGCGTAAAACTCGGCGTAAGCGATGAGGGGAAATCCCTCCGCAAAATGGTCCCTCGATTCGGCAATGACCGCAAAAGTCACGCTCCTGTCGGGCGAGGCGAATAGCAGGCTCCCCTCCCCGGTCTCCGACTTTTCCCACCCCTTCAGCACCTCGACCTTCATTCCTCCCGGAATGTCATGGACCTCCCACTCCTTCACCGTCACAGGTCCTGAAGGAACAAAGGTCACACTGCGAGCGAGAAAGAGAAGCGCCACGATGGCCACGACGCTCAGCAATCCGAAGGCGACGGTGGAAATCCCCCACCCTTTCGATTTCTTGATGACGGCCAGCGCGAAACTTCCCGTGAATGCGATCGGCAGCACAAGCATGACGAGGCTCCCCACAATGATCAGCAGGAGATCAACGCTGTAGAATCCCGTTTGGCCATATTCGACCCGATCCCCCGATACAAAACTGACTTCACTGGACTCCATGGCTCCCCTTCCATCATGATACGCGGGAAGAGCGCCGCCAAGTTTCGCTGCGAAGAAACTTGCGTTCCCCTGCCTTCGTATCGAGATTCGCCGCCACCCATCTCATGTCCTATCGTATTTGCAGAATCTTCGAGATCGAGAACGGCCACATGCTGAGCAAGCACCCTGACAAGTGCAAGTATCCGCATGGCCATACTCGCAAAGTCGAATGCGTCCTCGAAGCTCCCGATCTCGATGGTCGCGAAATGGTCTGCGACTTCAAGGTGCTCAAGCTCATTCTCGCCGACTACCTGGATCAGTTCGACCATGCCCTTTGCATGAACACAGACGACCCCGCTTTTCCGGAATTCAAGGAGCGTTATGGGGATCGAGTGATCGGATACGAATCCGAGGATCCCACCACCGAGATCCTGGCCCGCGACATTTTCCAACATCTCCGAAAATCCCTCGACGAATATCGGGGAGAGTCAGGGCAGGAATTCCCCCTGCGAGACAGTGTCCAGGTGACTTCGGTGAAAGTCTGGGAAACGTCCCACTCCTGGGCTGAGTTCACGGCCTGAGCCAGCGTTCCCGTAGCCAAGGAAGCGCTATTGAATCGCTTCCTGCGCCTTCAGGAATTCCCTCTTGAGATCCTCGTAGTCTCCCGCCACGGGAAACTGAGGAAATTCGTCGATCACGTTCTGAGGAGGACAGAAAAGGATGCCTCGATCCGCCTCGGTCAGCATCGTCGTGTCATTGTAGGAATCGCCGGAAGCGATCACTTTGAAATTGAGTTCGTGGAATCGCTTCACCGCTTCCCGTTTCTGATCGGGCATCCGCAGGTGATAGTCCTCGATTCGGCCACCGTCTCCAATTCCGAGCTTGTGGCAGAAAAGAGTGGGATAGTCGAGTTGGCGCATCAAGGGGTCGGCAAACTCATAGAAAGTGTCCGAGAGGATCACCACCTGGAATCGAGCCTTGAGCCAATCGAGAAACTCCTTGGCGCCCTCGAGGGGCCCCAGGGTATCGATCACTTCCTGGACGTCGTGGATCGTGAGGTCATTCTCCTCCAGGATCCGAAGGCGCTGTCCCATCAATTCATCGTAGTCGGGGATGTCGCGCGTCGTGGCGAGCAGAGCATCGATCCCCGTCTTTTGGGCGACATTGATCCAGATTTCCGGGATGAGGACTCCTTCGAGGTCTAGGCAGGCGATTTCCAAAGCAAAACTTAGTTGAGGTTGAGGACGAATCCGCCACATCGAAGTGGAATTCAATTGGATTCTCGTCTCGGATTCGCTTGATTGGGAAATTCAGGGTCTTCGAAGGTCCTGCCCTTTTCATGGAATCTTCTCCCTCACAAGTTCTCGGCGTGATCCCCGCCCGCTGGGGTTCGACCCGCTTTCCCGGCAAGCCGCTTCACCCGATCGCGGGGAAACCCCTGGTTCAACACGTTTGGGACCGCTGCCTGGAGTGTCAGAATCTTTCCCACCTCACCGTTGCCACCGACGACTCTCGCATCGCCGAAGCGGTCGAGGCTTTTGGCGGACATGTCACCCTGACCCGCCCCGACCACCCTAGCGGAACAGACCGGGCTGCCGAAGTCGCCGAAAAATTTCCGGAGATGAGTCATATCATCAATATCCAGGGGGATGAACCCCTCATCGACACCGGATTGATCGATCGTTTGGCCTCGGATCTCATTGCGCAACCCGGACTGCCCATGATCACCGCAGCCAATCCCCTCGAACCTTCGGATCAGGTCCTCGAGGATCCCAACGTGGTCAAAGTCACCATCGATACGAACGGGAACGCACTCTATTTCTCCCGGAGCCTGATTCCCCACCCGAGAAATGCACCCCCGAACCTTCGCTACTTCCGTCACAAGGGGATCTATGGCTTCCGGCGCGATTTTCTTTTTGATTTCGTCGGCTGGGAACCTTCTCTGCTGGAGTTGACCGAAGGTCTCGAACAACTCCGCGCCCTCGAGAATGGAGGACGGATCCGGGTAGTATTGACCGATGACGACTCGCCCGGCGTTGACACGCCAGAGCAGGCAGCGATACTCCACCAACAATTGAGCCAATGAAGTATATCTTCGTCACAGGAGGAGTGGTCAGTTCACTCGGAAAAGGTCTTGCCGCAGCAGCGCTGGGGACTCTTCTCGAAAGAAGAGGCCTCAAGGTCCTGATGCAGAAATTCGACCCCTATTTGAATGTTGACCCTGGGACGATGAGCCCCTTCCAACACGGGGAGGTCTACGTGCTCGACGACGGAGCGGAAACCGACCTCGATCTCGGCCACTACGAGAGATTCACAAGTGGACGACTTTCCAAGCTCAACAACCTGACGAGCGGACAGGTCTACGAGAATGTCATCAAGAAGGAGCGCAAGGGTGACTACCTCGGCGCCACCGTCCAGGTGATCCCGCATGTCACCGACGAGATCAAGCAACGAGTCTATGACGTGACCGAGTCCACCGATGCGGATGTCATCATCACCGAAATCGGCGGGACAACGGGTGACATCGAAGGTCTGCCTTTCCTGGAGGCCCTTCGTCAATTCAAGGACGAGGTCGGGCACGAGAATGTCGCCTTCATGCACGCCACCCTGATTCCTTACATCAAGGCGGCCGAGGAGCTCAAAACCAAGCCCACCCAGCAATCCGTCGCAAAACTCCGCGAGATCGGTATCGCCCCAGACGTCATCATCTGTCGCTCCGAGTATCCGATCGACCAGGACATCAAGAAGAAGATCTCGATGTTCTGTAACATCAAGCCGGAAGCCGTTGTCCCATTTGTCGACATCAAGGGCACCATTTATGAAGCCCCCCTCAAGCTACTCGACCAGAATCTCGACAGCATCATCTGCGATCGTCTTGGACTCGAAACAGAAGCTCCGGAACTGATTGAATGGCGCAACATGGTCGACCGAATCGTGAATCCCACTCACTCGGTAAAAATTGGGGTCGTGGGAAAATACATTGAGCTTCAGGACGCCTACAAGTCGATCTACGAGTCCCTGACCCATGCCGGTGCCGCCAACGACACCCATGTCGAAGTCGTTCGAATCGATTCCGGGAATATCGAGGAAGAGGGCCCCGAAAAGTATCTCAGCGAGGTCTCCGCGATCCTCATTCCCGGTGGATTCGGTGATCGAGGAATCGAAGGGAAAATCATGGCAGCGCAGTATGCCCGCGAGACAGGGATGCCCTACTTTGGGATCTGCCTCGGGATGCAGATCGCAACGATCGAGTTTGCCCGCAATGCCTGTGGACTCGAGGGAGCCCACAGCACCGAATTCGACCCGGAGACTCCTCACCCCGTGATCTGTCTTCTCGAAGAGCAGAAGAATGTCGAGACCAAGGGAGCCACGATGCGACTTGGCACCTGGGAGGCTCGTCTCGCCAAGGGCAGTCGCTCGGCCGAACTCTACGGAAAAACAAGCGTCAACGAGCGCCATCGTCACCGCTACGAATTCAATCAGAACTACCGCTCGGAATTCGAAGACAAGGGGCTTCAACTCGTCGGAACCTCCCCGAATGGCCAGCTCGGCGAGATCGTCGAGATCCCCGAGCACCCCTTCTTCATCGCTGTTCAGTTTCACCCGGAGTTCCAGAGCAAGCCGACCGAACCCCACCCGCTCTTCAAGGGCTTTGTCGCGGCAGCATTGGAGAGCCGGAAGTAGGCGCGCGTTCTCTACCACGCGTCGAAGAGCGCACCGATCGCCTCGCCAAGCAGGTCCAGCACATCGATACTGGTCAACGCGGCATCGATGCCGTCGATGACAGGATTGTGTCTCCAATCCCTCGAGAGCCCCTTGCTGCTAGCTGCAGGCTGTGGTTTCGCAAGGTGAACGAGCTTTTCCAATTCGCCGGCATCCAGCCAGACGGAATCGGAGCCAGGACAGTAGTCGATCTCCACTCCCCGGTAGTGAAATACCCGCATCGGCTTTCCATCAAATGGAGAAGATCGGCTCCCATCTTGCGGGAGCAAGATCTCCTCCCGTTCACTCGGTCGAATCTCGCTCGAACAAAGTGCGGGGAACCCCACCTGTCCCAGCGGAACAAAAACACCGAGACACTGAGGGCAATAGTCCACCTTCAGCCCCTTGATGCTGCGAAAGGCAAGATCAGCGGATTCGACCGGGCATTTCATCCTGCAAGTCAGGCCACCAGACCGCTGCGCTCCAGCAGGGCATTCAACTCCGGATCCCGCCCCATGAAATCACGAAAGAGCTCTCCGGCGTCCCGCGAGTTCCCCTGGCTGAGAATCCTGGCCCGGAACTCACGTCCCACCTTCGGGCTGAGAACCCCGTCTTCGGCAAACCGCGTGAAGGCATCCGCATCGAGGACCTCGGCCCATTTGTAGGAATAGTATCCCGCGGCATAACCGGTCGCGCTGGCGAAGAGATGGGTAAACCGGCGAGCCATCGTCGGCGGTTGAGTCGCGAGAGGCATCAGGTAGTCCTCGAGAATGTCTCGAATGAGGGAGTCCAGATCGGTATCCTCCGAAATGTCGTGATGATGGATGTGGAGTTCGAGGTCCATCTTTCCGAAGGTGAGCTGACGCATCATCGTCATGGCGGACTGAAAATTGCGGGCTCCCAACATCTTCTCGAAAAGCTCCTCGGGAATGGTTTCTCCCGTTTCGAAATGACGGGCGAAGTAATCGAGACTGACCCGTGACCAGCAGAAGTTCTCCATGATCTGGGAGGGAAGTTCGACGAAATCCCAGACCACATTGACTCCGTTCAGCGATTTGATTCTCACCTCACCGAGAAGGTGGTGGAGAAGATGCCCGAACTCGTGAAAGACCGTCTCGACTTCCCGATGGGTGAGCAGGGCCGGCTTGTCGGCCGAAGAAGGCGTCAAGTTTCCGCAGATCAATCCGAGATGAGGCTCCCGCGGGGTCGAATCCCCCGGAGGAGTACCTGTTTTGAAGTAGTTCATCCACGCCCCGCCTCGCTTTTCTTCCCTCGGATGCCAGTCGGCATAAAAGGATCCGAGGTGGTCTCCGGACTCGGCGTCGCGGAGCTCATAGAACTTGACCTCGGGATGCCAGACTTCGGCACCGTCCTCGTCACAAGCTTCTCCAGGTTGCGCAAATACCGCCTTCTTCTCCTCGATTTTGAAACCGAAGACCTCTTCGGTCAGCCGAAACATTCCTTCAATCACCCGATCGATCGAGAAGTAGGGACGAACCTCCTCTTCATCGAAATCATAGCGAGCCTTGCGCAATTTCTCGCACCAGTAAGCCACATCCCAAGGCTCAAAGACGCCAGACCAATCCGGTTCGATACCCTTTCGATAGGCGGCGAGCTCCTCGATCTCTTTCTGGAAAAAGGGCTGCGTCCTTTCCGCGAGGTCCTCAACAAAGGAAAGGGCGTTTGCCCCATTCTTCGCCATTCGCTCTTCAAGAACCTGGTCCGCAAAATTCTCTTTCCCGAGGATACTGGCCTTCTCCTGTCGCAGCTTCAGAATCTCTCGAATGTTCTCCGTATTATCGTGCTCCCCATCGTGACCCACCGTGATACTACCCTCCCAGACTTCCTTCCGAAGACTTTCGTCATCGGCATACTCCAGCACCGGGAAATAGACGGGAGCTTTCAATGTGATCCGATAAACGGGGTTCTCATCCGAGCCCAGATCCTTGGCCGTCGCCTCCGCAAGAAGCACCGCCTTCGCCGTCTCGGGCAAACCTCCCAGCCGGGAATCATCTTCCAGGATCAACTCCCAGGCATTGGTGGAGTCGAGCACATTCTCCGAGAACTTCTGCGTAACTTTCGCCAGCTGAGATTGGACATCTTCCAACCTGGATTTCTCTGCCTCGGGAAGATCCGCACCACTGCGAACGAAATCCTGCACCGTTTCTTCGAGAAGCCTCGCCTCCACTCCGGTCAAGGCCTTGGCTTCTTCGGTTTCAGCATAGGCTTTGATCCGCTTCCAGATTCCTTCATTCAACGGGATCCGCGAATAAAACTGCGTCACCTCCGGGAGCATCGCATTGTAGGCCTCTCGCAAGGCATCACTGTTTCTCACCGAATCAAGATGTCCGACCAACCCCCAGGCTTCCGACAAATCACGCGTCGCCTCGTCGAGAGCAATCAGCGTATTCTCAAAGGTGAGCTCCCCACCCTCGAATTCACCGGCAAGTGCTTCGACTTTCGCCTGGGCGTTTTCGAGGGCTTTCTTGATGTCGGGCTCGATAGCTTCGGGAACGAGCTGCGCCCAACGGATCTGGAAGTCTTTCTGCAGAAAGGGAGAGGAAGTTTCGGACATGCCGAAACGGTAAACGGGACGACGAATCCGTAAAGGGCCGCGAGTCGATTTTCTTCCCGAAGTTCCTACCGTTTTGCAGGTGCGACCTCAGGCGAGCGCGCGGCCGAGCTCAGTCTGCGATCAAGGAAAAAGAGCGCCCCCGCAATGGCGCACCAGATCGAATCGGCAATCAGGGCATTGCGAAGAAACATCCAGGCAGGAGGCTGAATACCGGGAACACCGGTCGTCTGAGACTGAAGCCATCCGGCCAGAGATTTCTCGTAGCCGGGCCACATCGCAAAGCTGTAGGTATTCGCAAGAACGTAGAAGAGGACGCTGCAGGTCAGGGTGCCGCACCAAAGCGTGATCCAAGGGTGCTGGCGAGTCGAGAAGCGTGACGCGACAAAGGCAACACAAAGATAGAACCCGATCGAGAAGAGGGTGTAGCCACCGACACCTCCTGCACCGTGCCAGAAACCCAGGAAGAGATCACTGGCCACCAACAGTCCGACCGGTATCCACCAGAATCGAGCCCCGAGAAGAAATGCACCCCCAAACGCAATCGCCATGAGCGGGGCGGTATTCCCAAGAAAATCGTAATGGGAAGCCGCAATCCGGTATCCCACGGTCACGATCAGCAGGAAGAACAAGAGGGATACTCCGAGAGATCTCATGGCGGGTCGTGAAGAGCTTGGGAAGACGAAAGGCAGCGGAAGAGAATCCGCGAGAGAAACTCAGGAGGACAGCCTCCCGAGAGCCGAATCCGGATCAGGCGAGAGACTGCAGCTTCTCGATGATCGCATCCTTCATCATGATTCCGGTCTTGGTCTCCTTGACCTCTCCGTCCTTCATGAAAATCAGGGTAGGAACGGCTCGAATGCCAAACTTCATCGCAAGATCCCGCTGATCCATGACATCCACCTTCGTCACCTTGGCCGTGTCGCCGACTTCACCGGCGACTTCGTCGAGAACCGGGGAAAGCATCTTGCAGGGTCCGCAATGCTCGGACCAGAAATCAATGATCACCGGAACGGAAGCACCTTCCGCTTCGGTCGAGAAATTGTCGCTGGTAAGATTGACGATAGATTCGTGAGCCATGAATAAGTTTGGGATAAGTGGAACGATAGTTCGGGAAAAACTCCTCAGTACTGCGACCCTCTTTTTCTCAGGACGCGGACAGGATATAAAAGGTATTCCCCGAAACGAGGTCGGGAGCAAGCCGTAATTCGACGACGGTGACGAACTTCAAACGGATTCGCAAACGCTTGAGACCGTGTCTCCGAGACTGACCTTGCGACCGGCACGTCGATTCCCCCAACCCAGGCAATGCATCGCCTGAAAGGAAGGAATTCGGGACTTCCGGAAGAGAGCAGGGCAAATCAGCCTCCCGCACCCATCTTTGTGACAAGCTCGATAGCGAGCACAGCGAGGGCGAGTAGCAAAACAATGATGGCAAACGGCATGAGTCCGGATTCTTCGTATTCTTCCTCCCATTCTTCCTCCACCTCCTCGGCGGTCGACTGAATGTTCGGCTTCTGGGAAATATTGGTGGTCGGCGAACCGGGAGCACCCAACGGTTGGGTTTTCCCCATCTTGACTGTCGCTTGAGGGAGCGGCTTCGCCCCTCCCGGCTTCAGGGGAGTCGTCGCCTTCCCGACAGGGCCTGGGCCACCGGGCGCAGGGGCCTTGGCGAGAGGGATCGTCTTCGCGCCGACAGGCGTGGCTCCTGCAGCAGCAGCGGCGACGGGAGCGGTCGGTCCAAGAGGGTTGGGCTTGGCCACACCCGCGGTCGGAACCGGCTTGGTCGGTCCCAGGGGATCCGGAGCCTTGCTCAAGGGAATGGTCTTTGCACCGACTGGCGCAGCCGGGGCCGCAGGGGCTGGAGCTGCCGGAGGCTTTGGCAAAAGCGCACCACCACCAGCGGGTGCAGGTGGAGTTGGCGGAGCAGGAGCGGCAGGCGCAGAGGGTGCCGGAGGTGCTGCCGGAGCAGTCGGCGCGCTCGGTGCCGCGACATTTCCTACAGGAGCCGTCTGGGGGGCATCCGTAGCGATCGGCTCAGTCGAATCAATCGGATCGGTCTCCGGTCCAGGGGAAGGAGGAATCGGACCCGTCGACGGAGATCCAGCAATCGGGGCGGTCGAAGGGCTGTCCGACGGGATCGGCGCAGTAGAACCCTTGGGAGCAACAGGTCCCGTACCTTCGGGTGCACGGAGGCTGATCCTCACCGTTTCTTTTTTCAACGGTACCGTGGAGGTGCTTACAGAGGGCTTCTGAGGCTCAGTGTCTTTCGGATCACTCATACAGAGACAATTTTAAAAAAGTTCGATATCCTATTTAGGCCAGCTTGGCAGCTCGCTGTCAACTGCTTAATCAAATCGAATTCTCATTTCAGCACTTTTTCTCACGGAAATCGAAGCGATGCTGGGTGATCTCTCGCTTGCCTCATGAATTCGCCTCCCTCCTCGGTTACCGAACTCCTCCAGGAACTCATCCGCATCCCCAGCGTCAATCCAGACGGATCAACCGATTCCGATGCGGCTGGCGAGAAGCAATGCGCCGAATGGGTCGGAGAGTTCCTGCGACATTCGGGAGCCGAAGTTCAAATCGAAGAAGTCCTCCCGGATCGACCCAATGTGATCGGACATTTTCCTCATCCGGCGAATCGAAATAGAATTCTTTTTGCCCCGCACACCGACACCGTCAGCGTTTCCAGCATGACCATTGATCCCTTCGGTGGCGAGATCCGGGATGGAAAGGTTTACGGCCGGGGAGCTTCCGATACCAAGGGAACGATGGCGGCGATGCTCTGGGCTCTCTACGAATTGCGGGAGACTCTGCCCGCGCTTTCCCACCCCATCTCCTTCGTCGGACTCATGGGAGAAGAAGCCGGGCAGCCCGGCTCCAAAGACTTCGCCCGCCGCCATGCAGAGGAATACGAGTTCGCAGTGGTCGGCGAACCCACAGAGCTGGACACCGTGTTTGCCCACAAAGGCTGCGTCTGGCTGCGACTGACGACGAGCGGAGTTTCCTGCCACGGGTCCACACCTCATCTCGGGGACAACGCCATCCGCAAGATGCTTCCGCTTCTCGATTCTCTTCTGCCTCACCTCGAAGCGAAGCTGTCTCAGTTCAACGATGATACCCTCGGACAAGCGACCGTCAGTCTTGGAAGTCTCCAGGGCGGCACCAGCCCCAACATCGTTCCCTCATCCTGCTCCGCCATTCTCGACTGCCGCGAGACCCCCGCTCTCGCGAACGCAGGAGGAGTCGCCACCCTCGTTCAGGAATGCCTGGAAGAAATGGAAGGAGGCGATTCGGTTGAAATCGAAATCCTTGGAGATTCGTTTCCGCTCCTGACCGATCCGGAGACCGACGGCATTCAAAGACTGCAGTCGATCGGGTCCGGTCTCACCACGGCCCCGTGGTTTTGCGATGCGGGCCGGCTCGGAGAAAAAGGGCTCGCAGCGGTTGCCTGTGGCCCCGGAAAAATTGCCCAAGCCCACACGAAAGACGAGTTTCTCGCGATCGATGACCTCGAAGCAGGCGTCGAATTCTATAAAAAGTTCCTCCTGACCTATCTCGAGGAGAAATAATCGCCTTCTGCTGCGGGCACAAAAAAGGCTCCTCGCACGAGGAGCCTTTCAGCAAAGGAAAAAGACTTTGAGCTCTACCAGCTCCGACCGCGGACATAACCTGTGGTCGAGAGAAATCCGATCTGGGGAGGGAATTCCTCATAACCGTGCCACGGCAGGTAATTGATGCTCGGATACGGTGGACGGTAGGAGTCTTTGTAAAGGGGACGCTGCCAGTTCACGAATTCGTAGAAGCCATACTTGAGACGGGCTCCCGTCCGCTGAATCCCGTGGAACATACCTCCGACGAAGATCCCGACAGACTGCTCCGTGTGCCGCTCGCTGTAACGCAGCATCGTCGCAGGAATCTCGTTCGCCGCGTAGATGATGTTCGAAAGACCACGGGCCATTTTTCGATTTTTGGTGTAGCGCGCCTTGGGGGGCTCATGAATATCAGCGACTCCCACAGAGCCGACGCCAACAAGCAATAGAATGGCCAGAATTGTCCTCATAGATGCGCGAAGAGTAGGCAGAGGTGATAAAATTGGCAACCAAAATTTTTTTTCACTTGGCTCGGGTCTTCTTCTTCCTATGTTGCAAGACAATGCATCCCGATCTAGAAAAGTTACTTTCCCGAGGAAAAATCGAAACGACCACCGCGGAGCAGCTCGAGGAGCTGACGCCGGGTACCTTCTGCGAACACAAAAGCTGGGGGGCCGGAAAGGTCGCGGACTGGGACCGATTGAATCTCAAGGTCGTCGTCGACTTCGAGGACAAGCCCGGGCACGAGTTGGGAATGAAGTTCGCGGGAATCTCGCTGACACCCATCCCGGACGACTCGTTCCTCGCTCAGAGACTTTCTTCCCTCGAAGATCTTCAGGCTCTCGCCAAGGCAGATCCAATCGCCCTCGTCAAGCTGGCGCTGAGTAGTCACAACGATCGCCTCTACCTCGACAAGCTCGAAGAACTCATCAAGGGACGCATCGTTCCTGAAGGGAAATACAAGAGCTGGTGGGAGAGCACGAAAAAGAAATTGCGTGAAAACAACCAGTTCATCGTTCCCGCCAAGCGCACCGAGCCGCTCGAGATGCGGGAAGAAGACTTCGATCCCTCCGAAGGCCTCGTGCAGGACTTTCGGGATGCGCGAGACCTCAAAGCCAAAGTGAAGGGAGTCGAAGCGATCATCAAGGATCTGGCGGCGTTCAAGGAGCACCAGGATCGGCTCGTCGATCTCGTCGATGAGGTCAGCGACATTGCCAAGAAGGGCGTGAAACTTCAATATGCGCCCGCGGTGGAACTCCTCGTCATCCGGGAAGAACTCCAGAGCAAGCTCAAGGGATACGAGGCCCCGGAAGAACAGATCACCGTTGCCGACATCCTCGCAGACGACGAATCAGCGATCCCAGGTCTTTTCGAAGACCTCTCGCTGACACGACTTCGCCAGGTCCTCAAGAGCTTCCCTAAAGCCTTCCCCGAAGACTGGGTGGAGAAATTGCTCTCGATGGTTCCCCAGAGCAACCTTCGCTCGATCGGAGAAATCGCGAACTTCCTCAACAACGAAGACCAGAAAGCCGCACTGATCGGTTACATGGAGAACGGACTGCAACAGCGCTCCCTTTCCTCCGATTCCCTCGCCTGGATTTGCCGGGAGCGGAAAGGCCTCGCCGAGTCGCTCTTCAGCCCGACCCTGAGCCTTGCAGTCATGAGTTCGCTCGAGTCCGATCAGCTCAACGACGAAGGAGCGGTCCGTTCAGCGAACCGACTCCGCGATCTCGTCGCCGACGACAAGGACCTGATCCCGGATCTCATTGACAACGCCAACATCAACACGGTTCGGAATTTCGGAGCCAGGCTCCTCAACTCCGCTTCCTTCGACGAGCTCACGAGAAAATCCCTCATGGCCCGGATCATCAAGCTGGTTCCGGAAATCCAGGATCTCCTGATGGGACGCGAACAGGAAGTCGAAGAGACCCTCATCGTATCCGAGAAGAGCCTTGCCGAGCGGAAGGCTGCCTACGACAAGCTCATCAAGGAAGAGATTCCCCAGAACCGCGAGGACATCAAGGTCGCTCGCTCTTACGGCGACTTGCGAGAGAACTTCGAGTACAAGTCCGCCAAGGAATACCAGCGCGTTCTCATGAAACGCCAGGGAGACTGGGAAAAAGATCTCAAGATCGCCCAGCCTACTGATTTCTCCGATCCGGACACCTCCAAGGTTTCCATCGGTACCATCGTCCAGCTCGAGCCTTCCGACGGGAGTGGAGAAAGCCTCACCTACACCGTTCTCGGTGCCTGGGATTCGGATCCCGACCAAGGGGTCATCGCCTATCTCTCCGAGCGGGGGAACGAGATTCTCGACAAGAAGATCGGGGAGGAAGTGGAGTTCCCACTCGGTGATGGCGAGACCAAGCACTACAAGATCACCAAGATCGATGCCTACCGGAGCTAGCCGGCTCCGATTTTGATTTCGATTTCGCCGCCTCATCGCAAGATGGGCGGCGATTTTCGTTTCGGCACTCATCTCCATTTTCGGATCAAGCGTCCGGGCCGACGATCTCCCGAACATTGTCTTCATCAATGCCGATGAACTGATCCATACCGAACTCAATGTCTACGGGCAAGTCAGGCGCACACGCCCAGGTTCGAGTGTTTGGTTGCCGAAGGAATGGAAGAGCAGGCCGCTCTCGGGCAGAAAACCGAACTGACGGCGCTGAAATACCAGAAGCGAGAAAAGAAAAAGTAGCCCAAGGCAAAGAAGAAGTCGTGAGGTGAGCGCCACCGCTCTCCGGACTCCTCCAATACGCTTCCTCGCGAGCTACGCTGGTTTGCCAAAAGTCTAGTGGGGAGAGAACCGCAACCTCATCTCGGCGCCGCCTTCGGAGCGATTCTCCAGCGAAGCATCGCCGCCATGAAGCGCCATGGTGGATCGCACGAAACTGAGACCGATCCCCGACCCCTTTCGCCCGGTGACTTCGTTCTTCAGCGAGTAAAAGCGATCGAAAACTCGACCGACAGCATAGTCGGGGAAACCGGGGCCCTCATCCCGAACCGCGATCTCGAGGACATCATCGCGGGAGGTCATTTCGATTTCGACCACTCCTCCCTCGGGGGAGAAATCGAAAGCGTTGTTGAGGATATTTCGAACCGCAATCCGCAGCATGAGCGGATCTCCCTCGATCGAGGCCGAAGAATCCAGCCCCCGAACCTGCATCTCGAGCTGCTTCATCTCGATCACCGACTGAAGTCCCGCGATTTCTTCCCGTAGCAACTCGGCGAGCTGAACCTGCTCCCTTTTCTCCAACTGATTCAGGCTCTCGACCGACGCGAGTTGCACGAGGCGCCGCACGAGATCTTCGCTGCGTGTCGTCTCAAGCAGGATATTGGAGAGGAATCGCTCCCGTTTCTCTTCGGGCATTTTTTCATCGATCAGCTCCGCAGCCCCACGGATAGCAGCGAGAGGACTTTTCAGTTCGTGGGTCAATGCCTGGACATAGTTCTCGACGTAGTGTTTGCCCTCGAGCTCGATCCTCATCTTTTCGAGAGCCAGGCTGAGACTTCGCAGCTCTCCCACTCCACTGGATGGAATGGTTCCCTTCGCCCCCTCAGCGACCCTCAAAGCGTCCCTCGTGATCCGGTGGATGGGAGACAGCACGAGGTAGGACCAGGCTGCCGCGAGAAAGAGGACGATCGCGGCGGTGATGACACTGGCCCGCAACAAGAGCTGCCGCGACTCCTCTGCAAATGGGGCCATCGCCGTTTCCGGTCGAGAGACGGAAAGGGTTCCGATCATGCTCCCATCCGGGGCGTAGATCGGAGCCGCGATGTAAAAGACGGTCGTTCTCGAGTTGCCCTCATCGATCCGGGAAGCGCGAACTCCATACTTCCCCTGGCGCGCTAGAAAGACATCATTGTACTCAGAATAGTCCTCGCCTTCGATGGCCCCATCATCCGAGTCGAAGATGACGATCCCCTCCTCGTTCGTTACGTAGATGTGAGTTTGGATTTCGCTTTTCTCCAACTGGTAGATCCGGGCAGTGAATTCCCTCCGGTAGGCATTGGCAAACGACTCCCGAAAACGACCGACGTCGATTTTCCCCTCCTCGACATCGCGCTCGATCAAGGAAGCGAAGAGGTGCGCAAAATCCACCAGCGGCTCCTCAGAAGCTTGCGAATACTGCCGCTCGATGTCCTCCCCGATCGTCCGCATGAGGGCGAAGAAGCCTCCTCCAGCGATCGCGAGAAATCCGAGGACAATCAGGAGGGTAATCTTCATGCGGGTCAGCCAAGATCCGGTCGATAACTGTATCCCACTCCCCGAATCGTCTGGATCGGGTCAAAGCTCGGATCAATGGAATGAAGCTTCTTTCGCAGAGTCTTGATATGGGCATCAACGGTTCGATCGAGAGCCGTCTCCGGCTCGTCCCAGACCCGTTCCATCAGTTGGTTCCGGGTGAAAACCCTCTCCGGGGTTTGCAAAAACACCTCGAGCATTCCGAATTCGTAGCGGGAGAGCTCCAGGTTTTTTTCATCGAGACAGGCTTCGTACCGTTCCCGAGAGAGGGTGATTCGCCCGCTCTCCAGTTGGTCCCCTTCTCCCAAATCTCTCGGACTTTCTTTGGCAGACGTGCGGCGCAGAATCGCCTTCACGCGGGCGGTCAGTTCCCGGGGACTGAAAGGCTTGACGACATAATCATCCCCTCCCATTTCCAATCCCACCACCCGATCGATCTCCGACTCGCGGGCCGTGAGAAAAAGAATGGGGACTTCGGACTGCTTTCGGATTTCCCGGCAAACTTCGAAGCCGGTACGATCGGGCAAACCGACATCGAGGATTACAAAGTCGGGAGACTCCGCCTGCCAGAGCGCCAACCCGGTTTCCGCCGTGCCTGCGAGAATGGTCCGGAACCCCTCCGACTCCAGGGCATATTCGATCGTCTCGGCGATGGCCGGCTCGTCCTCGATGACTAGGATGGAAGTTTCCGACACGGGTGCGTAGCTTTCTGAGTTTCCCGAGAAGGCCGGCCTCCACCGCCCTCGGAAGAGACCTAGAATGTGGGAGGATGTTTGGGCGGAAGTCGCCGTCCTCCCGTCTTTTCACCCGGCCAGAAGAGAAAGCCCGGGTTCGTAGAGATCAACTCGTAGCGGGACAGGCGGAACTCAGGGATCCGAAAATTGGAGTTGGGATCATACACGGTGGCTCCGGTAAAACTTCCCCAGATCCGGTACTCGTAATTCTGATCATATCCATGAACCCGCTCGGCCCCTTCTTCGGAAATCCGGTCAGGTTGCTTCTGCAGGGACTCGTTCATGATGACGAGTCGCGCCTCGGACCATGGCTCGCGCGGCTTGCGAAGATATCCCCAGAATCGAGTTCCATCGGTCCACCAACGCCTTCCGATGTAATAGTTGCCCATGGGTTCATTCGCGATCTGGGCATTCCGCTCCTTCACGAGTGGATGACTGTAGGCTGCCGAGGGGAGTGTTCCCGCCCCGCTGCCTCCGGTCGATGTGGTCGTACAGGCAGAGAGCGCAAGTGCGACTCCCCCCAGAAGAAGGCTACAGGCCATCCGCAGTAGCGATTGACCGCTACGATTCTGATCGTGTTTCATGTAAGCGTCTTAACTAACGAGGGGCAGGCTAAGAACGGGAAGATACTTCCGCTCAATTCATTAGTAAACGGAGTATTTTTGAGAAAATTTCAGCAGAACTACTTTCTTTTTTCCTTTTTCTCCTGTCGCAGATAGAGCGGCAACAACTCGGCTTCGATCCAGGCAAAAGCCCCCTCCTCCCCCGAATCGAGGTAGATCCGCCCGATTTTCGCTTCCACGGAAGTCGGATTTCCAAAACAGGCGAGAAACTGGTTCGACGTCATGCGGCGCAACTGTTCTCCGCAAACCGTCCCGTGGTGCTCGAGAATCCATTTCCGCGCAAAAAGGTCCAGGATCGTGTCTCCGATCCAGGCCTGCTCCTGCTCTTTTCTTCGAACGGGATCTTTCTTCTTCGATCTCATCCCCCAGCCTTCTGAAATGCTTCGAGAGCTTCTCTCGTGATGATGTATCGAGCTCCACATCGCGGACAATTGGCCGGTAGCGTCTCGGATCCCGCAAAGAGCTCATCCTTGGCCTCCGAGCTCATCGAGGCGATCAGGGGAAAAATCCGATCCTGGCTGCATCCGCACTCGAAGCGATAAGATCGAGTCTCGAGCAAACTCAACTCCTCGTCCTCATCGAGAGTCTTGATGGCCTCGTCATCGAGGTTCTGAAGCCAATCGAGATCACAGTCCGGTTGGGATGTGATGAGCACATAGTCCTCATCGCCATGGGAAAAATAACGCCCGACACGCTGTTCGCTCTGCTCGTAGTAGTGCTCTCCGATCTCGAAGAAATTGAGTTTCTCGACCTCGATCATGCTTTGCCTTCCGCCCTCGCCATCGACCGTGGTCTGCGAGAAAAAGAGATTGTTTTCTCTTTCCCGAACATCTTCGGTGAAGACCCGGCCTGTAATCTTCGCATCGCGATTGCTCCCGGTAACGAAAATGTTCTTCAGGGGATCCTGCCAACTCAGGGTCCAGGCGATAGCCTCATTCCACGGTCTCGAGGCGAGATGCAACGCCAGTGCCGCCAGCGCATCTTTCACCGCGAGGTCATCCTCCTCGGAATTTCTCAGGCGATGCTCCATCAAGTGGATGTAGTAGTCGGTGTAGAGAGGAGAAAACGAGCCTCTCACAGCCAAAGCATTTCGTTCGCGAACGAAATAGCATCGGATCTCGATTGCTTCTGGGCCAGGGTCTTCGGGAAGAGAACTTTCCATGATGGAGTTTGCAAAACTACGGCGATACCGCAGATTCGCGACCCTCAAATTCGCTCTCTGGCCGAGGAAAAGAAAACCTGATCAAGGAGCAGCCGAAACTTGCCGTCCCAATTCAGCCCAGTCTATACTCTCCCTGCATGGAACAAGAACAGCTCATTTCGCTCCTCCGCGGTGCGGAGGCCTTTGCTGCGGCTCCGGAAGAAGCCCTCGCACAACTGGTCGCCTCCGGAGAAATCCGCTCGATCGCGAAGGATGAAGTCCTGCTTCACCAGGGTTCGACCGGGGAATCGATCTGGCTCATCCTGGAAGGCGAACTCGACATCATCGTAGACGAGAAGGTGGTGAATCACCTCAATCGTTCCGGGGAAGTCCTCGGAGAAATCAGCGCGATTTCTCAAACTCCCGCGACGGCAACAGTGACCTCACGAAGCCAGGGATCTGCTCTCTGTATTCCTCACCAGGCGCTGCATCAGGTCATCCGTGACGAACCTGAGTTTGCTGCCACGATGCTCCGTTCCATGGCCAAATACCTGGGGAGTTAGCGGACGAGAGTCGGCCGAACCGACCTTCAACCGACGTCCTGTTTCATCTCCTGGGAGAGTTGAAAGAGCCGCTGCACCTGCTTCAAGGGGATGTGGCAGATATCGACCCGTTTTTCTCCCCCGAGAAGAATGGAAAAAGTCCCGAGCCCTTTTCCCTCGTCGCGCATCAAGGTGTTCGTGACCGTTTTCCAGAGGTGGGCTTCCAGTTCATAACCCACCCGTTTCTCGCGAAGAATGAATACATGGGCGTTCGTGATGATGACACACTGCTTTGTTTTGCTGAGCAACCCCGCTTTGTCCTGCACCGCGATATAGTAGACGTCCTCGCTTTCTCCCACAACATCGCTGACTTCTCGAAATGCTGCGGCAACCTTCGCGGTATCCTGTCCATCATCGACGAAGTGGCTGATTTGTTCCTGAACCTCGAACACCTCACCAATCGGCTTCCATTCCCCGAGACCTTCGAAGAAAACCATGTCGTCTACCGAGATCTCCCCGTCATTGAGGAGCTGGAGAAGATCCTGCTCTCCCAGCGGCCCAAGGGGATCGCGCGTTCCTCGTTTCAAGATCGAGAAAGTCAGGTCGGGAGTATCGGTCGGGGGCGCTTCACTCATGTCTTATCGATTGATGTATTTACATTGTGAATCATTCAGAAAATTTCGGCAAGCCGAAAAAACGCACTACGCAGGCGTTTCTCTCCAGGCTTCCGGAGTGCGATGAGGGCGACCGGAGGGGAGTTGCAGCAGGACCACGGTCTGTCTTGCGCGCGCCAGCAAAGTCTTTTCCGCCTCGTTTTCGGACCGATGGATCTCGTATTCACAGACACACCTCACTTTTCCCACTTCGACGAGCCTCGCCGTCGTGGTCACTCGATCCCCCAACTTCCCCGGGGAAAGATAGTCGATTTCGGATCGGGTGAGTGCGGGGAAGACCGCTTTCTCCTCCATCTCTGCAAGAGCCAGCCCCAGTTCTTCAAACAACTGGCATCGAGCCCGCTCGACGTAACGCAAGTAGGCGATATTGGAAACCACGCCCCCACAGTCGGTATCGTAGAAAAGGACGGTTTCAGACGAGGAGACTTCTTTCATGGGGCTGGGATAGATTCGGGAGCGAGAACGTAGACAGGGCGATTCGATCGTGATAGCATCGCACCCGTGAAATCTCGAATCAATCCTCGACCTCGGATCTATGGCGCTGGGCTTGCAGTAATTTTTCTGCTCGCGCAAGGGACTCCTGTCGCTTCGGCCTACGACGCACCGACATTCGATTCGAAGGTAATTTCAGCGGACGGCATTTTCTGGTCCGCCAGCGAAAAACAGAGTCTCCTCGAAGCGCTCGCATCATTGGCAGTCAATTTCCCTTCCAGTCGCCAGGTCGACAGCGATTTGCAGGAGAAATCTCTTGGCCTCGCTCTGCAGATCGACCCACTTCACTATTCCTCCCGCCTCGCTCACCAAGCCCTCGCTACGGGCAAGGCTCCCGAAAAGACAGATTACTTCGATAGCCTCAGTGCCATCTCGGAGGCCCTCTGGCGGACGGCCTCCACCCTGCTCGCTCCACCGGCAGAGCCAGAGGAAATCCGGCTCGCCCCCTACCTGATGGAGATTTCTCTGCTGATCCATCCGGATCCCCCGGCCGACCGGATGGAGAGCTTCGCTTTGCACACGCGGGGAGGAAGCCCGGGCTGGAAGCGATTCCTCGAACTCGACGCCGAGAACAATCCCAGCTCCCGTCGTGCCCAGATGCTCCGCATGGAAGCCAGCGAAATTCTCCGCAACACGCTGAACAAAGAACCAGAACCCGGAGAAGATCCCGACCGCCCTTCCGATCCGGTCCCCATGAGACCGAACGGGATCTTCACGGAAAATCGGGGTCCCGACAAGCCGTCTACGAATCCCCCTGGCCCCACGCGCCCGATGCGACCGGACCCCACTGGAACCGGAACTCCCTTCGAGCCCATCGCAGTCTCGATCCCTACGATTCGCAACGTTTCAGCGATCGATTTCGCTCCGGTCCTCGGCGAACTCGAACTGACGATACGGCCACCGGTGAATGATATCGAGACGACTTTGTTTCCCTTTCTCCGGACAAGCCCCCCTTCGGATTATCCCTCCCTTCCCCTGCTGTCCGCTCTTCGGGGAGTCGATCTCGAAAACCTCGAAGTTTCCGCTGCCGAAGCAGCCCAGCGCGGTCTAACCTGGCCAGGTCCGGTCATTGGCTTGGTCGCCTTCGAGGCCACTACCTCCTTGCCCGGACCGCGCCGCCTCAGCAGCACCTCGGGTTGGCTCCCCACCCTCGCTGCCCTGGAGGTCGCCCTGGGTGATGCCGAACTCAATCCCAACTTTCTCCTCGCCGGATCGGTAGATGAACCGGGCGCAACGCCCCAGATCCCCGGAGAGATCGAGGACTTCATCCAGATACTGCCCGTCGAGGGAGTCGACTATCTTCTCACTCCCGAATCCGTCCTCGAGGATGTCGTTCTCCACCTCCAGATCAATGAAGATCTCAAGATTTTGTTCGACAGAACCTGGGTTTCCTATCCCGACGCATCCACCGCCATCGAAACACTGACTACCGAGACCGATCCGGCCCTGATCGAAGCCGGAAAGACTTTCGATGAAATCGCGCAGGTCGCCGAGAGGATGCCGCTGGTCGAATTGGCAAGAAACGCCAAGGTCCAGGAACGCCTCGCGACAATTCTCAACACCTACCCGAGACACCTTTCCGCGCGGGCCATGCTGGAGTTCGGCAATCGACCTGTCCCCGAAGAAGTCCAGCAGAAAGCGACCGCAACCCGGATCGCGAAACTGGTCGAGCCCTTTCTTCAAATCGGAGAAGATCCCGCTATCCTGAACGACCTGCGAGGAATCATCGATGAGAACAAACTGAGCCTCTCCCGTATGCGACTGAACCTCGCGCCGGAACTCCTCGACTTTCACAGTCAATCCGAAGACGTCCTCACGCAGGCCGAAGCCTATCTCGGCCTCACCAACCTGACCACCTCGATTGCCGCCCAGAAACTGCGAGAACTTCAGGAAGCCATCGTCACCTGGGAGTCCAGCTACCAGGAGATCTTCTCGGAGCCCTGAGTTTGCGTCCTGGCCGCGCGGGATTCCAGCCTCTCATTCGAGAAGGCTTCGCTCCCACTCGCTCCGGAAACCGCAAATCGCCGATAGCGCTGCTGCATCGGCGCGGGCCAGTCTCGAAAATTCTTCGGATACCGAGATTCCGGCTTCTCCAGGACCTCACCGTAGATTCGCTTGAGATTCATGAGGAGAACTTCGCGGCAAACAATTCATCTCGTCGAGCACGGGCGACCTCGACATCTTTCGTCTTCAGGGAAACGCGAACCCGCTCGGCCGTGTAGTCCTCCCGATGGATGGTGAAGTGGCACCACCACGTCCCGCGATTGTTCCAGAGGTGATGGTTCGGGTTCGCGATATTGCGGGTCGAGGCGAGGGTCCCCTCGACGACGGGAGCGGTACCCCCGGATTCCTGTAATAGGTCTTGATAGGTCATGTCTAGATGCAGTTTCTGGTTCCGGTTTTGCCGGAAATTTCAGTTACCACATCAGGACGGGCATCCCCGATCTCGGTTCTGCCGGGAGAAATTCTGTTCGGACTTTCGTCCGCACATCGATTCAGTCACGATTGTGAGTTTCACTCACGCGATCGAATCAAGGCACCTTGGCTTCTCCAAACCAGGTTGCCGGATCCCACTTCCGCGGAACCACTCCTGATGTATGGAAGGAAGAAAACAAAGACCCCGTCGATTCGCAAGAATTTCTTTTGTCATACAACTTGAAAATAGTGCGCACGATCGAAAAAAACTCTTGCAGTCCACTCGATTCACACCGAGAACATATTTATGAATCATGATTTGATGATATGTATCTCTCTCGTTGCTTCCACTGGCTGCGTCACCCTCGGTGTCGCGCAGGAAGCAAACGAATTGGATACCCAGTCCTCTCTCGAGGAGACGATTGTCGAATCAGGAATCGATCCTCCTGCAACACCGAGGCAAATCATTTCAAACCAGGCGTCCACCCAGGCCGGCAATACCCCGGTGACGACGACGAAGAAACCCGACAGCGCGATTTCTCCGGTGCAGGAGATCACCTCCTTCGACACGATTTCCGCGGCAGAGATTCGAACTCGGCAGAGAAGAGGAATCGAAGATGTCCTGCGGCAAAGCGCGGGGGTCACTCTCGTCCAGACCGGCCAATCCGGGAACCAGACATCGCTCTTCGTACGGGGGCAGGAGAGCGATCACACCGTCGTGCTGCTGAATGGTCGGCGACTTCCTCCGGGTCTCGCCGGATTGTATCAACTCGAATTTCTCGACGTCTCGACCCTCGAGTCCGTCCAGCTCCATCGAGGTCCCCTCAGTTCCCTCTACGGTTCGGACGCACTCGCCGGTGCACTCGACCTCCGCTCGACCGATGCCCGCTTCGTTCAAGACAACACCTTCGAAGGGTTCGCCGAGACTGGGTCCTTTGAAACCACCCGATCCGGAGTTCGTCTCGGGCTCCGGGAAGGACAGGTCGGCATTGCCATCGATGCCGCCGGAACGAGAACCGCAAACGATCGTCCCAACTCCGACTTCGAAAACCGCATCGTTCGTGGAAACCTCGCCTATGACCTCTCCGACGGAGTCCAGATCGACTTCCTCGGCTATCTCCAGGATGCCTCGGTCGTGATCGCCGGCCCCAATCCCGCCGCCTTCGGCCCTCCCTTCCCCGCCAACCAACTCAACCAGAACACTTCCTACCTCTTCTCCCCCCGACTCACGATCAGCCGCGAGAACTGGGATTTCTCGCTCTTCTACAGCCATTCCGGAAATGAATTGATTGCCAGTCGAACCGGAGGAAACGACAACACGCTCAAGCAGGTCGGGGAAGAAGTGGAAACCCTGTTCCACCTTCGGGCTTCCGAAACTCTCGAGTGGACCCTGGGAGCAGGGCACTATCACTACGACTTCGGAAGAGTGCCCGTCGGCCGTGCCCCGACCGGCTTCCACTATGGGTTCACCGGAATTTTCAGCCAAGTCGATTGGGAGTTTCTTCCCGACACAACTCTCCTCGCCTCGTACCGCTACGACGAGCACGATTCCTTTTCCAGCAAGGGCACCTACTCTGCGCAGTTGAGCCACGATCTCTCCAGAACAGGAACGACCGCTTTTGCTCGGATCGCCACCGGATACAAGGTCCCCTCCGGACAGGACTACGCCTTCCTCGATCCGAGCGTGGCTCCGGGCTCTCTCCTTCCGGAAGAAAGCGAGTCCATCGAATTCGGTCTGAAGCAGCAGATCGGAGAGAACAGCCAGATCAACATCAGCTATTTCGAAACCGACCTCGACAACCTCGTCGACGGACGCTTCAGCTTCGTGAGTTTCACCAGCTTTCCTACCGTGGTCGATACCGAGATCCGGGGAACTGAGATCGAGTTTCGCACCTCGCCTCTCGATGGACTGGAGCTGTATGCGAACTACACCTGGCTCGATACCGTCATCACCCGTGGTCTTCTCGGATTCGGAGCCAACCGTCCCGGAGATCGCCTTCCCCGTCGTCCAACCCATTCTCTAAGTGGAGGAATCCTTCTCGAAGGAGACCGCTGGAACGCAGGACTCGAAGTGAACGGCGCCTACTCTCGTCTCGATTCCGGGAACGTCCCCCTCGAAGACTACACCGTCGCCCGAGTCTTCGGAAACTTCGCTCTCAACGATTCCGTCGAGATTTACGGACGGGTCGAAAACGTCTTCGACGAGCAATTTGAAACCGTGCGCAGCTTTGCTGCTCCCGGCACTGGCGCCTACATCGGATGTCGCGTCGTTTTGGGCCAATAAACACCAGAAAACCGGACCCAACAGGGTTGAGTCCCGCATCATACCCTGTTACCTCTTCTCCCACCTATGAACAGCTCCCTTACCAAAGAACTCCAGACCGAACTCGAGAAACGCATCCTCGTTCTCGACGGAGCCATGGGAACCACGATCCGAGGCTACGAGCTCTCGGAATCCGATGCCCGGGGGGAACGATTCAGCAGCAACGATAAGGACCTGCTCAACAACGGCGACATCCTCTCCCTGACCCAGCCCGAAGTCATCGGCGATATCCACAAGCGCTTTCTCGAAGCCGGGTCCGATATCATCGAGACCAACACCTTCTCTGGCACCACCCTCGCCCAAAGTGAGTTTTTCGTGGAAGATCCGCGCGAGTCCGGCAAAGGACGAAAGGATCCCGAATTCTTTCAGCGGGAAGTCGTCGACAATTCCTTCCTCAAGGATTTGGCGTGGGAGCTCAACGTCGAATCCGCCAAGCTCGCCCGGAAATGGTGTGACAACATCGGGAGCGATACCGGGCGCAAGCGTTATGTAGCCGGGGCGATCGGACCGATGACCGTCTCCCTGACCAATTCCCCTGATGCCGAAGACCCCGGATTCCGCGTCGTCGTTTTCGACCAGGTCCGCGATGCCTACAAGCACCAGATCCGGGCGCTCATCGAAGGCGGCACCGACATCATGATGGTGGAAACCATTTTCGATTCGCTCAACGCCAAGGCCGCCCTCGTCGCCCTTCGTGAAGTCTACGACGAAGACGGCATCGAGCTGCCTATCATCGTATCGGCTGCCGTCGGTCGAGGCGGAGAAACCATGATCTCGGCCCAGAAGGTGGAGGCGATGTGGAACGCCGTCGCCCATGTCAATCCGCTCGCGGTCGGACTCAACTGTTCCCTCGGACCCGACCTCATCGAGCCTCATCTTGCGGAGCTCTCCAAGGTCGCGGAAACCCATGTCTCGGTCTACCCGAATGCCGGACTTCCCAATCCCCTCGCACCAACGGGATTCGATCTCGAGCCCGCGGACATGGAGAAGTTTCTCGAGGACTTCGCGAAGCAGGGTCTCGTCAATCTCATCGGTGGTTGCTGTGGGAACACTCCCGAACACGTCGCAGCCATCGCCAAGGTCGCCGAGCGACAGCCTCCCCGCCCCGTCCCCACGGCCGAGCCCGTCATGCGTCTGAGCGGATCGGAAACCTACAATCATGACAAGACCAAGAACTTTCTCATGGTCGGAGAACGCACCAATGTTGCCGGCTCTCCTCGTTTCAAGAAACTGATCAAGGAAGACAAGCTCGAGGACGCCGTCGCCATCGCCCGTCAGCAGGTCGAAGGCGGAGCACCCGTCATCGACGTCTGCATGGACGAGGGCATGATCGAAGGGGTTCCCGTGATGACGCGCTTCCTCAACCTCCTCGCCTCCGAGCCCGACGTCGCCGCCGTGCCCATCATGGTCGATTCCTCGAAGTGGGAGATCATCGAAGCCGGACTGCAGTGCCTCCAGGGCAAGGGCATCGTGAACTCCATTTCCCTGAAGGAAGGAGAGGAAGCCTTCAAGGAACAGGCACGCAAGATCATGAAATACGGGGCTGCCGTCGTCGTCATGGCCTTTGACGAGAAAGGCCAGGCGGACAGCTACGAGAGCAAGATTCGCATCTGCGAACGTGCCTACCGCATCCTCGTCGATGAAGTCGGCTTCAACCCCGAAGACATCATCTTCGATCCCAACATCCTCACGGTCGCGACGGGTATGGAGGAACACAACAACTACGCCGTCGACTTCATCGAAGCGACTCGCTGGATCAAGGAGAACCTCCCCGGCGCCAAGGTCAGTGGAGGAGTTTCCAATATCTCGTTCAGCTTCCGGGGGAACAATGTCGTTCGCGAGGCGATGCACGCGGCATTTCTCTATCATGCCGGAAAAGCCGGGATGGATATGGGGATCGTCAATCCCGGTATGCTCGAGGTCTACGACGAGGTCGAGCCCAAGCTTCTCAAACTCGTCGAGGACGTCCTTCTGAACCGCCATCCCGACGCGACCGAAGCTCTCATCGACCACGCCGAGGAACTGAAGGCCGCAGGAGCGACCGGCGGCAGCAAGAAGTCCGGACCGGATCTCAGCTGGCGGGAAGCCCCTTTCGCCGATCGGATTTCTCATTCTCTGGTCAAAGGAATCACCGACTTTATCGAAGAAGACACGGAGGAAGCCAGCCAGGCTCTTGGGAAGCCACTCAACGTCATCGAAGGCCCGCTCATGGATGGGATGAAAGTCGTCGGCGACCTCTTCGGTGCCGGAAAAATGTTTCTCCCCCAGGTCGTGAAGAGCGCCCGGGTCATGAAGAAGGCCGTCGCCTACCTCGAGCCCTACATGCTTGCCGAAAAAGAAGAGGGTGCGGAAGATACCGCTCCCGTTTTCGTGATCGCGACGGTGAAGGGAGACGTCCACGACATCGGAAAGAACATCGTAGGCGTCGTGTTAGGGTGCAACGGCTACAAGGTCATCGACCTCGGGGTCATGGTCGACTGCGAAAAAATCATGGCCGCCGCGATCGAGCACAAGGCCGATATTGTCGGCATGTCAGGACTGATCACCCCCTCGCTCGACGAGATGATCTACAACGCCAAGGAGTTCGAGAAAAAGGGATACAAGCTCCCTCTTCTTCTCGGCGGGGCCACTACCTCACGGGCTCACACCGCGATCAAGATCAGCGAGCACTATTCGCAACCGGTCGTCCATGTCGGCGACGCCTCGCTTGTCGTCAGCGTCTGCAACAAGCTGCTTTCCGACAACATGCGGGAAGAGTTTCTCGCCGAGCACAAGACCGCCGAAATCCGCGAGCGTGAGATCTATGCCGGAAAGGGTTCGTCAGCAGTTTACATCCCATTCGAGGACGCCAAGGAACAGAAGTACACGATCGATTGGGAAACCAGCGATCTCGCCATTCCCGAAGCAATCGGCCAGCAGGACTGGGATCGCGTACCGCTCCAGGAAATCGTCGAGGTCTTCGACTGGTCCCCCTTCTTCCACGCCTGGGAACTTCGGGGTGTCTTTCCCAAGATCCTCGAGCACAAGAATCACGGCGAAGAAGCAAAGAAACTCTACGACGACGCCCGGCGCATTCTCGAAGATCTCGTCGGCAACGAGCGTCTCCACTGCCGCGCGACTTGGGGAATTTTCCCGGCTCACTCAACCGGAGAAGACGTCGAGCTTTTCTCCGACGAGGCGAAGCAGAATCACCTCACGACCTTCCACTTTCTTCGTCAGCAAAAGGAGAAGCTCAAGGAGGGCACGCCCTACCAGAGTCTCGCCGACTTCATTGCTCCTCGCCACGAAGATGGGGCCGACTGCGGTCGCTCCGATCACCTCGGTGCGTTCGCCGTCACCGCAGGAAACGAGATCGAAGAGTACGCGAAGACTTTCAAGGATGCCGGAGATGACTACACCGCGATCCTCATTCAAGCGCTTGCCGACCGCTTTGCGGAAGGCCTCGCCGAGCTGCTCCACAAGAAGGTCCGAGACTCCATGGGTTTCGGAAAGGACGAGGGCCTCCAAGTCGAAGATTTCATCAAGGAACGCTACCGGGGCATCCGGCCAGCGGCGGGATACCCGGCCTGCCCCGATCACACCGAAAAAGCGATCTTGTGGGATCTCCTCGATGTAGAGAAGCGGACGGGCATGCAGCTCACTACGAGCTACGCCATGTTCCCGCCGAGTTCCGTGAGCGGACTCTATTTCTTCAACGAAGAGGCTCGCTACTTCAATGTCGGCAAGATCGAGCGGGATCAACTCGAAGACTACGCCGCGAGGAAGAAAATGAGCATCGAGGAAGCCGAGAAGTGGCTCGCCCCGAATCTCGCGGATTGAGGATTTCGGACCTTCCTGACACTACGCCGAGATCTCCTCGTCGGAGAGATAGCAACCCGGATCGGGTGCCCAGGGATTCCCGGTCACGACCTCGGCGCGGGCGCGCAGGCCTCCTCCGCAGCGAGTGACGTGGCGGCATTCCGCGCAGCGTCCTTGGAGATGATCGAGACGCTCTTTCAACCCGGCCATGATTTCGTTGCTGGTGTCCTGCCAGATCTCGGAAAAGGGACGATCCCTCACGTTCCCGAAGCTACGGAACATGGAGAATTGATCCGCGTGAACATCGCCGTCGAAATCGATATTTGAGATCCCGACTCCCGAGGAATAGCGGGCCCCTCCGTTCCACTCGAGCATTTCCTTCACTTGGCCCGCTCGCGGATGTCCCTCTCGCTCCATTTTCTGCTGCAGGAAGATGCCGTCGCAATGGTTGTCCACCGTGAGAATTTCCACGTTCTTGCCGCGCTCATTCAAATCGCGAGTTCGCTCGAGGATCGTCTCGATCGCCTGTCGACTCTGCTCGGGGTCCATTCGATAAAGGTCCTTCCCGCGGCCCGAGGGACAAAGATGATAAAAACAGGCGCGGTGAATCCCCTCGCGTTCGATGAGATCAAAGATGTGATCGAGATTCTCACAGGTCTCCCGCGTCAGGGTCAGCCGGAGCCCGACCTTCTGCTCAACATCGACACAGTTTCGAAAGCCTTTCATCGTTCTCTCGTAGGCCCCTTCCATTCCCCGGAAGCGGTCATGCACCTCGGGAAAGGCACTGTCGAGACTGATCCCCACATAGGCGAACTGGAGATCCTTGAGCTTGCGGGCGACCTCCGGAGTGATCAGGGTCCCGTTGGTCGAAAGCACCACATGCAGCCCGAGGCTGCGTGCGTAGGCCGCCAGTTCGAAAATGTCTTTGCGTGACAAAGGCTCTCCTCCCGAAAAGAGAACGGCAGGCACCCGAAAAGCCGCCAAGTCGTCGAGCACGGCTTTGCATTCCTCGGTAGAAAGTTCTCCTTCATACTTTCGATTTTCCGAATCGGTGTAGCAGTGCTGGCACTTCAGGTTGCAGGTTCGGGTCAGGTTCCAGACAACAATGGGCCGACGTTCCTTGGCGGAGCGAGCGCGTCGCATCCTCTGATACTCCGGCGGGTCGATCTGAGTGATCTCGCGCCCGTAGCGATGGGGCGTGCTGGGAGTTTCGAGACCGGTGTAGAGTACGCTGATGTCAATCATGTGAGTTCGTTGCTGAAAACGAATCACTCTCGCTGCCGGATTTCGGGAGCGCTTCGCATTTCTTGCTCCGGAATGCGCAGCCAATGAGCCTGCAGATCAACGCCCTGCCGGAGCTTCGACCACTTCCACGACATGCCCGACCTTGAGCCTTTCGACCAACCTGCCGAGATCCTTTTGACCGACGTTGATACACCCTCCCGTCACCCGCTTTCCAATCCGCGATTCGTCCTGCGTGCCGTGAATCGCGTAGCTGTACCAGCGGAAGACTCCCTTGTACTCGCCGAAATGAAAAGGCTGCTCCGCCTTGGATTCGATCGGCTCCAGACCAATGAAAGCGGGGCCATACTCCCCTCCCCGACCATCGTCGTCGAAGTCGATCGAGCTCATATTCCGGAAAAGATTCTCAGCAAGCCAGTCCCGTGAGCGGCCCGACTTTTTCACGAGGGCCTCATCCATCTCGAAAGAAGTCTTTGTCAGGATGGCATTGACTCGAAATTTCCCGAGAAGACTCGAACCGCCGACAAAGGATTCTCCCTCCGCTCGAAACCCATCTCGACCAAAGCCAACCGAAAAGGAAAACCCTGACGAGCCCACCAGAATGCCCCTGCTCTTTCCTGGATCAACCTTGTTCAGAGTGACTTGGAGCACCACTCCCTCCTCCGCGGCAACGAGAGCTGAACCTACCGGAACGGCAGCCAGGCCTGTGAGGAGTGCTCTCCTTTTCATCGCCGCGCCCCTATCCGAGACGCTTCGCGACGTCCTTGGCAAAGTAGGTCAGGATCATGTCGGCTCCGGCGCGCTTGATGGCGGTCAGGGATTCCAGCACGACCTTCTCTTCGTCGATCCAACCATCCTTCGCCGCGGACTTGATCATGAGATACTCACCGCTGACCTGGTAGGCCGCGAGGGGAAGGTCGATTCGATCCCGGAGTCGCGTCAGGATATCGAGATACGGACCGGCCGGTTTCACCATGATCATATCGGCCCCTTCCGCGACATCGAGTTCAGCCTCGCGCAAGGCCTCCCTCGCATTTGCCGGATCCATCTGGTAGGTCTTCTTGTCTCCTGCCTTCGGTGCGGAATCGAGTGCGCCTCGGAAAGGTCCGTAGTAGGCGGAGGCATACTTGGCGGTGTAGCTGAGAATGGAAACCGCCTCATGGCTGGCTTCATCGAGGGAGGATCGAATCGCACCAACTCGTCCATCCATCATGTCGCTGGGAGAAACAATGTCCGCTCCTGCCTCGGCATGGCAAACCGCCTGTCGGCAGAGAATCTCGACAGTCTTATCATTCAGGATGCGCAGCTCACCGTCCTCGCCTTTCTCCACGATGCCATCATGACCGTCGGAATTGTAGGGATCGAGGGCCACATCGGTAATGACGGCGACCTCGGGGTGAGCCTGCTTGATCGCGATGATGGCACGGGGGACCAATCCATCCGGCGAGAAACATTCTTCCCCGCGAGGCGATTTAAGCGCTTCTTCGATCTTGGGGAAAAGCACGACCGAGCGAACCCCGACCTCCTTTGCCCGACCGACTTCTTCGACCAGTCCATCGAGGCTCCAACGATGACATCCCGGCATGGATTCGATCGCGTCATTCTGTTCTTCCTCGTGCAGAAACAAAGGATAGATCAGATCTTCCGGGCGGAGTTGGGTTTCACGAACCAGTCCGCGGATGGAGGAAGATTGGCGATTGCGGCGGGGGCGTATCGGTAAATTCATGCGCTGGGGATGAGTTCGAATCCTTCCTTGGTGTCCTTGATCGTCCAGCCGGCGGCCGTGACTTCGTCGCGGAGCCGATCGGCTTCGGCCCAATTCTTGTCTTGCTTGGCAGACCATCGCTGTTGCGCGAGTTCCTGGATCTCGGCAGGCGCCTCCGCTTTCTCGGCCTCGAGATCGGGCAGCTCCAGACCCAAGGCGGCGAGAGCCACCTGCAATCCGTGGAACTCGGTCTTCGCCGCCGCTTCATCGAGCGAGTCGAGATCGAGAGCCTTCATCGCCGAGAAGACTTTGCCGAGAGATTCGGGTGTGTTCAGATCATCGGCGAGGGCATCGAAGGCGCCCTGAAAACTTCCGCGGTCATCGATCTTCTTGAGCTCTTCAAAAGCGGGAATCTCCGCGATCCCCGCTTTCTCCTGCAATGCCGCAGAGAGACGGGCAATCCGTTGCAAAGCCTGGCGGGCTCCGGCAAGAGCAGGAAAAGACTCGTTCCCTTCCTCGTCTTTGGCGACAAAGTTCAACGGCTGCCGGTAGTGCGCGGAGATGAGAACGTAGCGCAGTTCTGCCGGAGAAAACCCAGCCTCTCCCAGTTGGTCCACTGTGTAGAAATTCCCCGCGCTCTTGGCCATCTTGCCTCCATCGACGAGCAGGTGGGTCAGGTGAAACCAATGATGCGCCATCGTGTGTCCCGTGCAGGCTTCACTCTGCGCGATCTCGTTTTCGTGGTGAGGAAATACCAGGTCAACTCCGCCAGAGTGCAGATCGAAGGTCTCCCCGAGGTACTCCCGGCACATTGCTGAACATTCGAGATGCCAGCCGGGGCGCCCTTCTCCCCACGGGCTGTCCCAGTAGTTGTCGCCATCCTCCTCTCGTCTCGCTTTCCAGAGAGCGAAATCAGCGACCGAATCCTTTTCGTATTCGTCATCCGCGACCGCACCGGAAGCACCTTCTCGCAGCTCCCGCTGGTCGAGTCGCGAAAGACGACCATAATCGGAGAAACTCGTGACCCGATAGTAGACGGAACCATCTTCGCTCTGGTAGGCGTGGCCTTTCTCGATGAGTTCCTCGATCATGCGGATCTGGTGAGGAATATGCCCCACCGCACTCGGCTCGATGTGAGGAGGCAACATGTTGAGCTTCTGGCAGTCTTCATGGAATCGATCTCGCCAAAATTTTGTAAATTCCTCCAAACTTTTGCCCGCTGCTTGCGAATCCCGAATCGTCTTGTCGTCCAGATCAGTGAGATTTCTGACATGCAAAGCCGGCAGACCGGAAAGCTCAAGGGTCCTGCGGAACACATCCTGCAGGACAAAAGTCCGGAAGTTCCCAATATGGGCTGGGCCATATACGGTGGGGCCACAGCAATAAAACCGGAAGGTTTTCCCATCAGCAGGAAGGAGGTCTTTTACCTCCCGGGACATGGTATCGAAGAGTCTCATGAATAATCGCGAGAGGAAAAGACGCCCTCTCTCCTCCGATTGCAAGATTTTCGCGATTTCTCTGGAAATTTCTCGTGAAAGTTTTAAAACTCAATTTCTATAATATTCGCAAAATTGATACCCAGTTTGTTTTGCTTTCCTCTTTATACCGAATCCGCCTCTTGGTATGCTCGCCGTCTCTCCTTCTACCGAAATAGACATGACACTGAAGCTCGTGGTCACCACGAACGTCGATGGCGACGTTTTCGAACTCATTCTCACGAAATCCAAGTATCGGGTAGGTCGACGACACGACAATGATCTCCGCATCAAGGAGACCTATGTCTCTGCCTATCATTCGGAATTGAACCGCACGGAAGAGGGCCATTACGAACTGAGTGACTGCGGCTCGAGCAACGGCACCTATCTCAATGGAGTAAAGCTCCAGAAGCCGGAAAAGATCAAGGCAGGCGACTTCATCAAATTTGGAATCCTCAAGGTAGCCGTCAAGGAGCACGAAGACAAAGGACCGACCATCGTTTCGCTCAAGGACCGCCCGGTCTTCGCCAAGAAGAGAGGCGAGAATACTTCTTCCATCCCCCCGAGCGGGAACACCGGTCGCATTGGTTCCATCGACTCGGGAGCAACCGGTCCCTCACCCGTCCAGACGGGAGCCACTGACACCACTTCCAGTGAGATCGAAGAACTGGAAGCCCTTCTAGCCAGTGAAACGTCACGGAACGAATCCCTCGAAGCGAAACTGGCCAAGCAGGAAGAGCAGATTCAAAAGCTACAGGATGAGGTTCAAGGCCAGGAAGACACGGCATCCGAAACCCTGAAGGGCGCTTCCTCGCAAAAAGCTGAACTGGAAGAAGCACGCAAAGAGCAGGATCAGGAGATCGAGAAACTTCGTGCCGAACTGGAAACGACTGCCAAAGAGCTGCAGGAAAAGCTGAAGCAAGAAAAAACCCGGGCATCCGAGATCGAATCGGAACTCGAACCGGAGAAGGGTTCCGCAAAGGACCTGCTCAAGAAGATCGCGGTTCTCGAAGCCGCTCAGACCCAGGAACAAAAATCCGCAGGAGCTGCCCAGACCCAGTTGGAAGAGGCGCTGACCACAAGAACGGCGGAGCTGACCGAGGTCTCCGACCGGGTTGCCGAACTGGAGAAAGCCCTCCTCGAGAAGGAGGAGAATCTCGCCAATGCCACCTCCGAAATCGAGGCGCAGGAAGCGAAGCTGGCGGAGAAAGAGAAAACACTCGAGCAGACCATCGAGGAATTGACCGAGGCGAATTCCGAAGAAGCCAAGGCGCGCGAAGCACTGGAAGAAACCAACCGATCCCAACTCGAGGAGCGGGAAGAACTCGTTCAACAACTGGACGACCTCCAATCCGAACTGGAGGAGGAAAAGAAGAAGGCCTCGAGTGTCGTTGAGGAACTTACCAAGGTCACCGCGGTGGCCGGAACCGTGGCTCTCCTCAAGAGTCAATTGGGTGAATCCTCGAACCGGGCCCAGGAACTCGAAGCCGAAAAAGAGGAGGTCACCGCCCGCCTCGTGGCGAAAGAGAACGAGACCGCCGACCTCGGCTCGCGCCTCAAGGATTTCGAAGAGAAGTCACAAGCCCTGGAAGAGAAAAACCAATCTCTCGAGAAGGAAGTGGCCGAGAAAGAGTCGCAGGTACTCCAGCAATCCCAGGGAGGCACCGAGCTGCAGAAGTCCCTCGCCGCAGCCGAGAAAGAAAAGTCGAAGCTCAACACCCAACTTGAGAAGAAGTCCGCAGAAGCAGAGCAGACTAAGGGGGAGCTGACCGAGCTGAAACGAGAAATCAAATACCTCCAGAGTTCCGTAGAGACTTTCGAAGCCGAGCAATCCAAAGCCTCCACCCAACTACAGGAGCTCGAAGATCAAGCCAGAGCGTTGTCGGAAGAAAAGGAATCCCTGATCTCGCAACGGGAAGAGCAGAACAAGGAGAAGAAAGCAAAGCAGACGTCCGAAGAGAAGGAAGCCCGCCTCCTCAAGGAAAAGCTCTCACTCAGCAGCAGTTTCGAACGATTGAAAGATCAATTGCACGGTCTTGAAACCGAGAAAGCAGAGTGGACCGAGAGGGAGAAGACCCTCCAGCATGACAAGGGCGTCATCGCGAGGAAGCTCGAAAAGGCCGAGGCGAGCAACAGCGAACTGGCCGCCAAGATCAAGGAGGAGCAAACCAACGCGATTGCTCACCAGGCCCTCGTCAGCAAACTCGAAACGCAGCTGAGCGAAAACGAGTCGGAGTCCGTGCGTCGCGAGCAACAGCGTATCGCTGCCGTGCAGACCGAGCTCCGCAACGAAAAGAAGGCTCACGAGAGCGACCTCCAGAAACTTGAGCAGCTGGAACAGAAGCTAGTGCTCCTTCAGCAGAAGAAGACCGAAGCCGATGAACAGATTCATTCCCTTCGAGATGAAAAGCTTCGTCTGGAGAGCGAGCAAACCTCGTCTTCGAAGATTCTCCAGGAGACCGAGAAGAAACGAGCCACCCTGACGTCCTCCCTCGAAGACAAGACGCAGCTGGTAGCGACTCACGAGAACACCATCGCCGAGAAAGTGGCCGCGATTGCCGCCCTCACCGCTCGATATTCTCGCTCGGAGGAGAAACTGGTGACCGAGCACCAGCAGGAAAGAGAAAAACTTCACAACGAGATTCACGAAGAACGCACCGCAAAGGAAGAGTTGGCCGTCGAGTTGGAGACAGCCCAGAAGCGGCAACAACAATCCGAGCAACGACGAGAGAAGCTCGCCGGAACCATTGCTTCCTCCGAGAAACGGATTGCCGCACTCCAGAAACTGGAGTCGGAAATCGAGAATGTCGTCGAACGGAAACGGAAGCAGGGCATCATCAGTCGCAGCGAAATTTTCAGTGCCACCTCTGCCGAGCTGTCCTCACCGAACGGCGAGTTCTCAAGAGAGGATTTCTATCGCAAGCTGATCAACAAGCTCGATCTCATCGACGATCTTTCGAAGCGCTATGACAACCGCTGGCGTTACCCTCGAGTGGCCGAGCAACTCACGCTCTTGAAGAGTAGCTTCCTCGACTTTCTCCATGATCATTCCGTCAAGGAATTCAATCTCGAACCCGGCACGGTTCTCTCCGTGGAAGAGCGCAAACGCATCAAGCTTGTCCCTCAAAAAGAGTCCGTGTCGAAAAAGTCGAAACCTCTTCCTTCCCGAACCAACGGACAACGGTCGAAGGTCGTTACCACGATTCGGCCTGGCTACGTCTACAAGGACGGCGGACGCGACGTGATCATTCGCAAAGCCGAGGTCATTGTCGCCTGACGAAAAAGATCTTAACGAAAACCGAGAAAACGGAGAAACCCATTTCTGGAAACGCACGCGAAACACGAGCCACTCAGGAAACAAACACGACAAACCGAAAGAGAAATCATGTCAGACAAAACCGCGAAATACGTGGGGATCGATCTGGGCACCAGCACCTCAGCGCTGGCCCACGTCCGCAGTGACGGAAACCCCGAGATCGTTTCCAACTCCGACGGAGAACGGCTCACCCCTTCCGTCGTCTTTTTCGATCAATTTGAAGGAGTCAAACTGGTCGGCTCGTCGGCCAAGGATGGCGGCGACCCGGACCGGACAGTCCGACACATCAAGAAGCACATGGACAACCCCAGTCATGTCGTCGAGATCGATGGGGAAAAATGGACTCCTACGGAAATCTCGGCACTCGTCCTGTCGAAACTCCGTAAGGATTGCTCTCAACTCATCGGGAGAATCGAGGACGTCGTCCTGACGGTCCCGGCCAACTTCAATGAGTTGGCCCGGAAGGCCACTGTCACCGCCGGAAAACTCGCCGGCCTCAATGTGAAGCGCATCGTCAATGAGCCCACGGCCGCGGCCCTCTACTACGCCCACACCCAGTCGGTGGAAGGTCGAGTCCTTGTCTTTGATCTCGGGGGAGGAACCCTGGACATCACCATCCTCGATATCCGAGGCGACAGCGTCGACATCCTTCTCAGCGAAGGAGCCCGACACCTCGGGGGATCTGATTTCGACGCGGCTCTCATCGAGTTGATCGGAGAAGAATATCGGAAACAGAACAAGCGCGATCTTGTTCTCAACGAGTCCCAGCGACGCCGCCTACTCGCGGAAACCGAGGACACCAAGAAGCGACTTTCCAAGCTCAACACGATTTCGGAAAAGATCGGAACCGATGATGTTGGCCTCGCCGAAGTGAAGCTCTCCAGGGAAGCCTTCGAGACCGCGATCGACGGCCTCCTCGTCCGCACGGTCATGCTCACGGAACAGGCGCTGCGAAACCTCAGCATCCAGCCTTCCGACATTGATCACGTCGTTCTTGTCGGGGGAAGCACCCGGATTCCCAAGGTGCAGAAGCTACTGGAAGAGCATTTTGGAAAACCTCCACTCTCTTGTGGCAACGTCGACGAATGCGTAGCGCTCGGAGCCGCGCTCTTTGCACAGCGACCTCGTCGGGTATCCGAAGTCTGCAATCACAGCTATGGCACCCTTGCGATTATCGAGGATTCCTCTACCGGGGAATCGAAAGTGCAGAACTCCATCGTCATCCCCAAGAACACGCCCATTCCCTGTTCGATGTCCCAGACCTACATCACGTCCGAGGACAATGAGGAACTCATCGAAGTGGAGATCTCCCAGGGGGAAGACCACGATCCGCGCTATGTCGATATCGTCGGCAAGATCAGTCTCAAAGTTCCTCCTGGCCGCCCTGCCGGTTGCGCCGTCACCGTGACCTACAGCTACGACGAGAATCAGCGTGTCCGCGTCCAGGTGACCGATGAGGAAACCGGTATCCAGGAGGATGTCGACATCGAATACAACGGACAGGGAGTTCTCGACGAAGATGAGATCCAGAGAAAGTCCGCCTACCTCAAGCAGGTCAAGATTGCCTGAACCAACACCCGATAGATCGAGAAATGATAAAGAAACTTTTTGGTTGGATGGGCCGAGGATCGGCAAAAGACTCCTCACTCAAGGTCGGTGGAATCTTCGGAAAAATGACACCCGAAGCGATGTGCGAAATCGACCCGAAGTCGATGAATCGTTCGGAAATCAAGGATCGGCTTGCGATGCTCTATCAAAGACACAACCAGGCCGCGAGCAGCCTCAATCCCGAGCTCCAGGACGAGGCCGAACACATGCTGAAAGCCATCGTCTTCTGCCGCCAGAAATATGTCGACCAGGCACCTTCTGTATCGGCGACGAAATAGGCACCGGAATCGAGGTCCGATTCCCTCTCGACAGGATTTTCGGGATCGCTAGCATATGGCCATAACCCTATGAAAGCACTCATTCAGAAAGTAGTTGATCCCGGCTCTCACGATCGGCTTTCCTCGATCGGTCTCCTCCTCCTTCGCGTTTTCCTCGGAGGGTTCATGCTCTTCGCTCATGGGTGGCCCAAGCTCGCCGGATTTGCCGACAAGAGCGGTGGTTTTCCGGACCCCCTGGGCATTGGGAGTCCTGCCAGCCTCACCCTGGCCGTTTTTGCTGAAGTGCTCTGTGCTCTTGCCCTGATGCTGGGGTTATTGACTCGCGCCGTTGCGATTCCCCTTCTTATCACCATGGTGGTGGCAGCATTTCTCGTCCATGCCGACGATCCCTTTCAAAAGAAAGAGTTCGCCCTGCTCTACGCCATTCCCTTTCTCAGCCTGATCTTCACCGGCGCAGGATCGTTCTCGGTCGACGCCAAGCTGAAGAAATAGCGAAGACGACAGGACGTCAGGGGAGCCTCCCTCTTCTTTGCTCATCTATCGAGGAGCTTTTCAGCGCCCTCCGGATGCGGTCGACATACTGGATCAGGTCAGGATAAAACTGGAGAAAGTGCTCCTCCAACTGAGGGAGATGTTCCCGCAGGATGCGGGAAGTTTCAAAGATCGGCTCCAGGAAGGGAGCTCGCGAACGCACCCTGACGAGAGTTCGATCAATCCCCTCCAAGGTCGCATATTCCCGCAACCACTGCTGTTCTCTCATCTTTTGAAATGCGTGCCGGGCTTCCTCGGGCGCGAGACGCTGGAT
Organism: Verrucomicrobiales bacterium; assembly: GCA_029213195.1. Taxonomy (GTDB): domain Bacteria; phylum Verrucomicrobiota; class Verrucomicrobiia; order Verrucomicrobiales; family DEV007; genus Arctic95D-9. The sequence goes on from JARGNI010000034.1 coordinate 45,640, forward strand.
GGAAAGCAGTTCGCCCTCGACCCTCTCAAGAAAGGTCTCGAGGTCCTCGTTGGGAGAGAACCGGGCCCAGTGGCGATGCAGGAAATAGTCGTAGTAGATATCCACGACGATCCCCGCAAATCGACGATATTCCTCAGGGAGGAGATCCCGACTGCGGTTCCACATCTCATGTTGATCCGTATAGGCATCGACGTATCGATGCTCCATGATCCCCCGCCAGACCGCCTCGGAGAATCGATCATCCCAGGGATACCCTTTCACGAAATCCCCAAGGAGATTCCCGAGACAGGACTCCGCTGTTGGCTCGGCGAGCTGGAGATGAGCAAGGAAATTCATGCTCTGGCAATGGCGTTCGGATTCGATCCCTGCGCAAGTGCTCAGTTTCCCGAGGAGAGCCACGATTCTGCCATTGCCCCCAGGCTCCCTTTTCCGATACCGTCTTTCCATGACGCGCTTCTTCCTGTCACTCCTTGCCATGACAACGCTGCCCCTCTCCGCCTACGAACCCATCTACGACGAGTCGGAGATCCCACCCTATGAACTCCCTCCCCTCCTCCAGTTTGAGAATGGAGACCCGGTGGAAAATGCCGAAGACTGGAAGAAGCGCCGAGCCGAACTGGTCGCGTTGTTCACAGACCAGGTCTACGGGAAGGCGCTGCTCCCGAAACCCAAGAAGCTGCGATTCGAAATCCGCACCCCCGAGTCACCATTTCTCGAAAATGGCGCTACGATGACCGAAGTTCGGATTTTGTTTTCCGAAACCGAACCGAAGCCGTTTCTCGACCTGCTCCTCCTCAAGCCCAAGAGCGAAACGCCGACGCCTGCCATCCTGGCACTGAATTTTTCAGGGAACCACTCCATCCATTCCAGCACCCAGATTTCCCTGACCGACTCCTGGATGAGAAGCCGAAAGGAAGAAAGAGAGAGCGGAGCGGTGGTCGACGATCGAGCCACGGACAAGGCACGCGGAGTGAAGGCCTCGCGCTGGCCCGTCGAGAAAATTCTCGAGAGCGGTGTCGCCCTCGCCACCTTCTACTATGGAGATGTCGATCCCGATTTCGATGACGGATTCGAAAATGGAATTCATCCGCTCGCCGAAAAGCCCGGACCCGGAGACTGGGGATCCATCGCCGCCTGGGCATGGGGAGCAAGCCGGGCCCGGGACTACCTCGAGAAAGAGAGTGACCTCGATCAGGACCGCATCGCCATCATGGGCCACTCCCGTCTCGGAAAGACGGCTCTCTGGGCGGGAGCGCTCGACGAGCGTTTCTCTCTCGTCATTTCCAACAACTCGGGTTGTGGAGGAGCCGCCCTCAGCCGACGCCGCTTCGGAGAGCGCGTGTCCCGCATCAACACCAGCTTTCCTCACTGGTTTTGCGACAACTTCCTGCAATACAACGAGAAAGAATCCGAACTCCCCGTCGATCAACACCAACTGATCGCCCTGATCGCCCCGCGAATGGTCTACGTCGCCAGCGCCGAGGAAGACCGATGGGCGGACCCGAAAGGAGAATTTCTCGCCGCGCGAGAGGCCTCCCCTGCCTGGGAACTACTCGAGAAAAACGGCATCGAGGCGGAAGAGATGCCTGAAATCGGAAAACCCGCGGGTGACCGAGTGCGCTATCACATACGCGCAGGAAAACACGACGTGACCGACTACGACTGGGAGCAATACCTGCGCGCGGTCAAGGAGAGCGGAAAATAGCCCCCCTTGGTTGCAAGGCGGAGCCCTCAGGATCTAGCGCCCGAAAAACGGGTTGTTGGCAGGTTGCACCGAACCATCCGGAAGCAGGATGTGGGCGCCATCTCCATGCATGTTGCCGCGCTCGATGGCCCATGGCTGACTCCAACGAAAAGGAGTTGCCGGCTTGTCGTCGAACTGGGTCACCACGTAGGAGCCGTAATATTTCTGCTTTTCTTCATTCCGGCGTCGCTCGATGGCTCGGTCTGCCGGGCAAACCCAGGCATCCTCGCTCAACCCGTAGGGCTTGGTGACCTCAACCCAGAACCCGTAGAATTCCTCTTCCGAGAAATCACCCTCTTTCCCAGCATCCATCTGCGGCCAATGCCCGACGTCGCTGTGATAGGCTTGCAAGCCCGAGTGGATCGCTCGCATGTGAGAGATGCATTGCACTCTCTTCGCCCGCTTTCGAAAGGTTTCGAGGATGGGAATCGTAAGTCCGACCAGCGCAATGACGATGCCAATCGCAACCAACAACTCCAGAATGGAATAACCTCCCAATCGTCGGGTCCCTGAGAAAGGGCCAGCCTTCATACGATCAGGAGGGGAGGCGGAGATCCCTCGGGATCTCCCTGGATCCGAGGCTGCGCTACAATCCTAGCAGGATGGAGTCGGAAACTTTCGATCCGAAAACCGTGATAGGCACTTCGCCAGCAACGGTTCCTGTGATGCCGGCAACGCCGAAAGCGGTGAAGGCCCGCTGGGAAGGCATGAACCCACCGTAGGTAAATCCACCACTACCCGAGAGGGAACCCGTGTAAGCGAATTCAAGGGTGGTTGTTCCATCGCTTGTGCTCCCAACAGCAAAAACTGACCCCGATGCGGTATTGACCGAGCCAAAGGTTCTTCCCGTGGCGTAAAAGTCACCCTGGAAGTAAAAAGTTGCCGTGGTCTGACTGCCATAGGCCCCGATGACCGCATTACCGGAGGAGATCGAAGGAGTCGTAACAATAATTCCTGGAGGGAAAACCACGTTCGCCGGAGCGGTAGTCGCAGGAGTCCCGATACCAGGATAAACATTTCCAATCGCGAATCTCGTGATGCCGACCAGGTTTGCACCGGTGGCGACACCTTCCCAGATTCCGTCCGAACCGCCTTGGCCTCCGTAAGAGTTGTTACTGAAAGGTCCCCCAATCCATGCCTGGGCAGAGAAGGAGGGCATGAGGCAAACGGCGCAGAAGATGGCGAACAGTTTTTTCATAAAAAGACTTCGATAGTTTTTAAAAGGAGAGCCGTTTTTCGGCTGGCCTGCAAGCAGGAAATTGAAAAATCGTTCCCAGATTGCTGCTAGTTTGTAGAAGCCACAAAATCAAAGACTCGCAAAAGCGGTCTCCATGCGTTCTTCAAGGTCCTCAGGGTCCTCGAGACCGATCCAAAGCCGGAGAAGATTTCGGGGCGCCCCTCGCTCCGCGGCCCATTCCAATTCTCCGTAGTGCGCCAGCAGCGTATACGGGCAAGCGAGGGTGAAATCCGTTCCCAGACTGGGCCCCTTCGAGACTCGGAGCGCATCATAAAAGGATCTGGCGGCAGGCTCGCCACCCGCCAGTTCGAATGAGAAGAGAGATCCATAGGAACCGTCGTCGCGTTTCACCTGGTCGTAAAATTCCCGGCAGTTCCCCGATGGATGCCACAGGGATTGAACGGCGGGATGATCCCGGAACAGGGGCAGGATCGCCTCGGTGATCTCATCCGAAGCCCGCACACGCTCTTCGAAATGCCGCGAATTGTGCTCCAGCACATCGGCATCGCGCAGGAAGAGACGAGAACCTGATTCCGCAATGGGCAGTTCCTCGCGCAAAAAGTCCTCGTGGATTCCTCCCGGCTTCAGGATGACCGCCCCCGCAGCGACATCGCCGACGCCGGAAAAGGTTTTCGTAAGGCTAGTCGTCACGACATCAGCAAAACGGAAAGGATCGACGTTCACGGAGGAGGCAACGGTATCATCGACCACGAGCGGAATTTCCTTGTCCTGAACCAATTTCGAAATCCCGGCCAGGTCAGCCGTGCGCAGGAGCGGATTGCTCGGGATTTCGGTAAACACCGCAGCAGCATTCTCTCCCTGCCCCAGCCAGTCGCGAATCTCTTCCACGCCACCGGAACTGGTAATCGAAAAATCGACGACACCTGCCCCGAACTGCTCCTGGACCTTGAACGAGTCCAGGTAAGGGAACTCGACCTGGATTGTCGGAGCTTCGATCCTGCCGGAAAGAATGCGATGAACGGCGGCGACCGCGCCCATCCCGGAGGAGAAAAGAAAGACATCTTCCGCGGAGATTCCTTCATAGAAACTCGCGATTCGTTCCTTCAAAGTCGCCAAGGCAACGGCACCAGCCTTCTCGGCCGCTTCGGAAAGAGGAGCATCGGTCAATGCGCTCTCGGCGTGTCGGCTGCTGACGATCTCTCCGCTGTGCTGCCAGTATTTCCAGGCAGACTCGTAGGCGGATTCCTCGAGAAGAAGCACGGTAAGTCCTTCCCACCCGTAGGACTCCAGGCGACAGGAGGCCCCACAACGACGCTTCACATACTCCGCGGCGCGCCAGGCGGCGGCCAGGGAAGGGAAAACAATGGCCGTCTCTTCTTTCTTCGCAAACTCCTCCTGGGCTGCGAGGAAAAGCTCGGTGACAAAAGGATGAGGCACAAACCTGGGATAGCCACTCTCAAAGGTCTCGATGATCTCTTCCCGACCCTCCTCGTAGCCAATGACGTGATCCCACCGGGGAAGACAAACCGAGACAGCGTGATCACTGTCGGGGAGTGCCAGACCAAGGTCCTCCTCTTCGCAAAAGGGCTGGGTAAACGGGTCGCGCATCGATTCAAGACTGCAAAGCCTGCCGGACATCTTCGATGAGATCCTCGACCGATTCGATCCCGACGGAAAACCGAACCAGCGAATCGGTGATCCCCACGGCTTCCCGTGTTTCCTTCGGCACACTGGCATGCGTCATCGAGGCAGGGTGGCAACAGAGCGACTCCACGCCGCCGAGGCTTTCGGCCTTGGGGAAGTAGCGGAGCGACTCCACGATACGCAGGGTATCGTCGAGAGACCGACCAAAGTCGACCGTGACAATTCCCGACCCCCCGCTCATCTGGCGCTTCGCGATTTCAAACTGTGGGTGAGATGGCAAGAACGGATACCGAACTGTCACCGCATCGGTTTCCTCTTCCAGAAAAGTTGCGAATCGCAGGGCATTCTCGCTGTGACGCTCCATCCGCAGGGACTCGGTCTTGGCGCCTCGCAGGGTGAGCCAGCAATCCATTGGCGAAGGCTGCAGGCCGAGCGCTTTCTGCGCAAAGATCATTTTCTCCTGCCACTCTTCCGAGGAAGTCGCGACCGCTCCGACAAGCGCATCAGAGTGACCGTTGGTGTACTTGGTCAGGGAGATCAGGGAAAGGTCCGCGCCGAGTTCCAAAGGACGCTGGAGGTAGCTGCTCGCGAAAGTGTTGTCGACAAGAAGAGGAGCCCCCGCCGCGTGGGCTGCCTCGGCAACGCGAGCGATGTCGAGAATCTTCAGGTTCGGGTTCGTCGGCGATTCGATCCAGACGAGAGCAGGCTGATGATCGGAAAGAGAGGCCAGGGATGCCTCCTCGGTAAAGTCGAGATATCGAATCTCAACGCCAAACTTGGCAAAAACCTGGGCAAAGAGTCGAAAGGTGCAGCCGTAGATATTCTCCTCGGCTACGACGACGTCGCCGCTCTTCAAGGTCGAAACCACGGCCGTGATGGCCGAAACGCCACTGCCAAAGCAGGTCGCAAACTCCCCGCCCTCGAGGCTGGCGACGGTGCGATCGAGGAGTCGGAAATTCGGATTCCCGGATCGGGTGTAGTCGAAACCATTGGGATTTCCGTATTCAAAGGTGGAGGTCAACCAGACCGGTGGAGTCACCGCGCCGGTTTCTCCCACGAAATCCCGACCCGAATGTATCGCCCGAGTTTCGAATCCTTCTCCCCCTGTTTCGCTTTTGCTCATTCTTCTCCGAATCAACAGGGTTCAGTCAGACAGTCAACCCTGTTGCGTGTCATCGTGGCGGAACGATGCCGATTCGTTTCTTGCCTGATCCCCCCACTTTTTGCCAACTTCTCCCCGTGAACTTCGGAAATCTACCGACCCCTCCGATCCTCTTCCGCCAATTCGAACGCGGGGAGATCAGTCGTGAAGAACTGCACGCCACCATGGCGCTGCACGCCCGCGGACTCATCACCGAGATGGAAGAGGAGTATGAAAATCCAAAAACCTCCTATCTTGAACGTCTCCGCAATTTCGCCGCGGCTCGTCGCTTGATCCGGAGACACGGAGGTCCGCTGATCCGGGAGGTCTTTTCCACGCTCGGGCGCATCGAGGATTTCCCTCCCGCCCAACTCCTTTGGAATGCCGGTCACAGCGATGTGCCGCTGCATTGTTTTTTCCGAAGCCGGTTCGAGCCGGTTTTTCGAGTCAAGTCGATGGACGTGCAGCCGATGGAAATCACCCTCGCCATCGAGTATGGCCCGCATGAGAAAAACCAGACGATCCGGGAAAAGATCCTGCTGAAACGAGACGGTCGCCTCCAGCTGCATCTTTCCGAACGGAATCCGGGCTAGTCCTCAGCTTGTCAGCTTGAGCTCGCGTTGCTCTTCGATACGGGCAAATTCGAGAATTTTCGAATCGTCTCCCACTTCGAGGACCTCGGCCCCAACCTTGAGGAGTCCATCGCAGATCTCGTTCGCCGCGTCACGCCCCTCGGGATCGGTCGCTTTCTTGACCACAAACAGGAACCGATCCGGCAGGCAATCGACCCGCTCGAGACGACGGATCTTGGCAAGCCATTCATCGCCGTGAGTGTAGATTTTCGTCGGCGTGGATTGCGCCAGGTTCAGTGGCTTGATCGCCTTCTCGGGAACGTCAGAGCCTTTCGGAGTGAACGCCAGCGGGATGCCGACATGGTAGGCATCCGTCCCAACCCAGGGCGCCTCCTTGTAGAGGCGATCGAGACGATCGGCATGAAGAAGACGCTTGATGTCCCGAGTCAGCTTCTTCTCCTCGTAGTCGACCGGCGTCAGGTTCCAGTGCTCGACATAGCGTCGATAGAGTTCCTCGACACAGGTGGCGACATCATGGGTCAGTCGGGTCCCACGGGAGGCGAAAAAGAAAGGCGACCCCTGCGGAGCGGTGAGCTGACGGAAAAGATCGATATCCCCCTCGGGAACGAAGAGATCGGACTGGGCGGGATGATTTTTCCCGGCCTGGCGGGAATCGTCTGCCCAGAGATTGGTTTCAATCGACAGGGCCGAAAGTTCGCTCTCGAGGCGCCTGATCCCATTCTTGAAGATGGAGAGATCCAGTTCCGGGAAACATGCCGTGATCCGCTTGGTCCGTTGTGGCGAGATCAGCTTGTAGGCGAGATAGCGACTCTTCGCTTCGACTACGAGCAGGCCCACATTCACAAATTCGCCCAGCTCGTGATAAGGCCGAAATCCGATCGCGGCAAAGTTCACGACGAGGTTTTTCTCTGGCTCTTCCTCACTCATACCACTGGTCTACTGGGGCAGAATCCCATCTGCAGGAAATTCGGGTTTCATGAGGGAGGCCTCGATATCCGGTCGGGTCACGGAAACGCGATCGATCCCGGACTCATCGCGGAGCCATTCCTCGGGAATTTCTTTCCAGATTTTTTCCAGATTGTAGATCGCGGATTCGAACTTGGTGCGAAACTTCTCGTAAAATTTTCGCTCGATGAAGGGACGCACATCCCGAAAGGCATGCTCTCGCTTGAACTCGACCTCATCGAAATCCGGATCGAGGCATCGATCGTGATCGATCAGGAAGACCTTCTGCAAGGTCGGGTCCCAGAGAAGATTGGGATCCCCCCCGAGGATACCGAGCGAGCGATCCGAATTTCTCGCCCACCAGTCGAAGCAGAGACACCGCATTTTCGTCTCGTCGTCGACCTGGGTGAGATGAGAGGTTCGCAGTTCATCCGCGAAAGGGAGGCGCTGGGAGCCAAAAGAGATTCCGGGAACGAATTCCTCGGAACGCTCGACGAGAGCGTAGCGGGTCAGCACCTCGGGAACCTCCACCAACTCGAAAGGGGCCGTTGAGAGTCCGCACTCTTCGGCAAGTCGACTGAAGACATACTCGATGACGAGCTGGTCCGCGGAGATGTTCTCCCGCTTGAGAAAATAGAAATTCCCGTCGTCTCCCTCGCAGAAAAAGGGGCGGCTGATCCCCTTCTCGGCACGTTCACAGATACTGACGATGGTCACGGACATTGCGCTTGGTCGATGGCAGCTGGGCAGGCATCTTGATCGTTTCTGTATCAGCGCCAAGAGACGGTGTCAAAAGGATTACCTTCCCACAGACTCATCCCGATGTTGCATCGGGACATATTTCCGGGATCGTTCAGCGTATCCTACTGCAATGTCGTCCTTCGATCCTGAACTCTATCGCGCTGATTTCCCGATTCTCTCCCGAGAAATCGACGGCAAACCGTTGACCTATCTCGACAACGGAGCGACTTCGCAAAAGCCCCAATGCGTCATCGATGCGACCTCGCGCTTCTATGCGAACGAGAATGCCAATATCCATCGAGGCGTTCATTACCTGAGCCGGACCGCCACGGAGCATTACGAAGCCGCGCGAACATCCATCAAGTCTGCCCTGCGCACTCCCGAAACCCACGAACTGATTTTTGTTCGCGGAGCCACCGAGGGCATCAACTTGATCACGAACGGCCTGGCAGAGGAGCTCTCAGCCGGAGACGAGATCGTCCTGACGATCATGGAGCATCATGCCAACATCGTGCCTTGGCAGATTCTCGCCCAGAAGCTGGACCTGAAGCTGCACTTCATTGGTCTCACCGAAGAGGGTGCTCTCGACCTCGACGCATGGAAGGCCGCCTTCAATGAGCGGACTCGCGTCGCCAGCTTCACGCACATTTCCAATGTCCTCGGGACGATCAATCCGGTCGCCGAAATGGTCGCTTTTGCCCGTTCGAAAGGGGCCACAACCGTGGTCGATGGAGCCCAGGCCCTCCCTCACGGCCCCGTCGACCTGTCGTCATTCGAACCGGATTTCTACGTTTTCTCCGGCCACAAGGTCTTCGGCCCGGATGGCATCGGAGTCCTGGTGGGCAATCGGGATCGCCTCAATGGATTCGTCCCCTACCAGAGCGGAGGAGACATGATCGATCGCGTCGCCGTGAGCGGAACCACTTTCCGAGAAGTTCCCGAGCGATTCGAGGCCGGGACCCCGAATATCTCGGGCGCGATTGCTCTTGCGGAAGCGTTTGCCTACATGGAGAAGATTGACTGGAAGGCTGCCGCAATCCACGAACGGAGTCTTGCCGAGCATGCCGTCGAAGAATTGAAGAAACTCGGGGATATCCAGGTCTTTGGCACCACGCCGGACAAGACGGCGATCGTTTCCTTTCTCTATGATGTCGCGCATCCCCACGATGTCAGCACCATTCTCGACACCGAGGGAGTAGCCGTCCGCGACGGCCATCACTGCGCGCAACCCCTCATGGACTATCTCAAAGTGCCCGCAACGGTCCGCGCCTCCTTCGCCTTCTACAACACGCACGCCGATGTCGAAGCCTTCGCGAAGGGAATGCAGAAGGTGCAGCGATTTTTCGGGTAAGCGAAGCAATGGTCGAATCACTTGCTTTCGTTCTGCCATATGGCTAGGTAGCCCGCTGACCCGAAAAATTCGTCGGTCAGACTTGTGTCCATTTTTTCCCTATGAGTGACAAGCCCCTCCAGATCCTAATCGATGGTGAGTTTTTCTCCGAGACCGACGCCAAGATTTCCGTTTTCGATCACGGATTGCTCTATGGCGACGGAGTCTTCGAGGGGATTCGATTCTACAACGACCGCGTATTCCGCCTCGACGAACACACCGCTCGCATCTTCGATTCCGCCAAGGCAATCCACCTGGAAATCCCGGCAACACCCGAGGAGATCAACGAAATGGTCACTCGCACGATTCGCGAGAATGACCTTCATGATGGCTATGTCCGGCTCATCATCACCCGCGGTGTCGGAGGACTCGGACTCAGCCCCTATCGCTGCGAGAAGGCCTCCATCATCGTGATCGCCTCGACGATCTCTCTCTATCCCGAGGAAAAATACGAGAAAGGACTCATCCTCGCAACCTGTGCAACCCGTCGTCCGACGCATGACTCCCTTTCTCCCGCCGTGAAGTCCCTGAACTATCTCAGCAACGTGATGGCCAAGGTGGAAGCCATCCAGGCAGGAGCCGAGGAAGGTGTAATGCTGAATACGGAAGGGTATGTCGCCGAATGCACCGGGGACAATATCTTCGTGGTGAAAGATGGGATCATCTACACCCCGACCGTTTCGTCCGGTTCCCTCTACGGCATCACTCGCAAGGTCGTCATCGAACTGGCTCGCGAGGCACGCTACGATCTCCGGGAAGTCATGATGAGTCGCTACGATCTCTACACCGCCGATGAGCTTTTTCTCACCGGGACCGCCGCTGAAGTCGTGCCGGTGGCAGAATACGATCAGCGGGTCATTGGGAACGGAGAGCCAGGCCCCGTGACTCGGGAGCTGATCACCGCCTTCCGGAATCTCGTAGAAACCTCCGGGACCCCGATTTACTAATCGGTGAACCTGTCGTAAGCTACTCTGAGCAGATCACGTCGAATTGATGCCTCACTTTATTTTTCGACGGCTCACTTAGAATTTCCATGAATTGCGACGTTTGCCAGAGCGAGACAGCCAGCATCTTCTTCAGCCAGGTGGTCGATGGAAAGCTGCAGAAGGTCAATCTGTGCAAGGCGTGCGCCGACGACAAGGGAGTTACGGATCCAACCGGGTTCGCCCTCGCGGATATGCTGGAAGGGATGGGCGAAGAAACGCAGACGGAGACGGCAGTGGAAACCGACGAACTGACCTGTCCGAGCTGTGGCTTCTCCCAGACGGATTTCAAGAAAACGGGACGGTTCGGCTGTGCCGACTGCTATCATGTCTTCGACGAGGGACTCGACAGTCTTCTCGAAGCCATGCACAAGCACACCGAACACGTCGGGAAAGTGCCCTCCACCTTTCCGGACCTCCCCGAAGCAGAACTCCCCGTCGGCCCCGATGAGCCGGTGATGGAAGCAAGTCCGGCGGATAAATTGAGCGATTTAAAGGATGCTCTGTCTAAATCCGTAGAAGATGAGGATTACGAGGAGGCTGCGCGTCTCCGCGATGAAATCTCACAACTGGAGTCTCAATTGGGAGATTCCTAAACGAAACCTTTCGAGAATGGCATTGCTGATGCTCTTCTCTTTCCTAGAATCAAGACCGTGTCGATGCGTTTTTCTACCCTCCTGAAAAAGCCCGCCGAGTGGATGAGAACACCCGGGCCGGAGAGTGATATTGTGATCACAAGCCGGGTTCGACTGGCTCGAAATCTCGTGGGCCACCCCTTCCCCGGATGGGCTCGCAAAGAGGATCGTGCTGTCGTCATGGGCGAGATCCGCCCCGCCCTCGAAGATCTGAGTGAAATGCGCGATTCCTTTTCGGAGGAAATGACCAAGCTCTCTGCGATCGAAAAGCAGGTGCTGGTGGAGCGTCACCTCATCAGTCGAGAGCACGCCGCCAAGGGATCGGGTTGCGGCACGGTGATGAATCGCAAGCAGACCATCAGCGTGATGGTCAATGAGGAAGATCACCTGAGAATGCAAGCGATCCGACCTGGGTTGCAGCTGATTTCGGCCTTCCGGTCGCTCGATCAGATCGACACCACCCTCGAAGACAACCTTCCTTATGCTTTCGATCACCAGTATGGCTACCTGACCGCGTGCCCCACCAACCTGGGCACTGGAATGCGGGCTTCCGCCATGCTGCACCTCCCTGGTCTCGTTTTGAGTGAGCAGATCAATCAAACAATCCAGGGAGCGAACAAGATTGGACTCGCTGTCCGTGGTCTTTACGGAGAAGGCACCGAGGCTCTGGCCAATCTCTTCCAGATTTCGAATCAGAATACTCTCGGCACCGCCGAAGAAGAGATCATCGAGCATCTCAGCAAAGTGATCTCGCAACTGATCGAGAATGAGAAAAACGCGAGGATGAAAATCCTCGAAGACAAACCGACGATGATGCAGGATCAGATCGGGCGGGCCTACGCCGTGCTCCAGTATGCTCACATCATCACTTCCAAAGAGGCACTGAATTATCTCTCGATGATTCGCCTCGGATGTGACCTCGGTTTCATCCCGGAAGAAGAGCGAGAAACGATCAATGTGTTGCTCACAGAGATCCAACCCGCTCATCTGCAAATTTCCGCCAAACGTAAATTAACCCCAGAGGAACGCGATATTTTGCGTGCCGAGATCATTCGCAACAGCTTAAATGGGCTGACGCCACCCGATTTTACCACTATACTTTCAGAAAGGGACGACGATGAATAACTTTACCCCCCGCGCTCAACAAGTTCTCGCACTGGCCCGAAAGGAGGCAGATCGCTTCAACCACAACTATGTGGGCACAGAGCATCTCCTCCTCGGACTCATCAAACTCGGACAAGGAGTTGCGGTCAATGTGCTTCAAAAAATGAATCTCGACCTGGAGACGGTTCGTCTCGAGGTCGAAAAACAGGTCGGTAATGGACCCGAGACCAAGATGGTCGGGAACATCCCCTACACTCCTCGAGTCAAGAAGGTGCTCGCCCTGGCGGGGAAAGAGGCCAAGGCCTTGAACCACAGCTATGTAGGCACCGAGCACATTCTCCTCGGTCTTCTTCGCGAAGGCGATGGAGTGGCCGCTCGTGTTCTCAAGAACCTCGATGTCGATATCGAGCGGACTCGCAACGAGATCCTGCGCGAACTCGACCCCAACTTCGCAGGTAACAACCTGGAAGGCGAAGAGGAAGCCGAATTCGAAGAAATGGGCGGTGGTGGCCGGAAAGAAGGCAAGACACCTGCCCTCAAGGCTTTCGGTCGCGATCTGACTGAGCTGGCTCAAAACGCGGAGCTTGATCCGGTCATCGGGCGAAGCAGCGAAATCGAGCGGGTGATCCAGATCCTCTGCCGACGCACCAAGAACAACCCGGTTCTCATCGGAGAAGCTGGTGTTGGAAAGACCGCGATCGCCGAAGGTTTGGCCCAGGAGATCTCTTCCGGGAATGTTCCTGAGCTGCTTCGCGAGAAGAAGGTCGTAACTCTCGACCTCGCTCTCATGGTCGCCGGCACCAAGTATCGCGGTCAATTCGAAGAGCGGATCAAGGCGGTCATGGACGAGATCAAGCGTTCCAAGAATGTCATTCTCTTCATCGACGAGTTGCACACCATCGTGGGTGCCGGTTCTGCGGAAGGAGCGATGGACGCCTCCAATATCATCAAGCCGGCACTCAGCCGTGGCGAACTCCAGTGTATCGGAGCCACGACGATGAACGAGTATCGCAAGTTCATCGAAAAAGATGCCGCGCTCGAGCGACGTTTCCAGCAGGTCAAAGTCGAGGAGCCGAGCATCGAAGACGCCATCCTCATTCTCCAGGGACTTCGCTCCAAGTATGAAGCCCACCACAAAGCCGACTTCACGCACGATGCGATCGAAGCCTGTGTCCGGCTCTCGGCTCGATACCTCACCGGACGCTTCCTTCCTGACAAGGCCATCGATATTCTCGACGAGGCTGGCGCGCGTGCCCGCATCACTTCGATGACCCGCCCTCCCGAAATCAAGGAGCTCGAGGTCGAAATCGAAGAGATCGTCGCTGAGAAAGAAGCGGCGATCAAGGATCAGGACTTCGAGAACGCCGCCGCACTGCGCGACAAGGAGAAGAACAAGCGCCAGGAAATGGAGGACATCCTCGAGGAATGGCGCGAGAAGAATGAAGAAAAGATCGTCACCATCGACGAGGAAGACATCATGAGTGTTGTCGCCAAGTGGACCGGTGTTCCCCTCCAGCGAATGGAGGAGAAGGAAGCCGAGAAACTCCTCAAGATGGAGGAAGAACTCAAGTCCCGCGTCATCGGACAGGACGAAGCCGTCACCGCCATTTCGAAAGCCCTCCGCCGGAGCCGTGCCGATCTCAAAGATCCCCGCCGTCCGATCGGATCCTTCGTATTTCTCGGACCGACCGGTGTGGGTAAAACTTACCTCGCTCGCAATCTTGCCGAATTCATGTTCGGCGATCCCGAGGCTCTCATCCAGATCGACATGTCGGAGTACATGGAGAAATTCACGAGCAGCCGACTGATCGGTTCGCCTCCTGGATACGTCGGATACGAAGAAGGTGGCCAGCTTTCCGAAGCCGTCCGTCGTCGCCCTTACTCCGTCGTTCTCTTCGACGAGATCGAGAAAGCACACCCCGATGTCATGAACCTCCTTCTCCAAGTCCTGGAAGAGGGAATGATCACCGACAGCCTCGGGCGCAAGATCGATTTCCGGAACACCATCATCATCCTGACTTCGAATGTCGGTGCCGATGTCATCAAGCGCCAGGTTACCGTCGGCTTCGGATCGATGGGGGGTGGCGATGAGAACTACGACAACATGCGGGACAAGATCCTCGAAAAGGCCAAGGATGCCTTCAAGCCTGAGTTTCTCAACCGCCTCGACGAGAAGATCGTCTTCCACGTGCTCGACCGTGAAGATCTGATCAAGATCGTAGAGCTCGAGATCAATACCGTTCTCAAGCGTCTCGAGGAGAAACAGATCACGCTCAAGCTCGACAAGAAGGCCAAGGAATTCCTCATCGAAGAAGGCTACGATCCGAACTACGGGGCACGCCCCATGCGCCGGACGGTCGAACGTCATATCGAAGATCCTCTCGCCGAGCACCTTCTCCGGGGAGATGTCACGGGAGGACAACTCGTCAAAGTTACCCACAAGAAGAATGAGAAGTTTCTCACCTTCAAAGCGGAAGACATCGACGACGGCGACAAGGATCCCGTAGAGCCGGTCAGCTCAGCTGAAGGCTGAATCGCGAAAACAGCAACTTATCGAAAAACCGAAGCCGGCAACGGCTTCGGTTTTTTTGTGTGAATTTTCACCCGATGACCCGATGACCCGATGACCCGATGACCCGTGACCCGTGACCCGTGACCCGTGACCCGTGACCCGTGACCCGTGACCC
>JARGNI010000089.1 GCA_029213195.1 Verrucomicrobiales bacterium
GCTCCTGCTCCTGCTCCTGCTCCTGCTCCTGCTCCTGCTCCTGCTCCTGCTCCTGAAAAAAAGCCCGCTCCCAGGATGTGGATCGACTGGAAACCTCACGGACAAACCGTAGTAGCGATGGAATCGCGAAACGGAGTGCTGGTGGTCGGATACGAGGATGGTTCGGTTGTCATTGCTCAAGGCGATCCGAAAAGCCCACTCGTCGCCCCCGCTGAGACACGGCGCATTGCGCATGGCGGCGCCCTTCAATTCATGGAAACTGCCGAGGAAATTCTTGTCACAGCCGGCCCTGACGGAGACGCCAAGATCTGGAACCTCGATGATGGAAAATCACTCTTCCAACTCTCTGGAGATCCCCGCCTCCTCGCTCCCCTCGATTCCCTGACCCGACAAACCACGATCGCGACACGGGTCAAAGCCCACTGGGACAAGAAGGTCCCCGAAGAAGAGAAACTCTGGAAGGCGGAGAGTGAAAAAGCCAAGAAAGCAGGCGAAGCAATTGCTACGGCACGGCGAGATCTGGCCGGAAAGGAAGCCGCGATGCAGAAGCTGGAATCCGCCTTTCCGGCGCCCAAGGAGGAGGAGATTGCCAAGGCCAGGGAAGCCGTGACAGCATCGAAGCGCGCCCTCACCGGAGCGATTCGCAATCGAGACAGCGCCGCCCGGCTCGGCGGCGACGCCTTTGCCCGACACACCGAAGCGCTTTCTGCGGCCCTGGAAGCAGAGACTCTTGTAACCGCCCTCAAGAAGGAGGAAGAAGCTTTGAAGAAATCCATCGAAGAGGCCAAAGCGAAGACAGCTCGGACTTCTCTTTCTCTCTCGACCGACGGAGCACTGCTGATCGAATCGCTCCCGGACGGCGGGCTTCGCCTCTGGTCGACCCGTTCGGGCCAATGGCTCGAGGATCTGCCCAGCACGCCGAAGTCATCTCTCGCTAGCCATGTTCAGAAAGGTGCGCTTCTCCTCACCACCCAGGACAAGAAGGCCCAGCTCGTGGAACTGCCGGGCACCTCCTGGACCCTTGAGAAAACTCTCGGCGACGGGATCGAGGCCACCCCTTTCGTCGATCGGGTATCGGCACTGTCTTTCAGTCCCGATGGGCGCCATTTACTGACCGGAACCGGAGTGCCCTCTCGCGATGGGGAAATCGCTCTCTGGGACACTCAGAACTGGGACCGCGTCCGGGTCAACGATCAAGCCCACCACGATACCATCACCGCCTTTGCCTTTTCTCCCGATGGAACCCAGTTCGCCAGTGGTGGAACCGATCAGATGGTTCGGGTATTCGACATCGCATCCCTTGAGGAGGTCAAGGTCTTCGAAGGTCACACCAGCCACGTTCTCGATGTCGCGTGGAATCCTGACAATCTTACCCTCGCCAGTTCCGGAGCCGACCTCGAAGCCAAGATCTGGGACTTCGAGGAAACACGCCAGAAATCCAAGGTGGAGGGATTTGGGAAAGAAGTCAGTGCTGTTGCCTTCCTAGGAGCGAGTGGCTCTCTTGTCACCGCCAGTGGAGACAAGACTCTGAAGGTGGCCAATCAGCCACTTCCAGGAGCGGGGGTCACCTTTCTCCACACTGCAGAAGTCAGCGGGGATGGAAAAACCATTATTGCCGGAGGACAGGACGGAGTTCTCCGAGTTTGGGATAGCGCTGCGAAGAAACTCACTCACTCCTTTGCTCCCAAACCGAAGAACTCCGAAGTCGCTTCGAAAGAGTAATCCCGATAAGACGATCCGTCGTCGCCGAGTGCACTGTTCGATCTTGCCTATCCGGGGACCTGCTTTCGGGAAATGAAAAGGCACGACGTTTGTCGTGCCTTTTTCCGTTTCATTCCTTTCCAAGTTGCTTCCCCGCCTTCGCTCGTTGAATTCGAAGACCTCGATTCTCATTTCAGATTCTTCGATCCTTTTGAGCCTTCGGAGTCGCTTGATATAGCAGTCATATCGCCGCCAGCATGAAACGGGATGGCCGTTCATGCGATCGAATTTCTGCCATCCCTGACATTGCTCCAACCACTGATCGAGAGTCGCTTCCTTCGATTTTACTTCAGGAAGATCAACCCGCTGGTGGGTAACATAGTAGGGAACCGTGCAGGACTCGAAGAGATGCTCGCAATTCACCTCCAGGGTTGCTCCATGACACCTCCGAAGCACCTCCCTCAGTAGGTCGCTATTGATGACACGAACACCGCTCTTGAATCGAAAGTAGCGATACAATCTCTCGGGAACACGCAGCTCGAGAAACTGCCACAGGCAAATTCGACGAGTGCGATGTTTACAAGAGATCCTCCTGGTCCGGTCGGAATCCCAGGTTTCGAATTTCCCCTTCCGGCAAAGCTGATATGATCCACGTAGGGCAGCAGTTCTTCCAGCAGCTCGATGTCCGAGCGTCGCGTGGCCTGTTCCGTCAACCGAAAGTAGCGCATCCACCCACGCTGATAGGGTTTCTCAAGTTCCACCAACGGAGCATCAAACTGGGCTCGATGCAGACGACGAGACTCCTTCACAGCCTCACGAATCCGCTTTTCGGAACGCGTCCGACCTACACGGACCGCGCGTCGCTTCATCGAAGCCTCGTCGTTTTTCGGAATCATCTATTGAACAAGAAAGGGCGCCCGGCTGGACAGCAGCCAGGCGCCCCTGGTTTCGGGTTACTCCTTCTTGATGAGTGTCAGAAGCTCTTCGGGAACTCCGACAATCATTTGGTTGCCATATCCCGTTCCGACTTCTTTCAGCGTTTCGAGATAACGCAGCCGGAAAAGTTCCGGGTTATTTTCGTAGACTCGAGCTGCGTTCGCAAAGGTTCGCATCGCAGCAGCATCCCCCCGC
The DNA here is from genome assembly GCA_029213195.1 of Verrucomicrobiales bacterium. Classification (GTDB taxonomy): domain Bacteria; phylum Verrucomicrobiota; class Verrucomicrobiia; order Verrucomicrobiales; family DEV007; genus Arctic95D-9. Next base: position 2,833 of record JARGNI010000089.1, read on the forward strand.
GCTTTCTCCTGTTGCGCCTGGGCTTCCTTCCGGGCAGTGAGAACTCCGGCGTATGCGCTTTTCAGCTCACCATTGAGCATCACATCTCGGATCTCGATTCTTGCGATCCGAACCCCAAGTTCGGACAACACTTCGTCTTCGACTTCTTTGAGAAGCGTTTTCCCGAAATCTGCCTTCTGCGCTACGACCGTATCCAGATCGAGGCCAGCAATCACATTTCGCATCGCGAGCTGGACTTGCGTATAGAGAGCCTGATGTGGGTCCCCGGCTCCAAGATGAAACTGGAGAGCGTCAGCGATCTTCCACTGCGCAACAGCCGTGAGTTTCACGGTCGCACTATCGCTCGTGATCAGTTCCTGCGCCTGGACGACAAGTTCCGTCATTCGATGATCAAACACGAGAACAGAATGGCATCGCCCCCAGAGTCGATGTTTCCCCGACTGGAGAGAGGAGACATATTGTCCATCGCGGAAATGCAGCCCTGTCTGGTAATCCCAGATCGTGACCGTTTCCACGTACTCGCGGATCAACTTTCTCGATATCATCCAAAGGATGATGGCTGAGACAGCGGTCGCTACGATGATGATTTCGGTTTCCATGGTTTTCTCTTTCTAACAGAACTACAATCAGGGAGATACTTGGGAGAGGTAACGGTGTTCGTTCTTTGAAAAGAGTCCGCCCCTCCCAGATCACTCTTGAAAGCGGGAACGCGACTATCGCCGACCGGCCTCACGAAATTCGCGAGGGCGGACGAGAGGGAGCCGGATCACAAGGCTTTCGCCGAGCTGCAAGACTCCGAAGAATCCTGCCGACCACGGAGGGGCAGACCGTTGATGATTCAGGTGGGTAAACCTGGGAGCCGGAATCGAACCGGCGACCGACCCCGACAGAATCGGGGCTGCTCTAACCATACTGAGCTATCCAGTATTTCCTGCCCATGGGCGGGACCTCTCCGGGAACCCCTTCGAGACCGCGCGACAGAGAAAGAATCTATCCCGGCAGGAACGGATCCCAATCGGGGATCTCGTGAACATTGCGAAGCAACATCGTGACCGGGAGTTCCGGCGGTGTTTTCGGAGACTGCAGGAGTCGCAGCCCCGCTTCCTCCGGGGTTTTGTTCGCCTTCCGGGAATTTACATCCCGGGCCGCAAGAACACAGTTCTCCCAATTGGTGTCACCTCCCCGCGAACGAGGAACAACATGGTCGATGTTTCCTTCCCCGGGTCGAAGATTGCGACCAGTGTATTGGCATCGCCCACCGTCACGCTCCCAGATATTCCGGGAGTTGAACTTGGGCCGCTTCTTCGGCACCTTGGCAAAATTCGCGACCACAATCACCGTGGGAACCCGGATCGGACCATGTGCGGTTCCGATGCTGGCGTCGCCTTCCCTGACCGGAGCTGCTGCCAATCATCCCACTTCGTCGGAACCATGAAGTCGGCTCCTTGGATGTCGAGGGCTGTGGCCGCATCCGTTGCCATCTGGCAAAAGGCTTCGGCAGGAGTTTTCGTATTGATCGCCTGCCAGTTTCGATTCAGAACGAGAACGATGTTCTGATGCAAGATCGATGCACTCATTGGTTGGGAACTGTAATGGATTTGGGTTGGAGATCCTATCTCCAAAGGTTGCTTTTTTGTTTCATAGACATGGGCCGTTCCGACCCGCTCAAAAATACGAGCTGGCTACGCCTTTGGAGTGCGGTGGCTCGACACCGCTTTGGACCGGTCTACGAGCATCGGTTTAGAGAAAACTCGCGATTCGGTTTCGACTGGATGATTGTCGATTTGAGTCGGAATGCGTCGATCAACCCTCAAAGCGGCGTCAAGCCGCCGCACTCCAAAATGAAAACCCGGAGTGCCCTGAGGCACTCCGGGTCATGGCTACAATGAGATCGATTCGATCTCCCGAACGAGAGCTCGTTTGTCCTGTTCGAGAAATTTCATCGTCTCCAGGGTTTTATCGCTGAAGCCAGCCAGTGCGTAGACTTCCTGCTCAGGGAACTGGAGGGTTCCGAATCCCGCGAGATCGAACGAGTAGATTCGTGGGCGTTTCCCCACCTTATCGACATATCGATCAAATGAATCCTTCGGCGTCCAATGTCCCATCCATGCCTGCATATCCGATAGGATCACGATTCGATCGTAGGATCGATTCGCACGCTGGAAGATGGAGTGGAAATTGGTTCCACTCCATTCGGCCTTGGCCTCGATTCGTTGCGCGATCGACAGAGTTCCATCGTCGGCATTGAAAGAAGCAAACCGGGCATCTCCGCTGAAGAGCATGAGATCGGCATCGTTGACCTTGTAGAGGACCGAAGCGAAGAGAGAACCAATTTTCATTGGTTTCCCAATCATGGATCCTGAACAATCCATCGCAATGAGCGTACGTCCCCGGAATCGGGGAACGTTTGCCAGCGATCGATCCACCGCCTTGTTCAGAGCACGGACCAACTTCTGCCGCCCGGAACTCCCGACATCGGACGCTTCGAGAGCCTCCAATGCCGATCGGTATCGAAACGGAAGGACGAGAGATTTCTCGATCAACTTTCGATCGATCAACAGGTCCGCAACATCATCTACGAGGCGAGGTGCCTGCTCGAGGATGTTTCGAAGGTTTCGCAGCAACGCAAAGTACCCGATCTTCCGCTCGCGAACGAGCTTCGTCCAGACCTTGGCTTTGCGGATCTCTTTTTCACGCTCCGACTTCGCCGATTGACCGGCTTCCGTCAGCTTCGTTTCCCACGTTTCCGCAGGAGCGAGGGATCCCGCCATCAGTTGACGCAGCGCCTCGGTGTGAGGCGGGTGAACTAGGTTCACCGCATCGACTAACTTCAAGGGTGCGGAGCTACGGCGATACTTGGCCAGTTGGTAAGCATCGAATCGTGTAAGCGCAGACCCGAGACCTTTCTTCAGGCTGTTGGGAAGAGGCTTCCCGTAAACCGCCATGCAGTAAGCCAGGATCTCAAGGACATCATCGGCTCGATAGACGACCCGGTCGAGGAATCGCTTGGTCCATTCCTCCCCTTTCACCGAGTGAGCAATTTCACCGGCGACAAGGTGAGACACAGATCGCAATCCCGCTTCACGACGAGCATAGAGAGCTGCCTTGGCAACGAACTCCTTATCCGGAGCCCGATTCACGAGCTCGGCCAACCGCTTTGCGGTTTCGTCCCCGCTACGATAGAACTGGTTTCCGAGGAAACTCGTAAGCATGATGGAGATCAGCTCGAGTTTCTCTGATTCGGAGTGAGCCATTCCACCTGCAAGGTTAACCGTATTCGGCTTCCGCGATGGGCGTTTGAGTAGTTGATTGAATTTCATATCTGTATTTCACCTCCTTCCGGTGATTTGGGCTTGGTTCTTTCATCGCCCGATTGACGATGAAAAATGGTTGGGGGAGATCGTCCCGAAATGTGCGGAAGCCGGCAACGGAACGTAGCTGCCGGAATTCTTGCGAATCCCGCTACATAGGAACTCGTAGCGGAAACGGAACGCAGTGGAGATCGCCGGAGGCAACATGCCAATCTTCCGACGGTCGTCTTAGCATCGATTGACATGGCTGAAACGATATCGTTCCAGACTTCCCCAAAAGGGATCGAAGAGAAAAACGGACGGGGTAGAAGTGCCTTTCGGCACCACCTGAATAGGGTGGTTCGTTTTGTTACGAAGTATCCCCGTTCCTCACTGCTTCGAAAATGGCACCCGGACACGGAGTTGCACCGTGATCTTCTGATTCAGAGTCAGATATCCTAACTGTTGGACGATCCAGGATTTGATGAGAGGTGATCCAGAGAAATCAGGCGAGGGCATTACGTGCTCTACCACTGAGCTACCTCCCGGAGTCGGGAGGGTGAGACTCGAACTCACGACAACGCGGATCTAAACCGAAGTAGCCCTATTGCCTCACTGCTGGATCATTTAAAATAGAATACCCGAGCACGGAGTTGCACCGTGATCCCCGGAGGGCCGGCCCCGCGGAGTCAAAGTCCGGTGCACTAACTGATTATGCTACTCGGGAGTTTGAAAAATTGGCATCCCAGCCGGGATTTGAACCCGAGCTACCTGATAGAAAGTCAGATGTGCTGAACCACTACACTACTGGGACAAAAAATGGATCCCCCGGTCGGAGTCGCACCGACATGATCTCCTTTACAAGAGGAGTGCATTGCTATCTCTGCCACGGAGGAATGAAGTTGGTAGCCATGGAGGGATTTGCACCCCCAACCTCCTGTTTCTAAGACAGGCGTCTCTGCTAATTGGACTACATGGCCATCTGGAACCCGATGGAGACTACTCTGTCGCGATGGCGACAAGATAGAAACGGTAGGGGAAAAGTAGATCCGGCGACGCCGGATAACTTGCACCCCTTGGCTCTACCCCTCGGTTTTCTGCCTGTGGCTTAGAACACCACTGAGGGATCATCGGGTATAAAAACTGGCGGAGCTCCAGGGACTTGCACCCTATCCCTGAAAAGAGGGACCATTCGTTTAGCAAACGAAGCCGGAACGCTTGCCCGGTTGAAAACTCCTAAATTGATCACCTTGGCAGGAGTTGACGACTAGGGTGCGTTCGAAAATTCAATAAATGGCTTGTACTAACGTTAGGGTAAGT
>JARGNI010000035.1:0-21637 GCA_029213195.1 Verrucomicrobiales bacterium
TCGTACAAGTCGAATTTCGCGTTTTCCCGAACTTCTTTCTGAGAATGGGTCTACGTGCGAAGAGCGGCGTGGAAGCGATTGTCCGAATGGGGTGTCGAGGTCGCCAAGCCCATCCTCATTGAGAAATAGCTCGGCGGTGGGACGAAAACGAAACGACGCGACCTCGGTTTCGTTTTGATCGCTCCCGACGGCGACTCAGGATTCAGCCTCCGGAAACCACAGGGTTGAATCCGGCCTCGGTCAGGACCTCCACCATCGCTTCGCGATTGTCGCCCTGGATTTCGATACAGCCGTCTTTGACGGTTCCGCCGACACCACACATTTTCTGGATCTTCTTCGCGAGCTCCTTCTTCTCCTGCAGAGGGATGCCCTTGAAGCCGGATGCCACGGTGACCCCTTTCCCACCGCGATGGGCGGTCTGACGCTGCACCTCGATTCTTCCTCGAGTGGTGTTTTTCTTACCTCGCCGGGGCGGAGGCTCGAACGCTCGCGGTTCCTGTTTTGCAACGGGCTCCGGTCCTTGCGGCAGATTCTCTTTTCCCAGCAGCTCCGCGAGTTCATCAAAAGGGCTTTCCATCGGCTCCTCTTCCTGCCCTCTCGATTTCCGTCCCTTTTTCCGACTCATGTTCTCATTGAATCACGGATTTCCGAAAGTTCGCAACCCTTCGTTTCCATTCAACTGTCCGTTTGCTGGAAAATCTCAGCCTCTTGGCAATCCCAGGGGAATGGCGTTCTTCTTGATGTCTTCTTCCAATTCCTTCCATCGCCTCTCCATCTCAGCGACCCGGTCAGGATGTTCCCCGCTCACGTCTTTGGTTTCACCCGGATCCGATGCGAGATCGAAGAGGGCGGGTGCCTTCCTTGGCTTGTTGGAGTCCCCCTCGTAGAAGAGCTTCCACCTCCCCTGCCGAAAAGCGCGGACACTCCCCTTCCCGTGCCAGAGAAGAATTTCGTCGCGAGCGCTTTCCTCACTTTCCCCCGAGAAAAGCGGCCAGGCGCTCAGACCATCGATCCTGGGAGATCCCGAGCTGTGTTGCGAAAGGTCGATCCCACAGGCCTCCGCCAGGGTCGGGAGCAGGTCGATCGAGGCGACCATCTCCTCGCTCTCGCGTCCTCCGGGAATCAGGTTGGGGCTGCAGATGATGCAGGGAACGCGTTGTCCTCCATCCAGGGCTTCCCACTTCATTCCCCGATAGGGAACGGAACGTCCCGGATCCCCTTTCTGCGGTCCATTATCAGAAAGAAAAAGGATCAGAGTCTCCCGGTCGTCGTCCTGCTTCTCCACAAAATCGATCAACTCACCGATCCGGAAATCGAGTTCTTCGATGACGTCTCCATACTCTCCGAAAGCGGATTTCCCCTTCCATTCGGGATGAGCCTCGACGGGAAAGTGCGGCGCCGTGTAGGGCAGGTAAAGGAAGTAAGGCTGATCTCCTCGCTCCTGGCCGACAAACTCAATCGCCTTTTTCGTGAACTGCTCGGTGAGGAGGCGATTGTCGAAAGGTTTCTCGACGACCCCATCCCCGACCCAGAGAGAATCGATCTGGTTGTTGCTCATCGGAATGTAGTAGGTGAAATCGAATCCCTGGCGATGAGGGCGAAACCCCGGCTCCCGCCCCAGATGCCATTTTCCGGAGATGCCGGTGGCATACCCCTCTTCGTGAAAAATTTCTGCTATCGTCAGCGCCTCAGGATGGAGACCTGATTTTTTCGGCATCAGATAGCCGTCCACCCCCCGGGTCCATCCCAAGCGCGCGGGGTAGGCTCCAGTCAGGAGGGCCATCCTCGAAGGGGTGCAAACTGCTGCTCCGGTGTAGAAACTGGTCAGCCTGAGCCCCCCTTTGGCCAGAGCGTCGAGACGAGGCGTCTTGATCTTGTCGTGTCCGTAGGAACTGAGATCGGCATAGCCCTGATCATCGGTCATGATCAGGATCACATTGGGACGAGCCTCTTCCTTGCCTTGGGAAGCCAGGGAAACCAAAAAAACAGGAATGATGACGACAAGGAAAAGACGCATACGGAGAACGATAACGAAGCTCGGGTCGTTTCGGGAAGGAAAACTTGGTTCATTCGATCGATTGAGGAGCAGCGACTCACGACTGTCTCTCCTTGAAAAGCAGCCCGATTACTCGGAGTCTGTAGCAACGCCCTCTTCGCCACCCCTTTCCCATGTCCGTCCTCCACAATGAAATGATTCTCGCTTCGGCGGGATCAGGGAAAACGTATCAGCTCACCAACCGCTACATCGGACTCATGGCGATGCAGTTGCTGGCGGAGCGCCCGGTCACCCCGGAGCGAATCATTGCGGTGACTTTTACTCGAAAGGCGGCAGGAGAATTCTTTGACTCGATTCTCGAAAAGCTGGCCCAGGCCGCAAAGAACCCTGACAAAGCCCCGAAGCTCGACACGGACGACGCGATGGCGAGGGCGGTTGCCGAGTTGAATCGAGAGGACTACATCCAGCTCCTGCGAATCTTTATCAGCCGGATGCCGCGGCTTTTTCTCGGAACTTTGGATAGCTTCTACTCCAATATCCTGCGCTCCTTTCCTGCGGAATTCGGGCTCGCCGGAGACTTCGAAATTCTCGACCCTCATCTCGAAGACCAGGCCCGACGCGATGTCTATCGCTCGGTCTTTCAGCGCCGTTTTGTTCCTTCCGGAAACGATCGCGAAGAGAAGGGCGACCCGGCCCAGCGCGAGTTTCTCGAAGCCTTTCGCCAGGCAACCTTCGGAAAAGAAGAATCGCGAATCCGCCGGGAACTGGATCAGTTCGTTTCCGAACTGCACGGGATCTATCTCGAGGCGCCGGACGGGAACCGTTGGGGGCAGGAGGAAGCGATCTGGCCAGACGGGTGCCCGTTTCTCGGGGAGAAGTCCGATCTCGAAAAGGACTTCGCCGAGCTCTTCGAAATTTTCCGAGCCTCGGATGATCCCGATGGAGGCAAGGATGCCACGGTGCGAGTCAACTGGGACTACTGGAATGAGTTTCGCGAAGAGGCCCCGGCTCATGTGCCGGGTGCCAAGCTGACCAATCGGATCAGCTACATGTTCCGAACTCTTCTACCCCACTGGTCTGATCTCAAGGCCGGACAGGTGACGATTTCCTTCAACCGCAAGAAGCACGAACTGGGTCCCCGGGAGTGCGTTCTCCTCGTCCGTATTCTTCAGCACCTGGTGGGCAACGAAATCGAGGCTCGCCTCCGCAGGACCCAGGGAGTCTGGCACCTCTTGAATCGATACGAGTCGACCTATGCCGAACGAGTTCGACGACAGGGTCGCCTTACCTTCCAGGACCTTGCCCTGCTTCTCGCAGGAGTGTCGACCAGCGACGCTTCCGCGACTCCCTTGCTCAGCCAGATTCCGGGAGAAGATGACCGGCTCCGCATCGATTACCGACTCGATGCCCGCTACGACCACTGGCTTCTCGACGAATTCCAGGACACCAGCGCGTTGCAGTGGAAAGTCATCGCCAACCTGATCGATGAGACGGTACAGGACACCTCCGGCGAACGGTCTCTTTTCCAGGTCGGAGATATCAAGCAATCGATCTATTCCTGGCGAGGCGGCGACCCGACGCTGTTTCGCGATATCTACCGTCACTACAATCAGCACGAAGAGCGCATTGTGCGACGGGACCTCGATGTCTCGTGGAGATCCGGTCACGATGTGATCGACCCGGTCAATCGCATCTTTGGCGATCGCCCTGTCCTCGAAAACCTCCCCCTGCCTGCAGAAGCACTCGACCGATGGGAGTGGAACGATCACCGGGTCTGTCCCCCGAACGAATCCCTTGCCGGCTACACAGCACTCCTCAATCCAATCCCTCCCGAGGGAGGAAAAGTGGAAGAGGAAGACCGATTCGACATCGTCGTCCAGATCCTCGAGCAGATGCAGCCGATCCAGCGTGGGATCGAGTGTGCCATTCTCGTGCAAACGAATCGGGTGGGTCGTCGACTCGTGGACTACATCCGGGCCGAATCGGACATCCCGGTCATGAGTGAAGCCGATGTGCCCATCGCGACGGACAATGCGCTCAACCGAAGTATCCTCAGCCTTCTCCAACTGGGAGCCCATCCGGGTGACCGCTTCTCGTGGGAGCATCTGCTTCTCACCCCATTCCGGTCCGTGATCGAAGAAGAGGGCTGGACCCGCCGACAGCTGTCCTCACGGGTTCGCCAGCACATTTTCGAAGAGGGGTTCGAGCAGGTCATCCGTCATTTCCTTCAAGAGCTCGGTGAAGCAACGGAGTTGGATGAGTTCAATCGCCGCCGCGGGGAGGACCTTGCCCTCTCGGCTCGACTTTTCGACCGAGATGGATCACGGGATATCGACGAATTCCTCTCCTTTGCCCGCAACCGAACCGTTCGCGAACCCGATGCACGCAGTGCCGTCCAGGTCATGACGATCCACAAGTCGAAAGGCCTCACCTTCGATGCCGTCATCCTGCCTGATCTAGGTGGAAACTCACTGACCACGGCGCGCAATGATATCGGAGCTAAGAAAGGCAGGAACCGTGAGATCGAGTGGGTCTTCGACCTGCCACGAAAAGAAATCTACGAAGCCGACGACACCCTCCGGGACTACCATGCAGAACGGGAGGCCGAGGCCGCCTTCGAAAACCTCTGCAAGCTCTACGTGGCCATGACCCGTGCTCGTTGCGCGAATTATCTGATCACACCTCCGCGACCCAAGCGCTCGAACTCGAACAACTTCGTGAAGCTTCTCGAAGACAGTCTTTGCGCCGCCGACCCGGTAGAAGACCAGATCGGAGACTGCCCCGTCTCCCTGCTCTTCGAAACCGATCTCCCGACGACCCGCCGTGACTGGTATGAAGCCTACGAGATCCCGGAAAAGGAATCCATCGAACCGGAACCCCTTGAAACCCTCCCCGTTTTCCTGGCCCGGGAACGCCCCCAGCGTCGTACCCCCAGCGGATCCGAAGAAGCGATCATCTCTGCCGAGCAAATTTTCAACCCTCTCGCCAGCGAGGCTCGCGAATTGGGAACCCTCGTTCACGAACTCTTCGAAAAAATCGAGTGGTGGACCCCGAAGATTCTGGACGAGTTGGAAGCCGCTTCCCCGTCTCACCCGGCTGTTCTCGAACAGGTTCAAAACAGTCTCGGATCTCCAGAAGTGCAATCGGCCCTCTCCCGCCCCTCCTCGAACGCCATCGTCTGGCGAGAGAAGAATTTCGAAATCGTGCTGAACGGAGAATGGATCTCGGGAACCTTTGATCGGGTTGTCGTTGAACAATCACCGGACGGCAAACCCGAGTCCGCGGTGATCCTCGATTTCAAGACAGACCGGGTCACGCCAGACCGGGTCACGTCGCAGGATGGTCACGCGGCAGCTGTGGCCAAATACCAACCGCAGCTGGCCACCTACCGAGCTGTTCTCGCTCGCCTGCTCCAGATCCCGGAGAACCAAATCGAGACCAAACTTCTTTTCACGAGAAGCGCCCGAGTCGTAACCGTTTCCTAGATCAATCCTCCGATTCCTCGGTCGTCGTTTTCGGCTTCTTCCGAAACGAAGCTCTCTCGAGCGCTTCGAGGTGAGGGAGAAGAAACTCGGCGATTTCATCCTCCTCCTCGAGAACGAGCCCCCAGAGATCGAGAAAGAAAACCTTCCCTCCCTTTCTCGCCACGAAAGCGATTCCGTAGCGTTCTCCATCGAGTTTCTGAAACGCGAACCGGGAGGCATCCCCCCACGAAAAGAGATCCGACTGCTCCTCGATCTCGATCGGATCCCCCGGACCCATCCGATTGGAAAGCTTGAGACCTCCCCATTCGATCCCGTAGGCCATGAGGGCGTCGGAGCGTTTCGGTTCGTAGGTCAGGTTGCAGTTGATGTAAATCGAGTCCGCCTCGTCGTTGTAGTAGTAGTAAATCTGGGCCGAACCATCGAAGTAACGATCCGTATCCCATTCTTCGAAGTCTTTGTTAACCTCGATTTCAAACCATTCTTCGGCATCTTCCACCGTCACGACGGCTTCGAGGACGTCTTCAGAAAGTTCCAATTCCTCGGCCGAGAATAGATAGATCGCAGCGAAGCCGACGATCCCAATCACGCCCAGCACAATCGCGACGACCACTCCGATAATGATGGCCAGCACGGTCTTCCGGCGGGTGTCGGCAGGCGCCGCCCCCAGTGCTCCTGCGGCATTTGCCGGTAACGGGGGTGGCGAGGGATTGCGAAAGGGTGGCGGAGTGGATTCCATGCTCGTTCCAGATTCCATTCGAACACTCGAAATCGTGCCCAATGGGAAGGCCAAAGTGACAAGGAAACAAGATTTTGTCGAATCAGAATTGCCACTCCTTCGTCTCTTCCCTATAACTCTCCCTGAAACACTGACAGACCCCTACCCGTGTACGAGCGCTATCCCATTTCTGGAATCAAGCAATCCTATCGTCACACCCCTCGAACGAGAACGATCGTCATGCCCTTGCTGATTGTCGCTCTCCTCGGAGGGATGGCTTGGTTCTATGTTTCCTCCGATCCCGCAAAGCGTGCTGCGTTAGAGAATCTGAATTCGCATATCGTCCCGGAAGCCTTCGCGGAAAACTCCAGTCCACCTGAATTGTTCCCCATCCAGGCAGAGGCGGCCGAGACTCGCGTCGCCGCAAAAACGGAAAGTGCCCCGACCTCTTCTCGATCAGCCTCACCCGAGCGCCCTCCCAAGGCCCTTCCCTTTCCCGAAGAATCAACGCTGGGACCGGACTTCACCCCCTGGCTTTCACCTCTTGCCCTCGACTCCTATATGCGGACCAAGGACCAGGGGCACCAGGTCGGTTTCTGGGATCGAGGTCACTGGATGACGAGTATCGAGGGACGGTGGAAAGACGGGAGCCACGAGTTCCGCATTCGCTATGCCGAGACTCCGAAAACCCCCGGATGGAAATGGGAGTATCGCATCAACCTCACTCCCGAACAGTTTCTCGAAACCCATGCCCAAATGAGAGACGCCGGATTTTCCCTCGTCAGCAGCCAGAGCTTCCTTCATCCGGATCAACGCCGCCGCTACCAAGCGGTCTGGCAGTCTCACCCGATTCCGAACCGCATAACTTCGCTTCAGGCCCCATCTACCGAAGTGGCCTCCAGCGACGAAGTCAACGGACCTCCGGCCTCCCTTCGTTTCATCCCCGCTCCCGCAGGAGCCACTCCACCGGAGAGACTCTTTGGAGAACGGACCGAAGCGACTCCCCAACTGGTCACCAGCCCCCAGTCCGGCGGTGCACTCGATGTAAACCGACTCGAGTTTCGGCAGTAGGCCGACCTCCCCAATGGGATCAGACCAGATCAGGCGAGAAGATCGTCGATCACGGTGCCCCCGAACTGCGAGAGCTGCTTGAATCGACCTGCGTGGAAGCAGGTCAACTTGTTGTCATCCAATCCTAACATACGGAGAAGGGTAATATGAAAATCCCGAATGTGATGGACCTTGTCCACGGCCTTGGCCCCGATTTCGTCCGTCGCCCCGATCGTATGCCCGGCATTGCATCCCCCACCTGCCATCCACACGGTCATCGCCTCGGGATTGTGATCTCGCCCATAAGCTTTGCCCCCACCACGCACTCCATTGTCAGGAGTGCGGCCGAATTCGCCCATCCAGACGACGAGCGTTTCGTCGAGAAGGCCTCGCTCCTTGAGATCCTTGAGAAGTGCTGCGATGGGTTTGTCGACCCGGGGGATCAGAGATCCATGCGCTTTCTCGATGTAGTCGTGTGAGTCCCACGAACTCGCGTAGAGCTGCACAAATCGCACGCCCTTCTCGACCATCTTCCGAGCGAGGAGACACCGGCGTCCGAACTCGTCGGTCGGCTCGGAGCCGATCCCATACATCTCTTTCGTCTTCTCGGTTTCGCCGTCGATATTGACCGCCTCCGGCACCTCCGTTTGCATCCGGTAGGCGAGTTCGTAGTTCTTCATCCGGGCAACGAGATCCTCGTGCTCGGGATGCCAGCTGGCATGGCGCTGATTCAGCTTCGCGAGAAAGTCGAGATTCTTCCTCTGGTGTTCGGGAGTAATTCCTTTCGGGGGCTGAATGTCGAGAATTGGAGACCCCGTCGGACGAAGCGGAGTTCCCTGGTAGTTTGTCGGAAGATACCCGTTGCCCCAGTTCGCCGCCCCTCCCTGCGGATGAGCCAACTCGGGCAGGACAATGAATCCGGGGAGGTCCTCGTTCTCGCTTCCCAGACCATAATTCACCCAGGCACCGATGCCCGGATCGCCCCCGAACTGGTTCCCCGTGTTCGCCTGGTAGTTGGCGGTGGGATGGTTGACCGAGTCGACCTGCATCCCCCGGTAGAAACACATGTCATCGGCGCAGTCCTTGAGATTCTCCCAGAGCGTACACATGTCGGCACCACTCTCCCCGGCCTTGATAAAATCGAAGGGAGACTGGACGTAATACCGCTTCCCGCTCGACATCGCGGACTGCTGCTCGCCACTGCGGGTGAACTCCTTCATGTGGAGTTCCTTCAATTTCGGTTTGGGATCGAAGGTATCGACATGGGAAGGCCCACCCTCCATATACAGGAAGATGCAGTGCTTGGCCTTGGCTTCCGGAAAATGAAGCGCCTGCGCACCGGGACCTGGGTAGGCACTGGCCTGTCGAGCCAGCATCGAGGAGAAGGCGATGCTGCCGATACTGGAACCCAGCCCGTAGATAAAGTCGCGTCGTGTGTTCATGTCAGGGAGAATCAGGAGCTAGTAGACGTAGACGAATTCGTTGGAGTTGAGGAGAACGAGACAAAGGTCGGCAAAGGCTCTCGTTCGGGCATCGACCTCGTGAGGCTGGAGGTCGTGAACGTATTCTTCGTAGACACGAAGTCTCTCATCGAAAGAGAAAGGTTCGCCGGTTCGTTCGTCGTTGGCCCGACGGGTGATCTCGGTGGGATAGACTCGAGGCTCGAAACTCGCCTTTTCCTGCACCTCGATCATCGCCTGCCAGTGAGCTACGGCACCGGCCACTTCCTCCTCGAGAGGGGCCCGGCCATAGGCGAGCTTGAAGGCCCGATAGACGACCTCCTCATCCGACTTGCCTTCCCGCTCTTCGAGGACCCGAGCGGCAAAGGCAATCGCTCGATCGAGGGACTCTTCACTGTTGAGCAGGGTAAACACCTGGGGCGTCACATTGGAGGTATCGCGAAACTCGCAGGAGAGATCCGGCCCCGGCTGATTGAAAACCTCGAGAAAGGGATCTCTTTGTCCCCGGGTCTTGTGAGCATAGATCGTGCGACGGTTCCGCTGCTGCGGCCTGGGATTGGGCACATAGCTCGGTGCGAAGGTACCCATGATCATACGAGGTTGCAGTGCTGCCTCCATGTTCATGTCCGGTCGGATGGGAATCCCTCCCGCCTCGCGATTGAGTTCCCCCGAGACGAAAAGCATCGAATCCCGCAGCTCTTCCGCAGCGAGACGGCGAGGAGTGAAGACCGCATAGCTGATCCCCTGGGGATCCTTTTCTTTCACCCCACCCGGATAAGGATGATTGGGAGAACGGCGGTAGGCCTGCGACTGCATGATGATGCGGTGCATCGCTTTCACCGACCATCCCTGTTCGACGAACTCGGCCGCAAGCCAGTCGAGCAACTCGGGGTGCGTCGGTTTCTTCCCGGTCGCCCCGAAGTTGTTGGGATTCCCCGCAATTGCTTTTCCGAAGTGATATTGCCAGACCCGGTTCATCATGACCCGAGCTGTCAATGTATTGTCAGGATCCGAAATCCAGTTGGCAAGTGCGGTGCGGCGCCCGCCTACGGTTTCGGGAATTTCATATTCCAACCCGCCGGGGACAGCACTGAGAACCCCCGGTTTCACCGGATCGGTCGGGGAGAAAGGATCTCCTCCCCCGAGGATGGCGGTCTGCTCCAATGCTCCTTCCTTCATCGGATCCTTGGGCATATCGATCCGCCCGTAGTTTCCGCGTGGCTTTCTCGTTTTCCCGTTGTAGACCGTGAAGGCGACCGGACGGTAGCGATCCATTTCCCAACTGAATCGATTCGACCATTTCTTGGAAATAGGACCAAGTGCGAACTCTTCCGGCTTTTCGAAGAGCCTCCCCTCGGGCAGCTCATCCCCCTTCAGCCCGGCTTTTTTCGCCTCGGCAATGGACTGGTAGGAAAGCCCTCTTTTCTGGAACCACTTGGCCTCGTAGAACTGCTGGCGCTCCTTGAGCATAGCCATCCTATCCTTATTGTCCTCGATCCGCTTGAGGTGAAAACTCTTGTCTTGCTCCATCCCGTTGCGGTTTTCCTCGGGCAACCACTCGGTCTCGACCTCGGCAAACTGGGTCGTCGCGAAGATGGCCTGCATCGAATAGAAGTCGCGCGTCGGGACGGGATCGAACTTGTGATCGTGGCATTTCGCACACTGGAGGGCATGGGCGAGAAAAACCTGACCTACCGAGTCGGTGACATCATCGAGAAAGAGCTGGCGCGTCACCTTGGCGACACTCATCCCGGTATGCTCCCACGCCCCCATGCGGAGGAATCCTGTCGCGATGAGTGCCTCGGCATCTTTACGCTTGGTGATCTCATCTCCGGCGATCTGCTCGCGGACGAACTGATCGTAGGGTTTGTCCTCGTTGAAGGATCGGATCACATAGTCTCGGTAGCGCCAGGTATTGGGACGCTCGTAGTCGTTGGCGTATCCCGAGGAGTCGGCATAGCGCACGACATCCAGCCAATGGCGCCCCCATTGTTCTCCATAGTGAGGACTCTCGAGCAAGCGATCGATAAGATCGATCCATGCCTTCTCCTTGTCCTGCTCCCAGGCGGCGAGAAAGGCATTCACCTCGGCGGGCTGCGGGGGAAGGCCGAGGAGATCGAAGGTCGCCCGACGAATCAGGAGCCGCGGCTCCGCTTCTCCAGCCGGAGCAAGATCCAGCTCCTGCAATTTTCGACCGATGAAGAGATCGATCGGGTTGGCTGCAACAGGGTTGGCAACAACAGGGTTGGATGTGGAACCGGACCCTGTTGAATCCAACTTGGGCACCTTGGGACGTACGAGAGGCTGATAGGCCCAGAGATCCTCGGGTTGGTAGCGACGGTTCTGCCAATCGTCCGAGAGCGCTTTCGAAGTCGTCACCCGAACACCTTCGGCATATTTCTCCTGGATCTGCTCGACTCGCTCGTCATCGGGCCAGGGTGCACCTTCCGTGATCCAGTCCCGAATATACCACTGTTCTTGTTCGGTCAGGGCATCGGCAGCCTTGGGAGGCATCTCGTAATCTTCCTCGGTCCTCGTCGTCGTGAGATAGAGATAGCTCTCGGCTCCTTTTCCCGGAATGAGCACCTCGTCCGCAAAATATTCGCCCCCCCGGAGTATCGCCTCCCGGGTCCGCATATCGAAGTCGCCCTTGAGCTTGTCGGGTTCATCGCCATGACATGCATTGCACTTTTCTGCGAAGAGCGGCTTCACATGCAAGGCAAAGAGCTTCTCACCTTCGGAGATTTCTTCTCCGACAAGAATCACTGGAAAGAAGAGAGCCAAATAAAGAGAAGGTAACTTCATGGTTTTCCGTTTTCGTAAATCGCCCGAATCTCGTCTGAAGTGAGGGGGGCTTGAAAGATAGCAAACTCGTCGATTCGACCGTTGAGGGTTCTGATAGCGACATCAGGCCACAAGGTATCACTCCAATTCCCGAGATCCGCCTCCCCGATTCGAAGATGATCGAGCGCTTTGTGCATCTGGGTGCCGCCACTGAACCCGACCGGCTCCCCGTTGACGTAGTGCTGCACTCCTCCCACGCCCATCGAAACCGTTGTCGCCAGGTGAAACCATTGCCCGCTCTTCCCAGGATCCCAGAACTGATCCGAGTAGTAACGACGATTGTGCTGCGGAATGTCCCGCGGACCTTCCGGGCTCGAGGCAAAGTGAAGGGCACCTCGACGAGAGAGCTGCCAGTGGAACTCGTGTTCGTCGAAGTAATCGGTGAGAAAGAGAGAGTTCAAATTTCGGTCAAGCGCATCGATTCTCACCCAGGCAAAAATCGTCAGCCCCTCGAATTTCCCGGGAATCTGGAAGCGGACTCGATCGCCTTCGAGGCGAAAATCGAGCGCAGTCTTGCCGGCCCACCGACCTTCGGCGACCCGCGCTCCGACGATTCCTCCATCGAGTTCCGATCCGGAGACGGCACGATTCCGAAGTCGTCGCGAAATCGGGGTGAGGTTTTCAAAATCGTAGTAGGCGATGAGACGCGGGTCCTGGCGAAGTTCCAGGCTCGCCTCTTTCCAGTTCGCGTAGCGAAGCTCGTCCCGATTTCCCGATCCCGCGAAGACCTCTTCGATCCCGGCAAAGGCCCCAACGGAACTGGCGGGCTGTCGTTTCGTCACCCCAGCCTCGAAGCTCGCCGACTCCCCATCGGTCAGCGACAGGGGTTTGCCATCGATTCCCGTCGCGACAACTTCACCATCAAAGACGATCAGCTCGGCCTTCGCGTCCCCATCCGCAGCCAGTCCAAAGGTCGTGCCGAGGTCTTCGAGGAGAACGTCTCCCGTCCGGATCTCGAACCCTCGGGCAGCCGGTGGGACATTCGCTTTGAGCCGCCCCTGGTTCAGAATTGCCTTGTCCCGCGTGACCAGTTCGATCTCGGCAGGACCGGACAAACTGATCGAAGCACCCCCGAAAAACTCGATCTGGGCGAGACCTTCCCGAAGACGCAAGGCACCCGGCTCGAGGGGAACCCCCGTCTCCAGCACCTGCCCCTCTTCTTTCTCCCAGACAGCTCCAGCCTCGGCGGTGATGACCGCGACCCCAGTCGTTTTCGGAGCCGCATCCACGAGGATTTCCCGACCTGATCGTTGCCAGAGAATCCCCACGGCAAGAATCAGAAGGGCCAACGAAGCGGCCAGGGCAATGAACCCGGCCTTCGCCGTTCTCGGTGTCGAAAAGGCAACTGCCTCGGGCTCCTCTTCTTCCACCATGGCGAGGTCGCGGAGCCCGGAATCCAGGTTCGCGAGACGAATGAATTCCCGGCGAAAACCAGGATTTTCTCGAAGTGCCTCCTGGAATTCCTGGAATTCTTCATCGCTGAGTTCTCCATTGAGCCAGGCCTGCGAGACCCGATCAAATTTGTCCCGATTCATACCTGCCCCCTTTCTTCGCGGAGCAACTGGCCTTCGATACACTTGAGGAGACCACTCCGTGACCTGTTCAGGATCTTGTAAAAGGCCGTCGCGGTCTTGCCCAGCTTCGCAGCGACCTGGTTGAGGCGCACCCCAGGCTCGTAGGCTGCCATCACGATTCGGCGCTGCTTTTCAGGGAGTTTCTGCAGACAGACTCGGAGGGCGCGGCGCTCTTGGGCGAGAACTTCGTGTTCATCGGCCGCTTCCTCGGCGAGAAGATTCACGAGACCTTCGTCAAAGACATGGCGATCCCGAGCCTTGTCCCTCCGCCACGCGAGCACCTCGAATCGAGCGACGACGCAAGCCCAGCGCATGAAATCGGTATCGGGATCGAAGGTATCGAACTTCCGCCAGAGCACGAGCCCGGTGTTCTGCATTACCTCGTCGGCATCATCCCAAGTAAAGACGAGAGATCGAACGAAAGCCCGGAGGGCGGGTTCGTGACGGGTAAAGAGCGAGACAAAGTCCTCGTATCGCTCCTCTGAATTCTCGTTTCCCATGGGTCTTCTACAGGATTACTCCACCTCGCGAAAAAATTGCCCAGAATATCTCTCCATTTTTGCGAGAAAAAAAGGGTGCTATTTATGACCTGTTTTTTTTTGCATAATTTAAGAGGTGGCCTATGAATCAATTTCGCCATGGACTTGCTTGTTCAAAATCTCGTCTCCCCCATTGTCCTCGCCTTTGCGCTGGGCATGGTCGCGCGCTGGGTGAAAAGTGATCTCGAAATCCCAGACGCGATCTACCAGGCGCTTTCGATCTACCTCCTTTTCGCGATCGGACTCAAGGGTGGCGTCGCAATCTCCGAAACTCCCGCCGCGAAACTGGTCGGACCGATCAGCATCACCCTGATCCTGGGAGTGCTCACCCCGATCTCGGCCTTCTTTGTTCTCAAGTTCTTTGGTCGGCTTTCCCGAATCGATGCCGCCGCCTCAGCCGCTCACTACGGATCGGTCTCGGCGGTAACCTTTCTCGCGGCCATCGAGGCCTCGAAATTTGCCGGGATCCCCGCCGATGGCTATCTCCCCGCTCTCGTGGCCATTCTCGAGGTACCCGGAATCATCGTCGGACTGCTGCTCGCCCGCAAGACCCGGGGAGGAGGGATCAAGGCCGCTCTGCACGAGGTTCTCGCCGGAAAGAGCATCTTCCTTCTCATCGGGGGCATGATTATCGGGGGTGTCTGTGGAACAGAAAAAATCGCATCGGTCGCTCCTTTCTTCATCGATCCATTCAAAGGCGTGCTCTGCATTTTCCTCCTCGAACTCGGAATGGTCGCCGGTCGTCGAATCGTCGACGCCAAGAAAGCGGGATGGCGTCTCATCGTCGCGGGATGCGTGCTACCCCTCGTCCACGGTCTTCTCGGAACCTTCGGCGGGATTCTCTTTGGCATGTCACCGGGCGGAGCCGCGGTTTTCGGGGCCATGGTCGGGAGCGCCTCCTACATCGCGGCTCCGGCAGCGGTGCGGATCGCGTTGCCCAAGGCGAGTCCTGGAATTTATCTTACCCTTGCCCTCGGAATCACTTTCCCGTTTAATCTCGCGATCGGAATCCCCACCTTCCTGTCCTTCGCCCAGTATCTGGAAGGCGTTTTGAAATGAAAGTCCCTTTGACCAAAGTATCCATCATCAGCGAGAGCCTGCTCAAGGAGGAGGTCATCGAGTTGATTCGCAAGCACGGAGCGACCGGACATACCCTGACCAAGGTCGAGGGCGAAGGTTCCGAAGGGCGTCACGCCAGCGACTGGGGTGGACGAAACGTGAAGATCGAGACCCTTGTCAGTTCCGAGGTCGCCGATGCGATCATGAAAGATCTTTCCGATGAGTATTTCGAAGACTACTCGGTCATCGCCTGGCTCGTCGAGGTCACCGTCCTTCGCGGTGACAAATTCCTCAAGAAGTAGTTCCCGACATTGGGAACGAAAAAAAAATCCAGAAAGAACGGGCAATCCTGGACTCGCGCGGAGTATTCTCGCGAACCATGATGCGAATTCCCCGCCCCTTTCTTTCCCTGCTTTGCCTGGTCTTTTTTCTCCCGGCCCATTCCGCAGAAGACTGGAAAACTCTGCCTCGAACGGTCATCGGGCCGAAGATCGAGAACGCCATCGATTCCTTCCCCGACCTCGTCTACGCCACCTATGGAGACCGAAAGATGCAGCTCGATCTCTATCGCCCGAAGAACGTCGAGGGGACGCTTCCCGCGATTCTCTGCATCCATGGCGGCGCCTGGTGGAAGGGGGAACGCAGGAACCACGCCCATATCGCCAAAGCCCTCGCGGCCCGCGGTTTCGTGACCGCGACAATTTCCTACCGACTCTCGGGTGAGCGTCCTTTCCCCGCGCAAATCGAAGACGGCAAAGCGGCCGTTCGCTGGATGCGGGCGAATGCAGACCAATACGGTATCGATCCGGATTTCATCGGCGCCACGGGATCCTCTGCAGGCGGACATCTCACCAATCTTCTCGCAACTTCCGGGGGCGTTTCCGACCTGGAGGGCAAGGGAGGAAACCCGGACTTCTCCAGCACGATCCAGGCGGCCGCCCCGATGGGAGCCCAGTCCGACCTCGAGACCGAGCGCATCCGGCGACGCTCCATCGATCCCAAGGCGGCCTTTTATCCCCAGTTTCTTGGGGGAACCCAGGAAGAGGTCCCCGAAACCTATCAGCTCGCCTCACCCCGTCATCATCTCGATTCCGACGATCCACCGATCTTCTACCTGACCGGGGAATTGGACGATCCCAGTACCCATGCTGTCGACACTCGACGTGATCTCACAACGTTAGGGATCTCGAACGGACTGCACATCATCGAGGGCGCTCCCCACCCCTTTCTCACGAAGCAGAAGTTCTTCGACGAGGCAATCGACATTCTCGACGAGTTTTTCACCACCCATCTCAAGCCCTGATTCCCAACCCTGTTGAGTCTTTGGCTCACCCCTGTGGCCTCCATGATTTCTCACCGTTTTCTCCCGATTCGCACCGCCCTGATCCTCCTGTGGGCAAACTCGGTATGGGCCGAGGATCGACCGAACGTTCTCTTCCTCATCGCAGATGACCTCCGGAACGAACTGGGATGCTACGGATCGGAGATCGCGATCACCCCGAATCTCGATGCGCTCGCAGCTTCGGGGATGAGATTCGATCGGGCCTATTGCCAGAAGGCGGTTTGCTGGCCTTCCCGCAACAGCCTGCTTTCAGGACTCTTGCCGGAAAATCTCGGCAAGGCCAACTCGGAGCTGACCTTTCGAGCAAGCCATCCCGATCTCGTCTCGCTCCCGCAGCTTTTCAAGAATCACGGCTACCACACTGCGAGCTTTGGAAAAATCCTCCACAACGGCCAGGACGATCCGGCCTCGTGGTCCCAGCCTCACTACGATCCACCTCCGCTCCACTACGCTCTTCCCGAAAACCGCGACAAGCATCCCATCATCAATCGAGCGGTGGAGGAGAACAATCGCAATCCGCTCTACGAGTCCGCCGACGTGCCGGACGAGGCCTACGAAGATGGACTCACGACAAAAGCGGCGATCGAGGCCCTCGGAAACCTCGCCAGCAAGGACCAACCTTTCTTTCTCATGGTGGGATTTCACAAACCGCATTCCCCCTTTGTCGCGCCAAAGCGTGATTGGGATCTCTACGATCCGAAATCCATCCCGCCGCCCTTCCCTCTCGGACGAGCCCGGGGAGCACCCGATAAGTTTGTCTTTCATCCCTCGCGATACATCCGCAGCTTTGGGGAGTTTCCGGATACGGGTCCGATCCCGGAAGAAAAAGCACGCACCGTTCGTCACGCCTATCTCGCCTGCGTCAGTTACATCGACCGGCTCACGGGAGACATCCTTGCTGCCCTCGAAGCTACGGGACAGCGCGAGAACACGCTGATCGTTTTCACCTCCGATCACGGGTATCACCTCGGAGATCACGGTCTCTGGTCCAAGCACACCACCTACGAACTCGCGACACGGGTACCACTCCTTTTTGCCGGCCCGGGGGTCAGGAAAGACAGCTCCACCTCGGAGCTGGTCGAACTGCTCGACCTTTTCCCCACCCTCGCCGAAACGGCTCGCCTGCCTCGCCCCTCCCACCTCGAAGGACGAAGTTTCGCGAAGACCCTCGCCGATCCGGAACACCCCGCAAGAGCCGTTGCCTTCAGCGAATTTTCACGCGGAGGAGCCCGTGGACTCTCCGTGCGCTCTCCCCACTATCGATATACCGAGTGGAGAAACCTTCGCGACGGGTCCGTCATGGCTCGCGAACTCTACGATCATGCAAACGATCCGGCAGAAAGTCGCAATCTCGCCGAAGATAGTGATTCCGCAGGAGCCCTGGCAGAAATGAAAGAGCGGCTCAAAAAGCGGATCGGGAAATAGCCCACTGAGATCCTTGCCCTGAGAACCTGGCGCTACGCCGCAGCAATCGCGGGAGCCGAGCGAGCGGGGCGGCGCAACCGTGCGATGAGGAGAATCAGGATCACGAAGAGAAGCAAAGCGCTGAATCCGGTGAGCGGCAACTTCGGGTGCTGTCTCAGGATCTGCATCCAGTGGCTCTTCTCGGTGAATCCGCCGGAGGGCCACACCGCATTGATGAAAAAGGCGGACCCCGCTCCGAGCGATTCCTCCGCCTCCACGACCAGTTCCGTGGTCGTTTGAGAAACCTCGAACGGAATGAGACGACCGGGTGCGGTTCGCAGGGCGATGGTGTGTTTGTCCAGCTCCACCCCATCCGGCAACCGAAACCGAACTCGTGCCGAATCGATGGGATACCGATGCAGCGGTCCCAGTACATCGATACTTGCCATGGTCATTCCTCCTTCGTATCGCCAATCGCCTCGGGAGACCGAACGAATGACATATTCATGGGTCTTCTTTTCGAGAAAGACATCTTGAGATCCAATCGTGAGTCGGAGGCGACCCTCTTCATTCACCGCCCGGAATGGTTCCGGCTCTCCGTCTCGCCAGACCTCTTCGACCTCCATTCCTCGATCGAGGACCAGGCCGCCAGGCCCCCGAAAGGCGGTCAGATAATGGAAAACCGGGCCACGCTGGATCGTTTTCCCGGTCACTCGCAGTCCAAAGGTGTGTTCCGTCCTGACTCTCCCATCGCGCAACACCTCGATCAGGATGTCGATCGATTCCACGCTCTCCGGTTCGAGAGCCTGGTGATCCGCGTGGTGGTCGGCTTGCGATTCTCCCGGGATAGCGAGAACGCCAATCGAGAAAGCCAGGAGAAGCGAGCACGGGTAATTCATGCCCGAGTCTAGTCTCCAATTTTTAAAAAATCGATGAAAATTATAAAATTTCCAGTAAGCGCTCGTGGATATTACCAAATCCTCCGTTGCTGAGAACAACGATCACGTCTCCGTCTTCTGCCTCGGCTCCGAGACGCCCGATGATGGCATCGACATCGGGCTCATAATACGCGGGCTTGCCACTCGCTCGAAGTGTTTCCATCAACTGATCCGGATCGAGTCGTTCGTCTTCGTCGAGCTGGTCGGCCCGTGCCACAGCTGCGATACAAACGGCATCGGCCTCGGCCAGGGCAGCAGGCAAGGCTTCCTGAAAAACGTTTCGGCGGGTCGTATTGGAGCGAGGCTCGAAGACGCCCCACATCCGGGAACCCGGATATTTGCTTCGCAGCCCCTGGATGGCCTGTCGGATCGCGGTCGGATGATGCGCAAAGTCATCGATCACGGTGATCCCGCGAGCGGTCACCCCTCGGACTTCCTGTCGGCGCTTGATTCCAGAAAACTGGAGAAGGGCCTCCCGAATCTGATCGGGAGAAAGGTCTCCAAATCGTGCTGCCGATATCGCCATGGCAGCGTTGCGAACATTGAACTCTCCATTCAAAGGGATTTCGTAGGCTTCCCCCTCGAGTCGGAAGGTGGTGCTTTCCTGGTGATAAACGACGTCCTCAATCCGGGCATCGCAGTTTTCCCCGAAGCCAACCCGTTTCACCGGAGAATGCCCCTCCGCTGCGAACACTTCTTCGCAGTTCGCATCGTCGCCGTTGAGAAGAACGAGACCGTTTTCCGGGACGAGGCGAACCATGTGCCCGAAGGTACGTTTCACCGCTGCGAGGTCGTCAAAGATGTCGGCATGATCGAACTCCATGTTGTTCACGATAGCGACCTCGGGGAGATACTGGATGAACTTAGAACGCTTGTCGAAGAAGGCGGAGTCGTATTCGTCGCCTTCGAGGATCACGAAATCGGAGTCGGTGAATCGTGCTCCCTGGTCGAGATTCCCCGGAATTCCTCCAATGACATATCCTGGATCGGCTCCTGCCGATTCGAAAATCCAGGCAAGCAGCGAGGAAGTCGTCGTCTTGCCGTGGGTTCCGCTCACCACGAAATTGCGTTTTCCCTGGAGAATCTCGCGTCGTAGCAGCTCGGGGAGAGAGACGTAGGGTGCTTTCTCTCTCAAGACCGCTTCGACCTCGGGATTGCCTCGGCTCTGGGCATTCCCGATGACATAGAGATCGACCTTTTCGCTGAGATTGCCGGGATCATACCCGTTGAGAATCTCGATCCCCCGGCTTTCGAGGAACGACTTCATCGGGTCGTAGACGTGGGCGTCGGATCCCATGACGCGATAGCCCGCATCTCGAAATGCCGCCGCCACGGATCCCATCGCCGTTCCACAGATCCCCATGAAATAGAGGCAGGCCTTCTTATCAACTGGATCACTCATTGCAAAAGGACCCGGCAGGATGACCGGGAAGCGTTTGTTTACGACGAAAATCAGGGGGTCGCAATGTCTTTCCCGTCCCGAGCCACCGCGGGATACCCGGTTCGACCCCCGACCCCAATGGCCGGCCTGGTTCGCTCGGGCAGCAGGGACACGTCCCCCCATTGCGGATCTTATCCCGCGAATCTGGGCGCTAACACGCGATTGACCCCCTAGCAGGACGCAACGAAGCTAGATCATGAGCACGTTTGTAAAACATGAGCGCCCTGCCACCAAAGGCGGGAAACTGGCGATTTTCCTCGGGATTGTCTGGCTGGCGCTTCTTGCCCTGATGTGGTTTTCCTACCGGAACGACGAAGGAGAAGGTGGGGGATTCCTGCATTTCATTGCGCGTTTCCACATCATCATCGTACACCTCCCCATCGGGGTGATCTTTCTCGGTGCAGCCATGGAGTTCCTGGCGCGTTTCACCGCCTTCCAGCACCTGCGTTTGAGCATTCCCTTCGTTCACTGGATCGCCTTTCTCGGAGCCATTGCGGCCACCCTCGTTGGGTATCTCCTCATGAGCGTGGAGGGCTTTGAAGGCCGGGCCATGGATCTGCACATGTATTTCGGACTTGCTGTGGTCGTCTGCGCGCTCTTCGCCGTGATTTTCTCCGCGAAGAAGAATTTCGGACTTTCGACCCTCTCCATCTTTGCGGCAGCCGCGATGTCGATGACGAGCGGCCACTTCGGCGGAGCGATGGTCCACGAGGGAGACTACCTCACCGAGCACGCTCCCGCCCCACTCGTCCCCCTGCTTGAATTGGGGCTCGCCTCTCACAAGGGAGGGGAAGAAAAGCCAGAAGGTGAAGAGGGCGTCGCAGAGGTCCCCATCGGCGAACGCCTTGTCTACTCGAATTTCGTCGTCCCCATCCTCGAGGCCAAGTGCAACGAGTGTCACAACGAAAACAAGATCAAAGGCAAGCTCCGGATGGATACCCACGAGCTGCTTCTCGCCGGTGCGGAAGGTTCTGATTTCCCCACCGTGATCCCCGGCGATGCGGACGAGTCCGAGCTGATCGTGCGAGTGACCCTGCCTTCGGATCACGATGAATTCATGCCGACGAAGGGGGACCCCCTGACTCCGGAAGAAATCGAATTTCTCAGCCTCTGGATCAAATCCGGAGCCAAGACCGAGACCAAAGTCGCCGAACTGGGAGAAGATCCTTCCATCGAAGCTCTCGCCCTCGGAATCGAAGCGAGCTATGGCAGCTCCGAGGACGTGACCGATGCCGCGATCGCGACCTACGATTCCGTCTGGGACACCCTCACTCCAGAGGAACAACAGGAACGGATGGACGAGGTTCTCCTCGCGGCGGAAAAATACAGTTTCTCCGTGATGCCGATCTCGGCGGAAGATGATCGACTTCGCGTCAACGTCATCAACGCAGCGAAGGAATTCGGAGACGACCAACTGAAGCTCCTCGAGCCGGTCGCCGACCGCGTCGTCTGGCTGGATCTCGCGAGAAGTCAGGTGACGGATGAAGGTCTCAAGACGGTTGGAAAGATGCGAGCCCTCGAGCGTCTCCATCTCGAAAACACAGCCGTGACCGATGCCGGCGTCGCCGAGTTGGGATCTCTTGCCCAACTGGAATATTTGAATCTTTACGGAACCCAGGTCGGAAATGGCATCTTCACCACGTTTGAAACCCTTCCAAACCTGAAGAAAGTCTATGTCTGGCAAACCCAGGTCGATGCCTCGGCGGCCAAGACCTTCGAGCGCTCCGTGAACCTCGAAATCAATACCGGCGTCGATGTCTCTGCTGCCACTCCTCCCGCGGAACCTGAGG
>JARGNI010000035.1:21737-59087 GCA_029213195.1 Verrucomicrobiales bacterium
CGAAACCTGAGGCGAAACCTGAGGCGAAACCTGAGGCGAAACCTGAGGCGAAACCTGAGGCGAAACCGGCGCCTGCAGCGCCTGCAGCGCCTGCGAAAGAGAAGCCCGCGAAAGCGGCCGCCCCCAATAAACCCAAAGCCTGATCGCTTTTTCGCTAGCGAAGTCTGGCGCAAAGCAGTAGGACGACGTTTTTTCAACGATTTCCTGCTTCTCCGTGTCGTAACCCCGCGTGGTCCCACCCATGAAATTTCCTCGCCATCATTTCCTCTACTTCCTCACACCCTGTGCCTTCGCCCTGACGGGCTGCGGGGACTCCGGTCCTTCGGGCTCGGAGATCGTTGTTCGCGAGATTCCCAAGGCTCATCGCGAGTTCAAGCTTGTTGACACGAGCCGAGAGCGATTTCGCTACCAGACTCGCGAACAGGCCTCAGCCCAGAACGAAGCTGCACAACTTGGAGGCGGTCCCCAACTGGTCTGGGATGTCCCCGAGGGATGGGAGGAAAAGCCTGCCGCGATGATGCGTGATATCAACCTGGGCTTTGGTCCCAACGGCGAAGGCGAATGTTACGTCGCTCGCCTCCCCGGTGCTGGCGGAGGTCTCGCTGCCAACGTCAATCGCTGGCGGGGACAGATGGGTGCTCCTGCATTGACGCCGGAAGAGGTTGATGCCCTGCCTAAGAAGCCTCTCTTCGGCCAACCCGCGACATTCGTTTCAGTCGAGGGAAATTTCTCACCCGGAATGGGATCCCAGGAAACGAAGGAAAACTATCGCCTCCTCGGCCTGATCCTCTCCAGTGATGCCGGCGCCGTCTTTGTAAAGATGACCGGGCCTCGCGAACTCGTCGATGCAAACGCCGAAAAATTCGACCAGTTTACGTCCTCGATCGACGTATCAATGAACTGATCGGAAACGTAAATTCTTCTCCCCATGGCCGATTCAACTCCCGAACAGTCCTCCCCCAGCTTTGGAAAGCTGCTTTTCAAGTTTTTCACCTCGTTCAAACTCGCCACGATCGTCCTCGTGCTGATGACGATCGTCACCCTTTTCGGGACGCTCGCGCAGGTGGAAGACGGTCTCCATTCGGCCAAGGTTCAATACTTTCACTCCTGGTTCATCGCCGACTCGATGGGAGGACTTCCCATCCTGCTCCCCGGAGGACTTCTTCTCATGCTGATCCTCTTCGTCAACATGACGCTGGGAGCGCTCATCAAGGTCAAGAAGCGCTGGAAGGGGGCCGGACTCCTCATCTCTCACTTCGGGATGTTGATGCTCCTCGCCGGAGGTTTCGTCACCTGGGCATTCTCGACAGACGGCTACATGGCGATGTATCCCGGTATGTCTTCGAACCGGGTCGAAAGTTATCGAAACTGGCAACTCGAAGTCATGCCCCTGACTGAGGATGGGAAAGGCGAGAAAGCCTGGATCCTCCCCTCGGACGAGCTTCAGAGCATCAAGAGCAACGAAAGCCGATCCTACGAATCGCCGGAACTCCCCTTCACGATTGTGGTCAATGGCTTTACCAAGAACGCTACGCCGATCCCGGTCTCCGCCCCCATTGCAGCCAATGCACCTGGAAAAGAGATCGACGGATTCAAGCTTTCGCCCCAGAAACCCTCCAAGGAAGCCGAGCAGAACCTACCCGGAGCCTACGTGGAATTCCGCCCCGAGGGCGGTGGAGACCCAGTCGAAGCGATTCTCTGGGCCGGCTCTTTCCGATTTGACCCTCGAGAGAATCCAATGCCTTTCACCTTCGAAGTAGACGGAAAGAAATACGGAGCTCTCCTCGCGAAGAAGTCGTGGACCGTTCCTTTCGAAGTCCAACTCGACGAATTCATTTTCGAACGCCACCCGGGCATTGCGACGGCGCGAAACTACGAAAGCCGCGTGACCCGTTTCGAAGAAGGCCAGCCGGAAAAGGCTCTCGAGATCAAGATGAATGAGCCAATGCGCTACATGGGCTACACCTTCTTCCAGGAGTCCTTCGGCCCCTCCGGATCGCAGCCCGGAGATGAAATGTTCTCCCAGTTCGCTGTCGCCAACAATCCGGCCGACCAGTGGCCGCTCTACGCCCTCATCGTGACCGGAGTCGGCCTTGGCGTGCATTTCACGATCATGCTGATTTCGTTCACCACCCGCTCACGGAAAAAAGCTCCCGCCCCCACCTCATGAAGCTACGACTCCTTCTCCTCCCTCTTATCGCTCTTCTTTCCAGCGGAGCGGCTCATGCCCGCGAGTTGCCGAAGACGATCCTCCCCTCTTATGAGCCATGGGATGCTGAAGTCGTTTCGACTTTTGAAAACCTGCTGATCCAGGATGGCGGCCGGGTCAAGCCACTCTATACCTTTGCCCGCTTCACCTTGCTGCAGTTCAGCGGGAAAACGACGGCCAGCTTCCAGACGGCTGATGGCGTCGATCACAAGCTCCACTACTCGGAGTGGCTGCTGAACGTTCTCTTCCAGGGAAAAGTCGCCAAGGATCTCCCCGTTTTTGTCGTCGACGATTCTGCCGCCGTTGTCCAAATCGGAGTTTCGCCCAAGAAGAAGCGGGATCGCTACTCCTACAACGAGATCGTGACCGGTCGCGCCAAGCTCGCGGAACTCAGCGCCCAATATGCCGAGAAGCAACGTCAGTACGAGCAGAGCGAAAAGGACCCTCAGTACGAG
This sequence comes from Verrucomicrobiales bacterium, assembly GCA_029213195.1. Lineage (GTDB taxonomy): Bacteria > Verrucomicrobiota > Verrucomicrobiia > Verrucomicrobiales > DEV007 > Arctic95D-9. The sequence continues at coordinate 24,402 of JARGNI010000035.1, forward strand.
CTGGATCGCATCGAGGGCATGATCCTCACCCTGGGACGAAACATCAGCTCGTTCGAGTATCTCATCGGCCAGTTTGGCTTTGCCCGCAAAGGCGATGTCCTCGTCAACGAGAACATTCTCCCCGAGGAGTTGAAGCAGCTGGCTCGCAATCTCAATGTCGTCGAGATGCTGGACCGCATGCCGGAAATGACAGTCGAGCAGCTCGTCCAGACCATCCGCCAACAGCCCGGTGCCTCGGAAGACGAGCGGATGTTCTCCGGCGCCCTCCGACTCTTCTTCTTCCACGCCAACTCAGCTCGGGGAGTCAACCTCTTCCCACCACAGGACAAGGACAACGAGGTCTGGCTCTCAGCCGGTGATGTCCTGCTGAAAGGCCTCGAGTCGAAAGAAGATCGCCCCTGGGCCACCGAGCAGCTCTCGGATCTCCAAGCGCTGGTCGATGCTCGGAACGAGAGCCCCGAGGCGTTTTCTCGAGAACTCGCGTCGTTCGCGGAGAAGCAGCACTCCATCTCGGATCCCCGTGGGGAAGGCGTCTACTCGGACCTCGAGGTCCAACTCTACCGTGGAAAATATTTCAGCAACTCGCTCCTCGTCTTCATCGTGGCCTTTGTCGTCATGGCTTTCAGCTGGTTGGCCCCGGGAAGCAAGGTCGGAAAGATCCTCATCATCGCCGCCGCCGTCCTCGCCCTGGTGGGGCTTGCCCTGAACATCTACGGAATCACCCTGCGGAGTATCATTCGCCAGCGTCCTCCGATCACAAACCTCTACGACACGGTCCTGTTCATCACCGCGAGCGCGGTATTCCTCGGACTCTTCATCGAGTTGTTCACACGGATCGGGATCGGCACCCTCGTCGCAATCGTTTCCGGTGTCCTCGGGATGTTTCTCTCGATGAAGTATGAGGCCAAGGAAGCGACCGATACGATCACCCAGCTCGTCGCCGTGCTCGATACGAACTTCTGGCTCGCGACTCACGTAACGATCATCAACATCGGCTACGCCGCCGGCCTCGTCGCCGCCATTATCGGAGTTCTCTATCTCGCGATCCGGTTCATCCTCACCATGTTTGGAAAAGAGGCCAAGGACTTCTACCGAGTCCTCACGAGAATGAGCTACGGAGTCATCTGCTTCTGTCTTTTCTTTTCCCTGGTCGGAACCGTGCTGGGAGGCATCTGGGCCAACTACAGTTGGGGTCGATTCTGGGGCTGGGACCCGAAGGAAAATGGCGCGCTCATGATCTGTCTCTGGACTCTTGTGATCCTGCATGGTCGAATGGCGGGATGGATTCGAGAAATCGGAGTCCACATGAACGCGATCATTCTTGCGATCATCACGACCTTCAGCTGGTGGGGAGTTAACAATCTCGGTGTTGGTCTGCACAGCTACGGTTTTACCGAAGGTGTCTGGGGAGCCCTCTACAGCTCCTGGGCGATCCTCGGGATTTTCATGCTCATGGGAGTTTTCCTCTGGTTCGAGGAACGCGGGAAGAAAGCAGCGCGAAAAGACAGCCAAAAAATTTCCAAGAAAGCGGTGGCTTAGCCCACCAGTTTCTCCCTCGCGAGATCGCAATTTCTCCAGCGTTTTCGTTGATCTTCGGATTGGAAAACTGAAAAAAACTGTCTAGGTTCAGCCATGGCTATTTTCCTCGGTATCATCATCGCTGTCGTGTTCCTTCTTGCGGGGGCTCTTGCTTTCGGATATCTCGTCAAGGGATAGAAGGATCTCCGTCTTCTTTCCCGGGGTTGTCTCCATGGCAGCCAGGGGTTCCTTCTGCAAATGAACCGGCTTCGAATCCCCAACGTGATCGGTGCGGTCATCACCGCAATCCTCGCCGGATTCTCCGCGCTGTTTTTCGTCGCTTGGATCATCACCTCGGAGCCGGAAGAATCGGAGAACGCCGCCTTGGAGTCGGCTGGAAAAAACCCCGCCGAAACTCAGGACGCGGAGCAGCAGTCTACGAGGGACGAATTGGAAAAGACACTCGCGGAATTATCCACTTCGAAAGAACGAGCTGAAAAGGCTCTAGCGATAGAGTCCGAACGTCGCGCGCAACTTGAGGAAGCAAAGGCCAAGCAGGATCAACTCATCCAGCTACTTCAATCGGAGAAAGCTTCTGCCGAGGCGTCGCAGGAAAACGCCACCAAATCTCCGGAGCCCGATACCCTTGCTGCAGGAGATCTCGACAAGCTGAAGAAGCAAAACGAGGAACTCAGAGCTGCCCTTGGAAAGGGCAAAAAAGAGATCGCGGATCGAAAGAAACAGCTTGCAGAGGCCCAGGCCAAGTGTGCCGAAGAGAAGAAAGCCTTGCAGCAACAGTTGCGAGACTTGCGCCGGAATCTCGATGGTGCCGTCTATGGGGAGCAGCTCAAACCGGCCGCGGAATTCCCTCCTCTCGACCTTCCTTTTCTGGTCAACAATCCGCTCGATCTCAAGGCTCCGGTGAGACCACTTTTCATCCGGTTGAGAGAATTTCAGGGAAAGCCTGATGCGCTCGAAAAACTGTATTCCGAGCTCAAGGAGCAAGGCATTCACTCGGCGCGTCACAAGGTTCCCTTCGGAGTCGGATCCGATCAGGCCAGCGACGAAGAGACAGCCAAGATCAAGGAAATGCTGAAGTCGGCCTCATCCAAGTCTCGTTTCCTTGTGGTCGGATACGCTTCGGCCGACGGTTCGGAAAAAGACAACTTCGAGCTCTCTTCGCGACGCGCCTCCAACATCGCCGAGCTCATTGGTTCGGAAATCAAGAACTCGGAGGAAGCAGTCCAGGCAGTTTACTTTGGCCAGACCGATCGGTTCAGTGCCGCCGAAATGGCACCGAACCGGATCGTCGAAATCTGGGAAGTCCGGTAACGTTTGTTTTCGAAGCGCCCGTTTTGGAAATGAAGGGAGCTAGATCAAGCCTGCTGTTTCGAAATCGTTGATCGCGAACTTCCTTGTTCCCCCCTAGCTTCCCCGAGAATCCGTTCCGATGAGTACACGAAAAACCAAGATTATTTCCACCCTCGGTCCAGCGACCCAGTCGCCGGAGAAAGTTCGCGAACTGATCGAAGCCGGCGCCAATGTGTTCCGCTTGAACATGAGCCATGCCGCCCATGACTGGACCCGAGAGATCGTCGCGACCATTCGGGAACAGATGGAAGTGACCGGAAAATACGTCGCGATCCTGGTCGACCTGCAAGGCCCCTCGATTCGAACCGGCGACGTCGAGGGCAAATTGGATCTTCACAAGGGAGACCAGGTGGAGTTTCGAAACACCTCCCTGGAGCCCTCCTGCGAAATTTCGGTGACCACCAACTACGATGGGCTCCACGAAGACATCTCCGTCGGCGATGTCATGCTGGTCGACAATGGCGAGATTCATTTCCGAGTCGACCGCATCGACACCGGAAGGGTTCTCTGCGAAGTTCTCACCGATGGGCTGATGGGATCCCGCCGTCATATCAATCTCCCCGGGATCCGGGTCAACCTCCCCGCCCTGACCAAGAAAGACCTGCTCGATCTGCATCTCGCCGCCGAACTCGATGTCGATTACGTCGCGATCAGCTTTGTCAGAGATGCCGGTCACATCCGCTATCTTCGCGAGAAACTTGCCGAAGAAGACTGCGATGCTCGTATCGTAGCCAAGATCGAAGACCAGGAAGCGGTCCGAAACCTCACTGAAATCGTCGTCGAATCCGACGCGGTCATGGTGGCTCGCGGCGACCTTGGGATTGAGGTCCACATCGAAGAACTCCCCGTGATCCAGCGTTCCATTCTCAAGGAAGCCGCTCGTGTTGGGAGAAAGGTGATCGTCGCCACTCACATGCTCGAGTCCATGGTCGAGAATCCAGTCCCGACGCGGGCCGAAGTCACCGACGTCGCCAACGCGATTTTCGAACAGGCCGATGCCGTCATGCTCAGTGGAGAAACCTCGGTCGGCGAATATCCAGTCAAGTGTGTCGAAGTGCTCGACCGGATCGCGAAGCGAATGGAGCGGGAGCCCGCCGCCAGATTCTGCGAAGAGATCGATTTGCGGACGGAAAAGCAGTTTACGGTGAAATCGGCTGTCGTCCTCGCCGACTCTCTCGATGACTCCCACCTCATCATCTTTACGGCTCGTGGCGTTCTCGCCAACTATGCAGCCCACCAGAGACCGATCTCTGCCACCATCCACGCCTTCACTCCCGACCCGGCGGTGGCGCGAGCGCTCCAACTAAATCGTGGAGTTTTTGCCTACTCCATGGAGTTTTCCAAGAATCCCGACGAAAGCATTCGGGAAGCGATCGACCTTCTCAAAGAAAAGGGCGGAATCGAAACCGGGGATCCCGTCGTCATTCTCAGTGACGTTCTCAACCAGGACTTCGACACGGAAGCCATTCTCCTGCGTAAAGCTTGAGCCTCCCTACCCCTGCGGGGAAACGATGAACCTTTCGCATTTCGAGACCCTGGATCCCCAGCTGCTTCCGGGCCTGTTGAATACGGCATTGAGAAACGATTGCGAAGACCTCCATGACCTTCTTCGCACCCATGATCTCGACGAAGAAAAGCTGACCCGGCGAATGGAGGAACTGGGGTATCGCTATTGCAGAGACACCCACCAGTTTCGTCCCATTCCCTACTCGGAATAAGAACCCGAATCCGATGACGGGCAGACGTCGCTCTTTCTCTCGGGCGACAAAAAAGGAACCAGCGATGGTTCCCTTTTCGAAGATGAAATGGAGCTTTCTTCCGACTACTTGTGAGCGTCGACGATCTCCTTGATCTTGGCACGGCTCACTCCAGCCGGGGCCTCGACGTCGGCGAACTTCGCCCGAGCAGCCGCCGCCTGCTCCTTGGTGATCGCGGGAGCGCTGTTGCCCCAGGAGTTCCGAGTGTAGGTCAACACGGCTGCTAGTTTCTCGTCATCGAGCGCAGCACCGAGCGAGGCCATCATTCCCATGAAGTCCATGTTCTCCTTGGCAATGCCCTTGAGAATGATGAGAAGAGCTTGATCAGGATCTCCAAGAAGGAGTTCCGATCCCGTCAGGCTTGGTGCCATGAGCATCGGACCTGCCTTGAGCCCCTGGCCATCCGGTCCGTGGCATGCGGCACAGGTCATGTAAGACGCTTTCCCGAGTTCCATGACAGCAGGATCGATCCCTCCTGCGGCCGGAGCGGCAGCAGCGGTTTCCGCCGCGGCTCCACCTTCTGCAGGAGCAGTGGCTTCGGTCGGAGCCGGATCTGTTTCCGTAGTGGCGGCTACCGTCGCCGGGGCTGCCGGGGGAGCCGTTTCTTCCGGCTTCTCCGCCACCTCGACACCCGTCCCGCCGAGGAAGGCGGCACCGACGATGCCGAGCATCACGATGAGGGCTGCCGGAACAAGAAAAATGAAAATGGTTCCGATGGCTGAAAGGATCGGGTTCTTTGAGTCTTGATTTTCGTCGCTCATAGTGGCGTGAAGGAAGCGTTTTTCTGCGGGAAGTCAATTGTTTGCTGCTTCCCGCTATGATTCAATTACGCTCCGATTTCTTCACGAGATACGCCTTTGAAAGGGATTCCCATGCACTCAAGCGCTCCCCCCTCATCCAGTGAAACCGTCCTCGCGGCTTTCCTACAGAAAGACGCAGAGGATCTCAGAGCTTTCGCAAGGCCGATTTGGGAGAAAGCCTACTCCGAAATCATCTCGACCGAGCAGATCGATTACATGCTCTCAAAGGGATACAGCGCGGAAACTCTTCTCCGCGAAATGTCGGAACAGGGAGTCATGTATCGCTGGATCCAGAAAAATTCGCGTAGAGCGGGATTTCTCGCCTGCGAACCGGATCTTCGGCAATCCTCGGCGTTCCTCCACAAATTCTATGTCGAGCCCTCGTTCTGGGGAAAGGGTTTGGCGCATCTTGCGATGGAAGAACTCGTTCCCGAGCTGAGTTGTGACGGCATCCAAACACTTCATCTCCGCGTCAATCGAGAGAATCAACGCGCGATCCGCTTCTACGAGTCCTGTGGATTTGGCATCGATGGTGAAGACTGCCTGCCAATTGGAAATGGCTTTGTGATGGATGACTATCTCATGTCCCGATCCCTCCATTGAGCCCTTCTTTTTGTTGGTCACCTCGCCCCGCACACCTCACACTGCCAGCATGCGACCGATCGCGGATACGAACGACATGATCAAGGACCTCCGGGATAAACTGGATCCGGCTGCGGAGGCCCTCTGTCGGCTCATTCATCGCTTCCTCTCGGAAACCGACCTTTCCCAATGCGAGGCCCAGACGTCAGCGGATCTTGAGAAACTCGCAATCGAGGCAGACGCCTTCCGAGACGGGATCCGAGACTGGTTTTCTCTCGACGCATCCGATGACGAGGATGGTTCCGAGCAAATCCGACAAGCGAGACACGATGCCAGGAATTCGCTGAATCATCTCTTCGGGTTGGTGCAACTCATGCAGATGACCCCTCCGTCCCCTTCTTTTCTCGACCGCGTCGAGCAGGTGGCTGCGGGACTCGAACACTGTCTTTCGCTGGTGGCCACCACGGCCTCGCCAGAAGATGTCGAAAAGCCGTCCCAGAGTACTTCTCACGACAATCCCTGTGAAGTGGCGGAGGAGACCGGTGCGATCCTGGTTGTCGACGATGACGCCGAAAATCGCGAGATTCTCAACCGGCTCCTCGTCCCCTGCGGATTCACGATCACGGAAGCAACTCATGGAAAAGAAGCGCTCCAGTTTCTCGAGGCCGAAGACTTCGATGCGGTTCTCCTCGACATCGAAATGCCGGAGATGAACGGTTTCGAGGTTCTCGAAGAGCTTCGAGAGAAAGGTACCCTCCGTCATACCCCAGTGATCGTGGTGACCGGTCTCCAGGAGGAGCAGGATGCCGTCCGCTGCATCGAGATTGGCGCCGAGGACTTCCTCTCTCGTCCGATACGTCCCGCCCTGCTCATGGCTCGGCTCAGCGCCAGCCTTGAAAAAAAGAGACTGCGGGAGAAAGTCTTCGAACAGCACTTCACTCCGGAACTCGCGAGAGAATTGGCCCGGAATCCGGACCCGATGAAAATGCAGGCCCGCGAGGCGGAGGTCAGCGTCCTCTTCTGCGACATCCGCGGATTCTCCACCATCAGCGAGCGTCTTGGCCCCACCCAGACGATCGATTGGCTGAGTGGGGTCATGGGAGAATTCTCCTCGATCGTGATCGAATACGGCGGGGTCCTGGTGGACTACACTGGAGATGAGCTCATGGCCATGTGGGGTGCCCCCAACGAGCAACTGGATCACGCAGCGCTCGCCTGCAAAGCCGGTCTCGATATTCTTGCTTCCCTCTCCGCTCTCAACGAAAAATGGCTCCCCGTCGTGGGAGGAGAAACCCGGGTCGGGATCGGGGTGAATACCGGGATCTCTCTCGTGGGCAATGTCGGCACTCACCGCAAGTTCAAGTATGGCCCCCTTGGAACGACGGTAAACCTCGCGAGCCGGGTGCAAGGGGCGACCAAGTATCTGAAGTCCCCACTGCTCATTACCGGAGAGACGGCCAAGCAGCTTCCCGACTCGTTTTCCTCTCGCCGGCTCTGCCAGGTCCGGGTGCAGAATATCCAGACCCCAGTGCATCTTCACGAGTTGAAACCACCCCATGCCGCCTCCGAATGGCCAGACCTGGCGAAAACCTATGAGGAAGCACTGGCCCACTTCGAGAAAACGAATTTTCGAAAGGCCTCCTCGGTCTTGAGCGATGCCCTGCTCCTCGCCCCCAATGATGGCCCCAGCCTCCAACTGATGTCGCGGGTCGTTGATGCGATGCTGAACGAAGGGGCAAACTTCACCCCGACCTGGACGCTGCCCGGAAAGTAGATCGGCTTTGCCTGGCTCACGGAGCAGACACGACGGCCTGTTGCAGCCTTGCCATCATCGCCGCGAAATCCTCGAGATGGATCACGGCCTCGAGAATGGCCTTTCTTCCCGAATCCTCATCTTCACCGAGAATGGCCTGGTCGAAGGGCACCGGGATCTCGTCGATGGCAGCTCGAGCAGATTGGATTTTCTGATCAAACTCTTCCACCTCTTTGAGAAACAAGGCTCGTACGAGGGCGCGAACCCCATTCCCGACGAGGAAGTCCCCATCGAGAGTCCGATAGCGCCCGCGATAGACATTCTCCAAACCGAGCGCGTCATATTTCATGTCGAGGTGAGTCGTGTCGCTGAAGCAACTGTGCTCGTCTTCCTGGTCCTGGGTATCCCACGCCACGAGGAGGCGCTCCCCTGCCAGTTCTTTTCCACTCATTGCATGGAGGCCATAGATCAGGTCCCTTGCCGCCTCCCGGGGAGGCAAGGCCTCGAACTGGGCTCGGAAATTCTTCTCGTCATCGGGAGCCCAGGCCTCCACTAGCGATCGAAGATGACCGGCAAGCGATTCTCCACACGCAAGAAGATAGGTCCCGCGTCGATCGGCATGAAGAGCCGTCGTATAGTCGGAAAAAGGTCGTTCTCCCGGACCTTCGGCGCTGAAATCCTGGCCCCACAGCAGAAACTCGATCGCGTGAAAACCCGAGGTGATCGCCGTCTCTCCGGCTCGCTCATTCATGCGCTCGATCAGCTCTCGCGTGATCGTCGGGAAAGTCTTCGGATCGTTGATGATTCCGGCGTTGGGAGCACCCGCTACCCCATCAATGTGATATTCATCGATCGGCCACCCATTGATCATCGGCTCGGGACCATCGGCATCATCGATCGGCCCGGCATAGAACCGAAATGCCTCGGTCTGCAGATAGGGAATCCGCGCCGCGATCCAAGCCTCTTTGGCGGCAGCAAGTGACCCCTCCGTAGGTGCCTCGACAAACTCTCCCAGCGCCTTCGAGAGCTTTTCGGCTTCGCGGAGGGAATCCTGGTAGGTCGCGTGGACAATGCGTCCGTAGTGAGCGACAACCGCCCGAGCGACCTGGTCAGTCGAATTCGCAGGGCTGGCTACGGTTTTTTTTTACCCTTGGCCTTCGGCTTTCCAAAGGTCCAGTTGGGAGAAGGGGTGTGGGCTTCTTTGAAGATCTCCCGAGCTCGCTCCACGAGTTCGGGCTGGGATTCGGCGAGATTGTTCTCTTCCCTCAAATCTTCCGACAGGTTGTAGATCTCGATGGGCGCGTTCGGATTCTGGTTGATGCCCGTCTGGATGGCCTTCCAGTCTCCCCAGCGGGCCGCCTTCTTTCCACCTTTCTCGTAGAACTCCCAGTAGAGATACTCGTGCTCCTCCTGAGCGCCCTCTTCAAGAAGGGTCGGAACAAACGAAATCCCATCGATGGGAACCGTCACCTCGACACCCGCCAGCTCACAAACGGTAGGCAGGATATCCCAATGTGCCGAGGCCAGCTCGGTAACCCTGCCCGCCTCGATCTTGCCTGGCCAGCGAGCGAGCATGGGAGCTCGGATCCCTCCCTCGGTAAGGTCTCGCTTGTAGCCACGGAATGGGCCATAGCTTCCGAAAAAGTCGGGGACATGTCCGCCCTCCTTGTGAGGTCCATTGTCGGAACTGAACATGACCAGGGTATTCTCGTCGATTCCCAGTTCATCGAGCAGGCCGAGGAGATCTCCCATCCCCTCATCCAGCATCGTCATCATCCCGGCAAAGGCAGCGGCAGGGTTGTCGAACTCGGTTCCTGCATAGCGACCGATTTTCCCCTCGAACTGGGGGAACTTCTTTCTCCAGGGAGCCGCATAGTCTTCCGGCACATGCATCGCCGCATGGGGGATCGTGATGGGGAGATAGATGAAGAAGGGGTTCTCTTGATTCTCTCGAATGAACTTGAGCGTCTCATCCATGATCAGCGGATGAGTGTAGGTCTTGCCATCGAGCTCGATTTTCTCGCGGTTCTTCCAAAGATGCTTCGGGTAGTAGGTGTGGGCCTGTCTCTGGCAGTTGTAACCGAAAAATACATCGAAGTGCTCCACCGGATCACTCGCCGATCCGGGTGCTCCGAGCCCCCATTTTCCAAACGCTCCCGTCTTGTATCCCGCCTTGGACAGCAGCCGGGGAATCGTGACGATGTCTTCCGGCATCGGGGCCTGCCCCTCGGGCTGAACCTCTCGATTTCCGCGGACATAGGCTTTTCCGGTATGAACCCCCGTCATGAGGACACATCGCGTCGGCGCACAGACGGTGCTTCCGGAATAGTGATCGGTAAATTTAAGCCCTTCACTCGCGAGACGATCGATGTTCGGGGTCGCGAATTTGGTTTGCCCATAGCAGCCCAGATCGCCATAACCGGCGTCATCGAGCAGCACATAAATGATGTTCGGCTTATCGGCGGAGACCGCAGAGGTCACTCCGCCGACTAGAAGAAGTGCGGTGAGAAAAGAGAAGACGAAGCGTCGAAAACAGATCATCCGAGACTCTCGTTGGGACAAGAGGACTCGTCAACGCGAAGACGACCACGCGAATGTGGAAGAGGATCAGTTTCCACCCACCGACACCGCGACCTTGCTGGCGAGGTCTGCGAAAGCTGCCGAAACCGAGTTCTCTCCGGGGTCTGTCGTGGCGACGGGATTTCCTCGGTCGGCTCGATCTCTCGTTGGGACATCGAGGGGGATTTGCCCAAGGAGAGGAACCCCCTGCTTCTCGGCTTCCTTCTCTCCTCCGCCTTCTCCGAAAATGAAGTATTTCTTCCCGTGATCGCACTCGAACCAGGCCATGTTTTCGACGATCCCGGCGATGGGCACATTGACCTTCTTGAACATGCCGATTCCCTTTCTCGCATCGATCAGGGCCACTTCCTGGGGCGTCGTCACGATGACCGAGGCGTCGACCGACACCGTCTGCACGATGGTGAGCTGGATATCACCTGTCCCGGGAGGCAGATCGAGAACGAGGTAATCGAGATCTCCCCAGAGGCATTGGCGAAGAAACTGTTGGGTGTAGCGGGTTGCAAGAGGACCACGGACGATGACGGGAGAATCCTCACTGAGAAGGAAACCCATCGAGATTGCCTTGATGCCGTGGGCCTCGATCGGAACGATCTCATTCTGTTCCGTAGCCATCGGCTGCTGATCTTCGGCACCCAGCATGAGAGCTACGCTTGGTCCATAAAGATCGCAGTCACAGAGCCCGACCGAGGCACCCGTCTTGCTCAATGCGATGGCGAGGTTCGTCGCGACCGTCGACTTTCCGACCCCGCCTTTGCCACTGGCAACGGCAATGATCTTTTTGACGCCGGGGATACTGGACTGACCCGCGGCAGGATTTCCTCCCGTGACCGGCTCGGGTGGGTCTTGAATATCGAAATCGACGTTCACTTTTCCAATCCCGGGGATCGCGCTCAGGGTGCTTTCCACTCCTTCGTGGATCTGTCTCGGGATATTCGGATCCCGCGTTGCGATACTGAGCTTGACCACGACATCACTGCCGTCGGTCTCCACCGCCTTCACCAATCCAAACGACACAATGTCTCGGCTGAATCCCGGATAGTGAACTTCTCCCAATTTTTCGCGGATCAAACTCTCAGTAATCATTTGCAGTCTTAGTCTTTGTTGTCAGAAACACGGAACGAGGGGGATTTCCACCTATTTCCTTGTCCCCGTTCTCAAATCTCACGGAGGATGGACTCGCAAATTCCCTCGGGAAACGCTCCGCATGCGTTGCACGATACGGATCCAGAGTCATCTCGGAGGCATCCGCGAGACTCCTGCATGCCAGGGCCATCCTGTTTCTCTTTCAGATTCTTCCCTCAAGAATCCAATGTCGCGACCCCACCACGAACCGCATTCTCGGCCTCCGCAATGGCTTCTCTCGAAATTCCTCCCAGCTTTCTCGGCAGGTCGAGAATGGCAGGAGAACATTCGAGAAACTCCTCCGTATACTGGAACTTCGGTTTTGCAATCACCTCGGCAGGGTCCCCTTTCTCAAGGATTCCTCCCTCGTAGAAAATCGCGACCTGATCCGCAAATTCCTCGACCCCTCGCAGCTTCCCCGAGGTGAAAAGCACCGAGAGATTTTCTTCTTTCTGAAGATGCACCAACATCTCGAGAAACTGCCTCTCCGTCACTGCGTCAAATTCCAACGTCACCCAGTCGCAGACCAGGAGATCCACCTCAGCGAGGAGGACACGCAGCAGAAGCAGTCGTGCGATGTCGCGCATCGAAAGATCCCGAACTGGTGCTTCGAGCAAATGCTCCGGTTCGATGCACCCGACTCGATACAGTTTCTCGTGGAGATCTTGGGTGCCCAATCGAGAGATCGGGATTCCCCTGGCCGAGGCAAAGTCCCGGAGATTCTGTGCCACCGAGCGCTTCTCGGAAAAGGTCGCGAGAGCAGGTCTACCCATGTAGAGCGCCTTCGATCGGCAGAGGTTTCGTCGCCGTCGACGGGAAAGGGCAAAGAGAACTTCTCCGTCGAGAATTATTTCTCCGGACAGTACCTTCGCGCCCGGGACCGAACCTGCCGCCACCCAGCGGCAGAACATGGAAACGCCTGAACCCTGCTCCCCGGCGAGCACGAGGATCTCCCCACGCGCCAGATCGAGAGAAACCTGACGCAGACAAACTTCTTCATCTTCGTAACGACGAGTTCTCTCCACCGTAAAGTTTTCGACGGAGAGCAGGATACCCGTTTCCGACTCGCGGGAACCGGTCTCGGGAGGGACGGATTCGGCATTCATAGAAAATCGGGGGTTGTGCCTCCCCGCAGCAGGAAATTCGTGACACGGCCCAGGACCGAGAAGAGGAGGACGATGACACCCGCAAAAAGCCCCGGATAGATCGTCACCCAGGGCGCTTCCAAGAGAGAGCTGGTTCCAGAGGCAACAAGAACCCCGCAACTCAAGGAACCACCGGTGAATCCGAGAAAGGCCAGAGCCATCTCGGCCAGGATGACCACGGGAAGTAGCGTCGCTACGAGCCCGATGAGCCGACGGGAGATGACTGGGATCGATCGGGACTTGATGATTCGAGGTCGATGCAGTCCGAGAACCTCTCCCGATATGCGATCGGGTCGACGGTCCTCCTTCTCAAACCACTCGGCAATCGTCTCGCTGCTATACAAACCAACGACGAGGATGAAAGAGAGAAACAGCAATACCGGTCCGGCACCGCTGCCCCCGAGAACGATGCAAAACACCATCATCGCGGGAAGGAGGCGAAGAAATCGGGATACGCTCCGCAAGAGGGTGAAACGGTCCCTGACATGCGCCCCAAATCGACTCCCCCCATCGAAGACGAAGAGCAGCGAAATGAGAAACCCCAGCAAAACTCCAAGAGTCGAGACCACTACCGCAAACGCACTGCCCTGCGCCATGGCAGCACGACTCAACACATAGAGATCCGTGCCATCTGCGGTCGTTCCAAAACGATGATCGGCATCCGGGGCCTCCCAGACGGGGCTCTCCGGCAGGGCCGAAAAATCGATCGGTCGCCCTTGCATCTCCTCGTAGGTTCCGGAGAACAGCCAGGAAAAGAGCAGCCCATAAGCCATGGCCAGGACAATGGCAAATCGAGCCTGCCAGAGCCGGGCACGGACGAGGGAGTAACCCTTCTTGATCTTCGAAGGTTTTCGATTCTGCATCATGACTCCCTCCTTTCCAGCCAATACACGAGACACTCACGAACCAGGGCAAGGATCGCACCGAGGCAAGCGATAAGGAAGGCCGAAAGAAACACCACCGAGGTCGAGCCTTCTCGAATCCCCTTCACGAAGGCGAAACCGATTCCTCCCTGGTGAAACGCGGTTTCAACGATCACCAGCCCCCCAAGGGTCAGCGGAAATACCCGGTCGAGGAGCTCCGCGAGCTGATGGCGAACCGGCCGACAAACCTGCTGATAAAAAACTTCCTCGGACGAAGCTCCTAGAAGAAAAAAAGCGCCTCGATGGGTCTCCGCGGCGCGATCGGTCAACACGCTACTGACCGCTCGAAGGAGCCGGCTCGAGCCAACAAGGATCAACGGAAGAGCAACGACAGAGGCATTCCACCACACGACGAGATCGGGCCCCTGCTCTACCCGGATCTCATCGGCAAATCCTGGACGTTCCCAGACGAAATAAGAATAGAGCGAGATCAGGATGACCAGCCAGAATCCAGGGAAACAAGCCGCGATCCCGAAGGGAGCCCGCAACAGGAAGGAAGCTCCCAAACTCCGAAATCGAGACCCTAGAATGCCCCAGCCGTATCCGATCATCCAGATACCGAGCATCGCTATGAGCAGCGTGGGCACCGAGTTCCCAAAGGCACGCCACACCCATGTCACCGCACTCTCTCCCGAGGGAGAAAGCTCCGGAGAAACCGGAGCGGAGAAAGCAAGATTCCAGACGTGGATCGAATCCTCCCGCAGCCAACCGAATCCGATCTCGATCAGGACGAGAAGCACGGCCGCTATACTGCCGATCCGCAGGGATAGAACGAGGAGTCGGCGGATCAGGAAATGCATCATCGCAGGTCTCCCGAATCCTCCGGATTGACTCGTTTTTCTCTTACCCACCAAGGTCTTGATCGAGTCACGCCCTCCTGTCCCAGGAACGGAAACCGTTCCCCTTCGAGATCGACCGAGGGGGGAGGAACCGCCTTGACCGCCCCCTCCCGATACCAGACCAAGCGCCCCGATTCAGCCAGAAAGAGACACGGCTGAAGCTCTATGATCCGGTCTTGAAGAGTCTTCGCAGCCTCCTGCACCTCCTCCCTCGAGTGCGAATCACGGAGAGTTTCGATCGCTTCATCGATCCCCGGATCTGCGAGCCCGAATAGATTCGTCCCCCCTTCGCCACCACCTTGAGAATGAAAGGAGCGATACCGATCCCTCCCTTTCGGAATCTCCCAACTCAGGAGAATAGCTCCGAATCTGCGAGGCAGGAGCCGCTCCATCAAGATCGATGACAAGGGAAGTTCTTCGATTTTCACTTGGATGCCCAGGGCTTGCCACTGACTCGCGAGGGAAGCCGCGAGAAATCCCTGGTGAGCGTTCTGCTGGTTCACGAGCAGTTCGATCTCGAGGGGGTTTCCCTCCTGATCTCGTCGAATTCCTCGAGCTTCGTCGTATCGGAATCCGAGTTCATCGAGTCGATCCGCTGCTGCTGCCACATCGTATCTCCAGAGTGCCAGCGGCCCGGGATCCCAAGAGTGCCCTGGGCGAAAAAGACCGCGAACCGGCTGGAGAAAGGAATCACTCTCCTCCCTCGTCCACGCCGAGGGATCGACCGCTTCGGCCAGAGCCACACGAAAATCCTTTTCCGAATACGGTTCCTGGTCCCGGTTCCAAACCACAAAATGTTGAAAGCGCGAAACACTTTTCGCTTTCTCCACTTCTCCGGGATTTCGCTGAGCCCAGAGAACGAACCGCTCATCGGGCACGAGCGCATCGATCCGATAGGAACGCAAGGCGAGCAGCTTGGACTCGAGGGAATCGAATCTCCGGTAGACGAGATCTTCCTGCTCGGGAATCCCCAGCCAGTAGGCCTCATTGGCGCGGAGCCTGATCCCCCCATCACGGAAACGCTCCATGACCTGATAGGGACCCGTACCCGTCGGGGAAACCTGGAACGTCGCCCAGGCTTCGCAAGACTCCATGCCTTCGAATCGGTGCCGGGGAACGATGGGCAATTGTTCCCAGCATTCGAGCATCAACTCGGGCGAGGGCAGAGACTTGAGGAGGAATCGAACCTCGAACCGATTTCGAAGGTCGATACTTTCCGCAAACCAGAAGAGCCCTCTCAAGGGAGAATTGGCATCGTCCCCCGCAAACTTGTCGAGGCTGAAGAGGACATCCTCGGCGGTCAGTTTCTCCCCATCGTGCCAGAAAACATCGTCGCGAAAGCGAAAGATCGCTTCCCGGGCGAGAAAGTGGCTCTGCTCGCCCTGCCGCTCGACCCGAGGATTCAGATCCGAGTTGGAATCCAGATACAAGCCGAGTTCCTCGAGAAACGGGTCGATGTCCCCATCGAGAAAGAGCATCGCCTGCCGGTCATCGTCAAAATCGATCATCCGAATTCTCTTCTTCTCAATCGATGAGGTCAGGAAAGCTTCCAGGAAGGTCTCGATCGAGTGATCGACCGTGAGCACCACCACCTTGAAATTCGCCAGCTGCTCCGGAGGGATCTGGTCGAGAAACTCTTTTTCGATGCTCTCGGCAAAATCGGGAAAGGTCAGGGTCAGGATTTCCTGCTCTCGGTCGCAGTTTGCCAGCGACTGCCGTGCCCCTGGACGGTATTCTCCGGAACGAATCCGGGCCTCGACTTCTCCGGCATCCTCTTCACTCGCACAATGCAGGGTGACAATGGTCCGAAACTGCCACGAATCGAGCAGATGAGGCTGAAGTTTGAAGTCGGCATCCCGAACCAGCACGGGATCGAAGACAAGATCCCTGATTTCTCGAGTCACCCCTTCCTCGGCGCCGAAGGGAGAAAGGGACCCGATCGGCTCCTGGATGGCCGTGACCAAGGAACCCCCGGGAGGTGGGAGTTCCAGTCGCTCGACTTCCCGGACCAGCAGGAACCCGCCAAATCCCAGTGCCAGGGGCATGAGATAAGCGAGGTTTCGCAGCCAGAACATAGCTACGAAGTATAGCAATCAATAAGGTCTTGCCAATCTGACAATGAAGAAAGCGGAAGGAAAGGCCGGATCGATCAGTTGAGATCGAGACATTTCAAGGTGTCCTGACCACGAACGATAAGGTGGCCTCGCGAAAGCGCCATGGGGGACCAGAATTTGAAATCGGGCATCTTGATGACGTCCCGCCCTTCCTGCTTGGCGATCTGTTCGTCGACTTCCGGCTTTTTGCCAAAGGCATCGAAGAATCCCACTTCCTGGTATCCCTCCGGAGAAGGTTTCACCACGCGCAGGTAGCCGACCTCGCCATCCTGGATAAGAAGATGTCCGTCGACGAGGATCATGTTGCCGCGCCCCATGAAGGGTTGATCACCGGTATGCCACTTGATGGTTCCATCGAAATCCATGCACATGAGGCCACCCGTTTTCCGAGCTTCTCCCTTGTGGTTCGCATTTTCGTTGGCGAGGAAATAGATGTGTTCGTCGATCACGAAAGGAGGATGGACCTGGGTCCCCTGCTCCATATCGAAGACTTTCTCGACCCCCCAGGCGCTTCCGTCCTTCTCGACTCGAACCATGCAGCTTCCGTTGCCGTAGCCGCCGGTCAGAAAGACCAACTCCTCCGTCACCTTGGTGGGAAATGGGATCGGGATCTTGTTGAAATAGAGATCGGTGCTCCAGAGCACGTCACCGGACTGCGGATCGACACTGATCGTCGTTCCGACTCCTCCGTCGCCATCTCGCTTGGTCGCGATAAAGACACACTGCTCTACCCCTTGCAGGTTCATCACCACCGGAGTGGAGTGCGAGTCACCGAAGGGAGAAGTCTCCCAGAGAACCTTTCCGGTCTTCTTATCGAATCCGACAAGCCCCACGGTCTCGCTCATCGCGGGAACGATGAGAATGTCTCCCACCACGACCGGACTTTGTGCCCAGCCCCACTTCGGCGTGCCCACTTCGACCTCGTATTTTTCCCGCATCGGGACCATCCAGTCCGCTTCGTGGGTCTCCCGATTGATCCGAAAGACCTGTCCGAAACCGCTGATGAAATAAACCGCATCTTCTTCAATGAGGGGAACCCCACGGCTTCCGTGGAAAGAAAGCTTTCCGGGAAAATCGAAAGAGAATGACCATTTTTCCGCACCATCCTTCAGGGAGAGGCAAAGCAGCTTGTCCCGCTCTTCGAAATCGCGATCCACGAGGAAAACCTCGTCCCCCACGATGGCGGCTCCGCCAAATCCTTCGTTGAGCTCTTTCTCCCACAGAAGCTTGGGAGGATTTTTCTCCCAGCCATCGAGATTCAGTTCGGTTTCATCGGAAATCCCGATGCGATGCGGCCCTTGGAAATTCGCCCAGTCGCCAGCGACGACGAAGGTGGAAAAGCCGCAGAGGAGAAGGAAGGTCAAGCCGATGGATTTCATGGCATTTACGAGAACGAAATCCGCCATCTTTTCAAATCCGCAATCGTGTCCACTTTGTGACACGCAAGCCCCCTCACCTCAGTAGCTGCGCCGCATGTGGCTCGGCAGGATGTGGAGTTCCTCGCGATACTTGGCAACGGTACGTCGAGCGATCTTCACCCCGGCTTTTTCCAACTCTTCGACGAGTTTCTGATCGCTGAAAGGCTTCTTCGGATTCTCATTGTGAATCAAGTCGGCAAGCGTCTGTTTCACGGAAGTATTCGACAAGGTCTCCCCCGACTCCGTCTCGTAGCCGGTGGTGAAGAAATACTTCATCTCGAACACCCCGTGAGGCGTCTCAATGTACTTGCCGGAAACCGCGCGGCTCACGGTGGTCTCGTGCACCCCGACCTCGTCGGCAATCTGGGCCATGTTCATCGGCTTCAGCTTGGAAGGGCCGTGAGAAAGAAACTCGCCCTGCCTCTTCACGATCTCGGTGGCGATGGACTTGATCGTCTGCTGACGCTGATGGATGCTCTTAATCAGAAATTTTCCGGCCCGAATCTTGTCCCGAATGTAGGTCCGCGCCTCACGGCTGCTTCCCCCTGCCATCATATCCTTGTAGGCATTGCTGATGCGGAGACGGGGAATCTGCTCGTTGTGCATCGAAACCACCCACTCTGTGCCGATTCTTTCCACGGTCACATCGGGAGTCACATACGTGTTGTTGTCACCACCGAAACGACTTCCCGGTCGTGGATCGAGAGAAGCAATGAACTCCGCAGCATGAGTGATCTGTTCCGGGGACACACTCAGCTTCTTCGCGACCTGGGGATATCGCTTCCGAGCAAGGTCGTCGAGATGGTGATCGATGATCCGATACTCGAGGCTGTGATGTTTTCCCATGCGCTCCAGCTGGATGAGCAAACAATCCCGAAGATCCAGGGCCCCCACTCCAACCGGATCGAAGGACTGAACGAGAATCTTCGCTTCTTCCAATTCCTCAAGCGGGATTCCGAGATCAAAGCTCATTTCTTCGAGATCGACCTTGAGAAACCCCTGTTCATCGATATTTCCAATCAAGGTCTGCGCGATGTCTTCTACCTCTTTAGGAACATCCGAAACGTGGAGCTGGTTCAACAAATGCTCCTGCAGGGTGATCGGCTCCACGATGGAATCCATCACGAACTGATGCTTTTCATCGGCGTCGTCGCGTTTCGGGGACGCGACCCGGCTCTGCGACATGTATTCCCGCCATTCTTCATCGAGACGAGAAAGCTCAGCAAATTCCTTGTCGAATTCCTCCTCCTCGGAAGGGCTCGTAGCATCGTCGAGAGAAACATCGGTCGACTCTTCTTCCAGGGTCGGATTCGCAACGAGCTCCTCCTGGATCAAATGCTGCAATTCCAAAGTCGGAGTCTGCAGGAGCTGTAAGCTCTGCTGCATCTGCGGTGCAATCGTCTGCTGCTGGAGCAGAGACTGCGACTGATCAAAACGTTGCTCGGGCATAAAATTGCTCGCCAACTCGGGGGCGAGATCTCACGCTAGCACATTTCCTGCCAGCAAGAGCAAGAAAATGAAATTTTGTCTCTTCCCACCGTTTCGGGCTCGGATTTCCTTTAAATTCAGCAAAATTTAAAATTAAAAACTTTGATTATTATGGTTTTTACAATAAATTAGGAAGTAAGATGTTCCAGAAATGTGAACTAACTTGGCAATGAGACACCTACTCTCCCTCCTTATCCTCCTGACAATGCTTTCCCCCATTCTGCATGGGCAGGAGCAGCGTCTTCGTCAAATCGGATCCGGAATTCCCGATCCAGGCGAATACTGGGAAGAGCTGAAACCGCTTCCCGCTGAGGAAACCATTCGTGCCGTCGCCCCTCCCCGGGTGAAGCCTGTTTCCGTCCCGTCCTGGCAAAAGCGGTATACCCTCGGCCCTGGTGACGTTCTCAACTTCTCTGTCTACGATCGACCCGATCTCACCCGTCTCAACGTCCAGATCGCTCCAGATGGCACGGTCAGCTACCTTCAGGCCGTTGCGGTACGAGCCCAGGGACTGACCCTGGATCAACTCCGAGCCAAGATTGAAGCCGAACTCGCGAAACTAGAAAACAAGAAAGTGATCATTTCTCCCGTGTCCATCGCGAGCAAGGATTTCACGATCATCGGCCGAGTTCGAAAGCCCGGCAGCTTTACGCTCGATCGCCCCACCTCCATTCTCGAAGCCATCGCTCGAGCCGAGGGCATCGAAAACGGAAACCTTCGTGGTTCTGCGTTCGAACTCGCCGACTTCGAACGCTCCTTTGTCGCTCGCGATGGGCGAAAGCTGGATGTCGATCTCGCCCGCCTCTATTACGAGGGTGACCTGAGCCAGAACGCTTTTCTTGAACCCGACGACTACATCTACATCGCTTCAAGCCTGAAGAATGAGATCTACGTCCTCGGTGCCGTCGCGAGTCCCGGACGCAGGAAGATGCCCGTGAAGCTGACGATCGCCCAGGCCATCGCCGAGGCAGGTGGGTTCGACAAGTATGCTTACAAGATGAAAGTGCTTCTCATCCGGGGCAGCATTCACCAGCCCGAGACCCAGATCGTCGACATGCGAGCGATCCTCACCGGGCGCGACCCCGACATCAAGTTGGAGAACAAGGACATCATCTTCGTCAACGAGCGCCCCTTCGAACTCCTCGAGCGTGTTCTCGACGAGGCCATCTTCACCTTTTTGCAAACCGTTTCCTCGGAAGCCGTCAACATCAACTACGAGCCGATCCTGACTTGTGATTCGGACTGATTTTTCAACCCCCTCCCTCATCATGAAAGTTATCCACTTCCTCGCACGAATCTGCGTCCTCACCGCCTTGGTCGGGACTCCATCCTGCGTCCACATGAAGCCTGCCGATCGCGAGTTCAAAGCCAACGCCTTCTACGAGCCCATGTCCTACGATGGATCGGAAGAAGAGGCCGAGGCTGCCCTCGCAAATCTTCCCAAGGAGCCCCAGTTTCAGCAACTCGAGTTCGATCGATCCGTCGATCCCAGCCTCCTCCAGGCTCCGTCGGGTCCCTATCGCGTTGGCCCTGGCGACGTTCTCGACATCGAGGTGGCCGAAAACGAAGGAACTCGGCAGCAGGTCAAGATCCTACCGGATGGGATGCTGCACTACGATGTCGCCAATGGGATCCATGTCAAAGGGCTGACCCTCGCCGATATTTCGACGCGGCTCTCCAAGATTCTCGAAGAGAACTACGTGAATCCCGTCGTGTCCGTCAATGTCGCCCAGGCAGACAGTCAGCGATTCTGGATGCTGGGACAGATCAAGGTTCCCGGTGCCTACCCGATCAAGAAACCTACTACGCTTGTTGATGCTCTTTCCTTCGGAGGGGGCCTCCTCTCCAACGGAGAAGACCGCGAGGTCGGAAACCCGGAAGCGGCAGACCTCGAGAGAGCAATCCTGATTCGCAACGGAGACCTCGTCCCCGTCAACTTCGAAGCCCTCGTCCGCGAAGGAGACATGTCGCAGAACGTCTATGTGCGAGCTGGTGACTACATCTTTGTCCCCTCGCTCACTGCGCAGTCGATCTACATCCTCGGAGAAGTCGCCCAACCGGGACCGGTCTACTACGAAGCCGGCAATACGCTTCTCAGCGTGGTCGCCTCGGCCGGTGGGATCAACAAGAATGCAGTCGGGAGCAAGGCCCTCATCATCCGTGGGGGAACTCGTCAGCCCAAGGTCGCCGTCGTCAACGTGAATGCGATCCGCCGTGGAAAGGAACCCGACCTTCGTCTCGAAGGAGGCGATATCGTCTGGGTCCCAAGAACCCCCTGGACGAAGCTGAACGACTACGTCGAAGCGGTACTCATCACCGCAGGGCAAGCCGTTGCGGTTCAGGAAGGACTCGGAGTGCTCGGATCGTCCGGAGGTGCTGGAGTCGCGATCACCGCAGGCGGAAACTAGCCAGAGGATCGGGATGCAATTCCTCCCGATCCTGCTCAAGCTCGATTTTCCTGTCGGCCCGAAACTTTCTAGTCCCCGTCAATCAGTCGACCGAGTCCACCGAGAACGCTGCCTTCGCCCTGGGACTGCCCTCCGGAGGAAGGAGCAGAACGGATGATACGGTCAGCAAGGCGGGAGAACGGCAAGCTCTGCAACCAGACACGTCCATGCCCACTCAGGGTCGCGAGGAATAGGCCCTCCCCGCCAAAGAACATCGACTTGAGGTTTCCGGCTCGCTCGATGTTGTAATCGATCCCCGGTGAGAACGCGACGAGACAGCCGGTATCGACCCGCAGGGTTTCCCCATTCAGCTCCCGCTCGATGATGGTGCCTCCCGCATGGAGGAAAGCCATTCCATCCCCCTTGAGTTTCTGGAGAATAAATCCTTCCCCGCCGAAGAACCCGGCACCGAGACGCTTGTTGAAAGCAATCGTGACCTGCGTGCCCATGGCAGCGCAGAGGAAGGAATCTTTCTGACAGGTGATCTCGCCACCAATTCCGGCCAGATCCACCGGAATGATCTTTCCCGGAAACGGAGCCGCAAAAGCGACCCGACGTTTGTGGGCACCTCCCGCATGCGTGAAATGAGTCATGAAAATCGACTCCCCCGTGAGCGCTCGCTTTCCGACCGCAAGCAGTTTCCCCATGACGCCCTCGTTCGGAGAGCTACCATCGCCCATCTTGGCCTCGAAGTTGATGTCCGGCTCGATGTAGTTCATCGCTCCGGCCTCTGCGATCACGGTTTCACCAGGGTCGAGTTCGACTTCCACGATCTGGATGTCGTCTCCAAAAATCTCGTAGTCGACCTCGTGGGATCGTTGCCCGGGTCGCGGCGGAATCGAGTTCACTGGAGGCGGTCCCGCCTGACTGCCGGTGATTCCAAACAGCTGAGGCAAAACATCGCCGGCAGGTGCCCAGTTGGCCATCCCGCTCGACCAGACCGGAGTCTGCTGAGTGATCGTTCCGTTGGCAACAAGTCCCGGAAGCTCGGATTCCGGGGTTTGCATCTGTTGATTGGGGTCGTTTGCGTAATGCCAGGTAGTCATGAGTCTAGGTTGAAGCGCAAGAAGAACAAAAATGGAGAGACTTTAAAATACAATATCGTCGTCTTTTCGTAATTGCCCCGAGAGCTGCACGAGCCCATCCCGCACTTTCCAAATCTCATCGATGAGGAGGGCTTTCACGGTATCCGGCTCATTCTGGAGCAATCCCAGCAAGTGCTGACTACGCGCGATCTCCCTCTTTACGTGGGCAATGAGAAAACCCCGCTCGAAACTTCCTTCTCCGCGCTCCACCAGGTCGGCCGCAGTTTGAGCCTTGACGACGAGGGCGAGGAAATCGCTGTGGGCCACCGTCCCTAACAGTTCGTCATAGTGATCGGAGATGAGCGCTTTGCACCGCTTTCGAATCTCTCGACAGGAATCGAGTACGTCCGGGCTCGGGACATAAGCATCGCGTGATTCGATCGGTGAGCTCTCTTCCATTTCTCCCACTCCCTTCCCCTCCTCGTCCTGGTCCGGAAAATCGGGAATGACTTCTCCCTCAAACGCGAGGTCAGCGAGACGCTCCATTTCCTCGGGGTTGGAAGCCTCCTCGAGCAGGGCATGAAACGCCTCCGCTCGCCGATCCGACTCCTGGAGTCTCTTCTCCCAGGTAAACTCATCCGTCGCGTCGGGATCGATCTCATCCTCCGCAGCTCGGATTTCTTCATTGGTCTCCTGGAACATCTCGAGAGCAAAGTTCAGGTGCAATTCTTTCGCCGCCTTCGCCTGATCGACCTGCTGCCCGATCTCCTCGTCGTTCAATTCCCATCGTGGAAGGTCGATCTCCCAATCATAATCGAGTCCCTCGATGACGATACGTCCATTGAAATGGCTGAACCACTCGATGAAGAGAACCGTCTTCCAGACCGCGGACTCCTCGCGCTCCTTATCGGACATGCGTCGGAAATCCTCGACCGGCAGATCGATCACCTGGCTCTTCTTCGAAGCTGTGATGTCCCCGGCAAAACCGGTCTGGAGATCTTCGAGGATTTCGGCCAGCTCGGGTTCCACCTCGACCGCGTCCTCGTTCGAGAAGGTGAGGATGCATCCCGCCAGGTCGAGATAGGCATTTCCCTGCAACTCGAGCTCAAGCGGGGTATTCCTGCCTACGATTTCAAGATGTCCGCGTACGACCCCCTTCTCCGAATTATCAATCGTTCCCCGTCGCACATGCTCTCCGAGTCGTATCGCCATAAAAAAATCTGTGCGTGATTTCTGCCCCTGTCATCTGAAAACGTTCTTTATATTTCCGTATTGAAAGGTTCGCGGGTCTGGCAAACACTACCCCTGACGTATGACCCCTCCCGCGCCTCACGAAACCCACCAGGGTTCTCCGCTTCACCCAACCCTGTTCGGTCGTCTCCTTTCGGGTTTCCTCGCAGGCGCTCTTCTCCTCGGTCTCACCAGCTGCGAGCGCGAGAGCCGGGTCGACAAGGCAACGAAGGAAAAGATTCTCCTGCTCGGAAATGGGGCCGAGCCCAAAGCCCTCGATCCTCACATCGTCTCTTCGGTGGGAGATTCGAACATCCTCCGGTCTCTCTTCGAAGGTCTCGTCGCCTATCATCCGAAGAACGACATGCTCCACGAACCCGGAGTCGCGGAACGCTGGGAATCGAACGAAGACTTTTCCGAGTGGCGCTTCTTTCTCCGCAACGATGCACGCTGGTCCAACGGAGATCCTGTCACGGCACACGACTTTGTCTACTCTTACAACCGCATCCTGCATCCGGAGATGGCAGCTCCCTACGCCTCCATGCTGTATTTCCTCAAGAATGGCGAGGCATTCAATCGTGGGGAGATCGATGACTTCTCCCAAGTCGGGGTCAAGGCAGTGAACGATTTCGAGCTCGTCTGCACCCTCGAGCGACCGGCCCCGTATTTTCCCGATGTCGTCAAGCACACCACCTGGCTCCCGATTCATGGTCCCACCATCGAGAAGTTCGGAAAAATGACCGACACCTACACGGAGTGGCAGAAACCGGGCAACCACGTCAGCAACGGAGCCTTCCGACTCACCGACTGGAGAATCAACGCCTACGTCAAAGTTCGGAAAAATCCTCACTACTGGGATGTGAAAAACGTGAAACCCAACGGGATCAATTTCTACCCGATCGACAACACCTTCACCGAGGAGAAGGCCTTCCGAAATGGTCTTCTCCACTACACCTATGTTCTTCCCAACAACCTGATCTCGGCCTACGAGAAAAGTGGAGATCCTCGCCTTAGGAAGGAAACTTACAACGGCTCCTACTTCTTCCGCTGCAACGTGAACGAAGCGCCCACCAACAACGTCGACTTCCGCAGGGCCCTGGCCTACGCCATCAACCAGGAAACCATCGTCAATTTCGTGACCCGCGGCGGCCAGCAACCCGCCTATGGTTTCACTCCACCCTCGGAAGCCGGTTATCATCCGCCGGACATGATTCGGCACGACCCGGATGTCGCACGAGAGTTTCTGACGAAGGCCGGGTATGAATCCGGCGCCGACGTTCCGGAGTTCACCATCATGATCAACACCTCGGAGTCCCACAAAGATATCGCCGTCGCGATCCAGGACATGTGGAAGAAGACCCTCGGCATCGAGAAGGTAAAAATCGAGAACCAGGAGTGGAAAGTGTTTCAGCAAACTGTCCAGGATATCGAATACCAGGTCTCCCGAGCAGGCTGGATCGGCGACTATGTCGATCCGAACACCTTCCTGAGCATGTGGCTTTCCGGAGACTCCAACAACCAGACCGGATGGTCGAATCCGGACTACGATCGATTGATGAAGGAAAGTGCATCGATCAGCGACCCCGCCGAGCGTTATGCCAAGCTGGTGGCAGCCGAAACGATCCTGCTCTCCGAGGTTCCCGTTCTCCCAGTCTACTGGTATACCCGGGTCTACCTGCTCCATCCCGATGTAAAAAACTGGCACCCCCTCCTCCTCGACAACCATCCCTACAAGCACATCGACCTCGTCCGGGACGAATCCGAGGAGACCCCTGAGTAATGGAAACGGCTCGCTACATCGCCTCCCGCTTTGCGCAGTCGCTTTTCGCTCTGCTCTGCATCATCACGATCACCTTTTTCCTCGCTCGACTCGCGCCCGGTGGACCTTTCCTCGATGAAAAGGCCGTGCCGGAACATCTCATCGAGCAGATGAACAAGAACTACGGTTTCGACAAACCGCTTCCGGTCCAATATTTCCTCTACCTCGGCCGACTCGTGCAAGGTGACCTCGGTCCCTCTCTGGGCAACAAGGGTTTCACGGTCAACGAAGTCATCTCGGAGGGATTCCCTGTCTCTTTTCTCCTCGGGATCTCCGGACTCGTCATCGCCCTGCTCATCGGAGTGCCCGTCGGAGTCTTCGCGGCCGCCAAGAGAAACACGGGCGTCGACTATGGATTGATGACTTTAGCCATGCTGGGGATCTGCCTTCCGACCTTTGTCATCGCTCCTCTCCTCGGAGAATTCCTGGGGCTTCGGTTGGGATGGTTCGACGTCGCGATGTGGGAAAACAGTTCGGCTTGGTTCCTCGGCGCCCTCACTCTCGGTCTTTACTACTCCGCCTACATCGCGCGACTCACTCGAGGCAGCATGCTCGATGTCCTGAGCCAGGACTTCATTCGCACGGCGCGGTCGAAGGGCGTCGCTCCCCTCACGATTCTCTTCAAACACGCCTTCCGCGGAGGTATCACCCCGGTCGTCGCCTATCTCGGACCCGCCCTCGCAGGCTTGATCGGAGGGTCGTTTGTCGTGGAAACGGTCTTCGGCCTTCCCGGTCTCGGACAGCACTTCATCAAGGCCGCGACCAATCGCGACTATTGGCTCATCAATGGAACCGTTACGGTTTTCGCCATTCTCATCCTCGTCATGAACTTCCTCGTGGATGTCATCCAGGCGTGGCTGGATCCTCGCACGCAATCCAAAGACTGATATGGATCTCGCTCCCCCACGTGACGGAAAAACGATCGAGAAAGGCACCTCGCTGGGCCGAGATGCCTGGTATCGCCTGCAGAAAAATCATCTCGCCATGGCGAGCCTCTGGTTCTTTATCTTCATTGTCGTCGTCTGTTTCCTGCTCCCGCTCTTCCCGTTCGTTCCCAATCCCAATATTACCCATCCCGATCTTCAATCGATGCCGGCCCTTTCTTCGGCGACCTCGATGGAAGGTGCCGAGGTCTTTTATCTTCTGGGCAGCGATCATCTCGGACGGGATATCTTTGCCCGGATTCTCTACGGCGGACGGGTTTCCCTCGCCGTTGGCTTTCTCGCCACGGCCGTCTCCCTTTCCATCGGGGTGATCTACGGAGCTCTTTCCGGCTACGTCGGTGGCCGTCTCGACGCGGCGATGATGCGGGTCGTCGACATTCTCTACGCCCTTCCCTTCATGATCATCGTGATCATCCTGACGACCTATTTCGGAAACCAACTCTGGCTTCTCTTCGTCTGCATCGGGGCGGTGGAGTGGCTCACCATGTCTCGAATCGTCCGTGGTCAGGTCATTTCCCTGAAAAACCAGGAGTTCGTCGAAGCAGCGAGAAGCCTCGGCCTCGGACAATCCCGCATCATCTTTCGACACCTCATCCCCAATACCGTCGGCCCCGTCATCGTCTACACCACTCTAACCGTTCCCGCGGTGATGCGACTCGAGGCGATCCTCAGTTTCCTGGGTCTGGGGGTTCAGCCCCCCGATGCCAGCTGGGGATCGCTCATCAAGGAGGGTGCCGACCGCATGGCCAGCGATCCCGGCCTGCTCATCTATCCTGCCATCGTTTTCGGGCTGACCCTGTTCAGCCTCAACTTCCTCGGGGACGGGCTGCGTGACGCCCTCGATCCGAAAAGCTCCAAAGACTGAGCCTCGACGGAACGCTACCCGCGAGAGCGATTCCATTTTCACCACGAAAAAGGCCCATGCCCCACGAAGGGCATAGGCCTGAAAGACGAGAGTCGGACTCGATCAGCGATCGTAAACGTGACCGGTGAGGACGCGCCTGTTCTCCAAATGGAACATGATCTCCGGGCTGGAAACCTCATCATGACGCTGATTGGCATTGCCCTCGTAGCGGTAGACCGTGTTGTTCATGAAAACTCGCTCGACCGGACGGATTGAGCGCTTCGGATACTTCTTCTGAGAAGTGCGGATCGCACTCCGAAAATTCTGGGTCGCACGATTGGTGAGACGCTCACGATCCTGCGCATCCACATTCTCCAGGGGAAGCAGAGGGGCAGAGGAAAAGACGGCAAACAGTGCAAGCGTAAGTAGTTTTTTCATAATTGGGCAGGTGGATTTGACTCCGTCAGTACTAGAATCTGGAATCATTCGAGTTGCAATACCGACTTTCGAAGGTGGAAACGAATGTCGTCCTGATCACGGTTGGAGTTCCAGAAGTTTCTTGTTGCAACACTGTCTCAATTAGATCAATTTGAGTTGATGTCACACAGTTCGGTCAAAGATCTCGAAACCGACAGCCTGCAAAGCCTCTCCCAGGCCCAGGTCGGGTGTGATTTCCAGATTCGACAGGTCGAAGGCCCAGGGTGCGAGCAATTGCGCAATCTCGGCTTTTGTGAATCTCTCCAGGTTCGCAAACTCGCCAATGGTCGCAATCTGGTCTGCTCAGTTTGTGGCACTCGCATCGCCGTGAGTTCGCGACTCGCCGAGCAAGTCAAGGTGTCTCCGATCGAGTCCTGACCCGGTTTTGTCATGGAAGATTCAACGACGCGGATCGCCCTCGCCGGAAATCCCAACACCGGAAAAACGACCCTTTTCAATGCGCTCACCGGTTCCGCGGCCAAAGTGGGCAACTACTCCGGGGTGACGGTCGACGTCAAGAGAGGGACCGCTCACCTTCTCCATGGTGACGAAGTCGAATTGATCGACCTCCCCGGGACCTATTCTCTGGAGGGCAAGAGTCCTGACCAGGAAGTCGCCCGCCAGGTCCTCTGTGGTGAGCACGACCAGATTCCCCGCCCCGATCTGGTCCTCTGCGTCGTCGATGCCTCCAACCTCGAACGCCACCTGCAGCTGGTCCTCGAGATTCTCGAACGAGAGGTGCCTGTCGTCGTCGTCTTGAACATGATCGACCTCGCTGAGAAATCTGGATTGCGCCTCGATCCCGTCAAGCTCTCCGAAGAACTTGGAGTTCCCGTTGTCGCGATCCAGGCGGACAAGAAAAAGGGACTCGTCGAACTGAAGCAGGCGATGCGCAAACCGTTCCCCCCGGCTCCCGAAAGCCTCGGGTGGGAGAAAGGCGACGAGGACTCGCGACGTGCCTTCGGTTTGGCAACGGGTGAGCTCGCTGCTCGAAGACCCGAAGCCCACAGCAGCAATACCTCGGACAAGTTGGATCGAGTCCTCCTGCATCCATTCTGGGGGTGGGTCTTTTTTCTTGGGGTCATGTTCGCCGTTTTCTGGTCGATCTTCTCATTCGCAGGCATTCCGATGGGCTGGATCGAGTCGCTCCAGGATTGGACGATCGGCCTCGTCGAAGAAGCCATGGCAGAAGGCGACCTGCGTGATTTGATCACCAATGGCATCATCGGCGGTGTCGGTGCCGTGGTCATCTTCCTCCCCCAGATCCTGATGCTCTTCTTTTTCATCGGGCTGCTCGAGAGTTCCGGCTACATGGCTCGTGCCGCCTTTCTCATGGATGGCTTCATGTCCAAGGTCGGTTTGAGCGGGAAAGCGTTTCTGCCCCTCCTGAGTTCCTATGCCTGTGCCATTCCCGGGGTCATGGCAACACGGACCATCGATTCAGCCAAGGAACGACTCGTGACCATCTTTGTCGCGCCCTGGATGAGCTGCTCGGCTCGACTACCCGTCTACCTGCTCCTCGTTCCCATGCTACTGGGTGGCAGCGAAGGAGGGTCGGTCCAGGCCCTCGTCTTGATGGGTATCTACGTACTGGGAACCCTGACCGCCTTTGTCGTCGCTCGTATCCTGCGCGGAAAGCTCGGTCCCGATGAGGTGGAATCGCATTTTCTTCTCGAGCTCCCCCCCTACCGACGTCCCCAGTGGGGCTACATTTTCCGCCACGTCATCGAGCGGGGATGGGCATTCCTGAAGAAAGCGGGAACCGTTATCCTCGGGATCATGATCCTGCTCTGGGCGGCAACCACGTATCCCAAGCTCGAAAGTGACGATCCCGGCGAAGTGCTCTCGCATACCATCGTCGGACGAGTCAGCGATGCGATCGAGCCCATCGTCAAACCGATGGGATTCGATGGCCGGACCGGAACCGCCATTCTCAC
This sequence comes from Verrucomicrobiales bacterium, assembly GCA_029213195.1. Taxonomy (GTDB): domain Bacteria; phylum Verrucomicrobiota; class Verrucomicrobiia; order Verrucomicrobiales; family DEV007; genus Arctic95D-9. The sequence goes on from JARGNI010000035.1 coordinate 54,535, forward strand.
TTCTTTCGCGGCACGCGAGGTGTTCGTGGGATCCATGGCCCAACTGTTCCAGATCGAGGAAACCGAGGATGAGGGAGAGACCCGCAATCGCATCCGAGATCGACTCGCCGCCGAGACCTGGCCAGATGGAAGCAAGATGTTCACCATCCCTGCCGTTCTCGCCCTGCTGATCTTCTATATCTATGCCCTGCAATGCCTGCCCACATCGGCCGTGGTGGCGCGGGAAGCCGGCTCGTGGAAATGGGCGATCGGACAATTCGTTTTCATGTCCGCCTTTGCTGCGGTTGCGGCGTTGATCGTCTTTCAAGTCGGCACCCTCCTCTTCTCATGACGGATTGGCAGAGCTGGGTGGCACTGGCAATCGTAGCCGTGACGATCGTGCTGTTCATCCTCCGCGCCCGGAAAGCCAAGGGATGCAATTCTTGTGGAACTGGTTCGTGCGGGACGGATCGCGAGTGAGCGCAGCTCCAGCAACCGTGGGCTGACGGATTGCAAACTTCCTGTTCCCTTGTAATCGCGAGAGGCCGTTCCGCAGGAGATACTCCTGGCATGACGGAAATCTACCTCTGTTTCGCCATCCTTCTCGCCCTCGTCCTCCTCCTCTTCCTGTTTCGGTGGGTTCATCGCTGTTGGGGAAAGGCGCTGATTGCCGTCGTATTCGCTCCCCTTCTTGCCGTTCCGCTTGGAGCCGTTTCCTATCTCGCCATATTCTTCCTGCTCCGAATCCTGAACTGGTTTCCTGCGCTTCTCGACGTTGGAATTCCTATGGCGACCCTTTCGACCCTGGCGTGGATTTTCACCACCTTGTTCATGCTCCTCCTTACGGTGCACTACTGCAGGGAGCAGAGGCACCTTTCCACACTGGAGCGAGGTCCAATCAATGGAGTCGTGACCACCGCCCCGAAGGCTCCTGTTTTCTGGAGGAAGTTTCACTGAGGGTCGCCAGCAGGGGGAAATCCCCTGCACGAACTACCCCGCAATGATCTGCTCCAACACGTAGGGGAGAATTCCTCCCGCGTTGTAGTAATCGACCTCAGCAGGGGTGTCCAAACGAACCTTCAATGGCACTTCGACCGTCGTCCCATCACTCGCATGCGCGACGAGGGTCGCGGTCTGCATGGGCTTGAGCTCTCCGGCGATTCCCGTGATATCGAAAGTCGCATCGACGAGATCTTTGACCTTCTCGTAGTCCGCCGCATCGGCGAAGTTCAAAGGCAGAACTCCCATTCCGATCAGGTTGGAACGGTGGATACGCTCGAAGGACTTCGTCACGACGGCCTTGACGCCGAGGAGGCGGGTTCCCTTGGCGGCCCAGTCCCGGCTGGAGCCCATTCCGTAGTCATCGCCACCAATGACCACGAGAGGCGTCCCCTCTTCCTGGTAGGCCATGGAAGCGTTGTAGATGAAAGTCGGCTTGGCGCTGCCGAAGGCTTCGATCCCGGTGTCGGGAGAAGGAACATCCTGGGAGCCAAAATACTGGGTGTATCCGCCTTCGATTCCGGGACACATCAGATTCTTGATCCGAACGTTGGCAAAGGTTCCGCGAGTCATGACCCGGTCGTTACCGCGGCGTGCTCCGTAGGAGTTGAAGGAAGCCTTCTCGACTCCGTTCTCGAGCAGATACTGTCCCGCAGGAGACGTGTCCTTGATCGCTCCGGCCGGAGAAATGTGGTCCGTCGTGACCGAGTCCCCAAAGATCCCGAGCGGACGGGCTCCAACGATGTTCTCGCTCGCGCCTTCCTTCGTGTCGAAGAAAGGAGGCGACTGCACGTAGGTCGAAGCTTCGTCCCAGGTGTAGGTCGCACCCGTGGTACCGTTGATTTCTCCCCACTTCGGGTTCGCGGTATCGACATTGCCGTAGAGCTTGCTGTAAACCTCGGGCTTGAGAGCCGAAGCAAGCTGCTCGGTAACTTCTTCCTGGCTCGGCCAGACATCGGCGAGAAACACCGGATCGCCGTTGGTATCGGTGCCGAGCGGCTCCGTCGTCAGGTCGAGATCGACCCGACCGGCCAGGGCATAGGCAACGACGAGCGGAGGCGACATGAGAAAGTTGGCCTTGATCGATCCGTGGACACGAGCCTCGAAGTTTCGGTTTCCGGAAAGAACGGAGGCACAGACGAGATCGCCTTCCTTGATCGCATCTTCGATCGCCGGGTGAAGCGGTCCGGAGTTGCCGATACAGGTGGTGCAACCGTAGCCGACGGTTTCGAATCCGATCTTGTCGAGTTCCTCCTGAAGCCCCGTAGCCTCGAGATAATCGGTGACGACGCGAGATCCGGGCCCCAGGGAAGTCTTCACGAAAGGAGCCACGGTGAGCCCTTTCTCATTGGCCTTCTTCGCAACCAGGCCCGCCGCGAGCATGACGCTCGGGTTGGAGGTGTTGGTGCAACTCGTGATCGCGGCGATAAGAACCGATCCGTGACGGAGTGCCGTATCGACGTCGAGCTCGGTGATCGTCTCGCCCTCGATAAGCGGATTGTCGAATTCACCGGCGGGAGAGTTGAGGTGCAAGGGGACGGTGACGTCGCGCTGCGCTTCGGACAATCCGAAACCTCCATCGCCTGCGGGAGTCGTGAAAAGCTCGTTGAAGGAATTCCCGAGAGCCGGCACATCGATCCGGTCCTGGGGACGTTTCGGTCCGGCCACCGCTGGAACGATGGTGGCGAGATCGAGTTCGAGGAGATCGGTGTAGTCACAGTCGCCCTTGTCGGGAATGCCGAAAAGGTTCTGCGCCTTGAAGTAATTCTCCACCGTGGTGCAGAGTTCCTCGGAGCGACCCGTGCCGCGGAGGTAATTGATGGTTTCTCCATCGACAGGGAAGAATCCCATCGTCGCGCCATATTCCGGAGCCATATTCGCGATCGTGGCACGATCGGGCAGGGAGAGAGCATCGGCTCCAGGTCCGAAAAACTCGACGAATTTTCCGACCACTCCGTGGGCTCGAAGAATTTCGGTAACGCGGAGCGTCAGGTCCGTTGCAGTGACCCCTTCGGCAAGCGAACCGTGGAGATACACCCCGACCACTTCGGGAACGAGGAAAGTGACGGGCTGACCGAGCATTCCGGCTTCCGCCTCGATGCCTCCCACTCCCCAACCGACGACACCGAGGCCGTTGATCATCGTGGTGTGAGAATCGGTTCCGACGAGGGTGTCGGGATAGAAAACGTTTTCTTTCTCGAGCACGCCCTTGGCGAGATACTCGAGGTTCACCTGGTGAACGATTCCGATGCCCGGAGGCACCACGGAGAACGTATCGAACGCCTGCTGTCCCCACTTGAGGAACTCGTACCGCTCACGGTTCCGGATGAACTCGATCTCCATGTTCCGATCGAGAGCGGCCTGGGATCCGGCGAAATCCACCTGCACCGAGTGATCGACAACGAGATCGACGGGAACGAGGGGTTCGACCTTGGCCGCTTCAGTTCCGCGGGCAACCGCCGCATCCCGCATCGCGGCGACATCGACGAGAAGAGGAACTCCGGTGAAATCCTGGAGAACAATTCGGGCCACCGTGAAGGGAATCTCGTATTCACCGGGCGACTTGGCGTTCCAGTTGGCGAGATTCTCGACATCGACTTCGTTGACCTTGCGACCGTCGACATTCCGGAGGACGGACTCGAGGACGATCCGAATACTGACAGGAAGACGATCCAGGTTCGGGGCCTTGCCGGACTCGGCGAGAGCGGGCAGGGAGTAAAATTTGCCTTCGGCTCCGGAGCCGGTGGTGAAGGATCGCACGACGTCTAAACTCATCTTGTTCTGGTCAATAGTGGAGAGTGAATCAGGCCTTCTCGATGAAGACCTGACAGGGTCGGGTCGATGACTCAACCCTGTTCAATCCGGGAATTTTCCGCGTCCCGGCGCAGATGAGGCCACCTGTACGGCAGGAGGGGGCCGGATTCAAGGCCCCGTTTACGCAAAAAGTGGACCTATCGACAGCTCTACTTTGCATCCTGGATGCAATTCGAAGCTAGATTCGGGGGCAATCTCGCGATAGGTGCCATCTTCACCCAATTGAAGAAGCAAAGCAGACTTGTCTTCCGGATCGAGAATCAGGTAATGGGGAACTCCTTCCGATGCGTATAGCTCGCGCTTGGCGACCAGATCTTTCTGTCGAGTCGATGGAGAAAGAATCTCGGCAGTGAATTCAGGGCGCTTCTTTAGCCATTTTCCGCCCGGATCTCCACACACCACCATGACGTCAGGTCGAACTACCGTATCTTTCTCCAAGTGCCAGTCGCTTTCGTAGACTGCTCGGCAGCTCCCTTCGCAATCATCCGAATGAAGCAAATCGACAAGCTGTGCGATGAGTTGGCTTCCTACAGATTGGTGAAAAAATCCTGGAGCCGGCGACATGGAAACTGGAACTCCGTCCCATAACTCCCATTCTCCTTCCCATTGAAGAAAGTCATCCACAGAATAACGCGGAATATAAGAAACAGCGCCCATACCCGAGCCTACCACAGGAAACGTCCAAGAAAAAGGCCCGGATTGCTCCGAGCCCGAATTGAGCCAAAATAAATGACACCCGAGCCGAAAAGCTGAGAGAAGGC
>JARGNI010000036.1 GCA_029213195.1 Verrucomicrobiales bacterium
AGGCGAGGGCGGGAATCGAACCCGCGATAGAGCTTTTGCAGAGCCCGGCCTTACCACTTGGCTACCTCGCCGTCACTTTTCTGCCTCGAAAGGAAGCAGGGCGGTATTTAAAGGGCAATCCCCCATGCTGTCAATCGGTTAGAGACAGGCTTCTCACTCCTTTTTCTTTTCCTACTCTTTTCCCATTTCCGAGGGATTCAAAAACCTTGGAAAAAGAAAAGGAAACGGGTATTCGATCAGATGATCATTCCTGCCGCAACGGTCTCATTGGTCTGAGAGTCGATGAGAATGAAACTTCCGGTCTGACGGTTCTTCCGGTAGGAATCATAGAGCAATGGCGCGGAAGTGCGGATACTTACCCGACCGATCTCATTGAGCCCAAAATTGCTCGTGTCTTCGATCTTGTGAAGCGTGTTGATATCGACCTTGTATTTCACCTCCTGGACGATGGCCTTCACTTCCTTGGTCGTGTGCCGAAGATAATATTTTCCTCGCGGCTGCAGCTGCTTGCTGTCGGAGAACCAGCAGATCATGGCCTCAATCTCCTGATCCTTCTTGGGCGGATTATTCGGTTTGGCGATCATGTCGCCCCGGCTGATATCGATCTCATCCTCCAAGGTCATGGTGCAGGAGAGAGGAGCGAAGGCCTCCCTTTGCGGCCCATCGAGAGATTCGATCGCCTTGATCTTCGTCGTGAATCCGGATGGTTGAACCACCACTTCATCCCCGGGCTTGAAAACTCCTCCGGCGACCCGGCCCGCAAATCCGCGAAAGTCGTGGTACTCGTCGGAATGTGGGCGAACCACCCACTGCACCGGAAACCGCGCGTCGACGTGATTCTGGTCGGACCCGATATACACGTTCTCGAGCTGATACAGCATGGTCGGACCCTGATACCAGTCCATCTTCTCCGATTTGTCGACGACGTTGTCGCCATGGAGTGCACTGATCGGAATCGCCGTCATATCGACGATGTTGTTGAGGCGGGAGGCAAATTTCTTGAAGTCCTCGGTGATTTCGTTGAATCGATCCTCGCTGTAGTCAGCAAGGTCCATCTTGTTCACCGCAAGGATGACATGACGGATCCGGAGCAGGTCAGCAATGAAGGCATGACGGCAGGTCTGCTCGATCACTCCGGTTCGAGCGTCGACGAGGATGATCGCAAGATTCGCGGTCGAGGCTCCTGTCACCATGTTCCGAGTGTATTGGATATGGCCCGGAGTATCTGCGATGATGAACTTCCGCTTCGGGGTCGCAAAGTAACGATAAGCCACGTCGATGGTGATGCCCTGCTCTCGCTCGGCGCGGAGACCGTCCGTGAGGAGAGCGAGGTTCACATTCTCGTCTCCACGTTTCTTCGAAGTCGCTTCGACCGCTTCGATCTGGTCTTCGAACGTGTTCTTGGAATCGTAGAGAAGACGCCCAATGAGAGTGGATTTTCCGTCGTCGACACTACCCGCAGTAGTGAAGCGCAACAGGTCCATTTCAAGATAACCTTCGTCGTAGGGAACTTCGTGCATAATTTCGATGCGCCTTTGGCGCGGTAAAAGGTGGAAAGTGGAAAGGTAAGAAGGCGGTTCAGGACAGCTCGCCCAATTTGGTTCGGATACTCTTTTCAAGCGCCGAAATGCTCTTGGAGAGTTTCTCGGCAGAACTTCGGTGAGCGCTTGCCTCTTCAGGACTGAGATATTCGAGGTCCTCGGCGAGATAAAGCATGAATCGCACTTCACCACAGGAGCCCTTCGCGATCTTCAGAAAGCGGGCAAATTCAGTTTGAAAACCTCCTTCAAAACCCTCTGCGATATTGTTCATCACGGATACTGCTGCACGCTGTATTTGATCGCGAAAACCAAAATCCCGCGAGCAGGCAGTGTCAGGACCAGTCACCGCATAGATTTCTCCAGCTTGCTTCCGTGCAGCCTGCCAAATCCTGAGGTCTTCAAATCGTTCTGCAAAGTTGTCGTTCTTCATTCCAAAAAAACGTCTGGCCAAAAATCACTTTCCTACTTTCTCACCTTCCCACCTTTCACTCTAAAATCGCCCGGGCGATTCTAGAAATACCCTTCCTTCTTGCGATCCTCCATGGCGGTCTCGGAGCGCTTGTCGTCGGCGCGGGTTCCGCGTTCGGTTTGGCGGGCGGTGGCGACTTCCTGAATGATGGTATCCATGTCGGCGGCGTCCGAGTAAACCGCGCCGGTGCAGGTCATGTCGCCGATGGTCCGGAAACGAACCGTCGCATTCTTTTCGACCTCCTCGCCCTCCTGGGGAATGACCACATCCGAGATGGCGAGCATGGAGCCATTCCGATGCACGACATCACGCTGGTGGGAAAAGTAGAGACTTGGGAGTGGGATCTTCTCGGCTTTGATGTATTGCCAGACATCCATCTCAGTCCAGTTCGAAAGCGGAAAGACTCGGAAGTGCTCCCCATGGTGCTTTCGTCCGTTGAAAATATTCCAGAGCTCAGGGCGCTGATTCTTCGGATCCCATTGTCCGAAGTCATCACGGTGAGAAAAGAAACGCTCCTTGGCGCGAGCCTTCTCTTCGTCTCGTCGACCACCACCAAGACAGGCATCGTATTGATTGTCCTCGATCGTATCGAGCAGGGTCACGGTTTGAAGGGCATTCCGGCTGGCGAATGGCCCCTTCTCCTCCTGGACCCGCCCCTGATCGATCGAGTCTTGGACGAGTCCCACCACAAGCTCCGCGCGGAGCTCGGCAACATAGCTGTCCCGATACTCGATCGTCTCATCGAAGTTGTGTCCCGTATCAACATGAACCAGGGGAAAAGGAATGCGCGCCGGGAAGAAGGCCTTCCTCGCGAGGTGAGCCATCACGATAGAATCCTTGCCTCCCGAGAAAAGAAGCGCTGGCTTTTCGAACTGGGCTGCCGTTTCCCGAAGAATGAAGATCGCCTCGGACTCGAGCTGGGCGAGGTGATTGACCCGGTAAGAGTTTCTTTCGTTTTCCATGGTATCAAATTCTTTCTATGGGCTCGCAGGAGCTTCGATGCGCTTCGAGACCGCCTCCAACAATTGAGCGAGGCATTCGTCCTCGTTGTGAAGCTCGGTGTCAATGATGAGATCGGGACGATCCGGCTCTTCAAACCCGGAGTCCTTACCTGTGAAATTCTTTACCTCTCCCGCGTCGACTTTGGCATAAAGTCCCTTGGGATCTCTCTCTGCGCAGGTCTGGTAGGAGGCACTTACATAGACTTCGAGAAGGTCGTCATCTCCGAGAATGGAGCGAGCCAGCGAACGCAGCTCGTTGTTCGGGGTGATAAACGACGCGATCGTCACGACCCCGGACTCGGCAAACAACTTGGCGACCTCGGCAACTCTCCGGATATTCTCGAGACGGTCCTCGTCGGAGAAGCCGAGATTCTGATTCAAACCCGATCGGACATTGTCCCCATCGAGGACTTTCACGAAATTCCCCTGCTCGTGGAGGCGACGCTCGAGGAGATTGGCGAGGGTCGATTTCCCGGAGCCCGACAGACCATACATCCAGACGACAATTCCTCGCTGCGAAAGGAGCGACTCCTTGGCCTCTCGGGGCAGCATCTTGTCGAAGACGGGATAAATATGATCGAGATTCGAACTCATCAGAAACAGAACAGTAGAAGTGGTGCTTAGATCACGAAATCGAGATCTTCGTGCAATCCACACTCCCGCTTCAACCCAAAGAAGCGAGTTTCCTCGGCCGACATACCATCGGTCAGTTTTCGCGAGGTGTGCCAGTCTCCGATGGAAACATAGCCCTCTTCCCAGAGGGGATGATAGGGCAGATCATGTTTTACGAGGTATTCACCGACATTCTGATCGGTCCAATCGATGATGGGGTGAACCTTGAGACGTCCTTTCTGGCGAGCCACCACGGGTAGATTTTCGCGAGAACTGCTTTGTTGGCGACGAATCCCACTCAGCGTGATTTCCGGATCGAGTTCCGTCATGGCTCGGTCCATGGGCTCGACTTTGTTCATCTGGTTGTATTTCTCGATCCCTTCGACTCCGTCCTCCCAGAGTTTTCCGAATCGTGCCTCCTGCCAGGCGGGGCTGAGATCGCTGCGATACACCTTCAGATTCAGATCGAGCTTCTCTCGCAGGCTGTCGATGAAATGATAAGTCTCGGTGAAGAGATACCCGGTATCGATGAGAACCACAGGTAAATCGGCTTTCTGTCGGGTCGCAAGATGCAAGAGAACGGCGGACTGGGCTCCAAAACTCGAGGTCATGATGACCCGGTCTTCCGAATGCTCCAATGCCCAGGCAACTCGATCCTCTGCCGAAGCGTTTTCGAGTCGACGCGACGCTTCGGACAGTTCCTCGGAGCTTTCACTGGAAGTGGAAGTCGGGACTGCGGTCGCGCTGGCTGTCTGGGGAAGGTCTTCACTCATCTAAAATACCTATTCTTGATAGGATTTGTCGACTTTTGACGTTCCGTAACTAAGATCCCTTACGATCCAGCGTCAACTATTTCTTTGGATCCTCGACCGGGAATCCATCGCAACGGGCCACCCTCGCCTCCGGTCCCAAGCCCAGGGATCTCTATGTTCGGGAATGCCTCCACATCGCTCGCTGATCCGTAGTTGACTCCTAGACAGCATTCTCCATCTTTCGCTTGTCAATTTCATTGAATCCCAACACACACCTACCATGTCAGTTCTCGTCGGAAAACCCGCCCCCAGCTTCAGCGCCAACGCCATCGTCGATGGCCAGGTCGTCGAAAACTTCTCTCTCGATCAGTATCGTGGCGAGAAATACGTGATCCTCTTTTTCTATCCCAAAGATTTCACCTTCGTCTGCCCTACTGAGCTCCACGCTTTCCAGGACGCGCTCGCCGAGTTCGAGTCCCGCGATGTTGTCATTGTCGGTTGTTCGACCGACACCGAGATGTCTCACTGGGGATGGCTCCAGGTCCCGCGGGACAAGGGCGGTATCGGCGGGGTAACCTATCCCCTCGTCGCAGACACCAACAAGACGATCTCCGCTGCCTACGATGTTCTCGTCGGCGACTACGATCTCGACGAATACGGCGACCTCATCGTCGAAGGAGAGCTGATCGCCTATCGCGGGCTCTTCCTGATCGACAAGGAAGGCACCGTGCAGCACCAGCTCGTCAACAACCTTCCCCTGGGACGCTCCATCAAGGAAGCGATCCGTATGGTCGACGCCCTCCAGCATTTCGAAGAAAACGGAGAAGTCTGCCCGATGGACTGGGAGAAAGGCGCTGACGCCATGCAGGCCAATCACGAAAGCACCGCTGAGTATCTCGCAAAGAGCAGCTCCTAGCCTCCTTTTCTCCAAAGAATTTGAGATTCCAGATCCCAGGAAAGCTCCTCGAAGTTTCGAGGAGCTTTTTTTGTGTCCGCCTCCGCCGTTTGGCCCCTTCGCGTTGGGGATTTCTGAGGTTCCATCTTGACCAGTGAAACCGCCGCCGTAAGTTGGCGCGCTCGACGTCGAGCCCCCACTCTCTTTCCATGAATATCCACGAATACCAGGCCAAGGAACTGTTTGAAAAATTTGGGGTTGCGACCCCGAAAGGCAAAGTCGCCGACACCGCCGAAGAAGCTCGCGCCGCAGCCGCGGAATTGGGAGACGAAATCGTGGTGAAAGCCCAGGTCCACGCCGGTGGCCGAGGCAAGGGGACCTTCAAGAATGGTTTTCAGGGCGGGGTCCATCTGGTCAAGAATGCGGACGAGGCTGCCGATGTCGCTTCGAAGATGCTGGGACAAACCCTTGTCACTCACCAAACGGGAGAAGAAGGAAAGCTCGTCAGCAAAATCATGGTCGCAGATGCGGTCGACATCGAAAAGGAATACTACCTCGCGATCCTCATGGACCGGGAAAGTCGCTCTCCTGTCATCGTCGCCAGTACCGAGGGCGGGGTGAACATCGAGGATGTCGCCGAGAATACTCCGGACAAGATCTTCAACGAGGTAATTCACCCGCTCCTTGGGCTCCAGCCCTACGAAATCCGAAACCTCGCCTCCAAGCTTGGTTTCGCTGGAGACACCGCGAAGCAATTCGCAAAGTTGCTCAAGGGTCTCTATCAGCTTTTCATGTCCTGCGACTGCTCCATGGTCGAGGTCAATCCGCTGGTGACAACACCGGACGGAAACGTTCTCGCCCTCGACGCCAAATTCGATTTCGACGACAACGCTCTCTATCGTCATCCTGAGATCGCCGAGCTCCATGACCCGACCGAGGAAGATCCTCGCGAGGTGGAAGCCGCCAAGTTCGATCTCAACTACATCGGACTCGACGGCAACATCGCCTGCCTCGTGAATGGTGCCGGACTCGCCATGGCGACGATGGACATCATCAAGCAGAGCGGCGGCGAACCAGCGAACTTCCTCGACGTGGGAGGAGGCGCGACGCAAGAGCAGGTCCGAAACGCCTTCAAGATCATTCTCAGCGACCCGAACGTGAAAGGCATTCTCGTGAATATCTTCGGAGGCATCATGGACTGCGACGTGATCGCCAAGGGCATCGTCGCTGCCTGTGGCGAAGTCGACCTGAGCATCCCTCTCGTGGTTCGCCTCGAAGGCAACAACGTCGAAGCTGGAAAAGCCACGCTCGCGAGTTCCGACGTCGATCTTATTCCCGCCGACACCCTTGCCGATGCCGCTCAGAAAGCAGTCGCGGCGATCGCCTGAAGTTTCAGGTTCTCAGTTTCAAGTTACTAGTCCGATCTAATGGCATACCAAAGTTTTGAACAGCTGCACGTGTTGCAACGTGCCATTCAACTCGCTGAATATGTCTATCGATCCGTAGAGTCGATGAAACGATTTTCGCTGAAAGACCAGATGGAACGCTCTTCTCTTTCTATTCCCTCCAACATTGCGGAAGGGCAGGAACGAGATGCTCCCAAGGATTTTCGTCGTTTCCTTCGAATCGCGAAAGGCTCTTCGGGAGAACTTCGCACTCAAAGCCTCCTCTCGAAACGCTTAGGACTCCTATCCGAAGAAGCCGCAGAACACATCGTTAACGAAACTCGGGAAATCTCGGCGATGATCCAAGGGCTGATTCGCTCAATCGACAGCAAACTTGGAGCAAAAACTTCAAACTAAACACTTCAAACTAAACACTTCCTCATGGCTATCCTTGTTGACGAAAACACCAAGATCCTGATCCAGGGTATCACCGGCTCCTTTGGCGGACGCCACGCACAACTGAGCCTCGACTACGGCACGCAACTCGTTGCCGGGGTGACCCCTGGCAAGGGCGGTCAGAAATTCGCGGACACGGTTCCCATCTTCGACACCGTCGGTGACGCGGTTTCCGAAACGGGCGCGACCGTGAGTGCCATCTTTGTTCCACCTCCCTTTGCAGGCGATGCGATCCTCGAAGCCGTCGACGCAGGCGTCGATCTGGTCGTCGCGATCACCGAAGGAATTCCCGTCATGGACATGATGAAAGTCCGCGCGGCGATGAAAGACTCGGGCGCCCGTCTCATCGGCCCCAATTGCCCAGGAATCGTGACCCCCGGAACGGGAGAGAATTCTCACGGTGGCTGCCGAATCGGAATCGCCCCGGGTTACATCCACAAGCGGGGAAAAGTCGGCGTCGTTTCTCGAAGCGGCACCCTGACCTACGAGGCTGTCTACCAGTTGACCAGCCTGGGACTTGGCCAGAGTACCTGCGTCGGGATCGGAGGCGACCCCATCAACGGGACGTCTCACCTCGACGTTCTCAAGATGTTCAATGACGATCCTGAAACCGAAGCCATCATCATGATCGGTGAAATCGGTGGAACCGCGGAAGAAGAAGCAGCCGAGTGGGCCAAGGAGAATTGTGACAAGCCGATTGCCGGTTTCATCGCTGGAGCGACAGCGCCTCCGGGACGTCGCATGGGTCACGCCGGAGCGATTGTTTCCGGTGGAAAAGGCACCGCCGAAGCGAAAATCGCTGCGATGCGCGATGCGGGCATCGAGGTTGCAGAAAACCCCTCGGACATGGGAGACGCCCTCGTCCGGGCCATGGGCTGATCAGAAAAGCCCTTCCGAATCGATACCGGAATCGCGGAATTCCGCATCTCGGGTTGATTTTGCTGATCGTATTTGTTTAGAAAGAGTAATCATGTCGGAGAAACCGGAATACGCCAAAGGACTCGCAGGAGTCATCGCCAACGAGTCATGCCTCAGTGACGTCCAGGGACAGGAGGGAATCCTTCGCTACCTGGGTTACAACATCGATGACCTGGTCGAGAACTGCACGTTCGAGGAAGTCATGTTTCTCCTCCATCGTCGGAAGCTCCCCACCCAGGCAGAACTCGATGAGTTCACGAAGAAACTCCGCTCCGAGCGCCACCTGCCCGACGGAGTCATCGACTTCATCAAGGCAGCACCGAAGGATGCCCTTCCCATGGAAGTTCTTCGGACGGGAGTGAGCATGCTCGGCCTCTACGACAATCGTGGTCACGACCAGGACTACGAACTCAACGAGGAGCGTGCCATCGCGATCTGTGCCCAGATGCCGCTCATTGTTGCCTACTACCATCGCGCACGCCAGGGCCTCGACCTTCCGCCTGTCCGCGAAGATCTTTCCGAAGCAGCCCACTTTCTCTACCTCATCAACGGAGAAGAACCGGGAGCGGAAGCGACGAAGACCCTCGATGTCGCTTACATCATTCATGCCGACCACGGGATGAATGCATCGACCTTTAGTTCCCGTGTCACCGTCGCCACACTCTCCGATATGTATTCCGCAATCACATCGGCGATCGGAACTCTCAAAGGACCTCTTCACGGAGGGGCGAATGAGGGAGTCATTCACATGCTCCAGGAAATCGGCGACCTCGACAAAGTCGACGCTTACGTCGAAGACTGCCTGGCCAATAAAAAGAAGATCATGGGAATCGGACACCGCGTCTATCGCGTCCTCGATCCTCGTGCTCCTCATCTTCGGAAGATGGCCATCAAGCTTACGGAAGAGCTCGGCGAAACGAAATGGATCAAGATGTCCGAACGTATCGCAGAGATCATGCGCGAGCGTAAGGGGCTCAATGCAAATGTCGACTTCTACTCGGCAACGGTCTATTACTCCCTCGGCATTCCAACCGACCTTTTCACGCCGATCTTTGCGATCTCTCGAGCCGCAGGATGGACCGCTCAGGTCCTGGAGCAGCTGGAAGACAATCGCCTCTACCGTCCGCTCACGCTTTACACTGGGCCGCACGAAGATCAGCCGATCAGTCCGATCGGGGATCGAGGTTGATTCGGACTCGTTGCTGATCGGAATCGCTACTCAGGTGAGATTTTGTTCACTTGAGGCGATTGGGGTGGGGCGTAGAATGGGGAATGGATGCCCCACCGGTCACTGTCTCGATTTCCCTCACCGTGAGCGACGGCCATCGCGCCCTCGACTTCTACCGTGACGCTTTCGGTGCCAAGGAGGAATTCCGCATGGACACTCCGGACGGAGGCATCGGACATGCCGAGTTTCTGATTGGTGAATCACGAATTTTTCTGTCCGAGGAGTCCGAGGATTGGAATGCCTACGCCATGCCCGAGGGGACCATGGCCTCTTGCCTGTTCAGCGTCATGACCTCCGACTGCGACGGTTCCATGGAAAAGGCGGAGAAAGCCGGGGCCAGGATCCTTTCCCCGGCCGCTGATCAATTCTGGGGTGCCCGCTCCGGGGTCATCCTCGATCCCTTCGGTTATCGCTGGTCGTTCGTGCAACCCACCGAGAAGCTGACCGCGGAAGAAGTCCGAAAGAGAGCGGAACAGCTCTGAAAAGAAAAACGACGCCGAAAGGCGCCGTTGGGAAGTGGAAAGTGGCTCGACCCAGATTTGAACTGGGGACACAAGGATTTTCAGTCCTCTGCTCTACCAACTGAGCTATCGAGCCATTCCACCCATTGCGACCTCCGAAAATCGGAAAATCGCGGGGAGGAAAGTAATACCAGTCAAAATCGGAAAAACAACCGGAAAATGACAGGTTTTGAGGAAGTAGCCTAGAGCGGCTTTACCGCGAAGCGTTCGTAATGAACTTCGCTATCGGGATCGTGGGCCTGAATGCCGAAGGTGCCGCTGTCCAACTTGCGGCCTGGAGATTTCTCGATCCCGGGACCACCGTCCGGCTCCGTGTATTCGACCGTCGTTTCCCCGTTCACCTGGATGGTAATCTGCTTGCCCTTCACGATGATGTCGTAGTCGAACCACTCCCCATCCGTGCTGGGCGCGGCCTCCCGCTTCTCGTGATCTCCTCCTTTCGGAGGTTCCTGACCTTCCTTGAGAACGATGATGTTCTTTACCCCGTAAAGGCTCCCCGTTTTCTTGGGATCCTTGTGGGTGGAATTGACCTGGCACTCATATCCCTTGGAGGGCCATCCCTCGTCCTGGTATTCGGTGTGAAAATAGACACCGCTGTTGGCATTGGGAAAAGTCTTGGCGCGAACCTTGAGATGGAAATCTTTGAAATTGGCTCCCTCGACCTCGCCAGCATAAAAGAGATGGCTCTTCCCGCCTTTGACGATGAGCTTGCCATCCGCGATCGAAAACGATTCTGGATTCTCCTTCGATGCGGTCCAACCGTCGAGATTCTCACCGTTGAGCAGTTCGACAAATCCGTCGCCTTCCGCGGCCGGTGCCTCGGGTGCTTTGGTTTCCTCGGAGGGTTGCTCGTCGGTGCAGGCGGCTCCGAGTCCGGCCGCAAGCAGGAGGCTGAGGTAAAAGGGGGCTTTCTCTTTCATGGCTTTCAGTAGAATCTCGGTCGACGAGGTTGCAAGAGGGAATCGTGGTCGCGTTTGCGGATCACGGGAACGTCGAATCATTCAAATATCCGTTTGCGGAAAAGCCTCCTACGAACTTCTTTTGCAGTCATGTCGGCCCCCTCCTTACAGATCGGTCTCGCGGGCTTCGGTAACGTTGGTGCCGGAGTCTACAAGAACATCCAGAAGAACTCACATCTCCTTCTAGAGAGGTCAGGACGCGACCTGGTCGTTCGTCGGATCGCGGTCCGGGATCCCGCCAAAGCACGCGAGGTGAAACTCCCTCCCGAGCTAGTGACAACGAATCTCGACGATCTCGTTCTCGATCCCGAGATCGACATGATCATTGAACTGATCGGCGGGATCGATCGTGCCTTTGCCTTTGTGAAGGCAGCACTGGAGAACGGCAAGGCAGTCGTCACCGGGAATAAGGCTCTTCTCGCCGAGCGAGGTCAGGAACTTTTCGCCATCGCGGAAGAACATGGTCGTCCCATCTACTACGAAGCGGCCGTGGCCGGCGGGATCCCCATCATCAAGACCGTCCAGGAATCGCTGATCGGTAATCACATTCAGTCCGTGGTCGGAATCATCAACGGTACCTGCAACTACATCCTCACCCGGATGACGGAGGCCAACCTTCGATATGAAGAGGCTCTCGAGGAAGCACAGAAACTCGGGTACGCCGAGGCCGATCCGACTCTCGATGTGAACGGTTGGGATGCCGCCCACAAGGCCATCATCCTCGCTTCGCTGAGCTACGGTTGCTGGGTCCCCTGCGACAAGATCTATGTGGAAGGAGTCGAGAGTGTCCGTGCAGAGGACATCGCCTTCGCGGACAAGCTCGGATATACCATCAAACTTCTCGGAGTCATCAAGCTCCATGAAGAATCCAAGGCAATCGAAGTTCGCGTGCAGCCTTCTCTCGTCGCCAAGGATCACATTCTTTCCTCGGTCAAAGGGGTCTTCAATGCAATCCTCGTGCAAGGCGACGTCGTCGGGGAGACGCTTTTCTACGGGTCGGGCGCCGGACAGGATCCGACCTCCAGCTCCGTGATCGCCGACATCGCCGATGCCGCGGCGAATATCGATGCGCGCGACGGATCCGGTTTCATTACTCACGGACTGTATGGAAAACCGCTCCCGATTGAAGAGAGCGTTTCCAAATACTATCTCCGCGTCGAGGCCGAAGACCGGCCGGGTGTTCTCGCAAGAATCGCAACGGTCCTGGGGGATCACGGCATCGGAATCCTCTCGCTGATTCAGCCTGAAGACCACAACGAAGAATATGCCCCCATCGTGCTGATGCTTCATTTCGCGCCTTTCGGCAGAGTTCGCGAAGCTCTCAAAGTCATCCGCGCCATGGATTGCATTCGTGACGAGCCGGCCCTGCTTCGAGTCGAGGATCTCGGCTGAGCTTCGTTTTCGATCAAAAGATCATTTCTCGTTTTCATCATTCAAAAAGCCCTTACGCTACCTCATGCAATTTGTCTCGACACGTGGAGGAACCGAACCGGTCGGTTTTTATGAAGCTTTTTCCCAAGGCCTCGCACCCGACGGCGGCCTCTATGTTCCCAAAAACCTTCCCCTGCTTCCCAGCGATCTCCTGATCGACGATGCCCTGCCCTATCCAGCCTTGGCCTGGGACTTTCTTGGGCTTTTCAACGACGATCACGATCCCGATCACCTCATTGAGCTTGTCGACAAGAGCTACGGCGACTTCAGCGACACGATGAGCGCGCCCCTGCAGCAGGTCGGAGAAAACATCTTCGTTCTCGAGCTCTTCCATGGTCCCACGCTTTCCTTCAAGGATTTTGGCCTCCAGTTGATCGGAAACCTCTTCGAGGAGCAGATCGAGAGAACGGGAGAAACCATCAATGTCCTCGGGGCAACCTCCGGTGACACCGGTTCTGCCGCGATTCACGGTCTCGCCGGGAAGAAAGGCGTGAATGCCTTTGTTCTCTACCCGAAGGGCCGGATCTCTCCCTTGCAGGAGCGGCAAATGACCTGCACCGGAGCCGACAATATCTTCCCCATTCCCATCGACGGAACCTTCGATGATGCCCAGGCCATCGTGAAGGAGCTGATGGGCGATCTCAAGACCAAGGAGGATCTTCGCCTCTCCGCGATCAATTCGATCAACATCGTTCGAGTGCTGGCCCAGGCCGTCTACTACGTGCACGCCTATATGCAACTCCCCCCGGAGAGCCGGGACGATGTGAACTTCGTCGTTCCAACAGGAAACTTCGGGAACATCTTTGCGGGCTGGATGGTTCACCAGATGGGTCTCCCGGTAGATCAGTTCGTCATCGCCACCAACCAGAACGATATTCTCTACCGTCTCTTCAATACCGGGAAGTATGCTCCCGAGAAGGTCCACCCGAGTCATGCGCCAAGCATGGACATCCAGGTGGCTTCCAACTTCGAGAGGTTTCTCTACTACCACAACGAGAAGAACGCCGATGCCACTCTTTCCCAGATGGCTGAGTTTCAGGCCAATGGAGCCATCGAGATCGCAAATTTCAACGCGAGCAACTTCCGGGCAACCCGTACCGACGACAAGCAGATCCTCGAGAACATTCGCGACGTGAAAGAGTGCTTCGACTACGTCGTCGATCCTCATACCGCCTGCGGCTTTCAGGATATCGACGAGGACAAGACCCATGTGGTCCTCGCCACCGCGCATCCCGCGAAGTTCCCCGAGATCATGAAGAAGGCGATCGGTACCGTGCCAACCGACGATTCGCTGGAGGCGCTCAAGAAGAAGAAGCAGGTGAACTACCCCGTCGAGGCAACTCCCGAAGCGGTGAAGGCCTTCATCACGGAGCACTCCGCTTAGGATCTCCTCTGCCAAGGCCACCGGAACCCGGTGGCCCGATCTTACCTACTCTTGCCTACCGCCTGAGCTTGGAATCTTCTTGGGTGTCTCGGGGGGAGCTTTCGGTGTTGCGGCCTGCTCTTCCAATAAGAGTCGAGGTTGTCGCATCTCAGTGGATCGCTGAAAAGGAAAGGCAATCCCGATCCATGCGAGGAGCAGCAAGGCAGCTGCTCCCAGGGCGCCTTTCGGGGCATCCCCCTTCTTCCAGGTAAAGAATCCCCGCCCTCTTTGCTCCTTACCCATGGGGCAACAAATGCCTACCAGTGCCACGATTCCGATCCAGAACGAAGCTACGATGATCATGTCGTAGGCAGCACTCTTGAATTCCTGAGTCGGCGTGAGTTCGGCTCCACCCATGATCCCGACGACATCGAGGGATTTCACGATCGAGGCGAAGAACGTGATGACGGCGAGCGGAAACATCACCCCAAAAATGATCTTCCAGACCGGTGCCTTGGTAATGACCTGAACCAACCGGATCGTCAACACCACTCGCCAGAGAGAAACGATAGCAAGAAGTAGGATGTTTCCCTGCGCGCTGCGCAATGGATCCGAATCGAAAAACTGCTCGATGGGGATGGCATAGAGCCATGCGATCGGTGCCGTCATGAGAAAGGCACCATAGAACGAGGCATACTGAGCAAAGAAATTTGGAGTTCTCTTCCCCGAGAACGCGAGAATGGACAGGAAAACGAAAAAGAATACGAGAAGTGAACTCACCACTGCGACGAGAAACGGCGCCCAGATCCATTTCGTGACCGAATGCAGCTCATGAAGGTCGTAGTGTCGTGCGATCCCTGCTGTCCAGACAAAAAACATTCCGATGAGGAGAGACCAGGGAGAGTGAACCACCCGGCGTATTGACTCGCGATCTCCGAGAAGAAAAAGGAAAAGGTCACGAATTCGGATGGGACCGACGTCTTCTGGTCCGACGTCTTCTGCCTTTTCTGATTCGGGTTTTTCAGAAAGGGGTGCCTCTTCACTCATGCTGCTTCGCGTTGTCGGTCTAGGATTCGGTTTTGGAGATGATCAAAATTGCGCCGCCGCGTCGGTGTAGATTCGCGACACCCGGTATCCGTTTCCTTCACTTGCAGGGAATCGAGTTCGCAGCCGGGATCGAGGAGCGTGCAATGCTCCGTTGCATCGACGAAGAGAATACTCACGGCCTCCCAGACCCAAGTAACGGAAACCGACCCTTCGGAGACTCGATTCGTCTACACTGAGAACCCCGATCGCGTGAAAGCCGATTTGCATGAACGCAGTAGACCGGATTCCCATGACCGGTTCGAGCAAAATCGAGTCTTCTCCTCCGGTGAAAAGAACAATACGAGATCTGTCTAGACACCAAGGAGACATCGGCTCCTTGTCACCCGGCTTTTCGAAACGGGTGTGAATGAAACCGAAGGACGAGAATGGCGCTGCCAAGCGCGAGGGAAGGGAATCCCCAGCTCGGCCCTTTCGGCCGAATGGAGCTGTAGCCGGAACGCCGGCCCCCGGTCGCTGCGAGGCCGGGGAGGAAGCGTGGTGTTTCCCAACAAGACGCGTCCTTCCGGAATCGTTGCCGCTTCCGCTACAGAGACGTAGCCGCCTTCGCAAGAAGGTGGACTCGACACGCAAGGCACGCTGATCTTCCACGTTCTCTCGAGCGCGGCTACGCCCCAAGGCAGCCGCTTCCGTGGGCTCCCGGAGTCGGGGGAACCTTTGACTCGAACAGGAGGATTTTCCTGGATACACTGCCCGCGTTTCCCAAACCCCTTGCATGCCAGAAACCAACACCGCCACACCCCTCTTCCGGCTCGGCTCGATCGGCGCGAAAGGGGCCCGTCATCACGGTTTGCCTATTGATGTTCGCTTCGGCGCCTCTTGCTTTGAGCGTATTCCTTGCCGTCGTCTATGCCGTGGTCCCGCTTTCGATCTGGCGACGGAAAAGGAGCCTTCGTTGGCGCATTCCCATCGGGATCACTTTCGTTTTCGGCTATGGATGGATAATTCTTGGATTCGTTTTCGCCTTTCCATCCACCGGGGGCCTCGAATCGCAAATGCCGTGGTACATTCCGCTCTTCTTCAGCCTGACTGCGGGATTCTTCTTCCTACCGCTAGCCGCGATCGGAAGTATCACGATGCTTCGAGAACGTCTCGAAACTCGTTCCCAGCAGAATTCCTAGTCCCCAAAAACAAAAGAATCGGATCGAAGGATCCGATTCTTTTCACTTCTCTTCCGGTAACAGGAAGAGATCGTCTGTTTGCCCGAATTACTCCGCGTCCGCCTGATCCATCGCGGCCTTGACCTCGGCTTCGACCTCGGCGTAGAGCGCCTCGTCTTCTTTGAGGGCTTCCTTGGCCGCATCCCGCCCCTGGGCGAGCTGGGAACCTTTGTAGCTGATCCAGGAACCTCGCTTCTGAAGAATGTCGTGTTCGATCGCGAGATCGAGCAGGGATCCTACCGCAGAAATTCCTTCGTTGAACATGATGTCGAACTCGGCCTCGCCATACGGAGGAGCGACCTTGTTCTTGACTACCTTGAGGCGAGTGCGGTTCCCAGAGACGCTGCCATCCGAACTCTTGATGCTTCCCGTGCGGCGAATATCGCAGCGAACCGAGCTGTAAAACTTGAGGGCGCGACCACCAGGCTGGGTCTCGGGGTTTCCAAACATGACCCCGACCTTCTCCCGGATCTGGTTGGTGAAAATGACAACCGTGCGAGCCTTGGAAATGATCGCAGTGAGCTTTCGCAGGGCCGCACTCATGAGACGAGCCTGAGCACCCACGGTAGCATCCCCGATCTCTCCATCGAGTTCCTGCTTGGTCACGAGGGCGGCCACGGAATCGAGGACGATGACATCGAGGGCATTGGAGCGGACGAGCGTCTCGACGATCCGGAGTGCTTCTTCTCCGGAACTGGGCTGAGAAAGGAGCAGATTATCGAGATCGACGCCGAGACGACGGGCATACTGAGGGTCGAGGGCGTGCTCGACATCAACGAATGCGGCCAAACCGCCGGCTTTCTGCGCTTGAGCCACCGCCGTGAGGGTTAGGGTCGTTTTACCGGAAGATTCCGGGCCGTAGACTTCCACGATTCGTCCTCGTGGAAAACCACCGGCTCCCAGGGCCCGATCGATGATGAGATTCCCGGTAGGAATCACCTCGACATCCATGTGGTTGTCGGTGCCAAGGCGCATGATTGCTGCCTCGCCAAAATCTTTCTGAATCTGGGAAATCGCGAGGTCGAGATTCTTCGCTCGCGCTTCGGCAATGCGGTTGTTTTCCTTATCGGTGCTCTTGGACGCCATGGGTGAAGTCGCAGGTTTGGTTTTGGATTTCTTGCTCCCCGAAGACTTCGCCTTGCCGGTGGAGTTTGTCGAGGATTTTGAGGAAGGTTCCGCAACCGCTTTTGCTTCACTCGTTGCTTCGGTTTTCGCCTCTTCGTTTTCTTTGGGGGATAGCACTTCGACCATGATGATGTGGGGTAATTATTTGAACAGTATTCGAACAGTGTTCACACGTCCAGTAAAAAAGTGAACAGCTCGGATATTTCTTTCTCCGCGCCTTGATTTGATTTCACTCGCCTCCTGTAGAATGATAGCCCGATCCGGGCAGCCTTGATCCGGTCAAACTTTTACGAACATGCGAATCCTTTCCGGCATTCAACCCAGTGGGCGCCCCCACCTGGGCAATTACTTCGGCATGATGCAGCCTTCCATCCTCCTCCAGGAGCAGGGAGACGCGTTTTACTTCATCGCCGACTATCATGCGCTGACCTCGACCCACGATCCGGAGGTGCTGCGACAGAATGTCCGTGACCTCGCCATCGATTTCCTCGCCTGTGGTCTCGATCCTGAGAAATCCACTTTCTGGGTGCAGTCCGATGTTCCCGAAGTTACGGAGCTCGCCTGGATCCTCAGCTGTGTCACCCCGATGGGATTCCTCGAGCGCTGTGTTTCCTACAAGGACAAGATCGCCCAGGGGATCTCGCCCTCTCACGGTCTCTTTGCCTACCCCGTTCTCCAGGCAGCGGACATCCTCCTCTTCGACTCCAACGTCGTCCCCGTCGGGAAGGATCAGAAACAGCATCTCGAGCTGACCCGCGACGTCGCTTCCAAGTTCAACGATCGCTATGGCGAAGACCTCCTCGTCATTCCGGAACCCCAGATCCGTGAAGTTGCCGCCACCGTGCCCGGTCTCGACGGTCGCAAGATGAGCAAGAGCTACGACAACTCGATCGAGATTTTCGAAGAAACCGAAAAAAAGCTCCGGAAGAAGGTGATGAAAATCGTCACCGACACCACGGCAGTCGAGGATCCAAAAGATCCCACCGACAGTTACCTGATCCAGCTCTACTCACTGGTCGCCACCCCGGAAGAAGTCGCGGAAATGGAAGACTCGTTTCGCGCCGGTGGAACCGGGTATGGGCACTACAAGCAGCAGATCTTCGAAGGGATCCGGGATCACTTTGCCCCGATGCGGGAAAAGCGTGAAAAACTCGTCGAGGACTCCGCCTATGTCGACGGCGTGCTGGAGGACGGTGCCAGGAAAGCCCGCGCCAAGGCTCGCGAGGTCATCGACCGGGTCCGGAATGCGGTCGGGTGCTGAGGCGTATCTGTAAGAGCCGGAGGGACCGCGTCCTCGCGGTCCGTTTACGCCACACCGTGTTCGATATCGCTTCTTTAGCGGACGTCGGGGGCGCGGACATCGGGGACGATGTCCCTCCTTTTCCCATCCGGAGGGACCGCGTCCTCGCGGCCCGTTTGCGCCACACCGTGTTCGATATCGCTTCTTTAGCGGACATGAGGGGCGCGGACATCGGGGACGATGTCCCTCCTTTGCCCCTCCGGAGGGACCGCGTCCTCGCGGTCCGTTCTTCGCTCTTACTTACCCAGACCCGCTTTCACTCCCCTTACGAGAAGTCGCAGTAGTCGCGGAACTGCTGGAGACGCTCTTCGAACTTCTCCTCGGTCAACGCCTGGAGAGCGTGGGTGCTGAAACTCTCGCAGGTGAAGCTGGCGAGAATGGTGCCACGTGCAATCGCGCTGGTGAGGTTGTCGAAAGAATACTCCTGCTGTCCCAGAGAGGCGAGATAGCCGGCGAATCCACCGATGAACGAATCCCCTGCTCCGGTCGGGTCAAAGACATCGTCGAGGGGGAATGCCGGGCACATGAAAAAGTCGTTCTCGGCAAAGAGCATGGCTCCGTGCTCCCCTTTCTTCACGATGACATACTTGGGACCCATCTCGCGGAGTTGTTTGCCGGCCGCAACGATGTTCGACGTATCCATCATGAGCTTGGCCTCGCTGTCATTGAGAACGAGGAGGTCGATCCGGTGGAGGAGTCGCTCGAGCTCGTCACGCGAGATCTGGATCCAGAGATCCATCGTGTCGGCAATGGTGAAGCCAGGACCTTCCAGCACCTGGTCGATGACATCGTGCTGATTGATCGGGTGGGCATTGGCAAGAAGATTGATCTTGGCGCCCTTCTGGGATTCGGCGACGGAGGGTTTCCAGGACTCGAGCACATTGAGCGCGACCTCGAGAGTCTCCCGCTCGTTCATGTCCTCCATGTATTCTCCACTCCAACGGAAGGTCTCTCCTTCGGAAACCTCGATGCCTTCGAGATTGATCTCGCGACTCTTCAGCAGATCGAGATGCTCCTGCGGAAAATCATGACCGACAACACCGACGATGTGAGCCGGAGAAAAGAAGCTCGCAGCAATCGCAGCGTAGGACGCAGAGCCACCGAGAAGGTTTTCCTCGGAAGCTTTCTGGGTTTTGACATTGTCGATGGCGATGGAGCCGGATACGAGGACGCTCATGAGAGAAGTAGTTGAGGAGTAGAGAATGAAAGTAGGAAAGAATCTCAGCCGATGAGAAGCTGCTTTGAGTCGCGGACATAAGCAGCAATATCGGGTGCTTGCAAGATCCCAGAGACGATCACGGCTCTTTTCGCCCCTGCGGAAACGACCTGATCGAGGTTCTCTTTCTTGATTCCTCCGATGCAGAAGATGGGGAGATCCGGGTGTTCCCGATGAACCGTCTCGATCTCCTGAATCCCGATCGGGGTGTAGGTCGGCTTCGTCGGGGTCGCGAAAAGAGGCCCGAATCCGATGCAATCCGTGCGTGGATCGGCAGCAGCGAGAGCCGCCTGCTCGACGCTGTGGGTGGATCGACCGACGAGCATTTCGTTCCCGACAATTGCCCGGACATCGTCCATCGAGGCATCGTCCTGACCGACATGAACTCCATCGGCTCCCACAGCTGCCGCGATCTCCGCATGATCGTTCACGATGAAGGGAACCCCTCCATCCCGGCAGAGCGGAAGGATCTCGCGACTCCACGCCTCGATCTGTTGCGGAGTCGCTCCCTTGGCCCGCAACTGGATGACGTCGATCCCGCCCGCAATCATCTGGCGGACGACCTCCGCAAAGTTCTCCGGCTTGGCATAGCCAAGATCAAGAATGCCATAAAGTCGGGCAGGAAAAAGAGTGGAACGCGCCATGAAATGGACTCAACAGGGTTTGGTCTCGGAGTCAACAGGGTTGGGTGGACTGCTCTACCGACTGTTTCCTTTTCTTGCTCTTTTTCATTTTCCTGAGAAACGGTAGCGAAACCAGGAAGTGCTGTTCGGAGAAAAGAAAAAGGAGTAGGAAAAAGAAAAAGACTTCGGGTAGCTACTCCACTCGATAGAGATGGGTCTTCGTCCGCAGGATGAGAGCCCCATCCGCGGTCACCGCAGGCGAGGCCATGAAGCCACCCTCGAGCTGATTCTCGGCGACGACTTCGAACTCGCGGGCCGCCTTGACGACGGTGCAGAGTCCATCCTCGTCGAAATGATAGACAAGCTTCCCATTACTGATCGAGGAAGCGGAGTATTCTCCCCCACCCCGCTCGGCCCAGACGACTTCGCCGTTCTTGGTATCGACAGCGCTGAGCACCCCTCCGTTGGCCATGAAGAGAAGCTCGTTCGCAATCACGGGTGACATTCGCTTCGGGGTTCGCTGAAAGATCTTCCACTCGACGTGAGACTCGGAGACATCCCCCTTCATTTCGGGATCCAGTTTCACCGCCCAGATCTCCGCCTTTCCGAGACCCGTGTTGACGTAGACCATTCCGGTCTCCTCGCTGTAGACCGTTCGGGACGAGGGAGAGTGCGTGGGATAATGGATATTCCAGATCTCTTCTCCATTCTCGACATCGTAAGCCCAGGCAGCCTTGGCTCCGTTGCTGATCATCTGGACGACATCGCCAACTTTCACGAAGATGGGAGTGCTGTAGGCTTTCCGCATGTCTCCGCTGTTTGCCGGGATCCCCTCTTTCTCATCCGCGTAGTGGGTCGAGCGATCGCGCCGCCAGAGGGTTTCCCCGGTAGCCTTGTCGAGCGCGACAAAATACTGCTGGTCGGCTCCCTCAAGAGTGAGGACGAGACGATCCTCCCACATCACCAGCGAAGAGGCCGGCCCACGCCAGTGGCTGCAGGTCAGGTCGCGGCGCTGCCAGATCATCTCGAAGTTCTCGGTATCGAGACAGATCGTACCGTAGGCACCAAAATGAAGATAGACCCGCCCCTCTTCGACGACACCAGTCGACGAAGCGTAGGTGTTCATCTTGTTGGCCAACGGCTCGGGATTGTCGTTGGTGATGAACACTCGATCGAGCAGGACCTCGCCGGATTTCTCCTCGAGGCAGAGGATGGACATCTCGCGCCCATTTTCCGTCGCCGTCGTCAGCCAGATTTTCCCTTCCGAAAGGAGCGGGGTCGACCAGCCGAGTCCGTGGATCTCCTTTTTCCAGGTCACATTCTCTTCCTCGGACCACTCGGACGGAAGATCGCCCTCGACCGTGCCATCAGCATGGGGACCCCGAAATTCGGGCCACTGGGCCTGGGAAAGACTGACAGTGCCTACAAGAAGCACAAAGAGCGGGAGAAATTTCATGAGGAGAACATGAAGAATCCCGAGATCTGGTCAACCACGCAAGCGAGCGGAGATCCGGCTCATCAAGCCGAGCTCGCATTTGGAATGCGGTGGATCGAGACCGCTTTGGGATACGGGGTCGGGCAGAGAAACGCTTTACGATCGAGAAAGACAGCGGCCCTCGGGGTCTCCTGGTAGATCGGTCACACAGGACCGATGAAAAGCGGTGTCGAGCCACCGCACTCCAAAGAACTAGAATACCTTGTGATTGCTTCCCCATCGCCCGCGCGGGACATCGTGAAGCTTCACAAAGGTGCGGGTGGGGTCGACGCCGAGGACTCGCTGCCCCAGCTCGCAGAACGCATCCGTGAGCCCCTGCGTAGCCGAGTCGCTGGCACCCAGGCCTTCGACCTCGACGAGAAAAGTGGGGGCGGTCGTTCCCGCCATCGCCATGGGTTCCCCCAGGCGAGCCCGGGCCATGACAATGGACTCCGGCTTTTCCAGTTCCTGCGCGGTGATCGTCGTCGCTTCCTGGAGGAGACCGGCAACGGTCTCGGGCGCGGGATCGGCATTCGAGTAGAGAGTGACCAGTGGCATAGCGATCAGGTTACGTTTGCAGAAAGAGAATCGAATCAACCCATCAACTCGCGCGCCTTCTCGAGAATCGCTTCGACCTGATCGGCGGCTCCGGGAGCAGCCCCACGAGCCATTTCCGGTTTACCTCCCCCTTTTCCACCCGCCACGGCGAGAGATTCACGAACGATCGTTCCGGCCTGGAATCGATCTGTCACATCGGAAGAAACCACGGACCCGAAATGCACCGTCCCATCGGCGACGAGAGCGAGGGCCACGCCTCCGGAAAAGCCGCGTGCTTTGACGACATTCATCGCCTCCTGCAGCAGGGCGGGAGAATCGCCAGGCAGGACACCGGCATAAGTGTCGCCTTCATAGTCGGCGAGTGTTTCCTGAAACCAGTCGGATGCGATCGATGCGGCCGCTCCGGCAGAAGCTTTCTTCACGGCCTTCTCGGCCTGGATCGCAGCTGCCTTGACCTCATCACGCTGGGATTCCAACTGACGCAGGAGAGCGTTCGCATTCGAGAGCTCCCCCTTCGAAATCACCTTCTCGATCTGGGTAGGTAGATCACTTCCGACCTCCACCGCCACGGGATCCTTTTTCAAAGAGGTCAGCTTCTGGTTCGCCGCCTCGAGCTTGGCCTGGGCCTCTTCGAGGTCGTCGGCAACCGCCGCCCCCTGTTCCGCGATCAACTCCGCAGCCGCCTTTCCACAAACGGCCTCGACACGACGAATCCCGGCCGCAACGGCACCTTCGCTTTTCACTTTGAAGAATCCGATCGATCCGGTCGACGGGGTGTGGGTTCCGCCACAGAGTTCCATCGAGTATCCGTCGAGCTCGTTCGCTCTTCCTCCGATCTGGACGACACGGACTTCGTCGCCGTATTTGTCTCCGAAGAACTGCATGATGTCCTCGTTGTCCTTGATCTCGGAATGCGGCACTTCGGAAACCGAAACAGGATCATCGGAGGTGATGCAGCTGTTGACCTCGGATTCGATCTTCTGGATCTGATCCTCGTTCAGCGCCGAGGAGTTGAAATCGAAACGAAGACGATCCGGTGCGACGAGAGATCCCTGCTGCGTGGCATCGGGATCGACGACCTGGTGAAGCGCCCAGTGGAAGAGGTGCGTCGCGGTGTGGTGCTTCTCGATCTCCCGTCGTCGACCGGTGTCGATCGTCAGGATCACATGAGTCTCCTCCGTATCGGGACGACTCGAAACTTGGAGCAAAGTGGCGTCGCCCACGCCGAGAACCGAACTCACCGTAAGCGTTTCCTCACCGAGCGTCAGGGTGCCCAGGTCCCCGAGCTGCCCCCCTTTCTCGATGTAGAACGGGCTGCGATCGACCACCGCGAAAACCCCGTTGTCATTCTCGATCCATTCCACGATCTCGGCTTCGCAGGTATCTTGCTCGAACCCGACGAATTCGGTTTTCACATCGGTATGGATATTCACGGCTTCGACCACCGTCGTCTTCCGGCCCTCGGCGCCCTTGGCCTTGTGGACTTCGACGAGACGCTCGACTTCTTCGGGATCCACGTGAAGCGAACGCTCGTCGAGCAGCAACTCGGTCAGGTCGGTGGGAAATCCGTAGGTCTCCCAGAGCTTGACCACGGTTTCCGCAGGGAAGTCTTCTCCTTCCGCGACGGCACCGGCCGCGTCGTCGAACAACTTCAGCCCTCGGTCGAGGGTGCGATTGAATTGCTCCTCTTCTTTCCGCAGCGTGTCCTCGATCTTCTCGCGGCGGGATACCAGCTCCGGAAACACCTCGCCCATCTCTTCGATCAGGGTCGGGACGAGACGATGCAGGAACGGATTCTCGGCATCGAATCCGAGGATCCGCCCGAAACGCACGGCCCGCCGCAGGATGTTTCGGATGACGTAGTTCCGCCCTCCATTTCCAGGTTCGATGCCATCGGCAATGGCAAAACTGGTCGTGCGCAGGTGGTCCCCGATGACTCGGTAGGCGATGTCGATCTGCTCCTGCTCGGAGAGACCGCTTCGTTTGCCGCCTTCGGGAACGGTCGACTGATACGAGGTATCGGTCAGGTCCGAGAGCACTTGGAAGATGGGAGAAAAGACATCCGTGTCGTAGTTGGAAGCGAGTCGGCTGAAGTCCGTGAGCCCCTGGGTGCACTGGATGATGGAACAGATCCGTTCGAATCCCATCCCGGTATCGACATGGCAGGCCGGGAGAGGACGAAACGATCCGTCCTCGTTCGCATTGAACTGGATAAAGACGAGATTCCAAATCTCGATACAGCGAGCGTCGTCGGCATTGACGAGGGACCCCTGGGTGTCGCCTTCCGGGGTGAGATCGATGTGAAGCTCGGAGCACGGACCGCAGGGCCCGGTCTCGCCCATCATCCAGAAATTGTCCTTCTTGTTTCCGTTCACGATATGAACGGAAGGATCGAGTCCGGCTTTCTCGAAAATCTCGGCCCAGAAATCGTAAGCTTCCTGGTCGAATTCCGCGGGATCGCCCTCCTCGGGAGAATAGACCGTCGCATACAGCCGAGAGGGCGGCAGCTTCCATCGTTCCGTGAGGAGTTCCCAGGCCCAGGCGATCGCCTCTTTCTTGAAATAGTCGCCAAAGCTCCAGTTGCCCAGCATCTCGAACATCGTGTGATGATAGGTATCGTATCCGACATCCTCGAGATCGTTGTGTTTCCCCCCGGCGCGAATGCACTTCTGCGTATCAGCGGCACGCGGAGGATCATAGGGCGCAGACTCGGTCCCGAGAAAGTAGGGGATGAACTGATTCATTCCCGCGTTCGTGAACAGCAGGTTCGGCGACGTCGGCATGAGACTGGCCGAGGGCACGATGGTATGCTGTTTCTCCGAGAAGAAATCGAGGAATGACTGCCGTATTTCGCGTGAGGTCATAGGGCGAGGACGGTAACGCGCCTTGGCGCGGACGCAAGAGGAGCTATGGAGTGCGGTGGCTCGACACCGCTTTCCACGCGGGCAGGAAAGGTAGACAGGCGGGAAAGGACTTGGGCTTCGAGCCTGCGCTCACAGCGAACCCCAAGTCGGGGTCGTTTCTTCGACCGGTCACGTTTCAAAGCGGTGTCGAGCCACCGCACTCCAGAAACTCGGACCTCTACCCGAGTTTCTCCTCGATCAATTTCTCCATCTTCCCGATGTCGGCGGAAAAGGCGCGGATTCCCTGGGCGGTCTTCTCGGTCGCCATGGCATCCTCGTTGAGAAGAAATCGGAAAGTTTTCTCATCGAGATCGAGACGGGAAATCTCCGCGGTCTCGGCCGACTCGGGATCGAGCTTCCGCTCCACGGTCCCCTCGGTGTTCTGGAGATCCTCGAGAAGATCCGGTCCGATCGTGAGCAGGTCGCAGCCGGCCAGCTCGAGAATCTGTCCCGTGTTCCGAAAGCTGGCGCCCATGACCTCGGTCTCGTAGCCGAACTTCCGGTAGTAGGTGTAGATTTCCTGGACGGACTGGACCCCGGGATCGTTCGGACCGGAATACTCCTGGCCCGTGTCTTTTTTGTACCAGTCGTAAATACGCCCGACAAAAGGAGAAATCAGCTGGATCCCTCCCTCGGCGCAGGCCACCGCCTGGGCGAGACAGAACATCAGGGTGAGGTTGCAGTTGATCCCTTCATCCTGGAGCTGGGAAGCCGCTTCGATCCCTTCCCAGGTCGAGGCGATCTTGATGAGGATGCGTTCGCGATCGATTCCATTCTCTTCGTAGATCCCGATGAGCTGGCGGGCTTTTTCAATCGTCCCAACTTGGTCAAAGGAGAGCCGGGCGTCGACCTCGGTGGAAACTCGCCCCGGAACGATCTCGAGAATTTCTTTTCCAAATGCAATCAGGACCTGATCGATGATGGACTCGGTCAAGGCCGCGCCGGAAAGACCGGTGCTCTTTTGATCTTCGATCGCCTTGTCGAGGAGATGGGCGTATTGCTCCTGCTGGGAGGCTTTGAGGATGAGCGAGGGATTGGTCGTCGCGTCCTGCGGTTGGTATTCCCGCATCGCTTCGAAGTCTCCGGTATCGGCTACGACAGTGGTGAATTGCTTGAGTTGTTCGAGTTGATTCGCCATGGAATCACTTTGCGGGCGAACCACCAGCCTGTCTACCCGGAACCAGGAAGGGGAATGTCACAAGCTTGTCAGGAGGCCTCGCCATCGGGAGAGCGCGAACCACCTGGCTCTGTCTACAGGACGAGACCGGTGACTTCTCCCTCGAAGACCAGCTTGTCGTCGACGAATCCCTGGGTGTCGAAGATGGCCATTCTCGATCGCAAGGCCTTCGCCCGCACCACCATGATCAACTCGGCCCCCGGTTCGACCGTCCCGCGAAACTTGACCTTGCTGACCCCGCCAAAACCAAAGAATTTTTCACCCCCGGTCTCGAACTTCAGGTGGTAGATCACGGAACTGATCTGGGCCGCCATTTCGATCATGAGAACTCCGGGCATGATGGGGCGTCCGGGGATATGGCCTCGAGTCCAGAACTCATCCGGACGCTGGGTCTTGACTCCCACTCCCAGCCCCTCTTCGAGATCGACCAGGACGATGCGGTCGACCTGTTCGAATTCGTCCCGCTGTGGATTCAACACGAGGATCTCTTCTTTGGAGACCGCCACGTTGTCCGTGTCGATCGTGCTGAGGTCGATAAGGGGGTCGGATGCCATGCGTTTGGGTTCGATTGATCCCGGGATGGTTCCTTTCTCCACCGCTTCTGTCAATCCCCATCATCCGGTGGGCACGCTCTGGCGCCCCCCCCAACGTCGTAACGACTTTCGCTGCCGCGAGGAAGGAAGACTGAACCCGGGCCTGCCGAGCCGCCTACGGCTGCGCCGCCTCGGCCTGACGTCGCGCGGCTTCCATTGCGGCACGCTGGGCTTCCGCTTGCGCACGGGCCTGCTCCTCGGCCTGGCGTCGCGCTGCTTCTTCGGCTGCTCGTCGTGCTGCTTCCTGGCGGGCTCGTTCTTCGGCCTGCTGTTTCGCCGCTTCCATTGCGGCACGCTGGGCCTCGGCCTGGGCTCGGGCTCGTTCCTCCGCTTCGCGCTTCGCCGTTTCCATCGCTGCAGCTCTCTGAGCCTGCTCCTCGGCCTGCTGTCTCGCGGCTTCCATTGCGGCACGCTGTGCCTCGGCCTGGGCTCGGGCTTGTTCTTCCGCTTCGCGCTTCGCCGTTTCCATGGCGGCTGCTCTCCGGGCTTGCTCTTCGGCCTGCTGTTTCGCCAATTCCATCGCGGCACGCTGCGCTTCTGCTTCTGCCTTGGCACGCTCCTCGGCTTGCAATTTCGCTGCCTCCATTGCCGCCTGCTGAGCCTGCGTCGCCTCGGCTCGCATTTTCTCTTCCGCCTCGCGTTGCATGGCGGCCTGCTGTGCCGCCTCGACCTTGGCGCGTTCTTCGGCCTCGAGTTTTGCGTTCTCCATCGCAGCCTGTTGCGCAGCTGCGGCTTCGGCCTGCAACCTGGCAGCCTTCATCTCGGCTTGTTGAGCGGCGAGGGCCTCTGTCTTGGCGCGTTCTTCCATCTGCAACTTCTCCGCGGCCATGGCTGCCTGCTGGGCGGCAACAGCTTCCGCCTGAGCCCGCTCCTCCGCCTCACTCCTTGCCGCTTTCTCCGCGGCTTCGGCCCTGGCTTGCGCCAATTCTTTCGCTTGGCGCTCGGCGGCTTCCCTGGCCACTGGCTGAGTCGCCGCGGCATCTACTTGAACCGGCTCCGGTATCGCTGGGTTGCTCACACTCATGGAACCTCGACGTGCCGAACCGGGACCAGACCGAGGGCGCTCTTCCCCTGCGAGTTTCGGCATCTCCCCTGGGGTGGCTCGATCCTCTCCAGCGACCTCTGGTCTGCGAAGGCCGCGTCCCTTGCCCGTCCGTTCCGACAAACCGGAACCTACAAGTCTACGAGTCGGGCTTTCTGTCTCCGATGGATTGGCTTGCGGAACGGGTTCCGCGGTGGAGGTTTCCGCTCCAATCGTCCCAGGCTCCGCAGACATGGCGACCTCGGGAGACGTCGATTCTCCACTCGGAGTGGCCACACTTCCTGTCGCTTCAGCGACAACGGTCTCGACCGTCGGGTCAACCGGCATCGCCACGGCAGGGTGCGTCGCGGGTTCGGCGCCCTGGGTTTCTTCCGCAGGAGTCGTCGCCGGTTCGACAGGCATCGCGACGACCGGTTCGGTGGCGCGTTCCGCAATTTCCGCCTCTTCTCCCGTCGAGACCTCCGCCACGACCACTTCGGCCTCGGGTTCTGCCGGAGCGGTTCCCACTGGCTCTGTTGCCGGTTCAGCAGGCATCGCCACCTCGGATGCCACCGTGGGCTCGGTAGCCGACGGCTCTTCTGCAGATTCCGGGGAAGGCTCCGCAGGCATGGCGACGACCGGGTGGGACGGGGTATCGGCATTCTGAGCGACCCCGCCCTCCGGGACCTCCGCCACGACCGCTTCCGCCACGGGATCCGCGGGCATCACTACCTCAGATACCACGTCAGGCTCGGCAGCTGCGGCCTCCCCCGTAGATTCCGTGCTGGATTCAGAAGGCATGGCCACAACTGGTCCTCCGGAAGAATCGGGACCTTGAGCTTCCGGTTCCTCCGGGACCTCGGCCACGACGGCTTCGACCCCAGGTTCCGCAGGATCCACTACCACGGGCTGGGGCGCAGGTTCGGTCGGCATCGCTACTTCCGTTTCCGTCACCGGCTCCGTCGTCTCGGTTTCTTCGCCTTCCGGAGCTTCGCTGGTTCCCGGTTCCACCCCTGGGTCGGCAGGGTTCACTTCCGCAAGCTCAGTTGCAGGTTCGGGAGTCTCGGGAATCTCAGGAACGGCTGCGATGGCGGCTTCCTCCATCGCTTCGACCTTGGCAACATCCTCCGTAATTTCCTTTTTGATCTCGGCAATTTCCGTCTTCGGAACCTCGGAGAAAGCATCGACCGGGGTGACGTCACGCAGTCGCTTCCGGATCCTGGGCGCGACAACCGCAGCGCCGGTCGCGACGGCAGGAAGAGTGATCCGAGGAACATGAGCCGTCCCTCCCGTAGGTTTCACCCCATGCCCATGCGTGCCCCTTTCTCCAGGGGCCAAACGGATCGGCTTATGAGGAACCTGGGCCCGACAGGCGCGCTCGACCTGGTGTCTCGAGGGGCCGCCTCTCTGAACAAAACACTGGGCGCGGTCCCGGCGATGATGAGGAACGATCCGGGTCGTGTTGACGCTGCTTCGGAAGAGAACCGTGTTCTGGGTCACCGGGGCATAGACGTGCGTGTAGTTGTTGCTGACGAACCGGTTGGTCGTAATGAAAACATAGCTCGAGGGCCCGAGATCGTACTTCAGATCGCAGTTGCGATCGGCTCCACGGAAGTTGTCTCGACGGGGAGGTAGAGGCGCCCACCCCACGTGGTCACTGGTCTGACGCCAGGAAACCCAGGCTGGCGCCCACTCGGAACCCGGAACCCATACCCAGCCAACTCGATTCAGATTGACCCATCGACCGTAGTGATAGGTCGCCCAGCCAAAAGGCTCGTTGGAATTCCAGGCCCAGCCGTCATCCGTCCACGCCCAGGAGCCATCGCAATACGGGCGCCAGTCACGGCCCGCGGCCACGTAAGGTTGCCAGGAATAGCCATATTCCTCGATGTCGATCCAGCTGCCATGGGGGGCCAGGCCTTCGTAAAAAACGGAATAGTCGAGAACTGCGGATGAGTCCTGCTGCGGTGAAGCGGAAATACCAGAAGGGTTTTGCGAATCCGGAATCGGAACGGCTCGCAGCGTCGGTGTCGCTTCGAGCTGGCGCGCGAGGGTTTCACTTTCCACTCGGGCCTCGATCGCCTTCTCCTTCAATTCTTCATTCTGTCTCGCAAGCGCATCGAGTGACTCCCTCAGTTCCGCATTCTCCTGTTCCGCCAGGGCCGCCTTCATCTCCACAAGCTGCTTCTCGACGAGGGCACTGCGGTTCTCCATCTCGAACGCCTGTCGCTCCATGAGATCCTGCGCCTCGGCCAACTCCTCCTGCGCCCGAAGAAGCTCGGCCTGTGTGCGCTCCGCATGGAGGCGCTCTGCATGAATTCGCTCTGCATCACTGCGGGCTTCCGGATCCGGACCCCGTTCGCAAGAGACCAGGAAGAGGAGAGAAGACGGAAAAACAAAGAGGCGCCAAAAGGGTTTCATAGGGAAACCGACGAGCCGCAGAATCCGTCTATTCAGATTCCTTTTCCAGGAAACGGAGGATCCCGCCTTCCCACGATCCATCTCTGTGCGGAGACGGTTTTTCTCTCACTGCAATCAAATCAATACGCCCCTTTAAAACATCGACTGAATCGATACTCGATGAAGATCGAATCGATTTCTCTTTTTTCCTCTTTTCCGGGTATGTTGTTTCATCATGAGCCGCAATACTCTTCAGGAAGCCATCGTTCAAACTTGTCGCCAGTACAGCGGCGACCATGCTCTCGCCGACTCCAGCGGTGCCAGCGTGACCTACGGGGAAGCCCTCGCCAAAACCCTCTTTCTCACCGGCAGGCTGAAACCGGTCTGGGAAGGTCAGGATAAAGTCGGAATCCTCGTTCCCCCTTCGGTTGGCGGAGCCCTGGTCAACTGGGCGGCACTCCTGATGGGCAAGATCCCGGTGAATCTCAACTACACGCTTTCCGAAGAAGGAATCGCGTCCTGTATCGAGCAATGTGGAATCACTGACATCGTCGTTTCCGGGAAGCTCATGGACCGTCTCAAGCTCACTCTTCCCGGGCGTGTGCACGTTCTCGAGGAACTGGTAAAAGAGCCACGTCTCGGAGAAAAGATCCGCGCGGGCTTCCTCGCAAAGCTGGCTTCACCCGAAGGCATCCTGAAAAAACTCGGAGGGGCCAACGCCAAACCTGACGATCTCGCCACCGTCATTTTCAGCAGCGGCAGCACGGGGCACCCCAAGGGCGTCATGCTGAGTCATCGCAACGTGATGACCAATGTCGAGCAAGTCGGCGACGTGTATCACTTTGTTCCCGAAGACGTCATGCTGGGCGTTCTGCCCTTCTTCCATTCCTTCGGATTCATGGCCACCATTGCCGGGCCCGCGGTCTGCGCCTTTGCCTGTGCCTATCATTTCAACCCCATGGAGTCGAAGGTGATCGGCCCCCTCGCCGAGGAGCATGGCGTGACCATCATGATTGCGACTCCGACGTTTCTTCAGTTTTACCTGAGAGGTCTCAAACCAGAACAACTCGAGAAACTGCGTCTCGTGGTTGTCGGAGCCGAAAAACTCCCCACCAAAGTCGCCGATTCCTTCGAAGAGAAATTCGGCGTTCGGCCCCTCGAGGCCTATGGCTGCACCGAGTGTTCCCCCGGTGTGGCGCTCAACGGACCCGATGCCTGCCGAGAAGGTTCGATCGGAAAAGTGATTCGCGACATGGAAGCTCGGATCGTGAATCCGGATACCGGAGAAGATCTCCCCGACGGCGAAGCCGGTCTCCTGCAGGTCAAAGGGCCGAACGTGATGCGAGGCTATCTCGGAATGGAGGAAAAGACCGCCGAGGTTCTCCAGGATGGCTGGTACGACACCGGTGACATCGTCCGCCGCGATGAAGAGGGCTTTCTCTGGATCGAAGGACGCCTGAGTCGGTTCAGCAAGATCGGAGGCGAGATGGTCCCTCACGGAAACGTCGAGGAAACGCTCAACGATCTGGCCGGAGACGGAGAGCGAGTCTTTCTCGTCGTCGGTGTCCCCGATGAGAAGAAGGGTGAGAAACTCGTCGTCCTCCACACCGCAAGCGAAGACCTCCTCGCACAGGTTCTCGAGAAACTGAACGGTGCCTCGATTCCGAATCTCTGGAAACCCAAGGCCGGGCAATTTCAGAAAGTGGAAGAAATTCCGCTGCTCGGTTCCGGGAAAGTCGACCTGAAGACCGCGCAGACGATGGCGGAGGCCTAGGACAACGGATTCAACAGGGTTGGATCACTGGACCAACCGGGTCAAGTCGGAGCGGATTGAAAACCTTTCGGCAGGTTTCCGAAGCTCGTTGGGCTTGCGGGCGAGAGGTTCTTTCACAGATTACACACAGATGGTTGGGATGGACACCGATGGAGGATTGCCGAGTTCACGTTCGCACACCCCTACAAACCAACACCTGCAGTCATTCCATTTCATCTCTGGCCCATCTGTGATCAACCGCAACAGCGGCGGCGGACAACGGGGACGTTGTCCCTCCGGAACCATGCAGCCGAAACGAAGGGTATCCCGCAGACGGAAGACGGAGGCAACAGTCCCAGTCTTTCCGGAGCCTTGTAGCGGAAGATGCAAATCTTCCGCTCGTGTTCGAGGGCGTCAGGTCAACACTTCCTTCACCACTTTCCCGTGCACATCGGTGAGCCGGAAATCCCGCCCCTGGAATCGATAAGTGAGGCGCTCGTGATCGAACCCTAACTGGTGCAGAATCGTGGCGTGCAGATCGTGCACGTGGACTAGGCCATCGACGACCTCGTATCCGAAGTCATCCGTCTTTCCATGGGTCACTCCGGCCCGGAATCCGCCCCCGGCGGCCCACATCGTGAAGGCATCGATGTGATGATCGCGTCCGCCAACCTTGTTGTTCCGCGTCTCTCCCATCGGGGTCCGGCCAAACTCTCCTCCCCAGACCACGATGGTGTCTTCGAGGAGTCCTCTCTGCTTCAAGTCGAGAACGAGGGCGGCCGAGGCCTGGTCGACTTCTTGGGCGACCTTTTCCAGATCCTTGCCCAGCGTCTGGCCGGGTCCTCCGTGGTGATCCCAATCGGTGTGATAGAGCTGGACGAAGCGAACCCCTCGCTCGACGAGTCGCCGGGCGAGGAGGCAGTTGTTGGCGTACGAGTTCCCTCCCGGCGTCGCGCCATAGAGGTCGAGCGTTGCCTGGCTTTCTCCGCTGAGATCCATGAGCTCGGGGGCACTGGACTGCATCCGGTAGGCCATCTCGTAGGCATTGATCCGAGTCGAGATCTCGGGATCGCCGGTCACGGCGAGGCGGTCACGATTCAGCTTCCCGACGACGTCGACGAAGTCGCGCTGGCGTTCCGGAGTGATTCCGTCGGGACTGGTCAGGTTCAGGATCGGATCCCCACTGCCACGAAACGGGACGCCCTGGTAACTGGAAGGAAGGAAGCCACTCGACCAGAGGGCGTTGCCTGCCCGTGGTCCCCGAGGTCCGGACTGGAGAACGACAAAGCCGGGCAGGTCCTGTGACTCGCTGCCGATTCCATACGTGACCCAGGATCCGAGACTCGGTCGACCCGGAACCTGGAACCCGCTGTTCATGAAGAGCTTGGCCGGTCCGTGATTGAAGACATCGGTCTTCATTCCGCGAAGCCAGGTGACTTCATCGACGATCTTGCGATGATGGGGAAAGAGCTCGCTGAGATCCATCTGCGCATCGCCATGGCGGGAGAATTTTCTCTCCGACCCCAGCAGCTTGGCGCCCTCTCCAAGGAAGGCGAAACGCTTCCCCTCGACGAGAGAATCGGGTGGCAACTGCCCATGAAACTCGCGAAGGCGAGGCTTCTCCTCGAACAGGTCGAGATGACTCGGCCCTCCTGCCATGAACATAAAGATCACGTTTTTCGCCTTTGCCTCATGATGCGATCGGCGCATTGCCATCGGATCGGCCGCGCGATTCGTCGCCGCGTAGCCATCCCGGGTCAGAAGGTCACCCAGCGCGATACCGCCGAGACCGAGACCGCATCTCTCGAAAAAATGACGTCGCGTTTGTTGCAGCAGGGGATCGTTTGTCATCTTTCTACTCGCGGGTAATGAATTCATCCGTGTTCAGGAGGGCTCGGGCAACACTGGTCCACGACGCCGCCGTCGCCAGATCGAATCCCTCGAAGGGAGAAGCCGGGGCCAC
Organism: Verrucomicrobiales bacterium; assembly: GCA_029213195.1. Classification (GTDB taxonomy): domain Bacteria; phylum Verrucomicrobiota; class Verrucomicrobiia; order Verrucomicrobiales; family DEV007; genus Arctic95D-9. The sequence continues at coordinate 33,902 of JARGNI010000036.1, forward strand.
GGCTTCCGCGCCGTCCGGATCCTCCTGGAAGCTGGCACGCTGTTTCTCCTGAAACGCCGTCACCAACTCCAATTCGGTCCCGCTCGGTTCCCGGGAAAAACAAATCCGAAAGGCATGCCGAATCCGCTCGCGATTCGCGACGCTGTCGGTGCCCTCGACCTCCCGCATGAGCCGAGCCCCCAATCCCTGGGCCAACTCGAACATCGCTTCGTCGTTGGCGAGGGTGAGAGACTGAAGCGGCGTGTTGGAACGAACTCGCGCAGTGCAGACACTCTGAAAATCCGGAGAGTCGAACGTCGTCAGCAAAGGATACGGAGCGCTGCGAAAGAACTTGGTATACATCGCCCGCCGGTAGCGATCCTCGCCTTGGGCGGCGACCCAGTTGACCTTCCGCTGGGTAAAAGCATAGACCCCGTCCGGTTGGGGAGGCATGACCCCGGGGCCACCGATCCGCCGGGTCAGCAAACCGCTCGCAGAAAGGGCGGCATCGCGAACGATCTCAGCCTCGACGCGGATGCGATTCTGACGCGCGAGCTTGTGATTGAGCGGATCACTTTCGTTCAGTTCGGGTCGAATCACCGAGGCCTGTCGATACGTCGCCGAGGTCACGATAAGTTTGTGCAACCCTTTCATCGACCAACCACTTTCCACGAAACGGTGGGCCAACCAGTCGAGCAGGGCAGGGTGGGTCGGAAACGCACCCTGGGTGCCGAAGTCGTTCTCGGTTTCGACGATCCCTTTTCCGAAGTAGCGCATCCAGACGCGGTTCACGGTGACCCGAGGGGTCAGGGGGTGATCGGCCCGCACCAGCCACTTCGCAAGATCGAGGCGGTTTCGCTGCGCGGGATCCTCCTCTGCCATCCCCGGAAACACGGCAGGCACTCCCGGTGAAAGCGGGCCCGACTCGGTATCGTTCCGCAGAAAATCCCCCCGGATCTGGAGAAAGGTTTCCCTCGGTTTCGCTCGATCGCGCATCACCATCATCGTGACTTCTCGCCCCAGTCCGAGCGCTTGCTCCGCCGCAGAGAGCCGTTGCTGTGCCTCTCGCTTCACGATGTCGACCTTGGCGAATTCAGCGGCGAGGAACTTCTTGTCATCTCCCGATCGCTTCTCGGGGTCGATCTGCAACTTGGTGAGCAAACGATCCTCGCCCAGGGTCATCGGCACGGTGGGGGAAAGATCGAAGGCAAAGCGACCGATGTTGTAGTCGGGGTTCTTTTCGTGATGGAGAACGACCTCGACAGGTCCACCGCCTGCCGGAATCGGCTTTGCAAAAATGTAGTGCGCCTCGTGCTCCGCATTCATCTTCACCCCTTTCGGTGTTCCACGCCCCACGTTGATCGCCCAACCGGTATCCGGGTCGCCATCGATCGTAGCAGCCGCCGAGAATCCGGGCTGCGCGTGAGTTTCCTGGGCCCACGCCACGGTCAGCGGTTTCCCGTCCTGGAAAAATTCGACACGTGTCAGGACGATGTTTCCATTCCCGGCTCGACCAGGACCATTCGATGGCAGGGATTCGTGAGGGATCAGCTGGAGACGAATCGCGGACAATCCGGCCTTCGGAGCGGGCAGGCGGACTCGATAAACTTCCTTGGCGGCCCCGGCACCCGCGAGCAACGAATCATCCTCGAGAGTCCGCAGGGAAGCGCCGCCCTCGGCGGAGAAGGAGAGCGGCCTGGCACGTTCCCACGTGGCCCCGGCGCTCTCTTCCTTCTTCATGGAAAGTTGCTCCCGCTCCCAGGCAGTCTGTCGCTTTGCCGTTTCTCGACTCACGACCTCCAGTTCCTGCTTTGCTTTTTTCCACTCGTCGATCAGGTTTGGATCGGGGTTTTCGAGAAGCATTTCGCCTTCGCTCACCTTGAGGGTGGGTCCCGTGTTGTTGACGTCCTCGCCCTGGTTGAAAAAGGCGAACATCTCGTAGTATTCTCGCTGGGTGATGGGATCGAACTTGTGCGTGTGGCACTGGGCACAGCCCAGCGTCAGTCCGAGCCAGACTGCGCCGGTCGTGTTTACCCGGTCGACGACCTCCTCGTTTCGAAACTGCTCGTCATCGGTTCCGCCTTCCTGGTTGATGAGCGTGTTTCGGTGAAATCCGGAAGCGACGAGCTGCGCCTTCGTCGGGTTTTCGAGGAGATCTCCCGCGAGTTGTTCGATTGTGAATTGATCGAAGGGCTTGTCTTCGTTCAGCGCGCGGATCACCCAGTCGCGGTAGGGCCACATGACCCGCTCGCCATCGATCGTATACCCGTTGGAATCGGCGTAGCGCGCCTGGTCGAGCCAGTGTCTTCCCCATCGCTCTCCGTAGTGCTTCGAAGCGAGCAACTCGTCGGCGAGCTCGTCGATGGCGACATCGGAATCCTCAGAGTAGGCAGACACAAAAGAAATGACCCGTTCCGGCTGGGGGAGCAACCCGGTGAGATCGAGCGACATGCGCCGGATCAGGATTTCGGGAACGGCTTCCGGAGAGGGCGCAATCCCCATTTGCTCCAGGTCGGCGAGAACAAAGGAATCGATCCCATTTCGGACCCAGCCCTTCTGCTCGACCTCGGGAACGCCCTCTTTCGCAATCGGTTCGAAGGACCAGTGCCCCTTGTATTCGGCCCCTTCGGCGATCCATTGCCGGAGGATTTTCGCCTCCTCGGCACTGACCGGTTTCTTCACCTTGGGAGGCGGCATGATTTCGTCGGGGTCGTCGGTGAAAAGGCGGGCGATCACCTCGCTGGTCTCCGGAGACGCCGGTACGATCGCTTGCTCAGCCAGGGCCGAGGCGCGCTGATCCAACCGCAAATCCGCTTTTCGAGTCTCCTCGTCAGGCCCGTGGCATTGGAAACACTTGTCCGAAAGGATGGGCCGCACATCACGATTGAAATCGATCTTCTTCTCGACCGCACCCGAAACTCCGGGGAGAAGGAGGAGACTCATCGCAACGATGCCTGGAAAATCTCGAAACATAGACGGGGAGGATGCGATGAATCCACCGAATCGCCAAGGACGCGTCTGCGTTTCTCCAAGAGCGGGAAGAAGCCGAATCGAGGAGTGAGAAATCGAAAAATGGGCTCCCTGAACCGTTGAAAATCATTAAGTTTCCCGAAATTTCTCGGCCAGATTTTCGGTGGAAAACGTGTCAGGAGGCGGATAGCCTTGCCATATGGCAGCACCGGTATTCGAAATGGAGGATGTGACCGTTCAGCGGAGCGGAAAGAAAATTCTCAACGGTATTTCTCTTCGCGTCGAGCGAGGTCAGAACTGGGTCATCCTCGGTGGAAACGGCTCGGGCAAGACCTCGCTGCTCAACGTTCTCATGGGATATCTCACGCCAACCTCGGGCGAAGTCACGATGCGGGGCCGCGAAGATGCCGTGAACTCCGCCTCCCAGAGCTGGGATGACTGGAGAAAGCGGATCGGATTTGTCAGCAGCAGCATTTCTCAGCAGATCGACGAGGGAGAAACCGCGATCGAGATCGTCCTCGCCGGGCGTCATGCCATGGTCAATTACTGGCAGAAGACGGACGATCCCAAGGAGATCAAGGCCGCCGAGAAGATTCTCGAGAAAGTGAACTGCACCGAACTGCGGGATCAACACTGGGCGACGATGTCGCAGGGAGAACGCCAGCGAGTCCTCATCGGACGTGCCCTCATGGCGCCCCGCATGGATGTTCTCGTTCTAGACGAACCCTGTGCGGGACTCGATCCCGTGGCGCGCGAGCATTTCCTCCAGTTTGTCGAGGAGCTCACCGAGAAGGGTTCCTTTCGTTCTCTCATTCTCGTGACCCACCATGTCGAAGAGATCATTCCCGCGATCACTCATGCGCTCGTCCTCAAGGGGGGCGAAGTCATCTCCCAGGGGGAAAAGCGTCGGGCGTTGAATTCGCTCAGCATGTCTCGCGCCTTCGACAGCGAACTCAAGTTGCGATCCCGTCTCGGTCGCTACCGCCTCTACTACGGCGATGAGTTTGTCCCCGAAGGCGGACAGGTCGTCTAGAGGTCGGGAAGAAGTTCGACTCCTCGGGCTTCGCCTGATACAAACGAGCCTCACGCAGAGGGGCGGGACCGAAAAGCCGTTTGCGGTTTCCCGTGGCGCCCTCCGTCTCTGGGTGAGGTTTGCCGATGACCCTTCCCCGAACCGCTGTCGCCCTGCTGACCCGATCCCCACTGCTGGGTCTCGTGGGGCTGTCTTTCCTCCTCGCCTTCCTCTGGCGACTCGAAATCGAGTTGCGCGGGTGGCAATCGCTGGGGTGGATCACCTATTTTCATCTCGCCGTTCCCGTGGGCGGGGCAATCTTCCTGGGCTGGGTCGCTTTGCTTTCCGAACGTGCTCCCCTGCCGAGGCGTCTCATTCTCTGGGTCGCGACCTGGGGCGGAATATCGATCTTCACCCTCGAGGTGCTGCTCAAGACCTGGTTCGACCCATGGCGGATGATGCTCTTCACCGGATCCCTGCCCGAACCTTCCTGGGAAGGATTGGCAGTGCTCATCCTCGGTCTATTCTGGTTTTTCTGGGCGGCCCACCTTCTCATCCTCTACATCGGCTACCGAAAAAATTTTGCCTTTCCCAAACGAATCTGGCTGATCGGTGGCGGCCTGTGGACGTTCAGCTGGGTCCTTGGATTGCTCTTGATTACCCTGCTCCCCGAACGAGGCTCTCATGACTTTGTCCACGCCCTGAAAACGGGCTGGATGATCCCCTTTTGCGTTTTCGCGGTAGGTCTTCCCATCGCAGTGTCAGCCAACCACAGAGCCTCATGATCCGCCTCTCCTTTCTTCCCATCGTTCTTCTGCTATTCCTCACTCCCTCCCTTTCCGAGGCTGGCCCAAAGAAACTGTTCCCACTCCCACGTGGCCCCTTCCTCGAGAAATGCCCTTGTGGACCCGACTCGGTCCGGGGACCGATCCGCCTCCTCCTGATGCAAGGCTTCCGCGGAGCCGATTTCCGAGAAGCTTGCCGAAAACACGACGCCTGCTACGACACCATCGGTGCCTGCCGGAAACGTTGTGACGACGAATTTCTCAAAGCGCTCCTCGCCGAGTGCCGCAATTCGAAAAACCCGAAACGCTGCGAGCGAAAGGCACGTCGCTATCACCGGCTGGTGGAACGCTTCGGGGAAGGCGCGTTTCAATCGGCGCAGGACCTGGCCCGATCCCAGGGCAAGTGAGGAAGTTCAGTTGAAGCCGGCGACCGTTTCGTGTTTGCTGTCTCCGTGCTTTCTCTGTCCGTGATTCTCCCGACCTTGAATGAGGCTGACACGATTGCTTCGACCCTTCACTCGCTCGAGTCGGTCGCAAGCATCTCGGTCGTCGATGGCGGTAGCACGGACGAAACCCTCGCTCACATCGCCCCGGGGCAGGCCTCGGTCATTCGTTGCGAGGAACCCGGACGCGCTCGCCAGATGAATCGAGGAGCGGCCGAGTCGGAAGGAGAACTTCTCCTGTTTCTTCACGCCGACACCCGCGTTCCCGCGGAAGCCCTCGAGAGAATGCAAAGAGAGATGTCGGACCGTCCCGAACTCGTTGGCGGTGGTTTTCTGAGACGATTCGATTCAGATTCGCTTTTCTTGCGAATGACCTGCCGTCTCGCCGATTGGCGCAGTCGCCGACTCGGACTCTTTCTCGGCGACCAGGGAATTTTCGTCCGGCGATCCGTCTTCGAAACGATGGGAGGCTTCGACGAAACGATGACCGTCGGAGAAGATCTCGATTTTTCATATCGGATGACCCGCCTTGGTCCCACTCTCGCAGCAGCCCCCCCGGTGAGGAGTTCCGCTCGCCGCTTCGAGGAGAAAGGCGCGATCCGACAGACCTGGGAAGACTATCGCACCGCCCGCAACCTGCTTCGGGAGATCCGACAAAAGGAGGAAGCGTGAAGATCCTCTTTCAAAAGCTCGGCGCCATCTTTTTCGGCGTGACGGTTTACCTCGGCCAAGTCGCCCGATTGCTCTGGGAGATCCTCTCGTGCATTTTTCGGGGACGCATCCGGTTTCGACTCGTGCTACAGCAGATCGTTGCGATCGGCTTTGGCTCGCAGCCCGTCGTCATGGTCACGGGAGCCTTCACCGGAGCCGTCTTTGCCGCGCAGTGTTTTTTCAAATTCAGCGAGATCGGACTGGCCACGGCAACGGGACCGGTCGTGTCCATCGCGATGTGTCGCGAGCTCGGACCCGTCATGGCCGGACTCATGGTCACAGGTCGGATGGGAGCAGCCATGGCCGCAGAGATCGCGACGATGAAAGTCACCGAGCAGATCGATGCCCTCCGCTCGATGGGAATCGCCCCAGTCGAATACCTCGTCGTCCCGCGAATGATCGCGATCCTGATCTCGATGCCCATTCTCGTCGCCGAAGCCATCGCCCTCGGCATCGTCGCCTCCGATCTCCTCACGACAGGAATTTTCGGAGTTCCCCAGGTCTGGTTTCGCGACCAGGTAATTGCCCAGACGGGGCTCGGCGACGTCGCCAGCGGACTGGTCAAGGGGGCTGTTTTCGGAGCATTGATCGTTCTCCTTTCCTGTCGCCAGGGGCTTGAAACCCGGGGAGGGGCGGTCGGAGTCGGAACCTCGACGACTCGAGCGGTCGTCGATTCCAGCCTCGCCATTCTCATCGCCAACCTTTTCCTCACCCTGCTCCTCAACGAATGGCTCCCCATGGTCTCTCTTCTATGAGTGCGGATTCACCCGCCTATTTTCGTCTCACCGATCTCCACAAGGATTTCGAAGGCAAACGCGTGCTGAAAGGAGTCTCCCTCGCGATTCCCGAGGGACAAACCACCGTCGTTCTCGGGGGAAGCGGCACTGGGAAGAGTGTTCTCCTGAAACACCTCAACGGTCTCATCCGACCCGATCGAGGCACCATCGAAATGCAGTCCCAGGAACTCACCGGTCGCAACGAATCAGAACTCACTCCACTCCGGCGGAAAATCGGATTCGTCTTCCAGGACGGAGCGCTCTTCGATTCTCTGTCCGTCGGAGAAAACATTCTCTTTCCCCTTCTCGAACTAGGAGAAAGGGATCCTGCAATTCTCGAGAAACGGCTCCAGTCGGTCCTCGAAAAAGTCGATCTTGAAGACGAAGCGCAGAAAATGCCGAGCCGACTTTCCGGCGGGATGAAGAAACGGGTCGCCCTGGCCCGATCCCTCATCATGGAACCGGAGTGCCTGCTCTGTGACGAACCCACCGCCGGGCTCGATCCCATTCTCTCGGAAACTGTCGCCCATCTCATCCACAAGATGACTCGCGAACAGGATCTCACCGCCGTCGTCGTCACCCACGATCTCGCCGCGATGCGCATCATGGCCGATCGGGTGGTTTTTCTTTTCGAGGGCGAGGTCATTTACGAGGGAACACTCGCCGGCCTCGACCAGACCGGCGATGCGAGGATCGACTCCTTTCTTCGCGCTTCCGGGGGCGGGGGATAGCATTGGACGGTTCATCCAAAATTCGGAGATCCAGCAAACCCGTTGCCGCGAATCGTTTCCGGCTCGATAGTAGCGACTCGAAATGGCGGTCGCGAAACAGAGAACAGAGCTCCTCGTCGGAGTTTTTCTTTTCTTCGGACTTCTTCTGCTCGCCGCACTGATCTTTCAGTTCGGTCGATTCAGCGGGAGGAGCGCCGAGAGCTATCCACTCTACCTGATTGTCCGGGATGCCGCCGGGCTGCGAGTCGGGGCTCCCGTTCGTCTCGGCGGTGTCGAAATCGGACAGGTTGGCTCCGAACCGGTCCTCAGCAGCGACTTTTCCCGGCTCTCCGTGGAACTCCTCATCGAAGCGAATCAACGAATTCCCAAGGGATCGAAACTCTCCCTGTCCACCAGCGGCCTCCTCGGAGATGCCTTCGTCCGGATCGAACCGCCCGAAAAACGGGCGACGGAATTTTACGAGAAAGGCGAAAGCCTTACCGCCGGGAGCGGGGTCCAGTCACTCGACGACCTCGCCACCGGAGCGGTCGAGACCCTCGACCAGGCCAGTGATGTGCTCGTCGAAGTGGGAGCCTCCGTGGAAGCGATCAACAAGATCTTTGACCGCTTCGACGAGGAAGTCCTCGATCCGGAGAATCTCGGAAACGTGCGCAGCATTCTCGCCGATCTCCAGAAATCGAGCGAACGCATCGAGATAGCGAGTCGGCGTATCGATCCCATCCTCGCCGAAGTCGAGGCCGCCACGGCAGACACTCGAGGTGCCGCCACCAGTGCGACCGAAGCCTTCACCTACATTCAGGACGAAGTCGGAGAAATCACGGATAGCCTTTCCCGCGCCGAACCGGTCATCACCGAGCTCGATGGCTCTCTCGATGACCTACGCGAAACCCTGCAGGCGCTCAATTCTCTCATCAACGAGGTGGAACACGGCGGCGGCCTCACCAGCGCTCTCATCCAGGACACCGAGTTGCGTCGCGACCTCGAAAGCTTTCTCGACAAGCTCGAACGAAATGGCATCCTTCGATATCCCCGAGAGGGTTCGGGAGGACTCGGTTCCGGAAACTCGACAAGCCGCCCCTCTACGAATCGAAACGAAACGCCGAGCGAGACAAAGCCCCGCAAGAAACTCTTTCCTCTCCTCAAACCCTGAACCCTGCGACTTCGCATGCCTTTCCTCGTCCTCTTCAAGCGAATCGAAATCTGGCTCCTTCTCGGTGTCGTGATCGCGATCCTCGTCTTTGCTTTCTCCTCGGAAGAATCTTCGGTCGAAGAAATCGTACAAACGGAACCAGGGGCAGAAACTGAGGTGGCGCCGGAACCTGCACCACTCCAGGTGCTCCCGGAACCGGTCGTGGAGGAACCCGCAATCGAGGAGGCGCCTCCGGCCCTCATCGTCGAAGACATTCGGACCGAACCCACCGATGGCGGGAAGATCATCGCCCTGACTCTCCGTGCCCGATCGCTCGATGGGGAGAAAATCGTCATCAACGATCGCTCCCTCCAGGTCTCGACGGACACCGGTGCGACAGTTCCGAGATTCTTCGCCCCCTTTCAAAACGAACCGGTAATCACCTCGGAAGAACCAACGGAGGTCGAAGTGCGATACTGGCTCGCTACCGATCCTTCGGACACCGTTGCCAAGACCCTCTGGCTCGACTTTCAGGGCGAGAAAACGGAAGCAAAAATTCCCGGGAATGGCTGATCAGGCGGCGGATTTTCTGCTCATCAACAACAACAACACGAGGACAAAATTCGCCCTCGCGGATCGCTCCTCGGTGCGGGACCATCGTTCCATTCTGTCCGAAGATGTTTCGGCCGACTCGGTTCAGTCGCTTCTCGAAGGATGGAACTACGGTCAGGTGATGATGGCCTCGGTGGTTCCCCGTGACCAACCCTCTCTCCGCGATTCCCAGGCCGGAATTCCCCTCCTCGAAATCTCTCCCGAGATCCCCCTCGGTATCGAAATTGATTTTCCCGACCCCACCATGATCGGAGCCGACCGACTCGCCAACGCCGCGGCGGTTGCCGACCGATGCGAAGGCCGACCCATCATTGTCGTCGACTTTGGGACCGCGGTCACCTTTGACATCATCGACCCCCGTCCCGCCTATGTCGGCGGAGTCATTGCTCCCGGTCTCGACGCGATGCGTCACTACCTGCATCAGCGAACCGCGTTGCTTCCCGAGATCGAGATCGTCCATCCGGATTCCGCGATTGGAAAGTCGACCGAACACGCGATGCAATCCGGCGCTTTCCATGGCTACCGAGGCCTCGTCCGCGAGATTCTCTCCCAGATCGAATCCGAGCTCGAATCTCCCGCAAAAGTGATTGCGACCGGGGGATATGCGGCTTTGCTAGCGGACAAATTCGAGGAGATCTCCTCGGTCGAACCTTACCTCACCATGGAGGGGCTGCGACGAGTCGCTCTCCTCAACTTTTCCTGATGGACAATCCCCAAGTGATCGGAATTGATTTCGGAGGCACCTCCGTGAAACTGGCTGTCGTCGAGGGCTCCGAGCTCCTCACCGATATCCACCGTATCCCGACCCAGGAATTCGTCGGACCGGATCCTCTCATCAAGGTCATCGTCGACCATGTCGTCGAGATTCGCAGCGACTACCCCGGGATCCAGGCCATCGGTATTGGCGTCCCTGGTGCTGTCGATTTCTCCAAGGGAGTGACCTACAATCTCACCAATGTCCAAGGCTGGGACGACGTTCCGCTTCGCGATCTCATCGCCGAGAAAACCGGGTTGCCCACCATTCTCGACAACGACGCCAACTGCATGGCCTATGCCGAGTACAAGTTCGGGGCCGGACAGGGCTGCCGCAATGTCATTTGCGTCACCCTTGGAACGGGAGTCGGAGGAGGTCTCATTCTCAACGGGGATCTCTATCGTGGCAGCACCTATGCCGCCGGCGAGATCGGGCAGATGAGCATCGACCTGAACGGAGTCGAAGGCCCCTACGGAAACTCCGGAGCCTTGGAGCGCTACATCGGCAACCGCCAGATCGAAGAGCTTGCCGCCGCGACCTACACCGAGCGTGGAGAAGAACTTCCTGCCGATCACACCCCCGAAGGCATTGCGATTCTTGCACGCTCCGGTGACCTCACCGCCAAGGCAATCTGGAAACAGGTCGCGGAGTATCTCGGAGCCTGCCTCATGAGCACGGTCTACCTGCTCAACCCCGACGCCATTGTCGTGGGTGGAGGCGTCGCCCATGCGGGAGATGTTCTTTTTGATCCCCTCAAGAAAAACCTCCAGGCCAGCCTGACCGGAGAATGCTTTCATCATCTCCGAATCGTTCCGGCCCGTTTCGGAAACACGGCCGGCATCATCGGGTCCTCGGCGCTGGCGTCAGAGCTGGTTTAAGGAAATGTTGAACCGACGGGTCGGATGCCTCGGCGACTGCCCGACCACAATGAGATGAACTCGAGAGGATAGGAAACCGCCCCCGACACTTTCTGAGCTGGTGGAAACCATGCTTCGCCCTACAATGAAGCGATGAGAACTGCCGGACTCCACCTCCCCATCTTCCTTTTCTGCCTGGGCCTCTCGATCTTCCAGGCCAACGCTGCCGAAATCCTCTGGACGCAGTATTGTCAGCACCAGGGCAAGATGAAGCTACTCGTTCATCTCGATGTCGATCCCACAGCCCCGACCGCTGGAGATCCCGAGACAGTGACACTCTGGCTGCGAAACGATGAAGGGAGCGAGTGGGCAGAAGCCGGATCGGAAGTGGTTGATTCTCTCACCTCGACTTCGCTGTTCACCATCGATTCGTGGCCTCGCTACGAACAGAAACTCTTCCGCGTTGTCTGCGGGAACTCCGGCTGGGAGGGAACCTTCCGTGCCGAACCGAAAAAAGGATCTGTGCTGAAACTGGCCGGCCTTTCCTGCCACAAAGACATCGCGTGGCCCTGGAAGGAAGCGATCGAGGAACTGATCGCGCACGATCCTGATCTCGTCTTTTTCTCTGGCGATCAGATCTACGAGAACGACTACGGGAGCCCCATGTTCCAAGCCAGAACCGCCGAGGAAGTCCCGAAGGGAATGAAGAACTATCTCGAGAAGTATCGCAAATTCGGGGAAGCCTTTCGCGAGCTGATGAGAGATCGACCCACGATCATGATCACCGACGATCACGATGTCTTCGCCAACGATCTCTGGGGCCGAGGAGGCGTCGTCATGAAAGGCGATCGCACCACCGGCGGTTACCCGACTCATCCCGACTGGGTCAATGCCGCGGAGTTCACGCAAACCGGCAATCTCCCCGACCCGGTCCATCCGGGTCCTCATGGGGACGGAGTCCTCGCCTACTACACCGCGCTCGAATATGGCGGAGTCCACTTTGCGATCCTCGAAGACCGGAAATTCAAGAGTGCTCCCTCCGAAGTCATCACCGAGCTCATCGCTCCTCCCGGATTCCAGTGGCCCAACCCCCGCAAGACCGATTTCGAGATCGAAGTTGTTCTCGATCCGGAGTACGACTGCACCCAACTGGATCGTCCCGATCTTCAACTCCTTGGCGCAGAGCAGGAAGCCTTCCTCAAGAACTGGGCAGACGAGCTAAAGCAGGCCGACACTGTCGGGGCAGTTCTATCGCAGAGTCCCTGGGTGCATGTCGCGATGTACTCCCCAACTTCTGCGGACACGGATTCCAACGCCTGGCCCCAATCGGGGAGAAACCGGGCTTTGAAAGCGATCGGCGACGCTCCCGTCGTCATGCTTCACGGCGATGTTCATCTCGGAACCCTGGGTCGCCATGGTGTCGAGAACTTCGATGATGGTCCCGTGACCTACTCCCTGCCCTCCTTTTCCTCCCGCGCGAGCCGGAAATGGGAGCCTCTCGAACCGGGCGAGAACCGTGAGCGTGGTGCTCCCGAAAACACCGGGGAATTCCACGACCGGTTCGGAAACAAGGTCACCATGTATGGAGCCGGCAACGGGCTCAACGGATATGGCATCATCCTCTTCGATACGGAGACGAAGAGCATCGAACTGCAGTTTCACCCCATGAACGAAGAACGAGTTCCCATCGATGTCGAAGTCCCCGGCTGGCCGCATACCGTCACCTTCGGCAAATAGAGGAAACTCTTTTCCCGCAGCTCGACTGATACAAACCTCTTATGAATCGAAGACAGTTCCAGTCCAGCCTCGCCGCGACCGCATTCGGAGGGGGTGGACTCCTTGGGGCAACCCGACTCCTCGGCGCCACAGCTGATCAGCGCGATACCTACGGCGGTTGGACCGAAAAAAAGTTCGAAGCAACCGGCTTTTTCCGCACGGAGAAGTCGGACCGTTGGTGGCTCGTCACCCCGGAAGGAAACGCGTTCTTCACTTTTGGCGTCAACCACCTCTATCCCGATCTTTTCCGCCAGCCTTTCAATAAGCAGGCCTGGCAGAAGAAACTCGGGATGAAAGACCTGGCCGACAATTCTCAGTTCTACCCCGCGCTACGTGACTGGTTCGAAGAGACCTGCCAGGACTATGGATTCAACACGGTCGGAGTTCACAACGCGCTCCGGATCACCAACCAGCCCAAACCAGTGCTGCCCTACATGCAGCCTATCAAGTTCGTCGAGACTCCTCACTGGAAATCCGACATACCCGATGAGAATTTCGTCGACATCTTTGCCCAAACATTCTCCACCCACTGCAACAGCCTCGCCAAAGAGTTCGCCGAGCCACTTCGGAACGACCCTTTTCTACTTGGGTATTCCATGACCGATTGCACGCTCTTCACCGAGGAAGACCTGCGTGAACGGACCGACGTGATCGGAGGAGCTCGACGAGGTTCCCGCATCGGGTGGCCACGTCGTCTCCGCAATCTCGGATCCGAAGCTCCCGGCAAGAAGGCCTATGTGGAAACCGTGAGAGAGCTCTATCAAAACAATATCGAAGGATTTAATTCGACCTACGCCACCCGCTTCGACTCCTTCGACGCCCTTGCCAGCGCCGCCGATTGGCGTCCCGATACCGATCTATCCAACGCCAACGAAACCCGCGACAACATCGTGTTCCTCCAGGCCTGCGTTGCAAAATACTACGAGACAGCCAGAGATGCGATTCATCGATACGATCCCAATCACCTCTTTTTTGGCGACAAGCTCAATGCCAATACCGACTCGCTCGATACCGTTCTGCCAGTTACAGCGCAGTACACCGACGCCCTATTCTACCAGATGTATGCCCGCTACGAAGTGCAGGCACCCGGCCTCGATCGATGGAAAAAGGTCGCCGATCTACCAGTCGTGAACGGTGACTCCGCCTTCACCATGGTCACCGAGACGATGCCTCGCCCTTTTGGTCCGGTAGCCGACTCCCTGGCACAGCGAGTCGAGTGGACTGAGGAGTTCTTCCGCGCGGCGTTCGCCCGTCCCGAGTTTGTCGGCTGGCACTACTGCGGCCTCATCGACGCAACCAATCTCATCCGCCGAAAGCAGGACCGTCAACATTCCGGCCTCCTCGACAGCTTTGGAGAACCCTACATCGAGCTCAGGGAAGCGCTGAAACAATGCGCTGAAGAAATCTACAAGATCGCCAGCTGAACCCATTTTGCCCTCTCCTGATTATGAAGCCTTTACTCGTCCTACTGCCCATTCTTCTCCTCTGCACCTCCGCTACCCAGCAGGAGGCCCGGTGCGAAGACGAAAAATACATCACCCTCACCCAGATCGAGAACCGAGACTGGCTCGTCGGACCCGACGGAAAGCCTTTCTTTCCCCATGGCATCACCCATGCCGGAAACCGACAGGCGGGCCTCGACTTCGATCAGTTTTCCAAGGCCTGCAAAGAACTGGGGTTCAATGCCTACGGCTATGGTTGCCCACCCGAGCTTCGACAGGACATGCCCTACATCGAGAGCTGGAATCATCTCGTCAACAGTTCCACCTACCGCGGCAAGAACGGGGTCACCTTTGTCGACATCTTCGATCCTGTGCAGCAAAAACGCCTCGAAGCCGGGGTCAAATTCTCCTGTACGAAGAGCCGGAACAATCCCAACTGCATCGGCTACACCTGGACCGATCTCGGAGCCTGGCCACTGGAGAATTCTTCAGGAACGAACTGGGTCGAGTTCATCCGCCGCCTTCCGAAGAAGGCTCCAGGACGAGAAGCTTACGAGACCTTTCTGAGTTCCTGGGAAGGAGACGACGACACCGCTCGAGACCTCGCCTTTCTCCGCATCATTGCCCGGGAATACTTCCGCGTTGTCGGAGAAGCCAATCGCAAATTCGCTCCCGACCAACTCATCTTCGGCGATCGTTTCGCCTTCAACACGATCGAGCCCGTCGTCCTTGAAGAAATGCTGCCCTATGTCGATGCGATCGCAATTCAGCCGCCTTTTCAAGGCACCTTCCCCAAGGCAAAATACGAGGAGATTCATCAACTCACCGGCAAGCCCATCCTTCTCTGTGACTATGCGGTGCGCTTCAAAGATGGTGACAAGGACGTTCGGAGTTGGAAACCCGCTGCCGACTCCGTGGAAGCCGGAAAGCAGTATTACGACTACGTTCGCTCTGCGCTGGACACCGACTACATCATCGGTGTCTTCTGGTGCAATCCCGTCGACACGCCCAAGGGATTTGGAAACCCCGGGGTCAAGCAGGGATTCTTCGGAGAAGGAATGTCCGTTCGCCCGGGCCTGGGCGAGGCGGTAAAGAAGGTGAACGCGTATCGGGATGAGGTGACGCCGGAGGGGTAACGATCCTACCCAAGTCTTCATTCTGCCGTTGGCGACCCGCGAATGCCGTATGACATGGTCCGCTCTCTCGCCAGTTGATGCGGTGCCGAAAAGATCTATAAAAGAGGGCAGTTTTCGATCCCCAGGAAATTGAGTCGATCTTCCGTTCTCAAAATTCTTTTCTCCCCAAGCCCCTCAAAATGAACCTTTGCCCTCAATGTCCTCCCCCCCTGGATTCCCGTTTTGTTCCTGCAGCGCTCTGGAATCGGGCCTTTCGAAAGATGGTAGAAGATTCCGGATCGGACGGCCGCCCCTTTGGCATCGCACTGGAACAACCGGACGGTAGCATCTCGGTCTACGAGACTAAGCTCCTCCCCGCGCAAAACGCGGGATCGGAGGGTTTGAATTTTCGCTACGTAGAACGGCTCGTGAAATTCCTGCTCTGGCAGCGGGGAGGATTCCGGGTCCACCTCGGCGGAGATCCCGAACTCTCCCGCGAGGTTGCGGAATTGTATCAGCCCGGGGGCACACTGGCCTTCGATTCTGAATTCATGGGCAAAAAAGCCTACCGGCAGCCGTTTGAAATCGTCGTCGTCGATACTGTCGATGAGTTGCCCTCGGAGAACGAATCAGTGATCTCCCTCGGTGGCCATCTCGACGGTTGCCGTATCGGATTCGACCTCGGAGGCAGTGATCGGAAATGTGCGGCCGTGATCGACGGAGAAGTCGTCTTTTCCGAGGAAGTGGTCTGGGATCCCTATTTCCAAAGCGACCCGCAGTATCATCTCGATGGTATTCAACACAGCCTCGAGCGAGCCGCCGAGCATCTTCCGCGTGTTGATGCGATCGGAGGAAGTGCGGCAGGGATTTATGTGAACAACGAGGCACGGGTCGGATCCCTCTTTCGCGGGGTTCCAGACGATGTCTTCGACAAGGAAGTGAGACGATTGTTTTTCAAGGTCCAGGAAAAGTGGGGCGGAGTCCCCTTCGAAATCGTCAACGACGGTGAGGTCACCGCACTGGCCGGTTCGATGGCCAGCGGCGACACCGGCGTACTCGGCGTGGCGATGGGAACCAGCGAAGCCGTCGGCTATGTGACCCCGGGAGGAAACATCACCTCCTGGCTGAACGAACTC
Organism: Verrucomicrobiales bacterium; assembly: GCA_029213195.1. Taxonomy (GTDB): domain Bacteria; phylum Verrucomicrobiota; class Verrucomicrobiia; order Verrucomicrobiales; family DEV007; genus Arctic95D-9. The sequence goes on from JARGNI010000036.1 coordinate 50,130, forward strand.
GCCTTTGCTCCGCTGGACTACCGGGAAAACGCACCCGCCGACGAATGGTCCGGCGGTGTCGGTGTCGGTGCACAGTATCTTTGTCAACAGGGCGTCGCACGACTGGCGACGCCGGAGATCGGATTCGATTTCCCGACCGAGATGGGCTTTCCGGATCGGCTCAAGGAAGTGCAGAAACGGGCCGAGTCCGGCGACCGGACCAGCGAGCAGATCTTCGAATCGATTGGACGCTATTTCGGGTACGCCGTGGCCCACTACGCCGACTTCTATGAAATCAAGCAGGTGCTCGCTCTCGGCAGGGTGACCTCCGGCACCGGCGGCGACATCCTCTTACGCGAAGCCAAACATGTCCTCGAAACCGAGTTCCCTGCGCTGTTCGAATCGATTCAGTTTCGGACACCCGGCGAGAAAGAAAAACGCCATGGCCAGGCCGTCGCCGCAGCGAGTCTCCCAGCCATTCCATGAAATATCATCAATCTGCCGCCCAGGTTTTCGTTCCCGATTCGGCTCCGGAACCGGAGGCTTTTTCCCGTGTCACCCATCTCGGCATCGGCGCACACCAGGACGATCTCGAGTTCATGGCCTTCCATGGCATTCTGAATTGCTACCACAGCAAAACGGAATGGTTCGGCGGGATCACCTGTACGGACGGAGGAGGCAGCCCGCGTTCCGGCCCCTATGCCGAGATGAGTGACGAAGAGATGAAACGCGTCCGCATTCAGGAACAGAACGATGCCGCCCAGGTGGGCCATTTCGCCGCGATGTGGCAGCTCGCCCATCCTAGCCGCGAGATCAAGGACCCTGCGAATGATGCGCTCGCAGAGGAATTGGAAGCCCTCCTCCAGATTTGTCGCCCAAAGGTCGTCTACACTCACAACCTTGCCGACAAACACGACACCCACATCGCCGTGACCCTGGCCGCAATCCAGGCGATGCGATCACTGCCCGAATCGGATCGCCCCGAAAAAGTGCTCGGTTGTGAAGTCTGGCGTGGTCTCGACTGGATGAATGACTCGGAGAAAGTCGTCCTCGACGTGTCGGCGCACGAGAACCTGGCCATGGCTCTCAACGGGGTTTTTGATTCGCAGATTGCGGGTGGCAAACGCTACGACCTCGCGACCCTGGGTCGGCGACGGGCCAACGCGACCTTTTTCGAAAGCCATGCCACCGACGAAGCCGACCAGCTCTCCTTTGCGGTGGACCTCACCCCGCTGGTGCAGGATCCCTCCCTCGATCCCATCGAGTTCACGACCGATGCGATCCGTCGATTCAGCGAAGACGTGAAAGATCGGATTGCAAAATTTTTGCCCTGACCCCCACTACCGCTCGCGCTGGGGATGTCATCCGCTCGCGAGTAACCCCTACCGTAAACGCAGGCAGCATGGAAGAATCCGCCGAAGCCCCTGTGTGCCATTCGCAGCGAGCCCTATTCGACAAAGGGAAAACGGGTCTGCAAACGATCATCCTCATGATGTGTGCGGCGCTCTCCGTTACGGCGATTGGGGCCGACCCGCAAAGACTTGAAGTACGAGAGACGAGTCTGAAGCTCGGGGACATCAGCCTGCAGGACCACGTTTGCGGTCCCGCCATCGATCTTTCGGAGTCCGATGGCAAACTGACGGTGCTCTATTTCTGGGGTATGCGATGTGCGCCGTGCCTGCAGACCTTGCCGAAATTGGGCGAGCTCCAGAAGAAACTGCGCAACGAAGGGCTCATCATGATCGGCATTCATGCCGCCACGGGGGATGCCGATCAGATCCGCGAATTTTGCCGCAAGCAAGGCGTGGAATTTGCCATCTATCGGAGTTTCAAGGCTCCAAAAACTTTCCGAATCGGTACGCTACCGCATGCGCGGATCTTCGACGCCAGCGGCAAGCAGATCTTTGATGGACATGTATCGCAACTCACGGATGCAATCGAAGGCCACTTCTGAACCTCTACATCGAATCGCGACAAAACTCTCGAGCCCGGGTCGAATTGAACCCGCAGCAGCCTGCTCAACGGCAGCCATTTCTCCCCATTTCTGCCGGGGTCAGGTTCGATTTCGCTCTTGCCCAGGAACTGCCGGGCTCTCTAGGCTCTTTCCCAGTTGAATCACTCAGCGTCATCTCAAGAATCCCCAAATCTTCCCATTCGTATGAAAATCCTATCGTTCCTCCTCCTCGCGCTCGCTGCCGTGGTCCCCTTGTCCGCACACGCCGAAACCCAGCCTGTACGAATGGGGGCCGGCCTCATGACCTTCGACACCGTCCCTGGTTGGGGGTTGGGAGACGATGGGAAATCGGTTCTTGGAGCGACCCACGGTGGCGTGGTCATCGACAAGGCGGGAAATGTCTATGTCAGTGCAAACAAGGGCGTCGTCGTCTTTTCGCCCGATGGAAAGGTTCTTCGAGAATTCGTGACCGAAGATCACTCCAGCCTGCATGATATCGAGATCCGCGAGGAAGAAGGCGTCGAGTATATCTACGGTGCCCGAAACAAGAACCGCGAGGGGATCAAGTTTCGCGCCGACAATGGCGAAGTCGTGCTGCGACTTCCTTTTCCGAAAGCCTCCCGGCTCAACCCCCTCGCGAAGTTCAGCCCCACGGCGATTACGGTAGCTCCGAACGGAGACATCTACCTGGCAGACGGCTACGCGAGCAACGTCATCTTTCGCTTCGACAAGACCGGGAAATACCTGAGCCACTTCGGAGAAAAGGGAAATGAGTTGAAGCAGTTCAACACCGCCCATGGCATGACGATCGACAACCGATACGATCCCCCGCGCCTTCTCATCTGTGATCGGAATCACAAGCCGAAGGGACGCCTGCTTCACTACAGCCTCGAAGGCGAGTTCATCGAGGTGGTGATCACCGGACTGGGCATGCCGACCTCCGTGTCGATCCAGGGTGACTACGTCTCCGTTCCCGACCTCCACGGTCGCGTTGTCATTCTCGACAAGAGCAACACCATCATGGCCGTTCTCGGACACAACCCGAATCCCAAGACACGCGGTGCCCACGGGGTAAAGCAGGAAGACTGGATCGAAGGCGTCTTCAGCGGGACCCACGGTTCCTACTGGGACAAGAACGGCGATCTCTTCGTGCAGGATTGGAACATCGACGGCCGCATCATGAAGCTGGCGCGAGTGAAGCTGGGCGGGCTGTAGCTTTGACGGACGATTTCTCCCCAGACGATCGGAAGATCTGAATCTTCCGCTACGAACTCCTCTTGTAGCGGGACCTGCAAAGGTTCCGAGCCAAACGCGCTCTCCTCCTGCCGAAACGCCATTCTGAGCTGGCGAACTCGGATATTCACTCGTAGAGAAAACCATGCTCAACCAAGGCGAAGACCCCAAGCAAACCGTTCGCGAACGCGTCGCCGCACTCCGGCGGTGGATGGAAAGGAACGATATGGCAGCGGCCATCCTTGCGAACTCCGATCCCCACACGAATGAATACTCGGCGGAGCGCTGGATGGGGCGCGAATGGATCACCGGGTTTCACGGTTCGAACGGAACCGTGGTCGTGACCACCGACAAGGCTGGTTTGTGGACCGACTCCCGCTACTTCCTGATCGCAGAGATGGCCGTGGAGGAGACCGGCATCGAGCTTTTCCGGATGAACGAGCCCGACGTTCCGAAGCTGGAAGAGTGGCTCGCCAGCGAATTGGACGAAGGACGGTCCGTCGCCGTGATGGGCGAGGAAGTTTCGGTTCTCAATGTCGAAACCTGGTCTGAAGCCCTGAAAGGGAACGGAATCGAAATCGCAACCGACCGCCCCTTTCTCGATGAGATCTGGGAGGATCGACCGGCAGCTCCAAAGGGACAGATCTATCCCGTACCAGTTGATTTTGCAGGCGTCGGGGTCGCCGACAAGATCGAGCAGGTGCGCGAGAAGATGCGGGAGCAACAGGTCGATACCTACCTTCTCGGTCGAACCGATGAATCGGCGTGGCTGCTGAACTTCAAGGGCACCGATGTCACGAACCGTACCACGACCTTTTGCTATACCCTCGTCACCCTCGAGGACGTCCGCTTCTTCATTGATCCTGACAAAGTAACCACGGAGCATCGCGATGCGCTTGAGCAGGCTGGAGTGACCCTCTGTGACTACGAAACCGTTGGTGATACCGTCGGCGCCCTGGACGAGGAAGCTCGCGTTCTGATCGTTCCCTTCTACCTGAACCAGGCCCTTTACCAGAAACTCTCCCATACTCGGGTGAATCGCGGCCGCGCCATCGTGACGGATCTGAAAGGACGCAAGAATGCGACCGAGATGAAGCATCTTCGCGAGTGCCTGGTGAGGGATGGAGCCGCTCTCGTCAAAACCTATGTGTGGATCTACGACCAGCTCCGCACCGGGGCCCCACTCTCCGAATGGACAGTCTACCAGAAGCTCGAAGAGATGCGGGCGCGGGAAGATGATTTCGCTCACGTGAGCTTCGAGTCCATCGTCGGATACAATGGCACCGGCGCGCTCAATCACTACACCGTCACCGAGGAAAACGATGTCGAAATTCACCCGGAAGGTGTCCTCCTGATCGACTCGGGAGGAACCTTTTTATCCGGAACAACCGACACGACGCGAGTCATCCCGATGGGGAAGATTCACGCCGGGCACAAGACAGATTACACCCTGGTCTTCAAATCCTTCTTGAAGCTGATGCGGGCGAAGTTTCCCCAAGGCACGACCGGGGCGCAACTCGATGGGATTTGCCGGGAGCCGATGTGGCAGCATGGACGCACCTACAAGCATGGCACCGGTCACGGCGTAGGCTTTGGTCTCGAAGTGCACGAGGGACCCCAGAATATCTCGGGGATTTCCGCCGAGAAAATGGAGAAAGGCATGGTCAGCACGGTCGAGCCCGGAATCTATCGACCCGACGAGTACGGAATCCGGCTCGAGAACATGGTCTTCACCATCGACGCGGAGTCGAACGCCTTCGGCGATTTCTACCAGTTCGAAAACCTGACCTTCTGTCCCTTCAATCCGGATCTGTTCGATCTGGACCTACTCACGGATGACGAACTGAACTGGCTCAACGACTACCATCGCGAGGTGCTGGAACGGTTGACACCCCATCTCGAGGAGCCCGAGGTGGAATGGCTCCGCCACGAGTGTCGCGAGCTTGTTCGCTGAGCTGAATCGAGCGAGCGAGAACGGGCCGCCTTATTCCCGCGGCCGCACTCGCGAAACCCTGCTCCTCACAGGTGTTTCCGCCCTATCGGGCTACCCTACTCGAATTCGTCCAGCTTTGCGGAAGCCGCTTCGATCCGCTCTTTGAATCCTTCGAAAATCTTGGTGTTTTCTTCGTTCCGCTGCGGCTTCGTCGCGATCCAGTCGTCCAGTTCCTGCTTTACCCCTTCGAGCTCTTGGATCGCTGCCTTGAAGGCGTCCGCTTTCTCAGGATTCGCCTTGGCATACGCCTCGATCCCGGCAGGACTCGTCAGGACGACTCGTTTGAACTCCTTCACAAATGACTCCGGGGTTTTGCCTTTCCCCGCACCGAGCTGACCGATCTTCGTTTCTCCATCGCTGTCGAGCACGACGTACGTCGGGTAGCCGCGCACTCCGAATTTGTTTTTCAGCTCCTCGTTCTGGCCAACGAACTTCTCAGGGACGATCGATTTGTCCTGGGGGAAATCAATCGTCACGAGAACGACATTCTCTGCCGCAAAGGACTTCCATTCTTCCCCGGCAAAGACCGTCTTATCCATCAACTTGCACCAGCCGCACCAATCCGAGCCCGTGAAGTTCATCATGATGGGAACTTTCTTCTCCGTAGCGAGCTTCACCGCGGCATCGTAGTCCATCGTCCACTTCCCGACCTCGGCGCCCTCGGTGGCGACTTCGTCGGCAGTAGCCGCAGTGGTAATCAGGCATCCGAGGATGAGCGAAAAAGTGAGTGTGAATGGGTTTGTTTTCATAAAAGGGTATGGGGTTCCACGTATTGAGACGTGCGAAAAGAGGATTTCTTAACAAGTCCTCGGACTCATCGCGAGGAAAATGGGGGAAAGCGACGAAGATCGAAGAACCAAACTGGTTCCATTTTCACAAATCCGCCCGCTCAGGTAGATTCGTTATTCGACCCTCCTTCGAGCTTGGATCCCTGGGTATTTCGGTTATCGAGCCCCGGCTCACTCCGCTCCAGGCCGCCAGGGCATCTTCCCATCTTTCTCCTGGAGAAACTGGGCGTCGACTTCTTTATACCACTCGTGGAGTCGGCTTCTCATCTCCTTGACGAGGTCCGGATTTTGCTCTGCGAGGTCATTCCGTTCCCCGGGATCCTTCTCGAGATCGTAGAGATGGACTCGTCCATCCTCGTAGCGTTCGAAGAGCTTGTAGTTGCCTTCGCGAATCGCGCCACCGGGAATCCCGCCCTGGTTGCTGTAGTGGGGGTAGTGCCAGTAGAGGGACTTGCGATCGAGCTTCTCTCCCTTCAGCGCAGGAGTCAGGTCGATGCCGTCGACCAGATGATCGACCGAAATTCCGGCGGCGGCGGCGACGGTGGGAAAGAGATCGATGGAGCAGATCGGTTCGCCACTCTCCGATCCGGGTTCGGTGACCCCGGGATAGCGAATGATCCACGGTTCGCGAATACCGCCTTCATAGACCCATCCCTTGCCACCTCGCAGCGGTAGATTGCTCGTTGGAGAACCCTCCGAAGTGGAGAGCCCGCCATTGTCCGAGGTGAAGACCACGATGGTATGGTCCGCGACTCCGGATTTTTCCAACTGATCCAGAACCGTCCCGACCGCTTCGTCCATCGCTTCGACCATCGCGGCGTAGACGGCATGCTTTTGCAGGATCCTGACCTTTCGCGGCTTGTCGCCAAAGATCTGCTCTTCATCGGCAAATTCCGGCCCATTGATCTCTGCGGCCTTGGCCTTGTATTTTTTGACCAGGTCAGGCCGTCCGATCAGGGGCGTGTGGACAGAGTAGAACGAAAGGTAGGCGAGGAAAGGTTGCTCCTTGTTCGATTCGATAAAGCTCGCCGTGTCGCGGGCCAACCGTGCCGGAAGATGCTCCCCATCGGGGCTCTCCACTTCCATCTGGGGATTCTGGAAGGGGGCGAAATACTTCTTCCCGGTGTAGGGACCACCACGGGAGTGCCCTCCGATGTTGATGTCAAATCCCTGGTTCTGTGGATAGAATTCCTCGCTGCCTCCGAGATGCCATTTTCCGGCAAAGAAGGTCGCGTATCCTTTCGACTTGAGGGCTTCCGCGATCGTGATCTCCTCGAGCGGCATCTCGTCGTTCAACGGTGCCGGGTTGAACTTCCCACCCCGTTTCCCGGAGAAGAAATTCGTCGCCCGAACCCGGGTCGGGTACTTCCCGGTCATCAGGCTATAGCGGGTCGGTGAGCAGACGGGATTCGCTGCATAGCCATCGGTAAACCGCATCCCCGACTTGGCGAGCCGGTCGATGTTGGGAGTCTCGTAGAAACAATCCGGATTGTTCGCGCCAATGTCCATGAAGCCAAGGTCATCGACGAGGAAAACCACGACGTTGGGAGTCTCAGCATTGGCACTGCAGGCTAGCATTGCGACAACGGAGAGAAGAGAAATGAGGAAGGATTTAAATTTCATGGGGGTGGAAAAGGGTTCCGGAACTTGATCTTCGAAGGTCGGTCCCGCACGTGCGGGATGGCATCTTCCGCTTCCATGAGAAGGAATGTCAAGACAATGTAGCGGGGGTCGCAAGAGCCCGAATTGAGCCAAAATAAATGACACCCGAGCCGAAAAGCTGAGAGAAGGC